>CAVAGB010000006.1:0-88832 GCA_963588055.1 Erysipelotrichaceae bacterium | reverse complement strand
CATCCCCTTCTTCCTTGGAAAAGACTTTTGCTTTAACATTTGCCTATGCCAAAGAAGAACTCAAAAGAAACCTCCCGTCTAGGCAAGAGAAACGGCCGCCCAAGCGGATTTTTGCTCGGCGCCCTCGCCTTTTTGGTCGCCATCTCTTCTTCCAGCTGCACCTTCAGGATCGGATTCAACCCCAATGGGCAATCCTCGTCTGAATCATCCTCTTCTTGGTGGCCGTCCCTATCAGACTCAGAAGAAAGCTCGGCAAACTCCTCCGGCTCCGCCGACACCGCCTCCTACGAGGATTCCACCTGTGACAATATCTCCTTCCATTTCATCGACAGGCAGGAGCAATACTCCGGCGACTGCGTATACATCAAAGTGGGGGACACCGACATTTTGATCGACGCCGGCGCGAAGAAAGGAAGCGCGGAGAGGATAAAAAGCTATCTGAACGATTCCTCCCGGGGAGAATACGTCTCCGATGGGAAGCTCGAATACGTCATCGCGACCCACGGCCATCAGGACCACATCGCGGGGATGATCGGGAACAAGAACAGCGGCGCCTACAACGGCATCTTCTATTCCTACCAGATCGACAACCTCATCGATTTCTCCTATTACAACTCCTCCGATGGCAAAAGCGTGATCAACAATGCCGACCCGAGCAATTCGAAAAGCGATTCCCGCTTCGTCTCCTACGCCGCCACCTACGCCTCAGGCAGCAGCCAGAAGACCCATGGCTCCGATCTCTACGCCGATTACGTGACCGCGAGGGAATACGCGGTGAGCCAAGGGACCATATGGAAGACGGCGGGGGAGCTTTGCAACTCGGCGAACCTCTCCTACACGGTGAATCTAGGCAAGAACGTCTCCATGACGATCCTCTACAACTATTTCTACGACCACACCTTCGCCGAGGTGAAGGGCTTGGAGAGCTCTTATACGAAGTCGGGGTTCTCGGAGGAGAACGACTATTCCGTATGCCTGCTGTTCAAGCAGGGGAGCAGGAGCTTCCTCTTCACCGGGGACGCGGAGGCCTACGCCGAGCATAGCCTCGTCAAGTACAACGACCTTCCCAAAGTGGATCTCTTCAAAGCCGGTCACCATGGCTCCTATACCGCCTCCACCGATGAGCTCCTCGACGTCATCGACCCCGCGCTATGCGTCGTCACCTGCTGCGCGGGCAACAAGGAATACTCCAGGACCAACTCGAACCATTCCTTCCCCGCGCAGGAATTCATCGACAGGATCGCCAAGCACACCGACAGGGTCTACGTCACGACCCTGGGGAGTTGGGAGACCACGGGCTATTTCGCCCCCTTCAACGGGACGATCGTGGTCAGCTACAACTCCTTAAGCGATGAGGCGCTCACTTGCTCAGACAACTACAAGAAGCTCAAGGAAAGCGATTGGATGAAGAGTAACCGCACGATGCCTAGCGCTTGGAGCTGAGGCTCTTTTCGGCATTCGCGAACGCCTTAAATGAATGCGCTAGGAGCAAACGTCCATCCAGCGCCGCGGGAAATCGTTTGTTTTTTTGCTCGCCTATGGGCTTTGCCTGCCCTTTTGCCGGATAGACGATTATTGGGATGTTGGATAGCTTTGTACATTCAATTATAATAAATGTACATTTTTAGGAGGACATGTATGATCGTCAGCACCACCCAGCTTCGGGAGAACCAGAAAGAATACCTCGACCTTTCGATGAAGGAAGACATCTACATCGCCCGCAACGGAAAGGTCATCGCCAAAATCGTCAATCCTTACGCGGATAAGCTCGCCGTGCTCGAATCCCTGAAAGGCAGCATCCCCTTGGACATGACCGCGGAAGAGATAGCCGACGAGAGGGCCAAAAGCCTATGAGGGCCCTCCTCGATACCTGCGTCGTCCTCGATTTCCTGATGGATCGGGACGGCTTCGCCGATGAGGCGGAAGGCGTCCTCAGGAAATGCGCCTGTGGGGAGATGGATGGATTCTTGACCGCCAAAAGCATATCCGACCTTTTCTACATCTACCGAAAAAGCACGAAAGATGCCTCTAAGGCCTGCAGGAGGATAGGCGAATTGCTTTCGATCCTTTCCCTCCTTGACGTGACCAAGGAAGACGTCCTGAACGCTTTGCCTTTGCCTTACACCAACGACCTGGAGGATGGCCTCATGATGGAGACCGCCAAACGGGAGAAGATGGACCTCATCATCACCAGGAACCTGAAGGATTACTCGGAATCCCCCGTCAAGGCCCTCTCCCCAAGGCAATTCCTCCTAGCGGAAGGCCGGCCCTGAAGGCGGTCAAAAGGCTTCCGCGATGTCCCTTTCCTTCCGCTAAGCGGCCGCGGATTCCAATCCTCCTCCTTCCCTGAAGGAGCCTTTTGCTTTAACATTTGCCCATGGCAAAGAAGAATTTGGACGAAGCCTCCGGCTTAGGCAAAAGAAAGGGATGCTCCAGGGCGCTATTGCTGGGCGCGCTAACTTTCTTAGCCGCCATCTCTGCTTCCGGATGCAGCTTCACCATCGGAGGCGACTCCTCTAGGGAATCATCATCCGAGGCATCCTCCAATCAGCGGTCCTCCTCAAGCGCAGAAGAGAGTTCGGAAAGCTCTTCCCATTCCCATTCGTCCGCTGGGTCATCCAGCTCATCGGATGAGCGTTCCAGCTCCTCGGAGCCCTCGTCATCCGACGATTCCTCCGGTTCCTCGCAAGAGCGTTCCAGCTCCTCGGAGCCCTCGTCATCCGGCGATTCCTCCGGTTCTTCGCAAGAGCGTTCCAGCTCCTCTGAGCCCTCGTCATCCGGCGATTCCTCCGGTTCTTCCGAAGGTTCCTCTTCCTCCGGCTCCACCGACACATCATCCTATGAGGATTCCGACTGCGACAAGATCTCCTTCCATTTCATCGACAGGCAGGAGCAATGGTCGGGAGATGCGGTATACATCAAAGTGGGGGACACCGATATTTTGATCGACGCCGGCGCGAGGAAAGGAAGCGCCTCGAGGATAAAAAGCTACCTCGACGATTCCTCTAGGGACGACTACGTCTCCGACGGGAAGCTCGAATACGTCATCGCGACCCACGGCCATCAGGACCATATCGCCGGCTTCGTTGGGAACGAGAGCGGGACTTCCCGCGACGGCATCTATTACACCTATCAGATCGACAACATCATCGACTTCTCTTACTCGAACTCAGGCGACGACAAGAACGTCATCAACAACGCCGACCCGAGCAACTCGAAGGGCGATTCCCGCTTCGTCTCCTGCACCGACACCTATACCTATACCTCCAGCGGCGAGACCAAGACCGCCTTCAACTCCACCGAGATCTACCGCGATTACGTCGACGCGAGGAATTACGCGGTGAGCCAGGGGGCGAGCTGGAAGACGGTGGGGGAGCTTTGCAACTCCGCGAACCTCTCCTACACGGTGAACCTCGGCAGGAACGTCTCCATGACGATCCTCTACAACTATTTCTACGATCACACCTTCTTGGAGTATAAGGGCCTCGAGAGCTCTTACACGAAATCCGGGTTCTCCGATGAGAACGACTATTCCGTATGTCTCCTCTTCAAGCAGGGGAGCAGGAGCTTCCTCTTCACCGGGGACGCGGAGGCCTACGCCGAGCATAGCCTCGTCAAGTACAACGACCTTCCCAAAGTGGATCTCTTCAAAGCCGGTCACCATGGCTCCTATACCGCCTCCACCGATGAGCTCCTCGACGTCATCGACCCCGCGCTATGCGTCGTCACCTGCTGCGCGGGCAACAAGGAATACTCCAGGACCAACTCGAACCATTCCTTCCCCGCGCAGGAATTCATCGACAGGATCGCCAAGCACACCGACCGGGTATACGTCACCACCTTGGGGAGCTGGGACAGCACGAGCGCTTTCTCCCCCTTCAACGGGACGATCGTCGCTAGCTACGATTCCTCTAGTCGCGAGAGTCTAAGCTTCTCGAACAACTCGCTCAAGCTCAAGGAGAGCGAGTGGATGAAGAACTACCGCACGATGCCCTCTTCTTGGGCCTAGCGGGAAATAAGTAGTACCCCTTCCGAAGGAAGTGGAGTATATTTCCCTCGTATCGGGAACCTGCCATTCCCCCTTATGCGGGCAATGCCGCCGCGCCTTCGCGTTAAGAAGGGCAAATGAGCGCACCTTGTGGTGAAGAAGGATGGTACCGCGCGAAAGCGTTCCTTCATCTAGCGGGGTGTTTTATTTTCCCCGGGAGGAAACGAATATGACTTATCTAAGCGGCAAAGAGATCCGTCAGAGGTGGATCTCCTTCTTCGAAGGCAAAGGCCATCAATACGTCAGCGGGGTCAACCTCATCCCCCAAGGGGACAAATCGCTCCTTTGGGTGAACGCCGGGGTCACCGGCTTGAAGAAATACTTCGACGGCTCCGAGGTCCCTCCCTGCAGGAGGATCGTCAACGTCCAGAAGTCCATCCGCACCAACGACATCGAGAACGTCGGCCACACGGCGCGCCATCACACCTTCTTTGAGATGCTAGGCAATTTCTCGATAGGCGACTACTTCAGGAACGAGGTCATCCCCTGGGCCTATGAGCTCCTCACCGATGAGGAGAAGGGCTTCGGGATCCCCGTGGAGAGGCTATACATGACCTACT
This sequence comes from Erysipelotrichaceae bacterium, assembly GCA_963588055.1. Lineage (GTDB taxonomy): Bacteria > Bacillota_I > Bacilli_A > RFN20 > CAG-826 > Alloenteromonas. The sequence continues at coordinate 84,224 of CAVAGB010000006.1, read as the reverse complement.
CGCCCCTAGATCAGGCGACCAAGGAGCTTTGGATCAAATGCGGCGTCCCTTCCTCTCACCTCATCCCCCTAGAAGGCAACTTCTGGGAGATAGGCAAAGGGCCGGGCGGCCCGGACACGGAGATGTTCTTCGATCGGGGCGAGGAGTATGATCCCGACCACCTCGGCATCAAGATGCTAGAAGAGGACATGGACAACGACCGCTACATCGAGATCTGGAACATCGTCTTCAGCCAATACAACTGCGAGCCCGGCGTCTTGCCCCGCTCCCAGTATAAGGAGCTCCCTTCCAAAAACATCGATACCGGGGCCGGTTTGGAACGGTTCGCCTGCATCTTGCAGGATTGCCCGACCAACTTCGAGACCGATCTGTTCACCCCTCTCATCGACGCGGTGAAGGGCATCTGCCATAAGGAATATCAAGGGGAGAACCTCCTCCCTTACCGCGTGATCGTCGACCACGCGCGCTCTTTGACCTTCGCCTTAAGCGATGGGGCGAGCTTCTCCAACGAAGGCAGGGGATACGTCTTGAGGAGATTGGTCCGCCGCGGCATGAGATACGGGCAGAAGCTTGGCATCAACGAGCCTTTCCTCTATAAGCTCGTCAAGACGGTGGATGAGAACTACGGGGATTTCTACCCCGAGCTCCTCTCCAAGGGCGACTTCGTCAGCAAGATGATCAAGTCCGAGGAGGAGAAGTTCCTGAAGACCCTCTCTTCCGGCGAGGAGAAGCTGCTTTCTTTGATCTCAGGCAAGAAAGAGCTCTCGGGGGAGGATTCCTTCAAGCTCTTCGACACCTATGGCTTCCCCCTCGACCTCACCCAGGAGATCTGCGCCGAGAACGGGGTCAGCGTCGACGTGGAGGGCTTCGCTCGATGCATGGACGAGCAGAAGGAGAGGGCGAGGAAGGCCAGGGGGGAGATCGAATCCTTCCATAAGCAGAGCAAGGACCTCCTCTCCTTCAAAGACCCTTCCGAGTTCCTTTACGAAGGCTACGAGATCAAAGCCAAGGTCATCGGGGTCTTCAAAGACGGGGTCAGGGTGGATGCTCTCGATGAGTCGGGAGAAGTCGCCTTCGACAAAACCGTCTTCTACGCCGAATGCGGCGGGCAGGTGAGCGATGAGGGAAGGATCGAGGGGGATGAGATCTCAGCGAAGGTGGTGGGGGTGAGCAAAGCCCCCTGCGGGCAGCACCTCCATCACGTCGAGATCGATTTCGGGACCATCAGGGAGGGCGATGAGCTCACCTTGAGGATCGATAGGAGGAAGAGGGAGCTGACCGCGAGGAACCACAGCGCCACCCACCTCCTCCACAGCGCCATCTCCAACGTTTTGGGCGCCCACGTCGATCAGAAGGGCAGCTACGTCGACGAGAATTACCTCCGCTTCGACTTCTCTAGCCTCGAGAAGCTTAGCGATGAGCAGCTAAGCGCGATCGAGAAGGAGGTCAACGAGAAGATCCTCGAGGCCATCCCCGAGATCACCGAGGTCCTCCCCATCGAGGAGGCGAAGAAAAGAGGCGCGGAGATGGAATTCGCCGAGAAGTACGGGGAGACCGTCCGCGTCGTCGAGTTCGGCGAGTATTCGCGCGAATTCTGCGGCGGCACGCACGTGAAGAACAGCTCCGACATCGGATTGTTCGTCTTAGAGAGCGAAAGCGCGGTCTCCAGCGGAGTCAGGCGCATCCAGGGCCGCACCTCCTATGGGGCCTATGAATACCTCTCCAAGAAGAGGGCGATGCTAACTCAGGCCACCTCGCGCCTCTGCTGCCAAGACAATGAGCTGCTGGGCAAGATCAATTCTTTGCAGGATGGCCTCTCCTCCTCGAATAAGGAGATCGCCTCCCTCAAAGCCAAAATGGCGAGCGACTCCGCGAAGAGCCTCTCCTCCATCTTAGAGGAGATCAACGGGGTCTCCTTCTTGGCCAAAAAGCTCGACAAGGGCGAAAGGAACGACCTGCTGAGCCTCGCCGACAACCTCAAATCCGGCAAGAAGGATTATTATCTCTTCCTCGCCGGCAAAGGGGAGAAAGGCGTATCTCTGGTCATCATGGCCGGGGGAGAAGGGGCCAAGAGGCTTGGCGCGGGAGCTGGCATGAAGCTAGTCGCCCCCTTGCTAGGCGGCAACGGGGGAGGCAAGCCCGAGATGGCCAGCGGCTCCGGCAAGGACCTCTCCAGGTTCGATGAGGCCTCTAGCCTCCTCAAATCGCATCTATGAAAGGAAATGACGACATGGTTGAAATCAAAGACGATGAGATCCTCCTGACGAAGGAGGATGGGAGCGAGGAGGTCGCGAAGATCCTCTTCTATTTCCATAACGACCAAAGGGGGAAGGATTACTACTTCCTCTATAAGGAAAGCAACCCCGACGAGGTCATCGTGATGTCTAGCGTCGACGGCAGCAGCCTAGACGAGGTCGACGACGAGGAATTCGACGAGGCGGAGCAGGTCTTCGAGGCCTTCCAGGAAGACCCCAAAATCGAAGAGGCGAGGAAGTGATTCCTTGCCCATGAGCAAGAGGAAGGGTACAATTTAACCCGCTGAATCAAAGGAGTGCACAATGGCAACGAAAAAAGAGCTCCTCACCCAAGAGGAATACGATAAGCTTCAGAAGGAATACCGCGACATCATCGACGTCCAGCAGCCCAAGGTGACCGCCGACCTCGAGCTCGCCCGCTCGCAGGGCGACCTCTCCGAGAACGCCGACTACAGCGCCGCCAGGGACCACCAGGCCCAGCTCGCCCAGCGCGTGAAGGAATTGGAGTCCATCTTCAACAACCACATCATCGTCAAGAAGGACAAGAACGCCAACGGCGCGATCAGCATCGGCAACATCGTGAAGTTCACCCTCCTTTCCAGCGGCGATAGCATGTCGGTTAAGATCGCCGGCTCCACCGGCGCAGACCCGATGGCGAAAACCCCGACCATCTCGAACGAATCCCCGCTCGCGAAGGCGCTTCTAGGCAAGGTCCCGGGCGATGAGGTGAGGGTTGAGGTCGACGAGCCTTACTCCATCCGCATCGACGAGAAGATCATCGATAAGGCCTGAGCCCCTCGCTTGCTGAGATCTTTTGAATCAACGTTGATCGATGGGCCTTCTTCGAAGCCTCGCCGATCCAAAGCGAATTCGAAACCAAGGAATACCGTCCCGAAACCGGGGCGGTTTTTCGTAGCGCGACTCCGTTGTTTTTGCCTGGGACAAGCAGAAATTGCGACCCAGAAAAGGCATGCGAGTTCATCGCCAAGCTCGCCCCACGAAAAAAAGTGGGGCTTTTTTCCGCAAAAGAGGAAATTCGCCTTTATTACAGGGTGGAGGTGCTTTTATGAAAACAATAGCCATCATCATCGCCCTGACGATCGTCTCGATCGTCGCCTTCTCCCTCGCGGGGAGCTTCATCAATCAGACGACCACCGACGCGGCGAGCACTAGCCTAGCCAGCGGCAACACCATCACCGTCACGATCTCAGGGGCCGTAACCAAAGCAGGGACCTACGTGCTCAATACCGGATCGGTCCTGCAGGACCTCATCGCGGCGGCGGATGGGGCCACCAGCAACGCCGATACGCTGGCCTACAACGTCGACTACGCGCTGAAAAACAAAGGCAGCTACTACATCGCCCCGCTTTACGACAACTCCAACACCTGCGCGACCACGCCGATCCAGAAAGTCAACATCAACACAGGCAACGAGACCGATCTAGTCGACATCGGGGGCTTTGGGAAGGCCGCGGCCTCAAGCATCGCTTCCTATAGGAGCAGCCACACCTTCCAAGCCATCGAGGAGATCAAAGACGTCTCCGGGATCGGGGACGCGACCTTCCGCGCGGTAAGAGACCGCATCACCTTGCGCGACGCGGCATCCTGATGGGCTTCCTCTTCGCTTTCCTCGGCCTTTTCCTCGGGCTCTGGTTCGGGTTCCTTGAAAGCGTATGGTCCTATCTTTGCTTGGGTTTGCTGGTCGTCTCCCTCTTTCTATTCTCCCTCATCAAAAAGCGGTGGAAGCTCTTCCTCCCTTGCCTTCTGGTGGGGGTTTTGCTTGGGCTGCTCCCCGAGACGGCCTCTTCCTATAGCGGGGAGAAGACCTTGCTCGTGTTCAGAACGGGGGACAACTATCTCCTTGCCAGGGACTTCTTCCATCGTTATTACATCTCCTATTCAGGCCATCCATATGAGGTGGGGGACATCATCAAAGTCAGCGGAACGGTGAAGGAGCTGAAACTGACGACCTACGAATCCCGTTTCGACTTCGCAAGGTACCTCAATTCCTGGGGCGTCTACAACGAGATGAGCGTGAATAGGAATACGGCGAGATTCGTCCTTACTTTCCCCATCCGATTAAGGACATATGAGGACTGGGCCCTAAGGGATTACGATGAGGACAGCAGAGCCCTCATCTTGGCCTGCCTCTTCAATCGAAAGGACTATTCAAACGCTTTGCTTAGCCAGGCGATCTCACTTAACCTCATCTATCTCCTTTCCTCTTCCGGGATCGTCGCAGGCATCATCTTAAGGAGCCTAGAGAAGGTGCTTTCCTGGAAGGTAAAAGAGAGGAATGCGAAGCTCGCCACTTTGGGCGTCTCTTTGTTCCTTTTGCTTCTGTCCCCTTTCAAAATAGGCTTGTATCGCTTGTTTTTCTCTAGGTTATTAACTTTGCTAAATACCAAATTTAAATGGGGTTTGAAGCCCTATATGAGAACCTCGATCATCGGGATCGCCTTCCTTCTAGGAAACTATCATCTCGCCTATCAAAGCGGATTCGCCTTGGGCTTCGGGGCGAGTTTGCTCGCTTATTTCTCTTCCTCCCTAGTTGAGAGGGTCAACATCAAATACCGCTTCCTGCCTCGCTTTGCTTTGTTCCATCTTTTCCTCTTTCCTGTGGAGGCTAACGGCAGCGGGGGCTTCCATATCCTCGCGGCTTTTTTCTCATATCTCCTCCTCCCCTTCGCCTTGCTTTATGACCTCATCGGGGTCCTCGGCTTGGTCTGCATCCCCCTTCAGGGGCTTGCCCTACCTATAAGCAGAATGCTCTCCTCCCTTCTTGGGGGGCTTTCGAAAATGGATATGGTCATCCCTTTGACCGAGCTCCCCGAGTTCTTCCCCTTCCTTTATTACGCCTGCTTCTTCCTCGCCTTGTTCTTCTTGGAAATGGGGAAAAGGAAGGCGGTGAGGAGGATAAGCCTCGCCCTTTTCGGGGGGCTCGCCCTCTCTTACCTCCCCCTGAGGAACCTCTTCACCCAAGAGGTCTATTTCGTGAACGTGGGGCAGGGGGATTGCATCGTGATAAGGGATGGGAGCAGCGCGGTGATGATCGATACGGGAGGGGTCTCTTCCTTCGACATGGCAAAGGAATCCCTCATCCCCTTCCTAAGGAAAGAGAGGATCTACAAGCTCGATTGCTTGATCGCCAGCCACGACGACTTCGACCACATCGGGGCGAAGGATTCGCTGATGGAGAACTACAAGGTGGGGAAATTCATAGACGACGCCTCGTCTTTCCCTTTGAAGGTAGGCAGCCTCACCTTCGAGAATCTGAACGTCTACGAATGGGAGGATGAGAACGATTCGTCCTTGGTCCTTCAGCTGGAGTTCATGGGGAGATGGTGGATTTTCTCCGGGGACGCCAGCGTCGCGACGGAGAAAAGGATCGTGGAGGATAACCCCGAGATCGCCTGCGACATCCTGAAGGTCGGCCACCATGGCTCAAACACCTCGACAAGCGAAGAATGGCTTGAGGCATTGACCCCGGAAGAGGCCATCATCAGCTGCGGGGCCAAGAACCGATACGGCCATCCCCATGAGGAGGTGACAAGCAGGCTCGTCGAATACGGCATCAGCGTCCATCGGACCGATGAGGAGGGGACGATTCGCTATGCAAGATTCGCCCTGCCATCGCTATAATTGGGGGGTGATCAAACTCTACCTCTCCTCTCAGCCCCGCCTCGCCCTAGACATGGCCAAGCGCTTCCTGAACAAGAACTACCCTGAGCGGAACGAGACCAATTTCGCTTCCTTCAACATGGCGGTAACCACAGCCAAAGAGCTAGCCTCCGAATGCGAGTCGCTCTCGCTTTTCGTCGAGAAGAAGGCCATCCTCGCCTTGGATTGCTTCTTTTTGGGCAAGGGCAAATGGAAGCTGCTCGCCGAGGATTCGCTCGATCCCTTATTGAATTACTGCAAGAACCCGAACCCCCAAGTCGATCTGATATTGCTCGTTTATGGGGAGCTCGACCAGAAAAGCGACCTCGTGAAGGCGATCAGCGAGAACGGGGAGATCAAGGAGATCAGGGACCCTAGCCCCGAGGAATTGATCGATAACGCGAAGATGCGCCTTGAGAAAAGCGGGGGAGCCTTCCTCCCGGGGGCGGCGGAAGAGCTGGTGAGCAGAGTGGGCGGAGATTACGCGCGCTACTGCAACGAATTCGAGAAAGTCGTTATCTACGCTAATGGCGGCAGCGTCTCCAAAGAGGAGATAAAAGCCCTCGTCGCGCCGAAACTCGAGGAGAACGCCTTCGAGATGTCCAATGCGCTCCTCCGCGGCGACCTCCCTTCCTCCTTTGCCATCTACCACGACCTCAAAGTCGCGAAGATTGAGGAGATCCAATTGCTTTCCCTTCTCTCGAACTCCTTCCAATTCATGGAGAGGGTCGCTTTCCTCTCGGATAGGGGAGGGAGCAAGAACTCCATCGCGAGCCAGCTCAAATGCAGCCCCGGCAGGGTGGGCATCACCCTGAGGAACCTCTACGGCATCGACTCTTCCAAGATCCCTTTGATCTTGGAGCAGATCTACGAGACCTCTTTGGCGATCCTCAGCGGCAAAGAGGAGGGAGAATTCGCCTTCGAAAGGTTCCTAGCCAACTACTCCATATAGAAAAAGCCCCGTCCGGGGCTGTTTTTGCGAAATCGGAAAAGCCAATCAGATGGCGGCGACGACCTTCTCGAGGTGCGCCTTCTTGTGGGAGGCGGTGTTGACGGCGATGATGCCCTTGTGGGCGAGCTTGTCGATCAAAGAGATGGCCTCGGAGAGGGCTTTGACAGCCTCGTCCTTCTTGCCTTCTTTGGCGAGGGATTCGACCTTCTTGATGGCGGTCTTGCACTCGGATTTGGCGGAGTTGTTCGCGAGGTTGGCGGCTTTGTTGGTCGCGTCGCGTTTGATTTGGGATTTGATGTTTGGCATGGCTAGTTCGTTTCCTTTGCTTAAGCGGAGTTATCTTAGCCTCAAGGGAGGCATAAAACAACTATTTTTCCTTCGTTTTTCCTTGCTTGAAGGCACGCTTGGCCCTCTTTTTGCCTTTGGAGAGGTCTTTGAGCTCGGCTAGGCGGCCTTCCGCGCTTAGGAGATCGAGGATCTCCTTGGCGAAGGCGTTGGGAGTGTAGATCATCCCGTAGAGCTCCTGGGGGATGACGACCTTGAACTCGTCGTTGATCTTGCCGACCATGTCGACGTAGCTCATGGAGTCTCCGCCTAGATCGCTCGTCCAGATCGAGTTCGGGCCGATTTTGATCTCGGGGAGGAGGAGGACGGAGGCGAAGACCTTGATGACCCTTTCTAGGGCGATCTGGACGAGGTCGTCGTCGTAACCCTCGAAGCTCACGACGATTTTCTTGCTTTCGTCGTTGTCGAGGAAATCGTCGCTGCCTTGCTCTATCGCCTTCTTGAGCTCGAAGCGCTTGACCTTCATGGAGCCGGAAAGGGGAAGGGGGCGCTTGTCGATCAGCACCTTCTGGACCTTCTTCTCGCTGGGGAGGGTGGCGTTGATGGACTTGATGTCGCTGTAGATCTTGTCGATGCCGGCTTGGTCGATCGTGTTCTCGATCTCGCAGACGAGGGTGATCTTCTCCTCCTGCTCCCCAGGGAATTTGGCGCCTAGGCAGACGACGTTGGTCGTGTGCTTGACGTCCTTGAAGTAGTATTCGATCTCATCCGGGAAGACGTTCTCCCCGTTAGCGAGGATGATGGTGTCCTTGATGCGGCCTTTTAGGAAGTAGTTGCCGGCGCTGTCTACGCAGGCGATGTCGCCCGTGGCGAAGAATCCCTCCTCCGTCTTCGTGGAGACTTCCTCCCCTCCGACGATCTCCATAGCGTGGGTGATGGGGGATTTCACGTAGAGCTGGCCGGAGACCATGCCGTTGGCATCCACCGTCTTCCCCTCTTCGCCTATTTTGTACTCAACCCCGTAAAAGGGGCGCCCGATCGAGGATTTGAGCCTCTGCTCGACGCGCGGGGACATCTCCACTGAGGTGACGCCCACCTCGGTCATCCCGAAGCCGTCGCATAGAGGGTAGCCGAGACCGTTGATGATCGCGCTGGTCTTGGGGGAGAGGAAGCCTCCGCCGGAGATCGCGAAGCGGATGTGCGTCCCTAGCACCTTCTTCTGGAAGAGGCGGAGGACGAATCTGCTGGAGGCGATGCCCGCCTCCTTCTTGGAGATCTTGTTGTCGTTATAGGCGACGAGGCGCGAGAATAGATCCTCCTTCTGCCCGCCTTGCATGATGGCGCTGCGGGTGACGCTTTGGGCGAGCCCGTCCCAGAAAAGGGGGACGCTGAAAAGGTGGGTGACTTTGCCTCGCTTTGAGGCGTAAAGAAGGTCGGCGGTCGAATTGGAGGAGGGGTAGACGATGGTTTTGCCGTAGAAGCTGAACCAAAGGAAGACCGCGACGAAGCCGAAGATGTGGTGGAAGGGGAGCATGGCCAAAATGCGGATGTCCCCGGGGTACATGAGGTTCAATGTCTCTTCCGGGATCGAAAGAGAGGCCAGGATCTGGGCGCAGAGGTTCCTGCCGGAATAGACCATCATCTTCGCATCCCCCGTCGTGCCGGAGGAGCAGAAAATCACGTGGTTGGCCCAGTCGGGGGCGAAGGAATAGTCGCTGGGGAGGTTGAAGATCTCGTTGGAGCGGTAATGGGGGACGCAGTAGTCGTCCTCGACGTTGGTGATGATGGCCGCCGCCTTGGCTTGCTTAAGGAGGTTGTCCGTGTTGGGTTTGGCCAGACGCGCGTCCAAAAGGAGGGGCTGATGGCCGGTCATCAAGATCGCCCAGAAGAAAACGCCCCAGCTGCGCGAGTTCTTTAGCTTCAAGGCTATGACAGCCCCATGGGGGATGCTAGAAAGGGCCTTGGAGAGCTTCGAGGCCGTCTTGAAGATGCGATTGCGCCAATCGTCGTAGGTGCATCTTTTGGGCTTCCCGACCTCGTCGAAGTAGATGTAGGCCGTCTTCCTGACGTGCCGGTTCATGGTCATCTCGTAGATGTCTTGCATCGTCATCGTGGTCTTCTCGAGGGCTTTGGTCTCCTCGATGAAGGCTTTGACGGCGGGGTATTTGTCCTTGCTCATGGCCAAGATTCTACTTCATGCGCCCTCTTTTTGCACCTCTTACCTTGCTTTCCCCTATGGGGAGAGGGCCTAACGGGTGTAAAATCGCCTTTGCCAAGGAGGGAAACAGATGCGTTTCAATAGCAATTCCGAGGTCAGGGTCGTCTACATGGGGACGCCTGAGATCAGCGCGAAGGTCCTCTCCTCCATCTTGGAGGCCGGCTTCGACGTGGTGGCGGTGGTCACCAACGAAGACAAGGAGACGGGCAGGAAGCATGAGCTTGAGCCCACCCCGGTCAAGAAAGTCGCCCTATCGCGGGGCATCCCCGTCTTTCAGCCCCATCGCATCAGGAAGGAGCATTCCTTCCTCGACGATCTCTCTTTCGACGTCTTGGTCACCATGGCCTATGGTCAGATCGTGCCCAAGGAAGTGCTGGACGCCCCTAGGATAGGGGCCATCAACCTCCATGGGTCCTTGCTGCCCTCTCTCCGCGGGGCCGCGCCGATCCAGCGCGCCATCATGGACGGGGATAAGGTGACCGGGGTCACGCTCATGAAGATGGTCGAGGCGATGGACGCGGGGGAGATGTACGACAAAATAGAAGTGGAGATCGCCCCCGAAGACAATTACACGAGCCTCGCCTCTAAGATCTCCGAAGCCGCCTCCGCCCTCATCGTGAGGGATCTGTTGAGCTACGCCAACGGGGAGCTCCCCGGGGTGAGCCAAGAGGAGAGCCAAGTCACATTCGCCAACAAGATACTGCCAGAAGACGAAAGGCTGCCCCTTTCTTTGCCGATATCCTCATTACTTTGCTATATACGCGGATTGTCTGAGACTCCAGGCGGCTATTTCCTTCTAGAGGGCAAGAAGCTGAAGGTCTACAAGGCCTCCATTTCCTCCCTTCCCTTGCAAGGGGAGCTGGGCGAGATAGTCAAATGCAGCAAAGGGATCTACGTTCAGGCTAACGGGGGGATCCTCTCTTTGGACGACCTCCAGCTGGAAGGCAAGAAGAGGATGGACGGCAAGAGCTTCTCCAACGGGGCTTCTTATCTTTTGGGAAAGGTGCTCCGCTAAAGTGGCCAAGCCCTATCTTTCCTTATCCGTCCACCAGCTCGTCGATTTTCTGCTGCGCACAGGCGACATAGACGATCGCATCTACAACGCCGAGACCATGCAGATGGGCACGAAGCTCCACGCCCTCCAGCAAAGCAAGCAAGGCCTCGATTACCAAAGCGAATACCCCCTCTCGGGCACCATCGAGAGGGAGAAGGGGACCATCGCCCTCTCCGGGAGGGCGGATGGCATCATCCTCGGGGGCGAATGCCCGATTATCGATGAGATCAAGACCACCGTCATCCCCTTGGACAGGTTCTACAAGGAGCAGGGGGAATGGCATAAGGGCCAGGCCCTCGTCTACGCCTATCTCTACCTCAAAGCCAAAGGAGGGGAGAAGGCGAAGGTCCAATTGACCTACATCTCCCAGAAGAACTCCTCCAACAAGAAAGTGAAGCTGTTCGACTACGGCAAGGAGGAGATCTTCGCGAAGGTGGAAGGCTACGTCGACGCCTATCTTTCCTTCTACCAGCAGCAATTCGAGCATTGGAAGAAACGCGACCTCTCCGCGAAGAGCCTCGAATTCCCCTATCCCGAATTCAGGGAAGGGCAAAGGGAGATGGCCAAATACTGCTTCGGGGTCGCCCAGAAAGGAGGGGTTCTCTTCGCCGAGGCGCCAACCGGCATCGGCAAGACGATGTCCTCCCTCTTCCCCTTCGCCAAATCCTTCGACCAGAGGCGCGTCCAGAAGATCTTCTACCTCACCGCGAAGAACACGGGCGCCCAAAGCGCATACGCGGCAATAGGCGATCTAAGGGCCAAGGGGCTGGACGTCAGAGACTCGAACCTCCTCTCCAAGGAGAAGATCTGCCTTTGCCCCGGGAAGAGGTGCAACCCCACCGACTGCCCTTTCTCCATCGGCTATTACACCAAGCTCAAAGGAGTCATCCAGAAGGCGCTAGACAGCGGGGAGAGGTTCGACCAGCCCCATATCTCCGCTTGGTGCAGGGAGGCTTCCATCTGCCCCTTCGAGTTCCAGCTCGACCTATCTTTGTTCAGCGACATCGTCATCGGCGACTACAACTATTTCTTCGACCCCATCGTGCATTTGGAGCGTTATTTCGACCCGAGCATCGACCAAAGCAAGTTCCTCGTCCTCATCGATGAGGCGCATAACCTGGTGGAGCGGGGCAGGATGATGTATAGCGCCGCCCTTTCCACTAGGGACCTCTTCTTCGCCAAGAGGGCGCTCAAGGGCGAGGCCGCCTATCTCACCTCGCTTAGGAACGCGATAGGCAAGATCGAGAAGGCCTTCGCCAAATACGAGATCGAGGCCAAGGAGCAGCTCCTCGAAGAGGCGCCTAGCGAGATAGAGAAGGCCCTTGAATCCCTTAAGAATGCGGAAGCCAAAGTCAGGAAGGAGAACTCGAAGGCCATCGAGAAGCTGAAGCGCCTCTCCGAATTCTCGCGCGAGGCGAATCGCTATCTTCGCCTGCTGCGCGATTTCCCCGACCCCAGCGACCGCTTCGCCCTCATCAAAAGGGGTGAGAGGGACTTGGAGCTGAACCTCATTTGCCTCGACCCTTCGAAATTCCTCAAGGCGAGCCTTTCGAACGTGCGCGGGGCGGTGCTTTTCTCCGCGACCCTCACCCCGGGCAGCTATTTCACCAAATCGATCATGGGAAAGGAAGAGGTGCCCTTCCTCCTCCTTCCCTCCCCCTTCCCCAAGGAGAACTTCAAGGTGATGGTGGCGAGCGAAGTCTCGGTGAGGTATCGCGATAGGGAAGCCTCCTACCCCAAAGTCGCCGCCTACCTCAAGAGCTTCGTCGCGGCGAAGAAGGGCAATTACTTCGTCTATTTCCCTAGCTACGAATACCTCCAGAAAGTCCGTCCCTATCTCGATTTCCCTGACGCGAGTATCCTCGTTCAGGACCGGAAGATGAAGGAAGAGGAGAAACTCGATTTCCTCGCCTCCTTCGCCCCTGACCCCAAAGTCACGACCGTGGGCCTATTGGTCTTGGGCGGGGCCTTCGGAGAGGGCATCGACCTCGTAAGCGACCGCCTGATCGGGGTCGCGATCGTGGGGGTGGGCATGCCCCAGGTGGGCTTTGAGAACAACCTCCTCAGGGACTATTTCGACGGCAAGGAGAAGCTGGGCTTCCTCTATGCCTACAAGAACCCCGGCGTGAGCAAGGTCCTCCAGGCCTTGGGCAGGGTCATCAGGAGCGAGAGCGACGTCGGGGCGGCATTGCTGATAGACGACCGCTACGCGGGGAGCGACTATTCTAGCCTTTTGCTCAGGCGCTACCCTCAGCTTGAGCGCGTCCATAGCGAAAGCGAAGTGAAGGAGAGTTTGGAAAGCTTCTACTCGGAGAAAGCCAAATAAGCTAGAATTGCCCCATGCCATTCGACCAGAGCCACATCCGCAATTTCTCCATCATCGCCCACATCGACCACGGGAAAAGCACCCTCGCCGACCGCATTTTGGAGCTGACCGGCACCGTCGATAAGCGCGACATGAAGGAGCAGCTCCTCGACTCGATGGACCTAGAGAGGGAGAGGGGCATCACCATCAAGCTCAACGCCGTCACGGTCAAATACCGGGCCAACAACGGCGAGGACTACATCTACAACCTCATCGACACCCCCGGGCACGTCGATTTCTCTTACGAGGTCAGCCGCAGCCTCGCCGCCTGCGAAGGGGCGCTTCTTGTCGTCGACGCCACCCAGGGCGTGCAGGCGCAGACTTTGGCCAACGTCTACCTCGCCGTGGACAACGACTTGGCGATCCTTCCGATCATCAACAAAGTCGACCTCCCCAGCGCGATGCCCGAGATGGTGAAGCATGAGATCGAGGACCGCATCGGCATCGACTGCGCCGACGCCTGCCTCATCTCGGCTAAGACCGGCATGGGCGTGGGCGAGGTGCTGGAGAAGATCGCTTTGGATATCCCTTCCCCGAAAGGGAGGCTCGAGGCCCCTTTGGAGGCGCTCATCTTCGATTCCTATTACGATTCCTACCGCGGGGTGGTCGCGCTTATCTGCGTCAAGAACGGCTCGGTCAAAGTGGGGGACAGCATCCGCCTGATGCAGGCCAATAAGGTCTATCAGGTCACCGAAGTCGGCATCAGGACCCCCAAAGAGATCCCCGCGAAGCAACTGGATTGCGGCGAGGTCGGCTATCTGACCGCGACCATCAAAGACATCCACGACGTCTTCCCCGGCGAGACCATCACCTTGGAGAGCAATCCCGCCCCCAAGCCCCTTCCTGGCTATCGCCGCATCAACCCGATGGTCTATTGCGGGCTCTACCCCGTCGACAGCAGGGACTATCCCAATCTCAAAGACGCCTTGGAGAAGCTCTCGCTGAACGACGCCTCCTTGGTTTTCGAGCCCGAGACCTCCCAAGCCCTAGGATTCGGCTTCCGCTGCGGCTTTTTGGGGCTGCTCCACATGGATGTTGTGCAGGAGAGGCTCGAGAGGGAATACAACCTGAACCTCATCCTCACCGCCCCCTCGGTCATCTACCGCATCTTGATGACCGACGGCAAGAGCCTGGAGATCGACAACCCAAGCGAGATGCCCGACCCCAGCAAGATCAGGGAGATCGACGAGCCTTTCGTGAGCGCCTCCATCATGGCCCCGAAGGACTACGTCGGCCCGATCATGGAGCTATGCCAGGGGAAGAGGGGCGTCTACGTCGACCTCGAATACTTCGACGAGACCAGGGTCATCGTCAAATACGACCTCCCGCTCTCGGAGATCATCTACTCCTTCTTCGACAAGCTCAAATCCTACACGAAGGGCTACGCCTCTTTGGATTACGAGTTCAAGGAATACCGCCGCAGCGACCTCGCCAAGATGGACATCCTCCTCAATGGGGACGTCATCGACGCGCTTAGCTCGATCGTCTATAGGCCCGATGCCTATAAGAGGGGCTTGGCATTGGTAAGCCGCCTCAAGGAGATCATCCCTCGGCAGCAATTCGAGGTGCCCGTGCAGGCGGCGATCTCGGGGAAGGTGATCGCGCGCGCCGACATCAAGAGCATGCGCAAGGACGTGCTCGCCAAGTGCTACGGCGGGGACATCTCGCGAAAGAAGAAGCTCCTCGAGAAGCAGAAGGAGGGCAAGAAGAGGATGAAGGCCATCGGCTCGGTCGAAGTCCCCCAAGAGGCCTTCATGTCGGTGCTTTCCATCGACGACGATGTCAAAAAGTGACATCCCGGAACGAAAAATTAGTAGTTTTTTGGTTTATTCTCCTCTCTTTGCCTTATAATCAATCGACACGAACTTATGGCGGAAAAACTGGGCTTCAAATACACCGACGAGACCTACATCACCAGAACCGGCCTCCGCAACGCGATGGGGACCTCTTTGATCGACGGCTTCTGGACGCAGATCCTCGCCTATCGCGACGAGCACAGAGAGAAATGCGGCCTCTTCGGCGTGGGCAGATCGCCCTTCAAGGTCACGAAAACCCAAGGAACCGAGGCGAGATTCGCCTCCTTCGAGGATAAGCTGAACTCCTATTCGAACGCCGTTAGCGACCTCTATTTGAACCCCAGCGCCCAGAAGATCTTCGAGAAGGAGTGCCACCTCTCCATTCTGAGCGACTCTTCGAAACTTCTCTCCATCAATCCGGGCGAGCTCACCCTGAAGGCGATGATCAACGGCTTCTACAAGAGCACCTCCGACGAGAAGGAGAACACGATCTACCGCTATTCCCTCAGCCTCAAAGGCGATTTCAAGACGCCCAGCGAGGATTCCTTGGGCGAGCTGCGCTTCGCTTTGCTAGGCCACGACGAGGTCTCTTCCTTCTACAGGACGCGCGACTTCACCTCGCTATACACGACCTCGATCGTCGGCAGGAACTACACCTACGCCCCCTATGGGGAGATCGAGGGGATGATGGACGGATTCTTCTCCTTCCTCTCTTCCTCCTCCTACGCCCCCGGCATGAAGGCCGTCATGGCCCTTTATTACCTGAGCTTCGTGAAGCCCTTCGAGGAGAACAACGAGCTCCTCGCCGCGAGCTTCGCCCGCGCGATGCTCGCTAATAGCCTCGTAAGCGGGGCCTCTTGCCTTCCTTTGGAGGGCCTGATCGTCGAGAATGCGCGCCTGAAAGACGTCTACCTCGAGACCCAGAACCAAAGCGACCTCACCTATTTCATCCTCTATTGCTTCGAGAGGCTCTCCTCTTGGATCGATAAGGCCATCAGCAGGATCGACGAGCTCAAAAGGGAGACCGTCGGCGAGGAATTCGCCTCGATCCCCGAGGAGGAGCAGAGCAAGGCCTACGAGGAGATCGCCTCCGCCTCCCCTGAAAAAGAAGCGGAGGAGCAGCCCGAGCCGAGCGAGAGCAAAGCCCCTGAGGTCCCCAAGCTCAGCGAAGAGGAGATGAAATCCTTCTACGAGAGCAAAGGCAAGAGCGCCATCCGCTCGCCTTCCTCCTCGCTAAGCGAGAAGGAGGTCAAGGAGACCGCGCGCTACATCCTCGAGACCAACCCGCTCATCCGCAAGAAGCAGGCCCTCTTCTACGCCTCTCACTGCACCCTCGGGCGCTTCTACACCATCCAGGATTTCAAGAAATACGCCCGCTGCGCCTACGAGACCGCCCGCACCTCGATGGATGCCCTGGCTGAGCTTGGCTTCTATCAGAAGAAGCAGATCAAGAACAAATTCGTCTACACCCCAATCAAGCAAGGAGACAGCAAATGAAATTCAACCTTCCCGTTTTGGATTCGGTCGCCCCGATCATCGTCATCGTCGTCCTCGTCGCCTTCTTCGGACTCGTCGTGCTTTTGGTCATCCTCCTCAAGAGGCATGTGCCGGGGCTGAAGAACGAGGAGAAGCCGAAATCCGACAAAGAAATCGCCAAAGAGGAGCTCGACCGCATCCTCGAGCCGATCGACTCTCCGATGGAGGAGAAGAAAGAAGAAGGGGAGGCCCCTTCCGAAGACTCCCCCAAGGGCGAGGATAAGTGAGGTGGCGAGAGCCCTTTACGTCCACATACCCTTCTGCCAAAGCATCTGCGCCTACTGCGATTTCCCGAAAGTGCTCTATCGGCAAAATTGGGCGGAAAGCTACCTTTCCGCCCTTTTTGCTGAGCTCGATTCCTATAAGATAGGGAAAGTCGGCACCATCTACGTAGGAGGAGGCACCCCCAGCGCCCTGCCCGTCCCTTTGCTTAAGAGGCTGCTGGAGAAGCTTTCCCCCTTTTTGGAAGAAGGAGGGGAGTTCACTTTCGAAGCCAACCCCGAGAGCCTAAGCGAAGAGAAGATCGCCTTGCTCGCGGGAAAAGGGGTCAACCGCGTTAGCCTCGGCGTGGAGTCCTCGCTTCAGAAATACCTGGCCCTCATGAACAGGAAGCACACCTTCGAGGAGGCGAGAGAAGCCGTCATGAACCTCAGGAAAGCGGGCATCTCCAACATCAACGCGGACTGGATCTACGCCCTCCCTGGCGAAACCATGGAAGAGGTGAGGGAAGAGGCGAAGGCCTTCCTTTCCTTGGGGCTTCCCCACCTTTCCGCCTACACCTTGATCTTGGAAGATGGGAGCCTCTTCAAGGCGAAAGGGGTCAAGGAAGCCAGCGAAGACGAGCAGGGCGAGCAATATGAGGCGGTCCTTTCCTTGCTCAGGGAGGCAGGGTATGAGAGATATGAGGTCAGCAACTTCGCCAAGCCCGGATTTCAAAGCAGGCACAACCTAACCTATTGGAGGGACGAGGAATACTATGGGATAGGATTGGGGGCCTCGGGCTACCTACATGGAATCAGGTACGCGAACACGCGCTCCTTATCCTTATATATAAAAGGGAAGGGTCTCCGTGAGAACGAGGAGCCTAGCGGCGAGGAAGAGTTCCTCCTCTCCTGCCTCCGCCTGGAGGAAGGCTTCGCGCTCTCTTCCTTCGAAAAGAGATTCAACAAGGATTTCCTCTTCGCTTATGGAGCAAGCTTCAAGAAGATGGAGAAAGAAGGGCTCCTGATCGTCGAAGACGGTCGAATCAAGCCCACCGACAGGGGCATTGAGTGCCTCGATTACGTCCTTCTTTGCCTGCTTTCGTGAGTTTCAAGAAAATTGGCACTAACTCCTTGACAGTGCCAAATCCCTTTTTATAATGTGCCTAGCACTCGTAGAAAGAGACTGCTAGAAAGGAGACGACATGACGCGCAGCGAAGAGATATTGAAACTGATCGTCGAACACTTCATCCGCACGGCCGAGCCGGTCGGCAGCAAAACGCTTCTGGAGACCTATCATCTCGGCGTGAGCTCCGCCACCATCCGCAGCGAGATGAACGCCTTGGAGAAAAACGGCTTCCTCGAGAAGACGCATACCTCCTCAGGCAGGGTCCCCTCGAGCAAAGGCTACGAGTACTACGTGGAGCATCTGCGCGAGGAAAGGGTCGATTCCACCGTCAAATACGCGATCCAGTCCGTCTTAGACAAGAAGGCGCAGTCGGTGGAAGAGGTCATCCAGAGATCCTGCGAGATCCTCTCCAACATGACCAACCTCGCCGTCGGGGTGCTCGGCCCGAAGGTGAGCCATGAGAAGCTGGTCTCCATCCAGCTCATCCCCATCGGCCCCTCGACGGCCACGGCCGTCTTCGTCACCGACGCCGGCTACGTCGAGAACAAGACCTTCGTCATCGACGGGTCGATCTCGCCCGAGGACGTCAAGAAGACCGTCCAGGTGCTCAACGAGAGATTGATCGGGACGCCGGTGAGCGACCTCGTGACGAAGATGGAGGCGATGAAGCCCGCCGTCACCGACTACATGGTGGGGCAGGACGTGATCTATCAAGCCTTGCTTCAAGCCTTCGTCCAATTCGCGGGCGAGAGGATGAGCCTATACGGCAAAGAGAACCTCCTCGACCACCCCGAGTTCGCCGAGGACGCCAAGAAGCTCAAGAAGATCCTGAAGCTTCTCGATAGCCCTGAGGCCCTGCGCCAAGCTAGCAGCGCGGAAGGGGAGGGGGCGAAGGTGAGTTTCGGCTCCAGCCAGGAAGGGCTCGAAGACGTCGCGCTCATCACCGCCGACATCAAGATCCCCGGCCAGGAGAAGACCTCGATCAGCCTCCTAGGCCCCACGCGGATGGATTATGAGAAGATCATGTCCACGCTCAATTACGTCACCCAATCCCTCGACGACTACTTCGCCGAGAAGAGCGGAGCGAAAGGAGAGAAAGAATGCCCGAAGAAAACCAAAAGCAATCCGAGCAAAGCCCCGGATCAGACGAGCAAGAAAAAGAAGACGAAGTGAAGGAAGGGAAAGAGGAAGGGCTCTTCTCCGGCAAGAAAGTAGCCAAAGAGAAATACCTCAAAGCCTTGGAGGAAATCGACAAGGCGAATTCCGACAGGGACCACTGGAAGAACGAATACTACCGCGCCTATGCGGACATGTCGAACCTAAGGAAATCCCTGGAGGAGGAGAAGCGCACCGCCTTGCGCTACCGCGCAGAGGGCTTCCTAGAGAAGCTCCTCCCCGCCTTAGACGCCTTCCGGATGGCGCTAGTCGCCTCGCCCAACAACCCGGAAGCGAAGAACTACCAAATCGGATTCCAGTACATCTACAAGCAATTGCAGACGGCGCTGGAGGACGAGGGGGTGAGCGAGCTCACTCCCCAGATCAACTCGCCTTATGACATCGCCTACATGCACGCGGTGGAGAGCGAGGTCCACGACGACCTCCCCGAGAACACCGTCTGCAAAGTCTACAGCGCCGGTTATAAGCTGCACGACCGCCTCATCCGCCCAGCGATGGTCGCGGTCAGCAAGAAAGAGAAGAAAGAAGAGACTGCCCCAAAGGCAGAAGACGGCAAAGCCGCCTAAAGGAGAAAAAGCATTATGGCAAAAGAAATCATCGTCGGCATCGACCTCGGCACGACCAACTCGGTCATCAGCGTCATGCAGGCCGACGGCAAAGTGAAAGTCATCCCCAACCCCGAAGGAACCAACACCACCCCCTCGGTCGTCGCCTTCAAAGGAAGCGGCGAGGAGATCGTGGGCAACGCGGCCAAGCGCCAAGCGATCACGAACCCCGACACCGTCTCTAGCGCCAAGCGCCACATCGGCACCTCGGACAAATTCCACATCAACTGCCTCAACAAGGACTACACCCCCCAGGAGATCAGCTCCAAGGTGCTCTCCTACATGAAGGCCTACGCCGAGAAGAACCTCGGCCAGCCCGTCAAGAAGGCCGTCATCACGGTCCCGGCTTACTTCAACGACGCCCAGCGCCAAGCCACCAAGGACGCCGGCACGATCGCCGGGCTAGACGTGGTCAGGATCATCAATGAGCCGACCGCGGCCTGCCTCGCCTTCGGGCTGGACAACAACAAATCCGAGAAGGTCCTCGTCTTCGACCTCGGCGGAGGCACCCTCGACGTCTCGATCCTCGATATCGGCGACGGCACCTTCCAGGTCCTCGCCACCAACGGGGACACCCATCTAGGCGGAGACGACTGGGACCACATGGTCGCGGATTGGATCCAGGCCCAGATCAAGATCGAGACCGGGGCCGACCTCACCGACAAGATGGCCCGCCAGCGCTTCCTAGACGCCGCCGAAAGGGCCAAGATCGAGCTCTCCAGCTCCCTCCAGACCACCATCAGCTTGCCCTTCATCGGCATGAGCAGCAACGGCCCGATCAACTTCGAGACCACCCTCACCAGGGCCAAATTCCAAGACCTCACGCGCTCGTTGCTAGAAAGGTGCCGCATCCCGCTTGAGAAAGCGATGGCCGATAGCGGACTTTCCTACAATGACATCGGAGACGTCCTTATGATCGGAGGCTCCATCCGCATGCCCGCCGTCCAGGAACTCGTCGCCAAGATCACCGGCAAGAAGCTCAACCTCTCCGTCAACCCGGATGAGGCCGTCTCCGCCGGCGCCGCCATCCAAGGCGCGGTCATCGCAGGGGACGTCAAAGACGTCGTATTGCTCGACGTCACCCCGCTTACCCTCGGCATCGAGACGCTCGGCGGAGTCCTCACTCCGCTCATCCCGCGCAACACCACGATCCCGACCACCAAGAGCCAGATCTTCTCCACGGCCGAGGACAATCAGCCGGCCGTCGACATCATGGTCTATCAGGGCGAGCGCCCGATGGCCCACGACAACAAGCTGCTCGGCCACTTCACCCTCTCCGGCATCCGCCCGGCGCGCCGCGGCCAGCCGCGCATCCAGGTCACCTTCTCGATCGACGTCAACGGCATCGTCAAAGTCAGCGCCGAAGACCTCGACAGCCACCAGTCCCAAGACATCACCATCTCCGGCAGCAACGGCCTCTCCCAGGCCGACATCGACCGCATGGTGAAGGAGGCTGAGGCCAACAAGGAAGCCGACCAGAAGAGGAAGGACGACATCGAGGTCAAGAACAAGGCCCAGAGCTACGTCGACCAGATCAACCAGACCCTCACCGAGCAAGGCGACAAGCTGACCCCCGAGCAGAAGGATCAGCTCACCAAGCTCCGCGACGAGGCCAGCGGCGCGATCGAAGCCAACGACATCAACAAGCTCCGCGAGATCGTCGGCAAGCTAGAGGACGCGGCCGCCCAGGCCGGCGCCTATCAAAGCCAGGCCAACCCCAACCAAGGCAACGCCGGAGCCAAGAGCGAAGGCAACGAGACCGCCGACGACGTCGTCGACGCCGACTTCACCGACTCCAAGAAGTAATTCCAAAAAAAAGCTAGGCAAGGCGCCAGGAAACTGGCGCCTCGTTTGGCGTAGAAAGCAGAAAGGAGGGCAATATGGGCGAAAGCAAACGCGATTATTACGAAGTGCTGGGCGTCAGCAAAAGCGCCAGCAAGGACGAGATCAAATCCGCATACAGGAAACTCGCCAAGCAATATCATCCGGACATCAACCATTCACCCGATGCCCCGAAGAAATTCCAGGAGGTCCAAGAGGCCTACGACGTCTTAAGCGACGACAACAAGCGCGCCCAATACGACCGCTTCGGAGCGGCCGCCTTCGAGCAAGGCGCCTCTACCGGCGGAGCGGGCAACCCCTTCGGCGGAGGCTTCTCCGGGCAGGGGTTCGGCGACATCGATCTAGGCGACATCTTCAACAGCTTCTTCGGAGGCGGGGCCTCCAGAAGGGGCGGAGGCGAATCCGCCGGCCCCTCTAAGGGCCAAGATAGCCTCACCCGCGTCCGCATCAGCTTCATGGACGCGATCAACGGGACGAAGATCACCGTCCCCATCACCTACGACGAGCCCTGCGAGCATTGCCACGGCACCGGCGCGGAAAGCCCCTCCGACTACGAGACCTGCCCCCATTGCGGCGGCAGCGGCGTGCAGACCGTGCGCCAGAGGACCATCTTCGGCGACATGCAGAGCCAGACGACCTGCTCTTACTGCAATGGGCGCGGAAGGATCGTCAAGCAGAAGTGCCATGCCTGCGACGGCAAAGGCTATTCCCGCATCCATAAGGACCTTCTGGTCAACATCCCCGCGGGCATCAGCTCCGGGCAGCAGATCAGGGTCTCAGGCAAAGGGGGCAAAGGGATCAACGGGGGGCCCAACGGCGACCTCTACGTCGAGGTCCTCGTCTCCGAGCACAGCGACTTCAAACGCGAAGGCAACGACATCCACCTCGAGGTGCCGCTAAGCTTCGTGGATTGCGCCCTAGGGACGCAGATCGACGTGCCGACGGTTTATGGGGAAGTCACCGTGACTATCCCCGAAGGCACCCAGCCCGAGCAGATCCTCAAACTCAAAGGCAGAGGCGTCCAAGACCTGCGCACGAAGAAGCCAGGCGACCAATACCTCCACATAAAAGTGAAGACCCCGACGAAGCTTTCCAAGAACCAGAAAGACCTGCTTAAGGAATTCCAGGCTCAGGAGAACAAGAAGGAGGGGCCCTTCGCCAAGTGGCGCGAGCGCTTCAAGAAATGAGCTTATGCCCAATCGGCTCCCCCGATTGGGCTTTTCCTTAACCTCAAAAAGGAGAGAGTGGTCTATAATCACTCTTGCTTTATGCCTTATTGCAAATCCTGCCACAAAGAAATATCCCGATTGGACAGCGATATCTGCCCTTACTGCGGGCAGAAGGACCCGATCGACAACGATTACGCGACCAAAGACGTCACCTCCTCCCTTGATCCCATGACCGGGAGCTACGAGCTTTACAAATCCAAATCCCACGTCGTCTACATCGGCCTCTGCATGGGGCTTGGGTTTTTGGGAATCCACGATTTCTACGCGGGCTTCTGGAAGAGGGGTCTGGCTTTCCTGATCGCCTTCTTGCTGCTTCTCGGCGGGGCGGGCAGCCTCCTTTATTTCTTGGCGTGGCCTTCTTTCTGGGCGTACCTAACTTTGTTCTTCGCTTATATTGCCTTCGATGTCTGCCTGGGTCTCATCCTGATCAAAAAGCAGCCTTTGAAGGATGCGGAAGGGGAGTATCTCCGCTGATATGGACCTATTCGCGACTTTGGAGAAAAAGCAGAGGGCGAGTCATTTCCAGATGAGCGATGAGCTCGCCTATTATCTGGAGAACAGCGGCATCCTCGTCGATTACCCGATCTTTTCCTGCTACCGCAAAGCCGAATCGCCTTTCCAAGTGGCGAGGGCCAACATCGTTCTCCGTTCCTTTCAGGCGAAGCAAGAGATAGACGACGGAGTCAAAGCCGCGAGGATCAAGAGCCTCAGCCTCGACGAGAAGGGCACCGAGCGCGTCTTCAAAGAGACGATGGCCCCGATTCTTGATAAGCTTCCCTATCACGTACACGAGGGGGAGAAGATCTACATCCCTTTCTTTTCCAAGAGCATCAACCGGCTTTACGCGGGGGAGTGGACGAAGCTCGTCTCCTCGCCTTACAAACGCTTCCTGAAGAACTTCGATTCCATCTTCATCGATCCTTTCGACTACTATGGCGACGACCTCTTCGAATCGCTTTTCACCAAGTTCGTCAGAGCGAAGAAAACCGAAGAGGGGAGCGCTTTCTATGATTACGATTCCTTCACCATTTTCTTCGTGAACAAGCAGGGGAGACTGGACTGCCAATGCTGCCTCTTCGACCGTTATCTGAAGGATCATAACCGCAATCACATGATGGAGAGAATCCAGCCCGTAGTGGATGCCTATTACGCCGGGAACCTCAATGACTTTAAGAGATATCTAGTTGAAAATAAGTTAATTTCTAGTAGATTGATTAGCAAGATTAATTCCGATGAGACCTCGGTTTTTAAACACATTGAAAGAGACTGTGCTAAAAAATGAAGAAATACTTTTTGCACAGCCTTGGCTGCAAGGTCAACTCATATGAAAACGCCGGCGTTGGCACTTGCCTGAAAGGTGAGGGATACGTCGAGACGAAAGAGGAAAGCGAGGCTGACGTGATCATTTTGAACACGTGTTCCGTCACCTCCAAAGCGGATCAAAAATCCCGTCAGCACATCTCCTCGTATCGAAGGAACAATCCTTCGGCCGTCATCGTCGTGATGGGATGCTACTCCCAGACCCACGCCGAGCAGGCAGCCTCCCTTGGCGCCGACATCGTCCTGGGCGCCGCGGACCGTTCTTTGATCCCTTCTTATATAGAGAGGTTCTTAAGCACGGGTGAGAAGATTGTCGACGTGAAGAAAAGCGTTCGAAAGGAAAACTACGAAGAGCTCGGAGCGAATTCCTTCTGCGAGAACGCGCGAGCGTATCTGAAAATACAGGACGGCTGCGACAATTTCTGCTCCTATTGCTTCATCCCTTTTCTGCGCGGCAACTCGCGCTCTAGGGAACCTAGGGAGGTAATCTCTGAATGCGAAAGCCTCGTTTCTTGTGGCTACAAGGAAATCGTAATCACCGGGATCCACATCGGAGGATACGGCAAAGACCTCGCTGACGGCTCCTATCGCATCGCTGACCTCATCGAGGACATCCTTGATTCCTGCCCAGAACTTTATCGCCTCCGCATCTCCTCCATCGAGGAAAGCGAGATCGACGACAAGCTCATCGCCCTGCTGAAAGAACGCCCGAACATCGCCTCCCACTTGCACATCCCTTTGCAATCAGGCAGCAGCAGCGTGCTTCAGAGGATGAAAAGGAAATACGACACCGACGCTTTCCTTCGCAAGTTGGAGCTGATCCGCTCCGTTAGGCCTAGCATCGCCAT
The DNA here is from genome assembly GCA_963588055.1 of Erysipelotrichaceae bacterium. Lineage (GTDB taxonomy): Bacteria > Bacillota_I > Bacilli_A > RFN20 > CAG-826 > Alloenteromonas. Next base: position 59,753 of record CAVAGB010000006.1, on the reverse strand, counting down.
CACGACCGACGTCATCGCCGGCTTCCCCTTAGAAACCGAGGAGGAGTGGAAGGAGACCGTCGCTTTCTGTCAGAAGGCGCGCTTCGCCGAGATCCACGTCTTCCCTTTTTCTTCGCGCCCCGGCACTTACGCCGCCACGCTCAAAGACACCGCCCCGCAGGTGAAGAAAGCGCGCGTCGCCGAGCTTTTGTCTCTATCCTCCAAACTCAGGAAGGAATACGAGGAAGGCTTCTACGGCAAGAAGATGCCGGTGCTCTTCGAAGATTACGACGCGGAGAAAAAGCTCGCGAAAGGCCATAGTTCCAACTATCTTCTTTTTCAAATCCAAAGCGATCGGCCAAGGCACGGAGAAATTGAGGAAGTCGTTTACAATGCTTCGGTGGCAGGCGACTAATTCGGGATATTTTTGACATCGTATCACTTTTTCGCTTGTTTCCGCCCCCTTCCCTCGTATAATTCCCCCCGGAAAACGAAAGGAGTTCACTCATGGCAGTCCCACAGAGAAGAATCAGCAAAACCCGCAAGAGAATGCGCCGCTCCCACTTCAAGCTCGAGGTGGCCGGCTTGGTCGCTTGCCCGCATTGCGGGGCGATGATCCGTTCCCATCGCGTTTGCCCCGAATGCGGTTATTACGATGGCAAGGAAGTCCTGCACATCAACAAAAAAGGCGAATGAGGACGATCGACCCAGGGGCGAAACCTTGGGTCTTTCTTTTCGCCCCGATGAATCCGATAATTCCGACGGAGGAAAACGAACATGGAATTCAACAAGCTTTTCGACCATACCCTACTGAAGCCCGAGGCCACCTCGGAGCAGATCAAACGGCTCTGCGCGGAGGCGAGGCAATACGATTTCGCCTCAGTCTGCGTGAACCCCGACTTCGTGCCTTTGGCCGCGGAGGAACTAAAAGGCAGCTCGGTCAAGGTCTGCACCGTCATCGGCTTCCCCTTGGGGGCCAATAGGACCTCTCTTAAATGCGATGAGGCGGCCCTCTCTATCGCCGATGGGGCCGAGGAAATCGACATGGTCCAGAACGTCTCCTGGGTCAAGGAGGGGCGCTACGACCTCGTTGAGAAGGAAGTGGCGGAAGTCAGGAAAGCCACCGAAGGCCACACCCTCAAAGTCATCCTCGAGACCTGCCTCCTCACCAAGGAGGAGATCCGCCTTTCCTCCCTCGCCTGCAAGAAGGGCGGCGCCGACTTCGTGAAGACGTCCACCGGCTTCTCCAAAGGAGGGGCCACCGTCGAAGACGTGAGGATCATGCGCGAAGCGGTGGGGCCTGAGCTGGGTGTGAAAGCAAGCGGAGGCATCCACCATTACGATGAGGTGATCGCCCTCGTGGGCGCGGGCGCCACGCGCATCGGCGCCAGCGCCTCGGTGACCATCATGGAGGAAAAGGCGAAAATCGCCTGAAAAACGGTTGCCATTTGCCCCGATAGGGGGTAAATTAACCACCGTCCGGAAAGGAAGTGAGTACCGAATGTCAGTCAAAGTCGTCGTCCGCGAGAACGAAACCATCGACGACGCGCTTCGCCGTTTCAAACGCGGCGTCAACAAATCCGGCATCCTCTTCGAGACCCGGAAGCGCGAAGCCTATCTGAAGCCTGGCCTTGCTAGGAAGATGAAGTCCAAGATGGCCCGCAGGAAGAAATTCTGATCTTGCGAATCCGGCCCCCGAGCGATCGGGGGTCTTTTTTTCGCCTTTTTTGGGTAAAAGGGCGAATTCGCTTTTATTAAGGGGTGAGGAGATATTGAAAGATGATCTACCAAGCCCAGGAAAAAGGCTGCGGATACGCGGCCATCAAGAACTTGCTCGCCCTCAACGGCTTCCCACGCGCGGAGGCCCTTGAGGAGCCCCCAATCGCTGAAAAGGCCCCTTCGCTGGGGGAACTTATAGCATATGCATCGGAGTTTGGTCTCACACTCTCCGGCTATAAGTTCCTCGAGCCAAGCGGCTTGGCCACTTGCGACTTCTTCCCTTTGCTCTGCGTGCTCGAGGAAGGGGAGAGAAGCCACCTGGTCCTCATCAAGAGGAGGAGGGGCTCTCGCTACCTCGTCTGCGACCCAAGCGAAGGCGAGGCCTGGCAAAAGGAAGGGGAGCTGCTACGGAAATTCGGAGGCGTCTACCTCAAGCAGCTCTCCTACGAGCCCAAAGAGGCGAAAGCGTCCCGCCTGAGGCGCATCAAGAAGCCGCCTTTCGCCTATGTATTGCCCATTTTCCCCGTCTTGGAGGCCTCGATCGCCTTCTTCGCGGTCTCTTTCTTCTCAAGCGAGAGCAACTTCCTCTTGCTCCTGCTGCTTATGGCTGCCTATTGCCTGCTCATCCTCTCGCGCACGGTCTTCCTGATGGCGGGGATGGAGCAATTCGACGCGAGGTGGTCAAGGGGCCTGGCCGCGATGGAGAGGAGCAAGCGCGAGGAGGGCCTGAGGCATTACCTCGCCTATAAGAAGGCCTCCATTCTCCCTTGGGTGAACCTCCCCGAGAACGTCGCCTGCTTCGCCTTCGTCTTCTTCTTGGTGGCCCTGAATGAGCCTTTGTTCGCCTGCTTGACCCTCATCCCCTTCGCCGCTTTCTTCTTGGAGAAGGCCTTGCTTTGGCGGAGGGACAAGAAGAAGAGGGGCGAGATAAGCCTGGCTGAGAAGAGGTTCGTCTCTTCCGAGGAAGGCGTCGCGGAAAGGGAGGCGCAGCTTGATTCCTTATTCTCCAAAGTCGGCGCCTACACGCGCAAGGAGCTGAGCGTGAAGGCCATCCTCGTCCTCCTTTGCCTCGTCTCTTCCTGCCTTGGCTTGCTCAGCGGGGAATTCACCTGCAACCGCTTCCTCCTCTTCGTCTTCTCCAGCCTTTATCTCCTGAGCCTAGGCGAGAAGATCTTCCTCGACGCGAAGAGCATCGAGACCGAGAGGAAGGAAAGAAGCTATTTCTACCATCATTTCGCGGGCGCATGCGATTCCATTTGCCGCCTCGGAAATGATAAGATATAGCCGCTGCATGGAACTTTCATTCGAAAACCGTTTGGAGCCTTCTTACGATCGTTACGAAGGCGAATACCAGAAGATCATGGCCTGCGCCTTCTCTCTCCTCGGCATCAAGGAGAATTACGAGGTCGACGTCTCGCTCGTGGACGATGAGACGATACACGAGATCAACAGGGACTACCGCAAGGTCGACAGGGTGACCGACGTCATCTCCTTCGCCTTCAACGACGACAAAAGCGAGGAGGGGAGGATCTTGGATTCCTCCATCCCCAGGATGCTGGGCGAGATCTTCATCTGCGCCCCCCAGGCCCTCCGTCAGGCAAAGGAGATAGGCAATTCGGAGGAGAGGGAGATGTCCTTCCTCTTCTGCCATGGCTTATTGCACCTCCTAGGCTACGACCACATGAAGGAGGAGGACGCGAAGATCATGTTCCCTCTGCAGGATAAGATATTGGACCAAGTCAAAAAGGAGCAAACCAAATGACCCCAGAACAGCTCGTGGAGCAGGCGCGCATCGCCAAATCGCTCTCCTATTCGCCCTATTCGCATTTCGCGGTCGGGGCGGCGCTTCTATGCAAAAGCGGGAAGGTCTACCACGGGGCCAACGTCGAGAACTCGAGCTACGGATTATCCATGTGCGCCGAGCGCAACGCGGTCTACCACGCCCTGATGGAAGGGGTCTCCCCCGACGATTTCGAGGCGTTGGCCTTGATCGGAGACACCCCCGAACCCATCTCCCCCTGCGGCGCCTGCCGGCAGGTTTTGAGCGAATTCTTCCCCAAAGGCGCGCCGATCTACATGGCCAGCGCCTCCGGGGAGATCTACGAAAGCAACATCGAGGACCTTTTGCCCTACGCTTTCGACGGCGACGTATTATGAAAGTAGGCTTCGTCGCGATTCTAGGGCGCCCAAACGCCGGCAAGAGCACTTTCCTGAACGCGGTGCTCTCCAAGAAGGTGTCCATCGTCACCCCCAAGGCCCAGACCACGAGGGACTCCCTCTGCGGCATCCTCAACGAGAAGGAAAGGCAGATCGTCTTCGTCGACACCCCGGGGATCTTCTTCGGCGAGGGGGCGCTTGACCGCTACATGAAGAAATCCGCCTTCGACTCCTCCAAGGACGTCGACGCGATCCTTTACCTGATAGACGGCTCCGCGAAAGACCTCGAGCCCGACTTCAAGATCATCGAGGGGCTCCGCTCGGAGGCCCCGCGCATCCTCGTCCTCAACAAGATCGACCTCCTCCGCATCGAGGAGGGCGAGGCGAAGAAGCAGGCGATCTCCGCCCGCTTCCCGTCCTATCCTCTGATCGAGGCCTCCTTCCTCACCAATTTCGGCATCAAAGACGTCAAGAACGCCCTCGATCCCTATTTGGGCGAAGGCGAGCCTTTCTACCCCGAGGATACCCTCACCGACAAAGACCTCCCATACCGCGCCAAAGAGATCGTCCGCCAGGAGCTGCTCCATTTCCTCCATCAGGAGATCCCCCATCAGTCCGCCGTCCTCATCACGCGCTTCGCCGATGAGAAGGAGGCGCTCCGCATCGAGGCGAAGATCATCCTCAACAAGAAGAACCACAAGTCGATAGTCATCGGCAAAGGCGGGGAGATGATCAAGAAGATCTCGATGGCCTCCCGCCACGAGATGGAGCGCGTCTTCAAGCGCCGCATCGCCTCCCTCGACATCGAAGTCGAGGTGAAGGAGGGGTGGAGGGAGGATCCCGCCATGCTCCGGAAGCTCGGCTATGCAAAAGAGTGAGCTGACCCGCAGGGGCCTCGTGCTGCGCTGCAGCGAATACAAGGAAGCCGACGCGATGGTGAACGCCATCTCCCCCGACGGCTTTTTCTCTTTCTCGGCCAAAGGCGTGCGCAAGCTCACCTCGAAGAACGCCGCCAGCGTCCAGCCTTTCTCCCATTCCGAATTCGCCCTTATGGTCTCTAGCTCAGGCGGCTTGAGCCTCAGGCAAGGCTCGTTGCTCTCCAATTTCCAGATCGGAAGCAGCATCGAGGCGATGAGCGTCCTCTCCTTCCTCCAGGAGCTCACCCTCAAGGTCGTCCAGGAAGATGAGGCGGGTTCGGCCTATCCTTATCTATTGAAATCCTGCGAATGCATAAAGGAGGGGAAAGACCCCTTGACCATCGGCCTCCTTTATTTCGCCAAAGTCCTCCTTGGGGGAGGCTATGGGCTGGACGTCGACGAATGCGTCAGCTGCCATAAGAAGAAGGGCATCGCCGCCCTTTCCTATGAGGAAGGGGGCTTCCTCTGCAAGGATTGCTTAGGCGAAGACAAACTTGGGAGAAGCTCCCTGGAGAAGCTCAAGATCGCCCGCTACGTTTTCCGTTGCAAGGAAAGCGACTTCCCGCGGGTGGAATTCGACAAGAAAGACGCCCTGCCTTTCTATCAGGAGCTCGGCGAATACCTCGAGAACCTCACCGGCTGCCGCCTGAAATCACTTTCGCTGATAAAAAGTTTGTAAGTACCCTTATAGTGGGTTGACCGCCTAGAGAAATCGAATAAACTATGCGGGTTGCATTTCCGGGGCAAGGAGGCCCCATTTGAATATGGCCAATAAATTCTCATTCGACACGATCACGCAGCACCTGCAGACCTCGGGCTTCGTCTTCCAAGGCTCCCAGATCTACGGCGGGCTCAGCAACACCTGGGACTACGGCCCCTTGGGCGCGGAGATGAAGCGCAACATCCGCTCGATGTGGTGGAAGAGGTTCGTCCAGGAATCCCCGACCAACGTCGGCCTCGACGCGGCCATCCTCATGAACCCGAAGGTCTGGGAGGCCACCGGCCACGTCTCCACCTTCAACGACCCGATGGTCGACTGCAAATCCTGCAAGGCCCGCCACAGGGCCGATGAGCTCATCAAGCACGAATACCCCGACGTCGACGTCGATGGGATGGATTTCGAGCAGATGGACGAGTTCATGAAGACCCACAAGATGACTTGCCCAGTCTGCGGGAAGAGCGATTTCACCCCGATCCGCAAGTTCAACATGATGTTCAAGACCCACATCGGCGTGACCGAGGACGCCTCCAGCGCCGTCTACCTCCGCCCGGAGACCGCGCAAGGCGTCTTCGTGAACTTCAAAAACGTGCAGAGGGCCTGCCGCAAGAAGATCCCCTTCGGGGTCTGCAACGCCGGCAAGAGCTTCCGCAACGAGATCACCCCGGGGAACTTCACCTTCCGCACCAGGGAATTCGAGCAGCTCGAGATGGAGTTCTTCTGCAAACCCGGCACCGACCTTGATTGGTTCGCCTACTGGAAGGATTACTGCCGCAAATTCATCGATTCCCTCGGCGTGAAGGACGATAACCTCCGCTATCGCGACCACGAGCCGGCCGAGCTTGCCTTCTATTCGAAGGCCACGACCGACGTCGAATACGACTTCCCGACGATCGGCTGGGGAGAGATCCTCGGCGTCGCCGACAGGACCGACTACGACCTCAAGCGCCATATGGACTATTCGCATGAGGACCTCAGCTACCTCGACCCCGAGACCAACGAGAAATACGTCCCATTCACGATCGAGCCCTCAATGGGCCTCGACAGGCTTTTCCTGATGGTCGCGGTGGACGCCTACGACGAAGAGGAACTGGAAGGAGGGGACAAGCGCATCGTCATGCACCTATCCCCGGCCCTCGCGCCCTATAAGGTCGCCGTGCTCCCCCTTTCCAAGAAGCTCAACGACTCCGCCAGGGAAATCGAGGCGAACCTCGCCAAACACTTCTCCGCGACCTACGACGAGACCGGCTCCATCGGCAAGAGGTACCGCAGGCAGGACGCGGTGGGGACCCCCTTCTGCGTGACCGTCGACTTCGACACCGAGAACGACCATTCCGTCACCGTCAGGGACCGCGACACCATGGAGCAGGTCCGCATCAAAATCGATGATCTCCCTGCCTACATCCAAGGGAAGATATTCTATTGATTGAAGTAGATTAATAGGCGTTTATTAGTAGTTCTATATACTTTGTATATAAACCAAATCGTAGAAAGGAGGAATTATGTACGATAGAGACCTTATAGAAAGCGTGCTCAAGCACGCCGATATCATCAACGTCATCTCCTCCTATCTCAACGTCATCAGGAAAGGGAAGAACGCCCTCGCGATCTGCCCCTTCCACGACGATAAGAACCCCTCGCTCAACATCTCCTCGGAGAAGCAGATCTACAAGTGCTTCTCCTGCGGGGAAGGCGGGAACGCGATCTCCTTCGTTAGGAACTACGAGCACATCTCTTACGATGAGGCCGTCAGGAAGGTCGCCGAGCTTAGCGATTTCCATGACCCGAGGCTTTACACCCAAAGGACCGTCGAGTTCGTCGATCCCGAGAAGGAGCCCCTTTACAAGGCGATGGCGGACCTCAACTCCTATTATCAATACGCGCTTAGCACGCGCGAAGGCGAAAAGGCGCGCGAGTACCTGAAGAAAAGGAACATCCCCCTCGATCAGCAGGAGAAGTTCCAAGTCGGCTACGCCCCCTTGGACGGGCAGGCGACCGTTCGCTACCTAGAGGCCAAGAAGCATTCGCTCAAGACGATCGAGGACATCGGCATCGCCTTCACCCAGGTCGCCGGCACGAGCGACCGCAACGCGGGCAGGCTCATCTTCCCATTATGGGACCCTTCGGGCAAAGTGGTGGGCTTCTCCGCCAGGCGCCTAGGAGACGACGACACCCCCAAATACGTGAATTCCCCCGAGACCAAGATCTTCCACAAGGGGGAGACCCTCTTCAATTACCATAGGGCCGCGAGAATCGCCCGCCACGACGGCTACATCTACCTCCTCGAGGGGTTCATGGACGTGATGGCCCTCGACCGGTGCGGGCTCTGCGCGGTCGCCTTATGCGGGACTTCGCTGACCAAGGAGCAGATCGAGCTCCTCAGGAAGCTCCGCTGCGAGGTGAGGGTGTGCCTAGACGGCGACGCCCCGGGGCAGATTGGGATGATGAAGATCCTCTCTTCCCTCCAGAAGGAAAGGATCCCCTTCCGCCTGGTGAGCAACCCGGGCGACCTAAGGGACCCAGACGACATCCTCCAGGAAAGCGGGGAGGGGGCGCTACAGGAGGCGATGGGGCACCTCGTCGACCCCAGCGACTTCGCCCTAAGCTTCTACCTGAACACGAAAAAGCTCGAGACCATCGAGGACAGGGAGAAGGTGCTCACGAAGTTCCTTCCTTACTGCGCCTCCCTCCCCCCGGGCATCCAAAGGGAGAATTACCTCGCCAAGCTCAGCAAAGCCACCTCCTTCGAGATCGAGGCCATCCGCGCCTTGCTCCCGAAGGCGAGGAGCCTAGGGCAGGGCGAGGAGATGCTCCACGTCGGCGGAGGAAGGCACCACCAGGAGAAAGAGGAGAAAGAGAGATCCGTCTCGCGGCTGTACCGGGCCGAGAGGACGATCCTCTACTACATGCTCCGCGAGGAAGAGGCCGTGAGCTTCTTCGAGGAGAGGGTCGGCGACTTCTACTACGGGATCAACAACGACCTCGCCAACTACATCATCGATTACTCCTCCGAGCACCAAGGCGCCATCGACCAAGCCCAATTGCTCGGCTTGATACAGAGCCTAGGAGGGGAGGAAGCCTCCTCGCTTGAGGAATCGCTGTCCCGCCTATACGACGATTCCCTCGAGGCCCCTTACTCCAAAAAGGCCCTGGAGGCCTGCAAGGAGGTCATCGACAAGGAGAAAAGCGAGCTGCGAATCAAGCAGGAAGCCGAAAAGACGTTCCTGACGATGGACAAAGACGCCCAGAAGGAGTTCCTCGACAAGCTCGCCAAGAAGAGGCGGGAGTCCTGGGGCGACAGGGTGAAGACGAAGAAATAGGAAAGCAAACCAAGGAGAAAGCTATGAACGACAAGATCAGAAAAGACGAAGAAAACGAAGAGATCGAAACCGAAGAGGAAGAGGAGATCATCGACGACATCATCATCGAAGACGAGGATGAGGAAGAGGAGGGGATCGTCTCCCTCGAAGCCATCAAGAAGCGCTTCCTGAAGAAAGGGAAGGAGGAGGGGTCCATCGACTCCGGCGAGCTCATGGACGCCACCAGCCACCTCGAGCTGAACGACGAGGACCTCGAGGCCCTCATGGCTTTCTTCAAGGAGAACGGCATCGAGATCGACTCGATCGAGGAGGAAGAGAAGAGCGAAGGCGAGGGCGATGAGCCCGACATCGCCGACCTCACCGCCGCCGAAGACGACATCGAGAAGGAAGAAGAGGAAGAGGCGGAAGCCACCGCCGAAGAAGCCCCCACCGACAAAGAGGACCTCGACGCCATCAACGAATTCGCCCACGCCACCATCGGCGAGGTCAAGGTCAACGACTCCGTCAAGATGTACCTCAAGGAGATCGGCAAGGTCAACCTGCTCACCGCGCAGCAAGAGACCGAGCTAGCCAAGCGCATCGTCAAGGGCAATGAGGCCAAAGCCGAGCTCGACAGGCTCTACGAGGAATACAAGGCAAGCGGGGGCGATCTCTCACGCGAGGTCTGGTACCGCCGCATCGACGCCTGGGGCGATTCCCCCGAGTCCAAGCTCAAATACGCCCAGGAAGACGGGATAGGGCATGGGATCGACGGCAGGCAAGGGGCCAAAGACCAGCTCATCACGGCCAACCTCCGCCTCGTCATCTCCATCGCCAAGCACTACGTCGGCAGGGGCATGCACTTCCTCGACCTCATCCAGGAGGGGAACATGGGCCTGATGAAGGCCGTCGAGAAGTTCGACTACACCAAAGGATTCAAGTTCTCCACCTACGCGACCTGGTGGATCAGGCAGGCCATCACGCGCGCCATCGCCGACCAAGCCCGCACTATCCGCATCCCCGTCCACATGGTCGAGACCATCAACAAGATGACCCGCGTCCAGCGCCAGCTCACCCAGGAGTACGGCCGCGACCCGACCGCGGAGGAGATCTCCGCCCGCCTCGACGGGCAGCTCTCCCCCGAGCAGATCCTGCGCATTCAGCGCATCGCCCTTGAGCCGGTCTCTTTGGAGACCCCAATCGGCGAGGAGGACGATTCGCGCCTAGGCGATTTCCTCGAGGACAAAGAGACCCAGTCGCCTGAGGAATACACGACGAAGAGCCTCCTCAAGGACGAGCTTTACGAGATCATGAAGGACCTCACCGACCGCGAGGAGAAGGTCCTGCGCCTGCGCTATGGCCTAGACGACAACCGCCCGCGGACGCTTGAAGAAGTGGGAAGGGAATTCGGAGTCACCAGGGAAAGGATCCGCCAGATCGAGGCCAAGGCCATCCGCAAGCTCCGCCATCCCACCCGCGCCAAGAAGCTAGGCGATTACCGCGAGGCCAATTTCGGCGACGGGAAGATCCGCTGAGGGGAAGAGATGGGCGAGATAGGGCTCCAGGAAATCCGCGACGAGGTCGCCTCTTACCTCAAGGAGCTGGAAGGCAACCGCGTTTTGAGCGCGGAGGAAGAGAAAGAGGCGGTGGAGAAGGCCCGCAAGGGCGATAAGGGGGCCATCGCCTCCTTGATCGAGAGCTTCGCCAAGCGCGCCGAGGAGATGGCGAGCATCCGCTACGAGGGCAGCATCCCCTTGATGGACCTCATCCAGGAGGCCAATCGGGGCCTTTATTACGCGGCCGCCCATCTTTCCAGCATGCCGTTAGACTGCAGCTTCTCCAGCTTCGCCACGACCATCGTCGCCTCGCGCCTAGACGCCTACATCAAGGACGAGGAGGAGCTTCTGGAGGAAGCTGAGGAAGACAACGCCGAGGCGCTGAACTCTTCCCCGTTGCTTTCCTCTCCATCGAATTCCCCCCTCCCAAGCGGGGAGGCGGTCTTCTCTTCCGAGGTCGCCAAATACCCTCTTCTGAGCAAGGAGCAGGAAAGGAGGCTCGGCGAGAGGATACAGAAGGGATTGAAGGAAGGCGCGAGCGAAGAGGAGAGGAAAGAGGGAAAAGAAGCCGAGGATCTGCTCATCAAGCACAACCTCCGCCTCGTCATGAGCATCGCCAAGGACTACCTCAACTGCGGCCTGCCTTACCTCGACCTCATCCAGGAGGGCTATTTCGGGCTGCAGAAGGCCGCGAGGAAATTCGACCCCACCCTCGGCTGGCGCTTCTCCACCTACGCCTACCCCTGGATCAGGCAGGCGATCCAAAGGATCCTCAGCGAGCAGGGCAGGGGCATCAAGCTCAGCCAGCACGCGATCACCCGCCTTTCCAAGGTCAGAAAGGAATTCGAATCCTTGACCCAGAAGCTTGGCAGGGAGCCAACCCCCGCCGAGCTGTCCGAGGCCCTTCCCGACTATTCGCCCAAAGACATTCAGACGATCCTGGAGATCCCTTCCAACGTCATCTCCCTCGACGAGCCCATCAACCAAGGCGAGGGGGACTCGCTGGATTTGCTTTCGACCGTCCATAGCGACGACGATGTGAGCGAGGGACTAGACGAGGAAGACCGCGAGCGCCTGATAGATAAGGGCCTAAGCGTCCTAAACGACAGGGAGAGGACGATCATCACCTACATGTTCGGACTAGAAGGCAAAGAGAAGATGGACATGTCCGAGCTAGGCAGGAAATTCGGCATCAGCAGGGAGAGGGTGAGGCAGATCCACCTGACCGCCCTTTCCAAGATGAGGAAGGCCCTAGACGAGGAGAAGGGGGAGCTTTCATGAGGAAGCTCTCAAAAAGGCTGCAAGCCGCCTACGATTTCATCCCTTATGGGGCGGTGGTGGCTGACGTCGGCGCAGACCACGCCCAGCTCACCTTGGCTTTGCTAGAAGGGGGGAAGGTCGAATGGGCGCAGGCGATAGAGAACAAAGTGGGCCCCTTCATCCGCATGAAGGGCAACATCGACTCCTCTCCTTATTCCAGCCACGTCGTCTGCACGCAGGCGGATGGCCTCGATCAGCTTGAGAGCAACGTCGATTGCCTGGCGATCCTCGGGATGGGGGGCAGCCTCATCGCGGAGATCCTGCAGAGGGGCAAAGAGAAGCTCGACCCCATCGAGACGATCGTCCTCGACCCCCATAAGGATCTCGTTCTGATCAGGCAGAGGCTCGTGGAGCTCGGCTTCAGGGTCGACGATGAGGAGATGGTTTTCGAAGCCGGCACCTTCTACACGATCATCAAGGCCGTCAAAGGGAAGCCCAAGAAGCCCTATACGAAGGCCGAGCTCGCCTTCGGGCCGGTGCTCTTGGAGAAAAAAGGCCCCGTCTTCATCTCCTTCTGCGAGGACAGCCTGAAGAAAGTCGGCAAAAACCTCGACAAGGGGCTTTCGGAGGAGAGCAGGAGGAAATACCTTAACCTCTACCGCCTCCTGAAGACCATCATCGCCTCCTCTCAAAGCGAGGAGAGGTAATTGACGGTCGCCTCGACGATCTCCTTCGAGGTCGAGGCGCTAGAGCAGACAAGTATCTTCTTATAGGGGGAGAGGTCCAGGGAACGGACCTCTTTTTCGTCGAGGCAGAGCCAGCTTCTGCAGTTGGCGGAGGCGATTTCGAAGAGCTTCTTGGCGTTGTTGGAGGTCTTCGAGCCGAGGACGAGGGCGGCGTCGGCCTCCTTCGAGAGCTCATTGACCTTCTCCTGCCTGATCCTCGTCGCCGTGCAGCGCTCCTTGAGGAGCTCGGCGCCGGGGAAGAAGCTACGGATGTCCTCGCAGGCTCGCCTTATCTCCTCTTCGCTTAAGGTCGTTTGGGAGACGATGCGGGGGGAGGGGAGGCAGCTTCTCCAGTCGCCCTCGCCTGTTTTCGCGTCGTAGAAGCGCGCTTTGGGGCAATTCGCGAGGAAAGAGTCTTTCTCCGCGTGGCCTTCCTGCCCGATGTAGATGATGGGGGAGGAAGAGCGTAAGGCGGAGTCAAGGTTCTCTTTGACGAAAGCGCAGGTGCCGTCATAGACGAGGAAGCCCTTCCTTTTGGCGACCTCGTCGAAGGAAAAGGGGTGGCCATGCGCGGAGAAAACGACCCTCGAGCCCTCCGGGAGCGCCTCAACTCTTTCCTTCAAAGAAGCGAAATCGCCGTCCAGAAGGAGGAGGCCCTTGCTGGAGAGGTAGGCGATCGCGTCCTCGTTGTGCACGGGGGCGCCGATCAGATAGACGTTGGAGTCGGGATGCTCCCTCTTCGCGCGCAAGGCGATGTCCATGGCCTTCGATACGCCATAGCAATATCCGTAAGGCTTCGCCAAAAGGATGTCCATGGCTAAGATTTTCCTTTAAAAATGTGCAAAAAGGAAGCGATTTCCCTATAATCTCCCCGTTATGGGAAACTTCGCGCAATTCAATCTGTCCAAAGAGATGGTCCAAGCCCTCGCTAAGCTCGGCTACAAGGAGCCCTCGCCCGTCCAAAGCAGGGTCATCCCGAAGGCCCTAAGAGGCGATTCGATCCTCTGCCAGTCGGAGACCGGCAGCGGCAAGACCCATTCCTACCTCGTCCCGATCATCGATCGGCTCGACCTTTCGCTCCCTCGCCTCCAGTCCATAATCATCTGCCCAAGCCGCGAGCTCGCCCGTCAGGTCTACGATTTCGCCTTCGCCTTCACGCGCTTCTTCCCCAAGCTCAAGGTGAGGCTATTCACCTCCAGCGAGGAGAGGAGCGAGAATCAGCAGGGGCTCTCCATCGCCCCGCAGCTGGTCATCGGGACCCCAGGCAGGCTGAAAGACCTCCTCGCGGACGGCTATGAGCTCAACCTGAAAGGGGTGAAATCCCTCGTCCTCGACGAGGCCGACATGCTCATGGACATGGGCTATTTCGAAGACATCGACTCCCTCCGCTGCTTGCTTCGCGACGACCTTCAGGTGATGGTCTTCTCGGCGACCCTCGAGCAGGGGCTGAAGGAAAAGCTGAGGAAATACGCTTCCAGCGACTTCCTTTACGAGGGGGAGGAAAACAAAGCCTCATCGAACGTCTCCCATCACCTCGTCGACATCAAGCACATGGGCAAGAACGAGGCCTTGCTCGCCTTCCTTTCCTTGCGTTCCCCTTACCTCGCCCTCGTCTTCGCCTCGAAGAAGGAGGACGTGAGCTCCGCCTACGCCGCCCTGAAGAACGCCGGCTATAGCGTCGTCCTTTTCTCCGGCGACCTGGAGACGAGGGAGAGGAGGAAGACCATCCGCATGATCAAGGAGAACCGCTACCAGGTGGTCGTCTGCAGCGACCTCCTGAGCAGAGGGATAGACATCGAGGACGTCAGCGACGTCATCTCGCTGGATCTGCCTAGCGACCTCAATTATTACCATCACCGCGCGGGCAGGACCGCGCGCTTCGGCAAAAGGGGCGATTCCTGGGTGTTTTACGACGATGACTCGACTAGACTCCCAAAAGCCCTCATGGAGCAGGGGGTCAAGTTCGATTTCCTGATCCTGAGGAAAGAAGGGCTAGAAAGCGACCCCGTCGGATTGCTCCCCAAGACCAAATTCAAGAAGAAGAAGCCCTTCGAGGACCCAGAGGAAGCCAAGGAGATCAAGATCGCCAAGGCCCACACCAGGTCGAAGAAGGTCAAGCCCGGCTACAAGAGGAAGCAGCGCTGGGCGGTGGAGAAGGTCAAAAACAAGTACCGCCGCAAGGCCATACGAAAGAAAATCAGGGCGAACCTTCATGGAAAAGAGCAGGGGTGACCTGCTCTTTTCCTTATAAGGCGTCGATCTCTAGCTTCATCTGCTCGAGGATGTCTTCATCGTCGACCTCGCGCAGGATCTTCCCTTTCTTGAAGATGACCCATCTCCCATTCCCCCCGGCGGCGCCTAGGTCTGCGTGTTTGGCTTCCCCTGGGCCGTTGACGATGCAGCCCATCACGGCGATCGTCTTGTTGACTCGCTTCTGCTCGACGTAGGCCTGAAGCGCCTTGGCCAAGGGGATGAGCTTCACCGCGGTCCTGCCGCAGGTGGGGCAGGAGATGAAGGTGGGGTAATCCTTCTCGATTCCTAAATCATGGAGCAAGCGGTGGCAGGCCTTCACTTCCTCCTCCGGGTCATCGCTTAAGGAGATGCGGATGGTGTCCCCTAGCCCTTCTAATAGCAAAGGGGAGAGCGTGGCGGCGGAGCGGATGAGCCCGATGTCTTTGGGGCCCGCCTCGGTGACGCCTAGATGCAGGGGGTAGGGGAAAATGGAGGCGGCTTCGCGGTAAGCCTCGATCGTCTCAAGGGGAGAGCTTCCCTTCAAAGAGATGACGATGTCGCGGAAATCGAGGCTTTCGAGGATGGCGACGTGCTTTTTCGCGCTTTCGACGAGGTGCTTGCCAAGCACCTTCCTCTCGCCTTCGGAGATGCTTTTGTCCAAGGAGCCGGAATTCACCCCGATGCGGATGGGGACGCCTCTTTCCTTGCAGGAAGCGACGACCGCCTTGATGCGCTCGATGTCCCCGATGTTCCCGGGGTTGATCCTCACAGCGTCCACGCCCCCTTTTATGGCTTCCAAGGCGAAGCGGTAGTCGAAATGGATGTCGGCGACGAGGGGGATGTTCGTCCTTTTCTTGATCTCTTCGAAGCTCTTCGCGTCCTCCATGTCGAGGCAGGAAAGCCTCATGATGTCGCAGCCTAGCGCGGCGCAGCGGTTGATCTGCGCGCTGACTTCCTCCACTTTGCTCGTCTTGATGGAGGCCATCGACTGGATGAGCACCCTCTCCTGCCCGCCGAGGCGGAGCTGGCCTAGATGGACGGGGCGCGTTTGGGTTCTTTTCAACATAGCGAAACTATTCTAAAGCAAGTTGTAGCACTTTTGGGAAGGGTGTGATAGGATACTCCTCGCGTAAGCGAAGGAGTGTGAACGAATATGGCGTCCAAACGCGATCAAGTCATCCTGAAATGCACCGTCTGCGGCAACGAGAACTACATCACGACCAGGAACAAACGCAACAAGCCTGAGAAGATGGAGATCAAGAAGTATTGCGAACATTGCCGCAAGATGACCGACCACAAGGAGAAGAAATAAGGCTCAGGCCTTATTTTTTTGTTCAAGGTGAAGGTAACCAAGCTCAATTACCATCCTTCCTTCGCGAACACCTACGTCCTCGGGGAAGAAGATGAGCCATGCCTGCTCATCGACCCAGGTTACAACCATAACGGGGTGCTGGGGCTATACGCTAAAAAGCATCACCAAGGGAAGATCCTCGGGATCGTCTTGACCCACGGCCATTTCGACCATTTCTACGGGCTGAAGGATTTCGAGGGCCTAGAGAGCATCCCCCTTTTCATGTCGGAGGAGGATTACCCATGCCTAAGCGACCCCAAGAAGAACGCCTCCTTCGACCTCGCCGAGCCTTTTTCCTTAGAGAAAGGGGCCTCGCCTTATTTCCTAGAGGACGGAGACGAGACCAAAATCGGCCCCTTTCTCTTCAAAACCATCGCGACCCCCTTCCACACGAAGGGCTCGATTTGCCTTTATTTCGAAGGCGAGGGAATCCTCTTCTCCGGCGACACCTTGTTCAAGCTGGGCGTCGGGAGGGACGACCTTCCCCACGCTTCCCCAAAGGAGAAAGCCTCTTCTCTGGAGAAGCTCTTTGCTTTGCCGGATGAGACGCTCGTCTACCCCGGCCACGGGGCGAAGACCCGCATCGGGGACGAGCGCCCATACCTAAGCGATTACCTCAACTAGGATTGAAAGCCTTTTCGCGTTAGAATTGCCCATATTCGAAGGAGAAACGCCCATGAAAAACCCCAACCGCCTGAAAGCAGGTTTCCTCTTGCCCGCTTTGCTTTTGACCACCGCCTTATCCGGATGCAGCAAAGCCAAGGAGGTTGAAGTTGCGGACACAGTTGTATATAGCAAGATATATACCTCGAACGCGAACCGCGACTACGCCGAGGCTTTCGCGATCAAAGACGGGAAATACATCTACGTCGGAAGCAAAGACGGCTGCAAGCAATACATCAAGGAGGGGAAGACGACCGTCATCGATAAAAGCGGCGGATTCGTCATGAGCGGGGCCACCGAGGGCCATGCCCATTACATCACCTCCTCCGTCATGATGGCGAAGGGCTTCTCCCGCTCCACGACCACGATCGAAGGCACGGTCGCCTTCCTTAAGGAGACCAAGCAGAAGAACCCTAGCCTTGCCCTTCTTTTGACCAACGGCTGGTCGAACATCGATCTGAAAAGCGCCAAGGAGACGACCGATGTGCGCGCTATGCTGGATGAGGTGGAAAGCGAGAAGCCGGTCGTCATGGTCGACAACACCGGCCACAACATCTTCATGAACTCGAAGACCATCGAGCTCGCCGGGATTGAGGGGAAAACCGACGAGGAATGGACCGCGATGGGCGGCCACGTCTCCAGAAGCAGCGACGGCAGGCTGCTGGGGTTAGCGAGCGACATCGCGATGAACTACGTCTGGAACAAGGTCGTCAAAACCGTGCCCTTCCTCACCTCCGATGACTTCGTCTCCGCCCTCGACCAATGCCAGGAGAACCTCCTAAGCCAAGGCTACACCTCCTACGTCGACGGCTACGCCTCCTATTTCGGCGACGCCGCCTTCAAAGGCGTCCGCGACTATGACAACAGCAAAGGCCTCAAGCTCGTCATCGAGGCCAGCTACAAGATCGATTCCTTCGACGACGTCGAGCAGAGCCTGAAGATCATCAAAAACATCAAAGACACCTGCACGACGACCCGTTTCAAACCCGACAACGTCAAGCTTTTCGCCGATGGGGAATGCGTCGAATCCCTCAGCGGATGGCTGTTGGCCCCGACCCATTACAAGAATGGGACCACCGGCACGCAGGTCTGGCAGGACGATGCGATGTACGACGTCGTGAAAAAAGCCAACGCGTTGGGGCTGAACGCCCACGTCCACACCTCCGGCGACGCGGCCTGCAAGCAAGCGGTGGACGCGATGGTGAAGGCCGAGGCGACCGCCCAAAGCGGCGTGCGCAATTCCCTCGCCCATTGCTTCGCCATCAGCGATGAGACCCGCGAGCTCATGAAGGAACACTCGATCACCGCCTCGATCGGCCTCACCTGGAGGCTCGTCCCCGAGGAGGCCGACGCGATGCTCCGAGAGCAATTCACCGACATGGATTGGTATTACCACGCCTACCCGATGAAATCCTTGATGGAGAAGGGGATCAACATCACCTGCTCCACCGACTACCCCGCCAATTCCGGAGGCCCGACGAAGGTCCTCGACCTCCTCGAGCTCGCCGTCCATGGCAAGACGAGCCCCGAGATTTTCGAGGGCTATGAGCAGAAAGCCTTCAGCAGCGACGAGTTCCTCAGCCTCCAGGAAGCGATCGACATGCTCACCATAAACGGGGCCAAGCAAATGGGCAACCAAGAGACCAGAGGCTCGATCGAAGTGGGCAAATACGCGGACTTCCTGATGCTAGGCAAAGACCTCTCATCGATCGCCCAAAGCGAGATCCACTCCGCCGGCCTGCAGGAGGTCTACTTCGAAGGCAAGTCGGTGTATCAGGCCAAATAAGCCTTCCGCCAAACATCCTAAGCAGGCTGGAATATGCCTGCTTTTTTCTGCGGAAAAGGGAAAACGGATGAACGAAAAGCATCGGGCTGGTCGGCTTTTTCCCGCGCGTGCGCAACTCGCGCTTTCTAGGGAGGTCCAAAAGGACTATAATTCGAGACGGCATTATTTAAGGAGATTTATCTAATTTATGATCAATGTCACAGAACTCCGTCCTGGCAATTACTTCATCGATGAAGGCAACCTTTACCAGGTCATCGACATCCTCCTCAACAAAACCGCGATGAGGAAGATGGTCGCGAAACTCAAAGTCAAGAACATGCGCTCCGGCGCGATCGTCGAGCTCGCCCGCAACTCGGGCTATGGCGTCGAGGACATCCACGTCGACAAGAAGACGATGAACTACCTCTACGACGACGGCCAGGCCTACAACTTCATGGACCCCAAGACCTATGAGCAGGTCCCCCTCCCGCACGCCGTCCTCGAGAACGAGATCAAGTACATCGCCCCCAATAGCGAGGTCACCATCGTCACTTACGAAGACGAGATCCTCGGCGTTTTGCTCCCGGCGAAGGCCATCTTGACCGTCACGAAGACCGAGCCTGGCGTCAGGGGCGACACCGTCAGCAACGGCGGCTCGAAAGACGCTGAGCTGGAGACCGGCATCACCATCCGCGTCCCGCTGTTCATCAACGAAGGCGACAAGATCTCGGTCGACACCTCGACCGGCAAATACGACGGGAGGGCCTGAGAATGACCCTTCCTTCTCTCTTCGGCTGGGACGCCGGCTGGTTCGGCCTCGTCATCGGCGCGCTCATCATCGGTGCAATCGCCGGCTTCATGATCGCCCGCTACGTCTTCAAGAAGCAGCTGCAAGACAACCCGCCCATCAACGAGAACATGATCCGCGCGATGTTCCGCTCCATGGGGCGCAAGCCCTCGGAAGCGCAGATCCGCGCCGTCATGAAGCAAATGGAAAGCGAGAGGAACCGCTGATTCGAGCGGTTCTTCGTCTTTGAAAGGAAACAAAACAACATGAAAAGCAATTTCGCGATCTTCATCGATTCAACCGGCGACATGTCCGCCGAGCTCAGGAAGCAATACGACGTCGACTACATCCGCTTCGGCGTGGCCGTCGAGGACGGGGAGAGGATGGATGCCTCCCTCGATTACGATCAGGGCATGTCCCACCATGATTTCTACCAGGTCATGAGGGACGGCAAGCGCATCTTCACGCAGCAATCCACCGAGTCGGAGGTGGAGAAGCGCTTCCTGCCCGTTTTGGAAAGCGGCAAGGACATCCTCTACATCGCCTGCTCCAGCGGGCTAAGCGCCTCTTACGACGTCGCCTGCAAAGTCGTCGCCACTCTCCTTAAGAAGTTCACCGACCGCAAGGTCATCTGCATCGATTCGCTCATCTGCGGCTACGCCCAAGCCGACATGGCCATCAAGGCGAGCAAGATGAGGGAAGAAGGAAAAACCCTCGATGAGGCCGCCTCCTTCATCATGGAGAACCGCCTCCGTTTCAATCAGTTCGCGACCGTTGAGAACCTCACTTCGCTAAAGAAAGCGGGACGCGTTACCGCCAGCTCCGCCTTCTTCGGCAACATCTTCGGCGTCAAGCCGATCCTCATCAGCGACGTCAAAGGGCACAACTTCGCGGTTGAGAAGGTCAAGGGCTTGAAGACCGCCCTCTGCCGCATCGCCGACCTCGCCGTCGATTGCTGCGAGGACCCCGAGAAAGAGACCTTCTACATCAGCGACGCCGACAATCCCGAGGCCGCGGAGATCACGAAGGCGCAATTGCTCCGCCGCCTGCCGAACGCCAAGATTTACCGCGGCAGCATCGGACCCATCATCGGCGCCTCGACCGGCCCTGGCACCGTCGCGGTCTATGTTTACGGCAAGCCCGTAACCGCTTGTGGGGAATAACGCTTAAAAAGGGATTCCCCATATGAACAACATAAACGCGAACCTATTCCAGGCCATGGTTTCGAATGGCCTAAAGAACCTGAAAGCGAATTACCAGCGGATCAACGACCTGAACGTCTTCCCCGTGCCCGATGGCGACACTGGGACCAACATGACCGCGACCCTCAAAGGAGGAGTCGAGGCCATGGCGAAGGAGAGTGAGGAGACCGTCAGCGCGAAAGCCGCCGCCCTCGCCTCTGGGATGCTGCTAAGCGCCAGGGGGAACTCCGGCGTCATCCTTTCGCAGTTCTTCGCTGGCTTAGCCAAGGGCCTAGAAGGGCTGACGGTCGTCAATCCCACGCAATTCGCCCTTGCCCTTCAGCAAGCGACCCACACGGCGTACCAAGCGGTGGTCAACCCCGTCGAGGGAACGATCCTGACCGTCGCCAGGGAAGGCAGCGACGCGGTCGAGAACAAAGTCGAAAAACTCGCCACCATCGAGGAACTTTTCTCGATGCTCCATTTCGCGATGGCCAAAGCCCTCAAGAAAACCCCTGACCTTCTCCCCGTCCTCAAAGAGGCGGGCGTCATCGATTCCGGCGGAGCGGGGCTCCTCACCGTCATCGACGGCATGAGCAAGGAAGTCCACGGCGAGGAAGTTGAGGATTCCGCTTTCGAAGGGCCTTCTAACGGGGCCAGCGCCATCGACCTTTCCGCCTTCAATGAGGACAGCGTCCTCACTTACGGCTATTGCACCGAGTTCATCCTTCAGCTGCAGAACTGCAAGAACGGGCCGAAGGAATTCGACCTTCAGGACATGATCGATTGCTTCAAGACCTTCGGCGACTCCATCGTCGCCTTAAGGAGCGGGAACATCGTCAAGGTCCACGTTCACACCAAGGATCCCTCTTTGCCGATCCGCTACGCGCAGAAGTACGGTGAGTTCCTCACCTTCAAGATGGAGAACATGAACCTCCAGCACAACGAGATCCTCCTCAAGGAAATGCCGATCGAAGAGAAGAAGCTGAAAAAGTACGCTGTGGTCGCGGTTTCGCCCTCCGTTGAGATCTCCAATCTATTCAGGGAACTGAAAGTCGACGCGATCGTCAGCGGCGGACAGAGCATGAACCCCAGCGCCGACGACTTCATCAAAGCCTTCGACGACGCTTACGCCGAGAACATCATCGTCTTCCCCAACAACGGAAACGTCATCCTGACCGCCAAGCAAGCCGCTTCCCTTTACAAGAAAGCCAATGTTGTGGTCATCCCCTCCAAATCCGTCATCCAGGCCTACAGCGCCCTGCAGCTCATCGATTTCGAGAGCGATGGGCTGGATGGCACGGTCAAAACGATCGAAGAGGCGATCTCTTCCGTCGTGGCGGGGGAGGTTTCTACCGCCGTGCGTGATTCGATGAACAATGGCGTCGCCGTCACCTGCGGCGATTACATCGGAATCCTTGCGGGTACTCTTGTCTGCGACAACCACGATCAGATCGATTGCCTCTTGGAGACGATCGGCAAGGTCGAAGACATCGACGACCGTTCCGTCATCACCGTCTTCTTTGGCAAGAACGTCTCGCCGGAGCAGAAAGAAGCAGTGGGAGAGGCCGTTCAGGCCAAATACCCATTGATGGATTTCTTCCCAATCGATGGCGGTCAAGACGTCTATCCGTTCATCTTCGCTGTCGAATAAACCACGTTCCAAAAACGTCACTTGAAAAAGGCGGTCATTCCGCCTTTTCTTTTTACTCTCTTAGATGTGGATGCGGTGGTGGACGATGAATTTTCGAAAGCTTGTTCTTAAAGATTCAGCTACCCCATTGGCGATTTGCAGGAGAAATGTCACTCAAAAAGTGGCTCACAATCGATTGTTTTAAGTAAATAGCGGAAACTCACATTCAAGTTTCCACCAAAAATCAATTTACTAGAAAACTACTAAATCTTTTCTAATTTGTCCGTGGTCTTGGCTTCTGTGCCGTTCCGGATTCTTTGGATGTTAGCTCTATGACGGAAAATCAGTATCGGCGCTATCAAAGTGTCAATCAAAGCGAATTCCCAGCCGAAGTGGAATAGAGGCAGAAACCCGAAACCCCACGAATAGAAAAGGTCGAACGCGGGGGTCGTCTTGATCGTCGTAGAGAGGATGAACATGATCCAAGCGGTAAGGGTTCCGACTACCGAGGTGCAGATCGAAGCCAATGAGATTATTTTCTTTTTCCCGGCGATCAGAAGATAGGTGAAGCCTGCGAAAAGGAATTCGACCCAGCTGGTCATCACGTTCGTGCCCATATAGCAGGAGACGGCCTTCCCGCCCTTGAATTTGAGGTAGATTGGCCAGCAATGGCCGATAGCGGCGGCCAATCCGGCCGCCCAATAGTAAAGCGGGGCGGCGTCGTAGCCGTTGTTCCAGGCCATGTAGCCGCGCAGCGGAGAGAAAGTCAGGGTCGCCCAGATCGCGTAGATGGGCAAAGCCGTTTTGATCATGTCGAGGATGATCACGAGGACGCCTATCTTCTTGCCGAGGACGCGGCCGGTGTTCGTGCCCCCTGAATTATGCGAATAATAGTCGCGGGGGTCCTTGTGGAAGAAGACCCTCCCGATGATGACCCCCGTGGGGACCGAACCGAATAGATAGCCGAGGAGCAGGCTCGCTGCCGCGACGGCCAGATTGATCCAAACAATTTCCATAAAGGGCCTCTTTTCGGGCCTTATTATACGGAAAAAGCGCATAGTCTTCCTCAATTTTCGGTTGTATAATGCATCTCGGTCCTCGGGACATATCTTTTTTAGAATCAAAGCGACATGGCAGACATCGAGAAAGCTGAACAGCTATACACGGCGAAAAACATCGAGGTTCTCTCCGAGATGGAAGGCGTCAGGAAGCGCCCCGGCATGTACATCGGGGCGACGAATTCCTCCGGACTTCACCATCTCATTTGGGAGATCGTCGACAACGGCGTCGACGAAGCCGCCAACGGCTATGGCGACCATATCTACGTCACCCTCAACAAGGATGGCTCAGTCTCAGTGGAAGACGAAGGGCGCGGCGTCCCCGTCGACATCCACAAAGCCACGGGGAAACCCGCCATCGAAATCATCTATACCAAGCTCCACGCGGGCGGAAAATTCTCCGATAAGGCCTATCAAACGGCCGCCGGGCTCCATGGCGTCGGCGCGACCGTCACCAACGCCCTTTCCGAATACCTCGACGTCACCGTCTACCGCCAAGGCTCCGCTTATCACATCCGTTGGGAGAACGGCGGCCACCTCGTCACCCCTCTTGAGACGATCGGCAACACCAGGAAGCACGGCACGCTCGTGCGCTTCAAGCCCGACCGCACCATCTTCTCGACCACCGAATTCAAGTGGGACACCGTCTACAACCACCTCCGCGAGGAAGCCTTCCTTTTAAGGAGCATCCACTTCGTCTTGAAGGACGAGCGCTCCGGCCAGGAAGTCGAGTTCTATTACAAAGACGGCCTAAAGGAATACGTCGCCTCGCTCAACGAGCACAAATCCCCCTTGGGCGACATCCTCACCTTCAGCGATTCCAAAAACGTCAAGACGACCGCTAACCCCATCCGCATGGAAGTGGCGATGCAGTGGTGCGTCAAGGACTACAACGACAACCTCATCTCCTACGCCAACAACGTCCGCACCCATGACGGCGGCTCCCACGAGACCGGCTTCAAGGCGGGGCTGACCCGCGCGGTCAACGACTGGGCCATCCAAAACGGCCTCATCAAGGAGTCGCAGAAACTCGAAGGCAACGACGTGCGCGAGGGCCTGACGGTCGTCATCTCCGTCCAGATCCCCGAGAACATCCTCCAGTACGAATCGCAGACCAAGGCCAAGCTTGACACCGCCGAGGTCACCCCCCTCATGAACGATTTCGTCTACACGAACCTCATGTACTACCTCGCCGAGCACAAGGCCTTCGCGATCGATCTGGTCCATAAATGCAGCGCCTCTAAGCAAGCCAGGGAAGCCGCGAGGAAAGCGAAGGAAGCCGCCAGAAGCGGCAAGACTAAGAAAGTCGACGCCGTCATCAGCGACAAGCTCGCCGCCGCACAAAGCAAGGACTACGCCGAGAATGAGCTCTTCATCGTCGAGGGCGATTCGGCGGGAGGCAGCGCCAAAACCGGCAGGGACAGGCTCCATCAAGCCATTTTGCCACTTCGCGGAAAGCCGCTGAACACCGACTCCATCACGATGGAGAAGATGAAGGCCAACGTCGAGTTCTCCACGATCATCCAGACGATCGGCGCGGGGGTCGGGGCCGATTTCGACGCCTCCGAGTCCCACTACGGGAAGATCATCATCATGACCGACGCCGACACCGACGGCGCCCACATCCAGATCCTCCTGCTCACTTTCTTCTACAACTACATGAAGCCCCTCATCACCAACGGCATGGTCTACATCGCCTGCCCGCCTCTTTACGGCGTCTTCAAGAAGAACGACAAGAGCCGCATCGTCTACGCCTGGGACGACAAAACCCTCGCCGAGGCGAAGGAGAAAGTGGGGCCGGGCTATTCGATCTCGCGCTACAAAGGCCTCGGCGAGATGAACGCCGACCAGCTTTACAACACCACGATGAACAAGAAGACCAGAAGACTCCTCCGCGTCCGCATCGACGACCCCCTCGTCGTGGAGAACCGCATCTCCGTCCTCATGGGGAGCGACGCGAGCAAGAGAAGGGAATGGATCGAGCAGAACATCCAGTTCAATGAGGAAGACGCCTTCTTGAAGGAGGTCAAGAAATGAGCGCCCGCAAGAAGATCGAGAACGAAGTGATCGTCGAGAACATCGAGCCGAGCACCCTCGACGAGCTGATGGGCGACCGTTTCGACGTGTACGCCAAAGACGTCATCCAAGACCGCGCGATCCCCGACGCAAGGGATGGCCTCAAGCCCGTCCAGCGCCGCATCATCTTCGCGATGTACAACACCCACAACACGATCGATAGGCCCACGAAGAAGTGCGCCCACATCGTCGGCGAGGTCATGGGCAAATACCACCCGCACGGGGACTCCTCCATCTACGGCGCCCTCGTCCACATGTCGCAGAAGTGGGCCATGCGCCTGCCCCTCATCGATTTCCAGGGCAACAACGGCTCCGTCGACGGCGACGGCCCGGCCGCTTATCGTTACACGGAAGCCAGGCTCGCCGCCATCGCCAACGAGATGGTCCGCGACATCAGCAAGGACACCGTCGACATGGAGCTCACCTTCGACGACACCGAGTTCGAGCCTAGCGTCCTCCCCAGCCGCTTCCCGAACCTCTTCGCAAACGGCTCCACCGGCATAGCCGTAGGCATCGCCACCGAGATCCCCCCGCACAACCTAAAGGAGATCTGCCAGGCGGTCATCCATCGCATCAAGCACCCCCGTTGCCCCATCGAGAGCCTCATGGCCTATATCCCTGGGCCCGATTTCCCCACGGGAGGCATCATCTACGAATCCCAGGGGCTCAAAGACATTTACCTCAAAGGCAAGGGCAGAGTTGAGGTGGTCTCCTGCTACCACATCGACGAAAAGCCCGACCAGACCGCCCAGATCGTCGTCACCGAGATCCCTTATGGCGTCGTCAAGAGCGCTTTGGTGCGCTCGATCGACGAGATAAGGCACGACAAGAAGATCGACGGCATCGAGGAAGTAAGGGACGAATCCGACAAGGACGGCACCCGCATCGTGGTCGACATCCGCAAGGGCTTCAAGGCCGACGCGGTGCTAGCCTACCTCATGGGCAAGACGCAGCTGAAGACCGGATACAGCGCCAACATGGTGGCGATCGTAGACGGCCGCCCGCAGACGCTAAACCTCGCCTCCTATTGCGACACCTACATCGCCCACCAGATCGATGTCATCACCAGGCGCACGAAATTCGACCTCAAGAAAGACGAGGACCGCCTCGAGATCGTCCTCGGCCTCATCAAGGCCTATTCGATCATCAACGAAGTGGTGGCCCTCATCCGCGCCTCTTTGGACAAGGCCGACTCCATGAACAACCTCATGGCGAAGTTCTCCTTCACCCAGCCCCAAGCCAAAGCCATCGTCGAGATGCCTCTTTACAAGCTCTCCCACACCGACATCACGATCCTCGAGGAGGAGAGGGATGCCCTTGAAAAGGAAATCGCCGAGCTCAAGGAGATCCTATCCAACCCCGAGAAGAGGGATTCCCTCATCGTCGAGGACCTGCGGCTCATCGCGAAGACCTACGGGGACGACAGACGGACCCAGATCACCGAGGAGAAGGAGGGACTCACCTCCGTGGATAAGCGCGACCTCATCGCGAAAGAGGAGGTCATCTTGACCGTCAGCCGCGACGGCTACGTCAAACGCAGCTCCTTGGCTTCCTGGAGAAGCTCGGGCGGCATGAATGGGGCGATGCCTGGATTGAAAGCAGGGGACAGCCTCATCTACGAAGGCAATTGCCTCACGACCGATTTCCTGGTCGCGTTCACCAGCTTAGGGAACTATCTTTACACCCCGATCCATCTGCTCAAGGCCAACAAATGGCTCGATGAGGGCGTGCACGTCAATAGCGCGATCTCTTTGGGCGAGGGCGAGAAGCTCGTCCGCGCCTTCACGGTCAAAGCCTTCCGCGAGGATCTTTATTTCGCGATCCTCTCGAAACTTGGTCAGATCAAGCGCGCGAGGCTCAGCGATTTCCCGGTCACCCGCTTCAACAGGCCGATCCGCATCATGCGCCTATTGCGCGACGACGAGGTGGCAGACGTAGCCCTGACCTCAGGCAACTCCACTTTGGTGCTCATCTCTGAGATCGGCCAGTGCGCGCGTTATAACGAGAGCCAGGTGCCGATGAACGTCGGCGTGAGCTCCGGAGTCAAATCCGCGGCCTTCAAAGGCAGCAAATCCGTATCCCTGCTTTCCTTCGGCCCCGACGAGACAAATGAGAAGTTCTTCCTGCTCACCGACCTCGGCAACGGCAGGGTGGTCTCTTTGTCCAACGTTCCTGAAGGCGAGCGCCTAAGCAAGGTGTCGAGCCTTTACAAATGCTTCAAGAGCGAGCCCCATGCGACCGTCTTTGCAGACAGAGTGGGGGAGAAACCCTCGCCCTTCGTCCTGAACGTGAATCTCAGCAATGGGGATAGATACGATCTCTCCTTCGCGAACTGGAACTTGACGCCAATGGATAAGAACGCCAAGCGCGACGATTCCTTCCCCAAGAAAGCCTCCGTGGTATCGGTTAACCGCAGAGCCAAGGATTACATCGATGAGAGCATCGTCTCCTACGCTCCTCAAATTCCGGAAAAAGAAGAAGCGCCCGCTGTGGACGATGGCGATGACTTCGAGCGTCCAGTGGAACGGTTCGAACAGATTTCAATCTTCGGCGACGAGGATTAACCTAGTAATTAATAAGTATATATTTAGTTGTTTTTTGTCCGCTGTTGTCGAAGTTTTTCCAAATTCTTTGATTTCCAATTTTGAAAATAGAAGCGCAACCACGTCCTCTCTTTTTGAACTATCGCTCTTACCCTTAATAGGGTAAAATCAAGGCAATGTTGAAAAGACGCATCCCTTACGCCCTTGCCGATTCGCTCTATGAGATCCCTTTCTCATTCTACAAAAGCAAAGGCGTCACGACGATCTTCCTTGACCTCGACAACACCTTGGCCCCTTATTCTTGCGCCTGCCCAGACGAAAGGACGAGAAATTGGGCCGATGAGGCGAAAAAGAACGGCTTGACGCTTTACATCCTTTCCAACAACACCGGCAAACGCGTCGGGCTGTTCGCCAAAGAGTTAGGCATAAAGCACGCAAGCCTCATGAGAAAACCTTTTTCAGGGCCTCTAAAAAGGTTCCTTCGGACTAAGGGACTGAATCCCGAGGAATGCATAATGGTCGGGGATCAGATCATGACCGACGTTACCGCCTGCAATGGGGCGGGCGTCAGATGCATCTTGACCGAGCCTTTGGACCCCCATGAGCCGCCTTGGACGAGATTCAACCGGCTCTTCGACCGCCCAAAGAGAAAGAAAATAAAAGAAAAGGGGCTATCCAAGCCCTGGGAGGAACTTGTATGAGCGAATTCAGCGTCGTCAGGCGTTGCTACAGCTGCGGGGCCATCTTGCAAAGCGATGACCCACACGCGCCCGGCTACATCGAGAAGAAGAACGTCGAGGGCACGCCCATCTCCGCGCCTCTTTTCTGCGAATCCTGCTGGAAGAGCACGCGCTACAACCTAAGCCCCAAGAAAGTCGCCGCATCGGAGGATTTCCTCACGATGCTCAAAGACGCCCAGGCGAGCGATGCGATGATCGTCTACGTCGTGGATCTCTTCTCCTTCGAGACGAGCTTCATCCCCGAAGCCAATGAGATCCTCCAAGGACTCAACATCCTTGTCCTCGCCAACAAGCGCGACCTTCTCCCGAGGAAGGCCGACGACGAGGCGCTTAAGGATTACGTCGCCCATCGCTTCCGCAAGGAATGCCTCAACGTCCGCTCCGAGAACGTCGAGCTCGTCTCGCTCCAATTCGCCAGCGACGTCAAAGCCATCGCCGAGCGAATCGAGAGGGAGAGAAGGGGCCATGACGTCTACGTCATCGGCGCATCTTCCTCCGGCAAAAGCGTCTTCGCCAACGCCTTCCTGAGGACCTATAAGAACCCTTCCAGCCGCTCCATCGCCTCGGCAGTCTATCCTGGAACCTCGCTTAGGGTCCTCACGATTCCCTTGGATTCCTCCTCCTCTTTATACGACACCCCAGGGACCAGCATCGATAACTCCATGGTGACCCATGTGGACACCGTCGCCGCCTTCGCCCTATTGCCTAGAGAAGAGGTGAAAGCCCGCAATTTCACCTTATCCCCAGGAGAAGGCCTATTCTTCGACGACCACCTCGCGCGCATCGATATGCTCGAGGGGCCGAAGACGAAGATGAGCGTCTATGCCTCGAAGGAGGTCTCCTTGCGGAAAGAGAAAGCGGGGGACGCCGAGCAGACGATCATGAAGCTGCTTAGGCAATTCGGGAAAACCGACGAGAGCAGGCTCCCTTTCTCCGCCAAAGACGCGGACGCTTTCGATCTAAAGGTCGAGGAGAACGAGCAAAGGGACATCGGCATAGAAGGCCTAGGCTGGGTGAGTTTCCTAGGGAACGGGCAGAGCTTCCGCATATACGTCAGGAAAGGCGTCGCCCTATACACATCAAGGGCAAAGATCGCCAAACTCGATTAAGGAGAGCAACGATGCTTAAAGGAAATCAGAAACGCTATCTCAAAGGCTTGGCCAATCCAATCAGCCATCGCTACCTTCTAGGCAAAGGGGAAGTCGACGATGCCTTCATCGCCCAGATCGACGCGGCTTTGGAGGCCAAGGAACTCATAAAGGTGGGGCTGAACGCCAATTGCCCCATGAGCCCGAAGGATGTGGGGGAGCTGCTCTCCTTCAAGACGAATTCGGAGCTCGTCCAGGTCATCGGAAGGGTCATCGTGCTTTACCGCAGATCCAAGAAAGCCCCGAAGATCGCTTTGCCGCAATGAACATGAAAGAAACGCCAATCCGCTTCTTCGGCTTTTTCGACCCCGTGCATCAGGGCCATATCGAAATCGCCAAGAAAGTATGCGCAAAAACCGGTCGGCCGGTAATTTTCACTCCTCTTCCCTGGATATCCGGCCGCATATCCGTGGCCAAAGCCGAGCATAGGCTCGCGCTTCTTAGAATCGCCTTATCCGGCTCGGAATATCCTTTTTCGATCGACGATGGCGCCATCGAAGGCAACGTCCATCCCTATTTCGAGATGACGAAGCACGGATCAAAAGAGGATTTTCTCATCACCTACGAGGACAGGCTGTGCATGGACACTTATCGCCCTCCGGTATGCGAAGACAACGTGACGGCGGTGAGCATCAGTCCAACCTCCGATGATGTGCGCTGCCTCAGGGCTTTTCTAGAGAACGACGAAGAGCGGGCTTACATCGAGAAAGAGCGTCTCTACGGAGTGGATTTCGTCCGCGATCACCTAGGCTATAAGCATGAGCATCGCCTTGAGCACAGCATCTCCGTGGCCAGATTGGCCTACGATATCGCGAAATCGAACGGCCTCCCTTACTCGGGCTGGGCCTACATCGCCGGTTTGCTGCACGATTGCGCGAAGGAGCTGAGCGAGGAGGAAAGCCTCGATCTGCTAGACGAGACGATGCCTGAGCTGAAGAGCATCTATCCGAAGTGGGCTTATCATCAATTCCTAGGCGCGGTCATCGCGCAGCGGGATTTCAAGATATTGAACCCTTTCATCGTCGAGGCCATCTGCTGGCACGCCACCGGATGCGCTCACATGAGCCCGCTGGCCAAAATCATCTACGCCGCCGACAAGATAGAGCCTCTTCGCGGCTACGATTCCTCATCGATGATCGAGGAGTGCAAAAAAGACTACGAGAAAGGATTTCTGACCGTTCTCGCCGCGAATCGCGATTACTTGACGGAGAAAGGCTACAAGGTCGATAATCCGTCGACGAAAGAATGCTTCGATTTCTTTTTGGGAGATAAATGAACATGGGAAACTGCAAAGAGCTTGAGATCGCCAAAAAGGTCCTTGAGGACCATAAGGCCGAAGACGTGGCGGTGGTGGACGTTGAGGGTTTCAGCCCCTTCTCGTCTTATTACCTCCTCTCTACCGCGACGAACATCCGCCAGTTGGGCGCTCTGTCGGAAGCCATTGAGGAAGAATTCGAGAAAGCCGGCTACGAAGACATCAAGAAAGACGGCATCCCCGAATCCGGATGGATGATAGTGGAAGCGGGAGAGGTGGTCGTCCATATCTTCCTAGACGTCAATAGAAAAGAAATCAACCTCGAAGGACTGCTTGAGAAGGAAGTCACCTCGAAAAGAGCGTAAGGCCCAAAGAAAAAGAAGGCAGCTGCTGTGGTGGCTGCCTTTTCATTTTCTAGATTAGTAGATATCGCTTTTTGGATTTCCACCTTCACTTGTTCAAAATAAGGTTTCTTCGCATAATGTCTATTATGTTAAGTAAAATGAAATAAAAAGCGCATGTTGGCGCATTTTTTTGTTTTGACGCCTTCAACATTCTCAGCTGTTCACATTTTCAAGACGATGGCTTGACCCCAAAATGTTTATTACTAAAAAACTACTAAGTCTTTTTTGTTCTGCACTCTTCTTTATCTATGGATAGAACCCATCAAGACTGGATTGATCCTCTTTATATATGGCGAAGCAAAAAGGATTGGGATTAGATGATCTTCATAGACGCCTGAATCGTCAGTCTAAAATCGGCTTAATCCTTTTTGGCTTTGAGGATGAAAAAAGGAAGATCCAAGACGAACATAAGCAATAAGGCGATCAAGGCATACGCTGGGATCTCGGCAATCCCGCCGTCGGCTTGCCTGGACAAGACGATCAAGGTTCCTAAGCCGATCTGCCCAGAGCTCGTGTTGGTGAGGACCTCGGCCATGATAGAGACCTTGAAGCCAAGTCCGATGCTTTGCGCGAGGCTCATTCTGATAAACGGCCAGGAATCCGGCAGATAGACTTTTCTCACGGTCTCTAGCTTCCGAAGCCCGCCTTCGAGGCTAAGCGAATCCTTGATGTCCTTGCTCTCACTCAGTATGCCGCTTTGGAAAGCCTCGAAGAACAATGGGAAGGCAACGACGAAAGTCAATGCCACAGGCACCCAGGAAAGCCATTCATGCGCTCTCCCGCCCATGATGATCGAAACCAAGATCAATACGACGGCGACCGTGGGTATCGCCCTCAGCAAACCTATGCCTGGCTTAGAGAAATACCTGAAGGGCTTGTATAAGCCCGCAAAAATGCCCAATAGTCCGCCGAGAACGAAGGAAATCGACAATCCGATCAAGATCCTTAGAAGGGTCCAGAAGATAGCGATCCATGTTTTCTTGGCCCCATCTAGGAACAAGAAAGTAATGGCCAAGGCGATGGTGTCATGGGGATAAGGCACGCCGTAATTGCCTTTGGATTGGAGGACTCCCGCTATCAAATACCAAACGCCGAAGATGAAAAGGATTCCTAGAAGAGAAAAAAGCCAGGCGTAGCCTATCTTTTTTTGCTTTCTCTCCCCCACTTTCCTCTCCTATTCCTCAAAGAAAGAGGCCCGCGTCGAACTCGTTTCCGCCCAGGGCTTTGTTGAATGAGTCGGCGACCGCTTTCTTGTCTTCGACGACTCCGGTTTTCAAGAATCCGAAGACGTTCTTCTTCTGAAGCGTCGCCAGGTTGCTCACGATTGAGGTCGAGATGCCAAATTTGACGTAATTCCCGTCCACGACGGCGGTTTCGTTGTTTGAAGCGTATTCCTCCAAAGCCTCTTGGGCAGTCGATGGGGAATCAATGAGCGTGTCGATGCGGGAATCGGTCTCAGAGAGGAAGGCCTCGTAAGCGGATTGATGGGCGCTATAAAGCGAGGAGTTCACGAACAAGGCGGCGCTAGGGATAGATGAGCCATCGTGCGCCTTCCCCCATTCTTCCTGCAAATCGTATATGAGATGGAGCTTATCGCCCATCTTCCCTTTCAAGGTCGTGTAAACCGGGTCGGCGACGAGGTAGAAATCGAAGCCGTTCGTCGGGATGTTCGCGGCGACTTGGCTGACTCCGGACTCATAGGTGATCTTCCCTTCGCCGATGCTCCAATTCCAGACGGAGGTCGCCAAAGAGACGAAGGCGCGCGAGGAATTTCCGGTTTGGACGAAGGCGTCCACCGTCCAGCTCGCGTCCCAGGCCTTCGTATCCTCAACCGTGTGCTTGGTCGAGACGAGGTAGAAGCCAAGGTTGTTGATCCATCTGGCGAGCTTGTAGTTCGCTGCCTTCGCGTTCTTGGTCATGAGATTGAGCCCGGAGACGCCGTCGAAGACGATTGCGTCGTAGCTGTTCGCGGCGAAAGAGGGGACGACGATCTCGCTAGGATTGCTCGCGCTGACCCAGTTGGCGTTGCTGCCTTGGTCGTAGAAAGCCAAAGTCGGCGCCCCGGTGGGCGTGACCCATTTGAAATCGTATGGGGCTTCGCCCTTCCCGCAGGAAGAGAGCCCAAGCGCTAGGAGAGATAATGCCAAAATCTGTTTTTTCATGATGAGGCCTCGCTTTCGACGCGCTTATTATCGCGCAAGGGAGGATTCCTGGATAAGGAAACGCTTCAGTAAATCGGTGTTAATCGTCCAAAAGCTCTTTCAGGGTGCTTCCAATCATCGAGGGATCCTTCTTCAGGAAGAAATTGCTGAGGATCGTATCCCCCATCACGGCGAAGGTTTCCTGCTCATCGAGCTTCGTGCCGTTTTGGAAAGAGGGGCTATAGCAAAGCAAAGGGACCTTCTCCCTGGTGTGATCGGTGCCGTGGAAGGTCGGATCGTTGCCGTGGTCGGCGGTGATGAGGAGGAGGTCCTCATCCTTCATGAAGCGGATGAACTCCCCTATTCTTTTGTCCAAGGCCTCGAGGCAGCGCGCGTAGCCCACGGGGTTCCTCCTGTGCCCGTATTCGCTGTCGAATTCGACGAGGTTGACGAAGCATAAGCCCGTCCAATCCTCTTCTTTGAGCTGGCGGATGGCTTCGTCCATCCCTTCCTCATTGCTGGAGGTGTGGATGGTTTTGGTTATGCCGACGCCATTGAAGATGTCGTTTATCTTGCCTACGGCGCTCACCATGTATCCGTTCTCGCTAAGCACATTGAGGGCGGTCGTCCCGCTTGGGGAGACGGTATAGTCGTGGCGATGCGCCCCGACGCGCTTGAACTCGCCTTTCCTCTCG
Source organism: Erysipelotrichaceae bacterium (assembly GCA_963588055.1). GTDB lineage: Bacteria > Bacillota_I > Bacilli_A > RFN20 > CAG-826 > Alloenteromonas. The sequence goes on along the minus strand of CAVAGB010000006.1, from coordinate 25,751 downwards.
CCGATGTAGGGCCTGGCGATGACGCGCCCAACGAACCATTCGGGGCGCATCGTGAGCTTGCGCGCGATCTGACAGCAACGATAGATCTCCTCAAGAGGCATATGGTCTTCGTTGGCCGCGATCTGCAACACCGAATCCGCGGAAGTGTAGACGATGAGGGCGTTTTCCTTTATTTGCTCCTCGCCGAGCTCATCGAGGATCACCGTCCCCGAGCTCGCTTTGTTGCCAAGCAGCTTGTGGCCCGTTTCCTTCTCCAATTCGTCCATGAGCTCTTTGGGGAAGCCCGTGTCGGTGAAGGTCTGAAAAGGCTTGGTGGTGTTGATGCCCATCATCTCCCAATGGCCCGTCATCGTGTCTTTGCCGTTGCTTTTCTCCCGACACGCCAGACTATAGGCGTGAGGGTGGTTCCTTACTTTGCCGACGCCTTCTATATCGTCTAGCTCCCCTATCCCCATCGCCTCCATGTTGGGGACGCTTAGTCCCCCCACGCTTTCGGCGGCGTGGGCCCAGGTGTTCGAGCCGCAGTCGTTGAAAAGCGAAGCGTCCGGCTCCTCGCCGATGCCTGCGCTGTCGGCGACGATGAGGAATACCCTCTTGAAGCGTTTGAACGGTTTGCTCATATATCCTTACCTCCTGGGCGAGGCTTTTCGTCTCGCCCTCCATTATAGCTCATTTGCGCGAGGAGAATCGGTCGTAGGCCTCGAGGATCCTCCGGGTCGAAACGTGGGTGTAGATCTGGGTCGTCGAAAGGTGGGCGTGCCCGAGCATCTCCTGCACCGCGCGCAGCTCCGCGCCGTTCTCCAGAAGATGGGTGGCGAAGCAATGGCGGAGGGTATGGGGGCTGATGGAGACCTCTATCCCGGCTTCTTCGGCGTATTTCTTGACCTGCATGAAGAAATAGTTCCTGCTAATGGGCGTTCCCCTGAGGTTGAGGAAGACCTCCTTCCTCTTCTTGCCTTTGTTCTTGCTGCGGAAATCGTGGATGTAGGTCTCAAGCCACTCCAAAGCGAAGGGGGAGATCGGCACGGTGCGCTGCTTGTTCCCTTTGCCGTGCCTGACCACGATCAAGCGGTTCTCGACGTTGATGGAGGAAAGGGGGAGCGCGCAGAGCTCGCTGACGCGGAGCCCGGTGGCGTACATCGTCTCCAGCATCGCTTTGTCCCTCATCCCGCTCTCCTTGCTGGTATCGGGGGCGTCAAGCAGCCTCTCCACCTCCTCGAAAGAGAGGATGACGGGCAGGCTTTTCTCCTCTTTGGGGCGCTCGACCCTCTCCGGGGCTAGGGCGATGACCCCCCTTTTGTAGAGGAACTGGTAGAAGTTGTATAGGGAGGAAAGGCGCCTGGCGATGGTCGCGGAGGAGCGGTCCTTCTCCCCTTCTTTCACCGCGAAGTCGCTGAGATCGGTCTCCAATAGATCCTCGGTGGTTTGCCTGCTTGGGAAGTCGCGAAGGAAGATGAGAAGGTCCTCCTTGTAATCGTTGACGGTCTTCTCCGAAAGCCCTTTGGCGGCCAAAAGATAGGTGAAGTATTCCTCAAGCGCTTGCCTAATCTCCATGCTTGCCTCCCTTCTTCTCCGCCTGCGACGCCCTTTTCAATAGAGGCGCGTCCATCTTCTTCCCCATCTTCCTGTTGAGGTCCTCGATGAGGAGCTTGGTCGCGTCCTTCTTCTCGTAGTCCTCATAGTTCCATAGGCTCATCTGGACGCTTTCCCTCTCCGGGTCGACGAGCTTGGCGAGGGTGATGCCCACCTGCCTTATCTTGGGATTGCCAAGCTTCTCCATCAAGACGGGGAAAAGCTTCGCGGCTTCTTCGTTTATGGCTGAGGGGTCCCTTGTCGAGTCCTTGAGGAGGGAGGCTTTGCTATGAAGGCGGAAATCCAGGGTTTTGACCGAAACCGTGATCCCTTTCCCCTTCTTGTTCTCTTTGCCTGCGCGCAGGGATATCTCGGAGGCTATCTTCTCTAGGAACGGGGCGACTTCCTCGTAGGAGGAGCAATCGTAAGGCAGGGTTATCTGTGCCCCGATGGATTTAGGATCCTCCTCGTCGGTCCTCACCTCATCCTCCCCCCTTCCTTCCACCCATTCCTTGGCGGTGAGGAAGAATTTGCCCAGCTCCTTCTCCAGAAAGGGATCGCTCTCCTTCGCCTTGAGCGCGAAGTCCCCTATCGTGTTGATTCCTAATTCCCTGAGCCTAGGCGCGGTCTTCTTCCCTATCCCCCAGAAGGACTCGATGGGGAGAGGATAGATGAGCGAAGGGATGTCCCTCCTCCTGCAGAAAGTGAGTCCCATCGGCTTCTTGAGGTCGCTGGCCATCTTGGCGAGCCACTTGGTCGGGGCGACCCCGATCGAACAGCTCAGCCCCGTCTCTTCCTTGAGCTCGGCTTGGAGGGCGAGGAAATAACCCTCGGGGTCCTTGATTCCTTTGACCGCCTCGCTCATGTCCGCGTATCCCTCGTCGATCGAGGCGGGCTCAACGAGGCGGGTGAATTTCCTCAGATACGAGAAAAAGCTGAGCGACATCATCGAATAATAGTCGAAGTCGGGATGGATGACCTTGGCCTTCGGGCATAGACGCAGTGCCTGGAAGGTCGGCTGGCCGCTGTGGCAGCCATATTTCCTGGCGACGTAATTGGCCGTGGAGACGATGCCCGACCTCCCTTCGTGGCCGATGAGGACGGGTAAAGAGGCAAGAGAGGGATCGCGTATCTCCTCGCAGGTCGCGAAGAAGGCGTTCAAGTCGATGTGCATGATCACCTTTGCCATGGCCTAATTGTAAGTCGAAGGGCCCGTTATGTTAATTATCGGATGAAGGGAAAGAGGGTCAGAAAGCCTTCGCTTCCGACACGGCGGTCTCCAGATCGACCCCGCATTCCTTCTCTTGGTCGCTCTCGCAGCCGAATTTGATGAATTTCATCGGCAGGGCCTTGATTTTGACTTTGCCTTGGTAGCCGTTTTCCATGAGGGAGGAAAGCAAAAGCTCCCCAAAGCCCTCCTTGACGCTGTAGGGATCGTAGACGAAGACCTTCTTGTAGGAAAGCAGTTCCTTGAGGTCGTCAGGCGCGATTGAGGAAAGGACGACCGGATCGAAGAAATCGCCCGACACCCCTTCTTCCACGCACCTGCTGGCGAATTCCTTGCCAAGCGGGCCGAGACAAAGGAAGGCGGTTTCGGAGGATACGCCCAGCAATCTCCTGAAGCCCAGGCGCATGTTCCCGATCGGGGCTTCCTCTTTGATATAGGAATTGGGGTAGCGGATCGCGAAGACCCCTTTGCGAGAGAAGGATTGAGCGAAAAGCCATTCGGCGGATTCCTTGTCGCTAGGCATCGTCACCAAAACGTTCGGTATCGTGCGGAGGAAAGCCACGTCGTAAATCCCTTGGTGGGTCTCGCCGTTCTTCCCCGAAAGCCCTGCCCTATCGATGAGCAAGGTGATGTCCGCGCCCATTCTGGCGCAATCATGGGCGATTTCGTCGTAGGCCCTTTGCAGGAAGGTTGAATAAAGGGAGACGATCGGCCTCCTGCCGATCAAAGAAAGGGCGCCGGAGAAAGTCAAAGCGTGCTCCTCGGCGATCCCAACATCGACGCAGCGGGTCGGATATTCCTTGAAGGTCTCGCTCAGCTTGGAGCCGACAGACGTCGCCGCGGTCACGAGGATCGCGTCCTCGTCTTGTTCCATTCTCTCTTTCACCAAGCCCCCGAAGAGAGACGGCCAAGAAGTCTCGCCCTCATGTGGGTTTTTGGGCTCCCCGGTCGTGATGTCGAACGGGGCGACTCCGTGCCAGGCCCCCGTCTTGTCCTTCTCGGCGAAGGGGTATCCCCTGCCTTTTGTCGTATAGCAATGGATGACGACGGATTTCGTGGAGTTCCTCGCCGACCTCATGGCTTTCTCAAGGGCTTTGATGTTGTGCCCGTTGACGGGCCCGACGTAGGTGAAGCCCATGTTGTCGAACATCGTCGTGGGGACGAGGCGGTATTTGAGGGCTCTTTTTAGGCTGTAGGTGATGCCGTAGACCTTCTTCCCGATGAAGGAATGGGCCATGGCTTTCTGAAAGCTCTTCTTCGTTCTGTTGTAGGCTTTCGCGGTGGATATTTTCCTGAAGAATTTGCCGAGGCCCCCGATGGGCTTGGCGATGGACATGCCATTGTCGTTAAGGACGACGATGACCTTGTTTTGGCGCTCGCCGATGTTGTTTAGGCCCTCGAAAGCCAACCCGTTCACGATCGAGGCGTCGCCGATAAGGGCCACCACATCGTAATCTTCTTTGTTTTGGTCGCGCACATAAGCGAAGGCCTCCGCGGCGGAAAGCGAAGTGGAGCTATGCCCGGCGTCGTAGACGTCGTATGGGGATTCGCTGCGGTTTTGGAACCCGTTGCAGTGCCCGCGCTCGTTCAGATGATCCAAATCGCGGCCCGTAAGGATCTTTTGGGTGTAGCACTGATGCCCAACGTCCATGATGAGTTTGTCTTTGGAGAAGTCGAATACGCGGTTGAGGGCGATGGTGATCTCCACCACCCCGAGGTTGCTCGAAAGGTGCCCGCCGTAATTCGATGTGACGCGGATTATCTCTTTCCTGATGATTTTGGCGAGGTCGCCAAGCTGTCTGTAATCAAGCGTTTTCAAAAAAGAAGGGTCTTTGATGTCCTTTAATGAAAATGTTTCGAGGCCGCCTTTCTTTTTCATATACCAAAAAACTACTAATAAATTACTTTAAATCTTCTTCGCTGACGGATAGTTTCCCGACTTTCTCTTCCGCTTCTTTAAGTTCGGATTGGAGTTCTTTGATCAAGGTTTTGCCTTCTTGATATAGGCTCAAAACCTCTTGGAGAGGAAGCTCTTCGCCTTCGATCTTGCCAACCACTTCGTCAAGCCTGTCGAGCTTCTCCTCGAAGCTCTTTTCCTTTTTCTCAGCCATGTTCACTCCTCCTTCTCCGTTACTTTGGAGATAATCATACCATCTTTGAGCCGCGTTTGAATTTCATCGCCCACCGCGAGCTGTTTCCTGCTTTTCAGTGGTTTCCCATCGCGAGTCAGGGTAATTGAATAGCCGCGAGTGAGAACTTTGTCAGGGTTAAGCGCCTCTAATCTGGAATCCAAGGATGAGACCCGTTCTCCGAGTCTTTCAATTTTGCTAGGCGCCAAAGGGGCGAATCTAGCCTCGCGGAAGGAGAATTCCTTCTGCTTGGTGCTAAGAATGTTCCTCACCGCGTTATCGAGCCTAATCGAGGTGTTCTTTAACTTGTCGAACTCGTTCGCATAAAGCGCTTCCGGGTTTTTGAAGTAAGGCTTGGATAGGTATTTCTCAACCCTTTCATTGAGGATATCTAGGAAGGAAACGACGTCGAGATCCAACTTTCTCTCGCTGTCATCGAGTTTCTGCATGATCTCATATTGGTCAGGCACGCAGGCTATGGCGGCCGCGGTAGGCGTGGAAACGCGCTTATCCGCGACTAAATCGGTCAAGGTTACGTCGACTTCATGCCCCACGGCCGATACGACCGGGGCGGGGAATTTCGCCAAAGCTCTGACGAGCGCCTCGTCGTTGAAGGCGCCCAGGTCTTCGCTTGAGCCCCCTCCCCTCCCGATGATCAGCACATCGGGCGAAGCGAGGCTCGCTTTCTCCAAATTGCTTATCAGATCCGCGGGGGCGTCTTTCCCTTGGACCAAAGAAGGGAAGGCGGCCACTTCCGCCAAAGGCCATCTCTTGGCGAGGTTGACCTCGATGTCGCGCATCCCCGCGCTCCCCCTTCCCGCGATCACCGCGATCTTTTTGGGGATGTATGGGAGCGCTCTTTTCCTGGATTCGTCGAAAAGCCCCTCCGCTTTCAGCTTCAAGGCCAGCTCGCGGAGTTTCCTTCTCTCATCGCCCTCCCCGTCTTTCCTCATCGAGGCGACGGTGAGCTGATAGGTGCCCCTTGGGGGATAGGCGCTGATGCGGCCATGGACGAGGACTTTGTCGCCGTTGTCCGGACGGAAAGATAGGCGCGAGGCGGAACTGGCCCACATGACCGCGCTGATGACGGATTCCTCGTCCTTGAGGGAGAAATAGGCGTGCCCTGAGGGGTAGATCTTGAAATTGGAGACCTCGCCCTTCAAAAAAACCGAGCTCAGGCCCTCATCCCCTTCGAGGATGAATTTGATGCGCGTGTTGAGCTCGCTGACGGATAGATAGGCTTTCTCTTCGCTCATTCCCTTACCAGCGTCTTGTCGAGGATCCCGTTGACGAATTTGTAGTCGTCCTTGCCTAGATATGTCTTTGCTAGCCTTATCGCGACGGAGATGACGACCTTCTTGCTGATGTCCTTCTCGATCGCGTAGAAATGGACGTAGGCGAGCAAAAGGATGGCCTGCTCGAGCCTATTCAGCCTGTCGAAGGTCCACCGATTCATCCTCGCGTTGAACTTCTCGATGGCCTCGTCGCGGTATTTGATGGCGTAGATGGCCGCGGCCTTGACGAAGAGGTCGCAGTCTTCGAATGGCTCCTCCAAAAGCGAGGAGACGATCTCCTCGACGTTCACCGGCTCATTCATGCCGATGTAGGTGAGCTCGTCGTATATCGCGGTCATCGCCGCGCTTTGGAGCGAATTCCTGCTCCCTTCCCGCCAAGCGATTTCCTCTGCAGCTTCTTCCATAAAATAACAATGCCCTTGAAAGCGAGGTGATGATATCACACTTCGGATCGATTTCCCAAAGCAATCAGAGAGAAAGCGCGTTTTCTGAAAAGAAAATGCCCCGAAGGGCATCAAGCGAAGGATGAGACGTGGACGTGGATCTCGTAAGGGACCGCCTCGATCATCATTGAGAGGTTGCTCGCGATCTCCTTTTGAAGCGCTAAGCACACCTCTTTGACCTGCGAGCCGGTAGGCAGGATGATCGACACGGAGACCTTGATCTTCCCTTCTTTCGAAAGGACGATCGAGATGGGGCTCGCGATCTGAAGCGGGCGCTTCTTGTTCTCCGCCAAAGACGCCCCGTTGACCGCGCTGACGCTTTTGCCCACGATCGTGCGGATCGCCTTCCTGGAGATGCGCAGCTTGCCGTTGGAGGTGTAGTTGTTTATTTCCAAATAGTCGGACATAGGCTCATTTTACCACATCGAGGATCTTCTTCGCGACGCTTTGGCTGGTGAAGGAGAAGTCGGCCAGGACATCGCTTGCCTTGCCGCTCTTCCCGAAGGTGTCCACGCCGATGTTGTGCTTTGCGTAGCGCCCCCAGCCCAAGGTGCTGCCCATCTCGAGGGAGAAGCGCCTTTCATAAGGCAAGCGGAGGATCTCTTTCTTGTAGTCCTCGCTTTGCTCCTCGAAGTTCTCGAGACAAGGCATGCTGACGACGTCGACGAGGATGCCGTCGCTTTCTAGCAGGGCCGCCGCGTCCAATGCCAAGGAGACTTCGCTGCCGGTTGCGATGATCAGGGCCACGGAGGCGTCGTATTTCCTGACGTAATAGGCGCCTTTGCTGACGCCATCCTCCTCATGGACGGGGAGGAGGGGCAGGTTCTGGCGGGTCAGAACGAGGGCGCTGGGCGTCTTTTTGGAGGAGAAGGCCTCTTTGTAGGCAAGCATGGTCTCATGGCTGTCCGCGGGGCGGTAGACCTTGAAATTGGGGATGCTCCTAAGCATCGTCAGCTGCTCGATAGGCTGATGGGTCGTGCCGTCTTCCCCCACCGCCAAGGAATCGTGCGAGAAGAGGTAGATCGCGGGGATCTCCTCCATCGCCGCCATGCGGAGGGCGGGTTTCATGTAGTCGGCGAAGATGAGGAAGCATCCCGCGTAAGGCAGCAGGCCCCCATGCAGCAAGATGCCGTTCATCGCCCCGGCCATCCCGAATTCGCGGATGCCCCAGTTGACGTTCCTGCCCTCGGGATGGGAGGGAGAGAAGTCCACGGCGCCCTTGATCGCGGTCTTGACCGAGCCCGCGACGTCGGCGCTGCCGCCGAAGGTGAAGGGGATGGAGGAGGCGTAGGCCTGAAGCAAACGCCCGGAAGAGGCGCGCGAAGCCTCGGTCTTGTCCTCAAAACCCTCCTTGGGTAGATAAGGCTCGACGTTCCGATTCATCGCGTTTAGGAAAAGCTCGGCCGAGTCGGGGTTAGAAGCCTTATAGGAAGCGAAGCGCTTGTCGTAGTCTTCGTGCGCTTTCTTGCCCCTGGAGGCGAAGGTCTCCTTGAAATGGGCGTAAACCTCCTCGGGGACGGTGAATTCGGGATAGGAATAGCCATAGACTTCCTTGGCATGGGCGCCGTCTTCTTTGCCTAGAGGGGCGCCGTGGGTGGCGGAGCTCCCCTGCTTCGAGGAGCCGTAGCCAATGACCGTGTGGACGATGATGAGGGTCGGGAAGATCGTGCTCTTCTTCGCCTCCGCAATCGTTTTGGAGATCGCGTCGACGTCGTTGCCGTCGGCGACCTCAAGGACATTCCATTCCTCAGCCAGGAAGCGGAGTTTCACGGATTCGGTGAGCGAATTGCTGGTCGGCCCGTCGAGGGTCGCGCCGTTCTCATCATAAAGGAGGATGAGCTTGTTGAGTTTGAGATGGCCGGCGAGGGAGATGGCCTCTTGGCTGATCCCCTCCTCCAGACACCCGTCGCCGCAGAGGCAATAGGTGTAATGGTCCATGATCTCGCGCCCATTCGGGTATTGGGCGGCGACGGCTTTCTCGGCGATCGCCATGCCGACGGCTTGGCTGATCCCCTGCCCAAGCGGGCCGGCGGTCGCGTCGATACCTTCGGTCAAGGTGACTTCGGGGTGACCCGGGGTCTTCGATCCGAGCTGGCGGAAGGACTTCATGTCTTCCATTGAGACGTTGTAGCCCGAAAGATGGAGCAAGGAATAGATGAGGGCGCTCGGGTGGCCGGCGCTGTAGACGAGGCGGTCGCGGTTCACCCACTTGGGGTCGGAAGGGTCGGCGATTAGATGGTCGCGGTAGAGCGCGTACATCATCGGGGCGGCGTCTAGAGCCATGCCCGGGTGCCCCGAGTTGGCTTTGTTGATGGTGTCGATCACGAGTGCGCGGATGGCGCTTACGCTGAGCTTGTCGATGTTGTCAATCATGTTCCTGACTCCTTAAATTAGTAGTTTTTTAGGCGTTTATTGGAATTACCTATATACGAAGTATATAGATTAGTCTTCCACCACTTTCACAGCGACGGCTTCCAATTGCTCATCGGTGACGGGCTGCGGGGCGTGCGAGAGGGGGTCGCTTGCCTGCAGGTTCTTCGGGAATGCCTCGACGTCGCGGATGTTGTCCGTGCCCGTCAAGATCATGGCGAGGCGGTCAAGCCCGAAGGCGAGCCCGCCGTGCGGCGGGGCGCCGTATTTGAAGGCGTCGATGAACCAGCCGAACTTCCTGGCGACGTCCTCATCGCTCAAACCGAGGATCTTGAAGATCTTCCACTGAGTGTCGTGATCGTAGATGCGGAGGGTGCCTCCGCCGGCCTCGTAGCCGTTGATGACGATGTCGTAGGCGTAGGCGAGGACCTCCTCCGGTTTGCTCTCCAACAAAGGCAGATCCTCATCGCGCGGGCGAGTGAAGGGGTGATGTTCGGCCACGTATTTCCCCTCTTCCCCTTCCACGGGGGTGAACATCGGGAAATCGATGACCCAGAGAAGGTCATAAGTGCCGGGTTGGATGAGGGAGAGCTTCTTGGCGAAGAGAGTGCGCAATGCGCCTAGCCCGAAATCGATGTCGCGCCTTGAGGAGGAGCTTGCGAAGAGAAGGAGATCGTCTTCTTTGAGTCCCAGTCCTTCGACGATCGCCTTTTTATGCGCATCATCGACGAATTTCGCGAACGATCCAGTCAGCTCGCCGTCCTCTATCTTGAGGGAAAGCACGCCTTTCAGATTGAATTTCCTTGCCTCCGAGGTGAGCTCGTCGAGGACCTTGCGGGAAGTCGCTTTCCCCTGCCCCGGGACGATGATGCCCTTGATGAATTCCTGGCCTTCGAAGCCTTTGAACTCGATGTCTCCGACTAGGCCTTTGAGATCATGGATCTCCAGCCCATAGCGGGTATCGGGCTTATCGCTGCCGTAGGTGTCCATCGCCTCCCAGAAAGGGATGCGGCGGAGAGGGAGGGGGACCTCATATCCGACTACGTCTTTGAAGATCTTCGAAAGGAAGCCCTCCATGAGGGTCAATATCTGATCCTGGTCGAGGAAAGAGCACTCGAGGTCGAGCTGGGTGAATTCAGGCTGCCTGTCGGCGCGCAGATCCTCGTCGCGGAAACATTTGGCGACCTGGTAATAGCGCTCGACTCCGCCGATCATCAACAGCTGCTTCCAAAGCTGCGGGGATTGGGGAAGCGCGTAGAAGGCGCCGTGATGGACGCGGCTTGGGACGAGGTATTCCTTCGCCCCTTCGGGGGAAGAGACGTTGAGGGCCGGCGTATCGACCTCCAAAAAGCCCCTCTCGTCGAAGTATTCGTGGAAATCCTTGACGATCTTGGCCCTGGCTTTCAGCTTGTTGAGGATGTAGGGCCTGCGGATGTCGAGGTAGCGGTATTGAAGGCGCGTGTCCTCTAGCGCGTCGGTCTTGTCGGCGATGATGAAAGGGGTCGTCTCGGCTTTGTTCAAGACGAGGATGCTGGAGACGATGACCTCGACCTCGCCTGTAGGCAAAGAGGGATTGGGGTCTTTCTTCAGCCCCACCACGCCTTTGACCTGCAAGACGTATTCGTTCCTGACGTCCGGGATGGAGTCGGGGTCGTTGACGGTGAGCTGGACGATGCCGGTTGAGTCGCGGAGGTCGATGAACTCGATCCCGCCTAATTTCCTGACTTTAGCGGCCCAGCCGCAGAGGGTCACTTCCTTGCCGACGTGCTCTTTGCGGAGCAAGCCGTTCCAAATGGTGCGTTCCATCTTAATCCTCCTTGTGGCAGCAGCAATGATGCTCGCCTTCTTCGCTTTCTTCGTGGTGATGCCCGCAGCAGCAGCCATCCTCCTCGCCCTCGCAGCAGCAGCCGTCGTGATGATGGTGCTCCTCCAACTTCTGGAATTGCTCGTCGAGGTAGGAGGCGAGGGAATTGATCTCGACGCCTATCTGCTCTTGGGTGGCCAGATTCTTGACCTGGACGAGGCTCTGATCGAGGTCGTCCCTGCCGGCGATGATCGCGAATTTCGCTTTGGCGCGCACCGCTTTCTTGAACAATGAGCCGAGCTTCCCTCCGGAGAAAGGCATCTCCACGGAATAGCCTTCCCTGCGGAGAGCCTGCGCCAAGGCGAAGCAATCGTCTTTGGAATCGTCTCCGATGGGCATCATGTAGAGGTCGAGGTCATTGGAGATCTCGCCGAGCATCCCGTTATCTTTCATGAGGGAGTAGATCCTCTCGACGCCGAGGGCGAATCCCACCCCCGAATCATTCTCCTTCGGACCGTTGAAATTGCCCATCATGCCGTCGTAATGGCCGCCTCCTAAGAGGGCGCCGTAATCCTTGCCCTCTTTGGAGATCGCATGGACCTCGAAGACGACCTCGCCATAGTAATCCAGGCCCCTGACCAGCGAATCGTCTATTTCGTATTCGATTTCCTGATCGTTGATGATGGAGAGGGTCTCGTAGAAGCGCTTGCTGGCTTCCTCGCTTAGGTAATCCTTCATCTTCGGCGCGTCCTTGACGATCTCTTGATCCTCAGGGACCTTGCAGTCGAGGATGCGCATGGGGTTGAGGAGCAATCTCTGCTTGCAGTCCTCGCACATCGAGTCGATCCGCGAGGCGAAGAACTCGCGCAGGGCCTCTTTGTAGGATTTCCTGCTCTTCTCGTCCCCCAGCGTGTTGATCTTCACTTTGAGGTGGTCGAATCCGAGGTAGCTAAGCACGTCCATCGCTAAGCAGATGCATTCGGCGTCTAGCCTCGCGCTATTTTGCCCAACCGCTTCAACGCCGGCTTGGATGAACTGGCGGTATCTGCCTAATTGCGGCCTCTCATAGCGGAAGACGGGCCCCGTGTAATAGACCTTCAGGGGCAAATCGCCGGTCGCGTAGAGCTTATGCTCGACGATCGAGCGGATGACCCCCGCCGTGCCTTCTGGGCGCAAAGTCAAAGAGCGCGCCCCCTTATCGAGGAAGGTGTACATCTCCTTGCGGACGACGTCGCTGCTCTCCCCCGTGGAGCGGTCGAAGACCTCGGTGTATTCTAGGATCGGGGTCTCGATCCTCCTATAGGCGTAGAGCTCGGCGACTGCGCTGAAAACGTTCTGGATGTAGGAATAGGCGTCGGCCTCGTCGCCGTAGAGGTCGTGGGTGCCTTTGATACCTTGGAAAGCCATTGGAAAACTCCTTGTAGATTCGCGTCAAATTATAGGGCGGCAGGCTCGTTTCTTCAATGAGCCTCTAGTGAATTAGGCGCGAAACGGAATAGACCCCCTTCACGCCCAAGAGGACCGCGAAAAGATCGTCTAGGCTCTTGGAGTCGCTGACGGAGATCGTGAGGTTGATGACGTCGTTCATCGTCTCGGCCATCAAATGGGAGCGGAGGTCGCTGGTGACGATGCCTTTGGCGCTTATCGCCTGGAGGATGTCGGCCACCAGATTGGCCCTGTCGTTGGCGTAGATTTCAATATCCACCGGGTAAGAGCCCATGCCGAGGTCGCTTTTCCAATGCAGATCGATGAGGCGGGCCTTCTCGTGGGCGATGTTCGGGCAGTTGGCGCGATGGACCGTGATGCCTTTGCCCCTGGTGATGTAGCCGACGATCGCATCCCCTGGGATAGGCGTGCAGCATTGGCCCAAGGTGACGGCGAGACCGGTGATTCCGCCGGGGACTTCCACCGGGCAAGAGGGATTGGGGTCTTTGAGGGGCTTCTTCTTGCCTAGCTTAGGAGTCAGCTTCTTCTTGATGCGCAGGTAATCGAGCACCGCGCCCGGGGTCGGGTTGCGCGTGGAGATCATCACGTAGAGGTCGTCGAGGGTGTCGCAATGGTATTCGTTGCTTAGTTTGCCTAGGTTCTCGCTTAGGATCTTCAAGGCTTCCTCTTCCTCGAATCCGCGCAGCTTGAAGCCGTCGAAGAGGGAGCGCATCCCTTGCTTCGTCTTCTCTTCTTTGAGGAGGGAGGCGTCTTTCTTCTGGAGGGCGCGCTTGATGTGGTTCTTCGCGCTGGAGGTTTTGGCGATCTCGAGCCAGGAATCGTTGGGGCCGGTGGATTTCTCGGAGGTCTTGATCTCGCAGATGTCCCCGGTCTTCAAAACCGTGCTCAAAGGCACGAGGACTCCGTTGACTACCGCCCCCACCGCCGCGTCTCCCACCTTCGTGTGGATCTTGTAGGCGAAGTCGAGGGTCGTCGCCCCCACGGGCAGGTCGACGACCTTCCCCAAAGGGGTGAAGACGTAGACGTTCGCCCCGAAGATGTCGTTGGTGAGGCTAGCCATGTATTCCTTGGCCGAGCCAGACTCGTTCCCGCTCATGGTCACGAAGTCGCGGAACCAATGGAGCTGGCTCTCGATCTCCTTCTGCTCTTCCCTGGGGTTGTAATGGCTGCCCTCTTTGTATTTCCAGTGGGCCGCGATGCCGGTCTCGGCGATCTGGTCCATCTCCTCGGTGCGGATCTGAACCTCGTATACGTTGCCATCTCCTGCGACCACGGAGGTGTGCAGGGATTGGTAGAGGTTTGGCTTGGGCATGGCGATGTAATCCTTGAACCTGCCCGGGATAGGCGTATAGGTCGTATGGATCATCCCGAGGATCTCATAGCAGTTCACGACGGTCTTCGTGATGACGCGGATTGCCAAAATATCGTAAATCTCGTCGAAGGAATGACCCTTCTGATACATCTTCTTATATATCGAGTAGATCGACTTGACGCGACTCTCCATCTTGAAGGGGATGCCGTGTTCGTAGAGCTGGTCCGCGATGCGTTTCTTCAGCTGCTCCAAGGCGCCTTTGCGGTTCTCGAAGCGGTCGTCGACGAGCTTCTTTATCTTCTTGTAGACGTCGGGCTCGAGGTATTTCAAAGAGAGGTCCTCGAGCTCGCTTTGGACGGTGTAGATGCCAAGGCGATGGGCGATTGGGGTGAAGACCTCCAAAGTCTCTTTGGCTAGGGCCTTCTGCCTGTCCGGGGAAAGCGAATCCAAGGTGCGCATGTTGTGGAGCCTGTCGGCGAGCTTCACGATGATGACCCTCACGTCATGGGCCATCCCCAAAAAGATCTTCCTATGGTCCTCCGCCTCGAAGTCCTCCTTGGTCATGTGGGAGAGCTTCATGCGCTGGATCTTGGTGAGCGAATCCACGATGAGGCGGACGTCGGGGCCGAATCTGTGCTCGATTTCCTCAATCGTGGTGTCGGTATCCTCCACCACATCGTGGAGAAGGGCGCTTGCTAGCGTCGCCGGCCCAGACTGCAGCTGCGTGCAGATGTAGGCCACCTCAAGGGGATGGTGGATATAGGGCTCGCCCGATTTCCTGAACTGGTCCTTGTGCTTGTCTTTGGCGAAGTCGTAGGCGTCTTGGATGAGCTTCTGGTCATCGGGGTTGGTGATGTAAAGCGCGTAGAGGGCTTTCAGGTCCTCGAAGCTGTGCATCGGGTAACCTCCGTTGGGAGGCAAGGTTTTGGTGGGGCTAGGTTCCATAAGGAGAAGTATATCCTCGCTTTCTCTATTTGCTAGGGGCGGACTCCACCCGGAGTTCCAATGAGGCCTCTCCCCTATATTCGTTCAGCTCGAACCTCACGTAGAAGCTGGTCTTGTCTTTTAGCAGGAAATCCTTCCTGCCCAAAGAGAAGGAGACGAGTTTCGTCTTGTATCCAAGAGGCGTGATGAGGTATTTGCCGTCTTTGCTGTATTGGAAGGAGTCGACGCTGAGGTTGGCGAGGCAGAAAAGAGGCTCCTCATGCCCCTCCCCGAAAGGCCCGAAGGAGCGGATGGTCCTGAAGGAATCCATGTTCGCCTCGCTTAATAGCAATGGGATGGCCTCCGGCTCCTCCTTCTTGAAAGGATGCTCCCTGCAATAGGAGAGGAAAGCCTTCGAGAACGAGGGGAAGTCCTTCTCGAGGATGGAGATCCCTCCCGCGTGCGCGTGCCCGCCGCTTCTTATGCAATAAGGGGAAAGAGAGGAAAGGCAATCCAATACGTCGAATCCTTCTTCGCTCCGCAACGAGCCCACTAAGACGTTAGGGTCTTCGTAAGAGGATGAGAAGATCGCCACGGGGACTTTATGCTGCTTCATCAGGCGATTGGCGAGCAAGCCGTTGAGCCCTTCCTTGAGGGGGAGGTTGGCGACGATGCCGCTGGCCCCTTGCTTGAAGGGAACCAAATCGCTGGCCTCTTTCGTCAGCTCCTGCCTCTTCTTGTTGGTTTCTTTCATCCAATTCGCAAGAAGAAGGCGCTTGCCGGGGTCGCGGTAGCTGAAATAGGCGACGGCTTGGGCGGTTTTATGCCCTTCTTCCATCCTGCCGAGCGCGTTTATCGCGGGGATGATCAGCATCCCCAGCTCCTTCTCGGAGATGCGTTTTTTGGTGCAAAGGAGGGTGATCTCGGGGTATTTCTCCTTCCTTAGATCGCGCAGGGTCAAGGCGACAAGAGTCCTGTTGATCCCCTTCAAAGGCATCATGTCGCTTAAGGTGGTGATGCCCGCCAAGGTCATTCTGTAACGGTCTTCCCTCCCGGTCAAAGCAGCCGAAAACAGATAGCAGAGAAAGCCCGCGGAGATGTTGAATCCCCCCGCTTCCCCTATCCCGAGGGTGATTGGATGGACCAAAGCCAAAGAAGGCGGAAGGTCTTTGGGGAGCTCGTGGTGATCGAAGATCAGCACGTCTATCCCCTTTTCCTTCAGGAAGGTCACCTCCTCAAGGCAAGAGACCCCGTTATCGATGAGGATTAGGAGGGAATAGCCCGCTTTGGCGATCTTCTCCGCGTTGGCCATGCTTAGGCCGTATCCGTCTTGATAACGGCTGGGGATGAAGTAATTCGCGTCCATCCCCATCTCCAAAAGGGATTGATGGAATATCGCTGTCCCGAGGATCCCATCCGTGTCGTAATCCCCGTAAAGGAGGACCTTCTCCTTCTCTTCGATGGCCTTTGTTATGCGTAAGAGGGCCCTTTGGACGGACTCATCCCCCTTGAGGGAAGGAAAAGAAAGAGAGGAGGGCTCGGCGGTGTTCTCGCCATAGCTCTCCTCATCCCATCCGTAATATTTCTTCAGCCTTTCCTTCAGGGATTCCATCTCAGTCGTTGATGCCGATGAAAATGGCTTCCTCCGGCTCGTTGGTCTTCTTCTTCATCGCCCCGCCCTTCTTGGCTTTCTTGGGCTTCGCTGACTTGAAGCTGATCTTCGAGAAGAGCTTGGCGAATAGCAGCGAGATGGGCGTGAGCAGCCCAAGGCAGTAGGCGGAAAGGAAGATGATGCCCATGACCATCGCGAGGTAGACCATCATGAAGCTGCTCGGGCCGAAGCCGAAGAAGGCGATGGCGCCGTAAGAGGCGATCATTAATAGCAACAGGAAGCTGCCCGCGCTGCGGCTATTGGCCTTGCTGAGGCAATCGCTTCTGAAGGCGAGGTTGTTCTTCTCCTTCTCCCTGCTCTCCTTGTAGATCTCCTTCTCCTTGTTGAGGGCGAAGAGGCTAAGAAGCATGGTGAGCAAGCAGGCGGCGAGGACGCCGAGGCTGACAAGAGGGGTGACGGCGATGCGCGTGAAGACGAAGAAGGCCATGACGCTGTAGCTGACCAAGGCCCCTCCGATCGTCGCGGCGATGCCTCGAGACGGGCGGAAGCGCAGCATGTAGTAGACTAGCATCACGCTTAGGGCCACCCCAACGGCGAGGGCGATCCTCCAAACGTAGGGCTGGCCAAGCTCCGGGGAGACGGTCGCGAAGGCGACGAGGAGGTTGTCGCTGCTGGTGCCGGGGGCGAAGGAGTCCATGAGGTAATCGCTGAGCGCCACGTCGATCGTGGTGTCCTCATCAAGGGGGTCGCCCCAGGAGCCGTCGGTCTGCTTAAGCTGGATGCTGTGCTTGGAATCGGGCTCGTTCTCGATGTATTTGGAGAGCTTGATCGAGTAGTAATACCAATAGGTGGAGGTCTCCTTCTCGCTGTCATAGACGGTTAGGGGCGAGGAGGAGAGGGAGATGTCGTCGATCGAGGTGAGGGAAGAAAGGAGGTTCCCGTCGATCTTCACGCAATGGAGCAAGTCGGCATCGCCGCTTTCCTGATAGACGTCTTCGATCGCGGAGAGGCTCTCGACGGAGATCTGATCGCTGCTCGTGGACTTGACGTCGATGCGCAGGACCGTGGATTTCTCCGTGTAGGCGCTCGTGTTGTAGATGTTGCCCGAGTTGGTGATCCCAAAGGCGATCATCGTCGCGATGCCCGCGGTGAGTATGGCCCCGAAGATGCCGCCGAGCCATTTCTTCCCTTTGGTGAAGTCCTTCTTCTCATAAGGGCCGAAATAGGTCTGCTTCTCCTCTTTGACGAGGTCGGGGATCTTCTTCTCGTCGACGTTGAGCTGCTTCGCGTAATGGGTCTGCATGTAGGAGGAATTGGCGAGCAGCCATCCGCCGATGCGGGTGAGGATGAGGTTGGCGATCAAAGCGAAGGCGGCGCCCAGAACTAGCATCGTGCCGAACTTCGAGGCGAGCTCGCCTCCGAAGATGTAGACGAAGACGCCGAGGATGAGGGAGACCACCGAGGCGTCGATGATCGGCCAGGTGGACTTCTTCGCGGCTTCCTGATTCGCCTTCTTGAGGGTGCGTCCCTTGTAGATCTCATCCTTGAGGGCGGCCCCGTAATAGATGGCCCCGAAGGCGGCGACGCTCATCACGACCAGCAAGCCAAGGCAGGCGGCGACGTTGAACTGCGCGCCGAAGCTGACGAAGGTGATGAAGGCGGCCCAGCAGGTCCCTAGGATCGAGGTGATCTGGACGAGGGAGAAGATGCGGTTGAACAGGGCCAAGACGATGCAGGTGAGGGCGATGGTGGCCAAAGTGGCGATCATCGTGCCCCCCATCGCGGGGAAGACGCTCCAGGCGCCGTAGTAATTGAGGCTCTCCACCGTCGCTTTAGTCGCTTCGCTGTAAGTGAAGGTGAGCGCGAAGCGGTGCGTGGTGCCTCCGTCGGTGATCGAGAGCTCGTCGGCGTTGAACATGTTCTTGAGGTAGACGGCGGCATCATAGGCTTCCTGAGCGTAGGTCGCGTCGTAGCCCCCGTCGCTAGTGATCGCGTTTGAGGCGGGGATCAAACGGAGATAAGGGGTCTCCTTGTCTTCGTCGGAGTCGTAATAATAGACCGCGTTGTCGTTGCTGACGTTCTCCACGGCCAGGATCTTGGTGCTGAGGTTGGAGTCCTTGCCCCCGCCGGTGGTGCTGTTCTCATAGAGGTCGCCGTCGACCCTGTTGGCCCAGAGGACCAATTTGCAGGTGTCTTGGTCCGAAGAGGAGGAGTCCTCGGAGGAGGATCCCTCGCTTGAGGCGCTGTTGGCGTCGTTAGCGGCCTTCAGGAGGTCGGTGAAGTCGCTTTGGTAGCTGTCGGGGATCTTCACCAGGACGACGGGGAAGTTGTATCCGCTCAGCTCGATGCTCTCGATGAAGGCGTCCTCGGTGTCGTCTAGCATCTCGGCCCAGGAGGACTTCTTGCTCTCCTCGCTCACCGTCTTGTCGGTGACGTCCAGCTCATAGTCCCCTCCGGAGAAGGAAAGGTAGCTCTCGAGGTAGGAATATTGGGTGTCGGAATCGGTTTTGGTCCTCACGGAGACGGCGATCGTGTCGTAGCCTTGCACGCTCACCTCGTATTCGGAGAGGTTCCAGATGTCGAGGCGGCTTTTGACTTTGTCGGCGAGGGTGTAGATCGCGAGCTGATTGTCGTTGTTGCCGTCCTTCATCTGGTTCTCGTCGAGGAAGGAGCCCGCCTCGTTGCCGTAGTTGCCGTTGGTGGAGCTCTCGTCGTATTCGCTCGCCTTGAAATAAAGCGTCTTTCCGTCGCTATAGGAGAGGTCGCTGTTCATCTTCGCGATGAAGGGGGCGGTGGTCGCCCCGACGCCGAGCAGCACGCTCGCGCACAAGATCACATATCCGATATAACGTCTCATAAGATGCAACTCCTCTAGGAAAAACGCCTGATGGCAGGTCGCGGCTTCTACTTTATACTCCCTCTTCCCCTTAGGCAAGAAAAAAGGCCCCTAAAGGGGCCGTTTTTGCATTTTGCCTAGAAGAGGCTCGACTGGTGGGCTTTCTTGAGGTGGGCGTAGGCCTTTTCGGTGGCCACCCTGCCCCTTGGCGTGCGGTTAATCATCCCCACCATCACGAGGTAAGGCTCGTAGACGTCCTCGAGGTTGGTGACCTCCTCCCCGATGGCGCTGGCGATCGATTCGAGCCCGACCGGGCCGCCATGGAAGCGCTCGATGATCGCGCTGAGGTAGCGGATGTCTACGTCGTCAAGGCCGAGCTCATCGATCTTTAGCGCCTCTAGGCTCTCTTTGCAGCGGGAAAAGGTGATCTTCTCCTCCTCATGGAAGGAGGCGAAGTCGCGGATGCGCTTGAAGAGGCGGTTCGCGATGCGGGGGGTCCCCCTGCTGCGCCTGGCGATGAGGCTCACCGCTTCCTCCTCGATTGGCGTGAGGTAGACCTTGGAGGTCCTCTTCACGATCTCTGAGATCTCCTGCTCGCTATAGAAATCGAGCTTCATCGAGATCCCGAACCTCGCGCGCAAAGGCGAGGAGAGGTCGCCGCTTCTAGTGGTCGCGCCGACCAAGGTGAAAGGAGGAAGAGGCATATTCAGCACGTGGGAGCTGCCGTTTTGGTTGATGAGCACGGAGAGGGTGAAGTCCTCCATCGCCCCGTAAAGCACCTCCTCCACCACGCGGGGGAGGCGGTGAATCTCATCGATGAAGAGGATGTCGCCGGGTTCGATCTCGCTTAGGATCGCCGCTAGGTCGCCCGCTTTCTCCACGGATGGGCCGTTGATGAGGCGGATCTTGCCGCCCATCTCGTTGGCGATGACGTAGGCCAAGGTCGTTTTCCCTAAGCCCGGAGGGCCGTAGAGCAAGACGTGGTCGAGGGGCTCGTTGCGCTTCTTCGCCGCGCCCAAAAAGACCTCGAGGTTGGCTTTGCTTTGGCTCTGCCCGACGTATTCCTTAAGGGTTTGGGGGCGGAGGGAGAGCTCGGCTTTCTCGTCTTCGCTCTCCTTCTTGGCGCTTAGTAGGCGAGACATCTCACTCCCCTCCTTTCCTTAGCTTCTGCAAGGCGATGCGGAGGACCTCCGCGGTGGGGAGATTGGGCTCGTTGATCGAGGCGAGGGCCTTGTCGATCTCGCTCTTCTTGAAGCCGAGCCCCTTGAGTCCTGAAGCCACTTCCTCGTAGGCCTCGGGGTGCCCTTTCGCATCCGTTTTGACGAGCTTCCCCTTGAGGTCGAGGATGATCTGCGCGGCGGCCTTGGGGCCGATGCCGGGCAGCTTTTTGAGGAAGGCGGTGTTGTTGGCCTCTATCGCGGCGAACAATTCTTCGGGATGGGTCGCCCCAAGCGCGCTTAAGGCGGTCTTCGGGCCGATGCCCTTGACCTCGAGCAAAGAGCAGAACGCCTCCTTCTCGTTCTTGTCCAAAAACCCGGCCAGGTAATGGTCGTCCTGGGTGAGAACCTCATAGGTGAATACCTTGGCCTCTTCTCCCAAAGCGAAGTCGTCGCTCCTGGCGATCAAAACCTCGTAGGCGATGCTGCCCAAATCGACGACGACGCGGTCTTTTCTGACCTCCGCGATGGTGCCTTTCAAAGAGTAGATCATATCAAGATAAGGTGAGGATGAGGAAGAAAAGCAGGAAGAGGGCCAAACTAGAGAGGAAGCAGGCAAGAACCCCTATCCAAAAGCTTCTCTTTTCCATGGGCTTGATTATAGCAAACTTCCTTCCACGCTGAGGAAAAGGTTACTTCGAATAGGTGAATTCGAAGTCGGCCAGGCGCACGGTGTCCCCGTCTTTGGCCCCCTTCTTCTCCAGCTCCTTCTCCACCCCTAGCCGGCTGAGGTAGGCGATGAGCCTAGCGACGCCTTGGTCGTCGCTGAGGTTCATCAAGGCGTATTTCTCCAGCACCTCATGGCCTGTGATGAGGAAGAGATGGTCGGAAGGATGGGAGATGAGGAAAGGCTCTTCTTTGTTTTCCTTTGTGGCGTCGTAGACGCGGTAATCGGGGGAGCTTTCCCCTTCTTCATTCTTGAAAAGGGCAAATTCAGGCGTCTTCATGATGAGCTCGTACACTTTCTTGATGAGAGGATCCACGCCTTCGTTGGTGAGCGCGGTGATCCCGAAAGAGGGGAAGCCGAGTTTCCTATCGAATTCCTCTTTCCTCTCCTCTGCCCCGTCGCTATCCATCTTGGTCGATACGACGATCTGGGGCCTCTTCTCTAGGTCGGCCCCGTAGTCCTTAAGTTCTTCGTTGATGATCTTATAGGCCTCATAGGGATCCCTCTCCCCGTCCATGGAGACCATATGCACCAAGACGCGGCACCTCTCGATGTGCCTTAAGAAGGTGATGCCTAGCCCCTTCCCTTCATGGGCCCCTTCGATGAGGCCGGGCATGTCGGCCAAGACGAATTGGTCGTAGGTGTTAGGCAAAGTGACGACGCCGAGGTTCGGCTCGATGGTCGTGAAGGGATACTCCGCTGTCGGGACGTTGGCTTTCGATACGATGTTTAGGAAGGTGCTCTTGCCCACGCTAGGGAAGCCGATTAGGCCTGCGTCAGCGACGAGCCTTAGCTCCAACACGATGCGCTTTCTCTCGCCGGGATGCCCGTTTTCGGCGATCCGGGGGATCCTTAGGCGGCTGGACTTGAAGCAGGCGTTGCCTTTGCCCCCCTTGCCACCTTTGGCGATGCAGACGACGTCGCCTTCGTTAGACAAATCAGCGAGCAGCAGGTTCCCCTTCTCCTCGTAGACTAGCGTCCCCACGGGGACTTCGAAAACCTTGTCTTCCCCATTCTTCCCGTTGCGGAGCTTCTTGTCGCCCTTGCCCCCGTTAGGGGCTTCCAAAACGCGCGAATGGCGGTAGGCCATGAGGGTGTTGACGTTCCTTTTGGCGAGCAGAAAGACCGATCCGCCCTTGCCCCCGTTGCCCCCATCCGGGCCGCCTTTGGGCATGTTCTTCTCCTGGAGGAAGGAGATGCAGCCGTCCCCTCCGTTCCCGGAGCGTGCTTCGATGATAACCCTGTCAGTCAGCATTGCCTTCCCCTCCTTCTAGGATGTAGTTCCTTCTGTTCTTCTTGATCGCCTTCAGCTCTAGGTAGAATTTTCTGCTCGCCCCGGAGAGGTCCTTGATGGTGCTGTCAGGATCATCCTCCCAGGAAGCCGGGTATTCTTTTATCTTCTTGCCGTTGAGGTGCAGGAAATAGAGGTATTCGACGTCGAATGCGCCTCCCATCGCGATCTGGCGCTTAGCCATCTCCTTGGCGAGAGGCAGAGGGAACATCTTGAACCCGCACTGCGTGTCCTTCACTTCCTTCATGTGGAACATGCTCTTCACGACGAAGCGCGCCCCGTAATGGGTGAGCTTCCTCTTGAAGGGCTGCTTTCTGGTATAGAGGGATCCTTTGACGTCCCTGGAGGCGATGTAGCCGTCGTATTTGCCTAGATCCTTCTTCATGAGGTCGAAGACATGGAGATCGGTCGAGAGGTCGGCGTCGAAGAAAAGCGCGTAGTCGCCTTCGCTATTGAGGAAGCCCTTCCTCACCGCCCAGCCCTTGCCTTTTTTATCCTCGTAATCGTCGAGCCTCACGTGCGCCGGCATGCTCTCCATGCCTTTCTTCAGGATGGCTAGTTCCTCTAAGGAGCTATGGTCCGCCTCGATGAGGACGCTGTAGGTGAATCCGGAGGCGTCGAAATAAGGGAGGACCTTCTCTTTGATGTTGCGGAGGGTCTTCTCCGATTGGTTGTAGGTTGGGATGACGAGGGCGATCTTCATGCGAGAGGAATTATAAGGTCCTAGGCCAGTTTTGAACAAAGGAAATGAGCCTAGAGGGCTTCCCCTAGGCTCATAGGCGCTTTTCCTTAGGCGGCTTTGTGGGCGATGATGGTCTGATAGGGCTTGACCGCGGTGGCCTCGCTTAGGGTTAGATTGCTACCAAGCGTGTCCAAGACGAGGCTATAGCCGGAGAAATCGATCGTGTCCGGGCTCTCTTTGCCTCCGTTGACGTGGGCGATGCGGTAGGTCCCTCCTTCGCCGTCGCTTAGGTCGTAGATGATCTCGTTGCGGCTGGTGCTCGCGTCTTTCCTTATCTGCAGGGAGGCGGCCTCCTCCGCTTTCAGATGCAGCCCGGGGCATTCCTGCTTGAACTTGATGAGGGACTTGTAGTTCTCAACCATGTCCTTGTGCTTGATGGCCAAAGAGTAGTCGAGCTCGTTCATCTTGTAGTAGTCCCTGCCGTCGCTTTGCCCGCCGTAGCTGTTGCTCTCCCCGCCTTTGCTGCGGAGGAACTCCTCCCCTTCCTGCATGAAGGAGACGCCTTGGGAGGTGAAGGTGATCGCGTTGGCGAGCACGTTCATCCTCTCCTTCTGCTCCGAAGTGTAGGCTATCTGGGCGCTAGCCTTGTCCAAAGCCTCGAAGCGGTCCAGCAGCGTGTAGTTGTCGTGGCAGGTGACGTAATTCACCGTCCTGTCGGGATCGGCGATGATGGCGCTGCTCATGGTCGTGCCTTTGATGCCCCCGGCGACCGCGTTGGTGTCGCTGGCGTTGATCTGATAGGCGCTGGTGCAGGTGGCGAAGCCGATCTCCCCCGCCCCCTTCATTCCTCCTTTGATCATGCCGTCGCGGAAGCCGTCGTTGAAGGCGGCGAAATCCTCAGCCGTTTCCATGGCGGCGCTGATGCCCGCCTGGTCGGCCAAAACGGCTTTGGTGGAGGTGCTTAGCGTCCAGGGCTCGCCATAGACGGCGATGTAGGGGCTGATTTCATGCAGGGCCTTGACGACCTGATTCATCGTCTTCACCGGATGCAGCCCCATGAGGTCGAAGCGGAATCCCCCGAGTTTGTACTCGCTCGCCCAGAAGGAGGCGCTTTGGGTCATGAAGTTCGCGAACATGCTCCGCTCGCTGGCGGTGTCGTTGCCGCAGCCTGAGCCATTGCTGTAGCTCCCGTCGTCTTTGTAGCGGAAATAATAGCCGGGCGCGAGCACGTCGAAGCTTCTGCCCGAGACGCTGGAGACGTGGTTGTAGACGACGTCCATGATGATGTTGATGCCCGCCTCGCTATAGGCCTTCACCACCTGCTTGAATTCCTTTATCCTCGCGTAGCCATCGTAGGGATCGCTGGAATAGGAGCCCTCGAGGACGTTGTAGTTCAAGGGGTTGTAGCCCCAGTTGAAGGAGGCGCTCACCTCGTCGTTGTCCTGATCGAAGATGGGCTGCAGCTGAACCGCGTTGACCCCAAGCGATTTGATGTAGTCGAAGCCGCTCGGCGTGCTTTCGCCTCCCTCGCTGTAGCTCGTGCCGGGTTCGCAGAGCCCGAGATAGCGTTTCCTATTCTTCTCCGCCCCCGTCCAGGTCGAGCTCGAGGTGACGTCGGCCACGTGGGTCTCATAAACGGTGAGGGATTTCTTGTCGTACTCATTGATCTTGACTTTGTCCCAGCCCTCGGGGTTCGTCTTGCTGAAGTCGACGATCATCCCGCGGAGCCCGTTCACCCCCGCGCTTTTCGCGTTGGGGTCGACGATTTCCTTCTCGGTGTATTTGCCGTTGGTGACCACGTAGGTGTAGTACTTCCCCTCGTTGTCCCCGGCTAAGTTGTAGCTCCAGACGCCCTTCTCGCCGAGCTTCATCTCGTAGTCTTTGTGGGTGTCGTCGCCCAAAGTTGAAGAGACTTCCTTCGGGGTGCCTGAGGCGTAGATCCTCAGGGTTATCTTCTTCGAGGAAGGCGACCACACTTTGAAGAGGGTCCTCTCCTTGGAGTAATTGGCCCCTAGATCGAGAGAGTCGTATTGGTAGAGGGCGTTGTATTCCTCGGTGTCGTAAAGGCTGTTGAAAGAGACCTCTTTCTTGAGGGTTACGTCCCCCACGAACGTCGCTTCGACATAATAGGTCGAGGCGAAATCGATCTTGAAGTCGCTGCCTAGGTCCCAAAGGAAGTAATCGGTCGGGGCGTCGAAGACCTTCTCTTTGACGGAGGTCGCTCCGTCGTAGAGCTTGAGCTTGGAGAAATTGTCCTCGCCATGGACCTTGAGCGAAGTCGTCGAGGCGAACTCGCTCTTGGAGAAGCCTGCTTTGACGGGCTCGGAGTAATAGATGGTCTCATCGTTGTATTTGAGCCAGATGGAGGCGTTCCCCTTCTCATCGATCGGCGCTTTGCTCATATCCGCCATCATGTCCCCGGTCTGCCAGTTCCAGGTGCCCTTGGTCTTGACGATCGTGCCCATGACCAGCTTGGAAATGTCATCCACCCCGAAGACGGAGAGGGGGACGGTGGCGAGGGCGCCGTAATCATCGGTCGAGGTGAAGGCGTATTCGGCCCCATCCCCGCCCTTCTTCCAAAGCCAAAGGGCGTATTCGTCGTAATTGAGGCCCTTCCCGTAGAAATGCACGTTGATCGAAGGGGCGGAGGAAGCCTCCCCTCCTCCCCCTGGGTTGCAGGAAGAGAGAAGGAAGGCGCTAGAAAGCGCCAAAAGCAATGCGAGGTTCTTTTTCATGTGGATCGCTCCTTTTTCTATAGGGCAATTGTAAACGCTTCCAAAGCCTATTTCACGGGGAATTTGGCCAAAGCAAAAGCCGCGCGAGGCGGCTTTTGCAGATGATGAGGTTCACCTCTAGATGAGGATAGGCTCACTTCGAGTACTCTGGGAGCGCGAACCTGTAGATGTCCTCGTAGCGCACGGTG
>CAVAGB010000005.1:0-98497 GCA_963588055.1 Erysipelotrichaceae bacterium | reverse complement strand
GCTTGAGAATATCTCTCGCATCTAACCTTATGCCGAACGTTCCGTTATAGAGATACATCTCCAATAACCCGGTTCGACTGTCGTCCAAGATGGTGGACCTTACCGGATTCGAACCGGCGACCTCTTCCTTGCGAAGGAAGCGCTCTCCCAACTGAGCTAAAGGCCCAACGCGGAATAATTATAGTCATTCGAATCGCCATTACAAGGCAAGAAAAACGCGCTGTCCAGCCACCTAGCGAACGTTTAATAAAAAAGGCCTAAGCCATCGATAAACAAGGCGTTTTGAAAAGAAGTTTCATCCGCTTACATCGTCTTTTTTCGTACTTTGTCAAAGATTCTTTGGGAAGAAAAGGCCCCTTCGAATCATTTCGATCGGCCAAGTCTTACCCACGCAGGAACAGAGAAAAAACAAGACTGAATTTTCTTTTTTTCTCCCTCTATATTTGTTCTCCCATGAAAGAGGTCTACGCGGTCATCGATATGAAGAGCTTCTACGCGAGCTGCGAATGCGCGTCGCGGGGTCTGGATATCTTTTCGACTCCGCTCGTCGTCTGCGATCCCACGCGCACGGAGAACACAATCGTCATGTCCGCGACCCCCTATCTCAAGAGCCATTACGGCGTGAAGAACGTCGAAAGAATGAAGGACCTTCCAAAGCTGAAGGGGATGATATACGCCCAGCCAAGGATGGAGTATTACATCAAAATCTCCGCAAAAGTCGTGGATATCTTTTTGGATTTCGTCTCAGAAGAGGATCTTCACGTCTATTCAATTGATGAATCATTCCTTCATTTGACTCCTTATCTAGAGATGAATCATTGCACCGCAGAAGAGCTAGTCGCGAAGATTCAGAAACGCATCAAGGACGATTTGGGCTTGATCGCCACCGCGGGGCTAGGCCCCAACATGTTCCTAGCGAAAGTGTGCTTGGATAGGGAAGGCAAAAAGAAGGAGCCTTATCGCGCCCACTGGTATATGGAAGATGTCCCTACCAAACTTTGGAAAACGGATCTTATGGACGTTTGGGGTATCTCATATGGCATCGCTGGAAGACTCGCCAAAATGGGCATCCGCACGTTGGAGGCTTTGGCGAAAACCGACGTCGCCCATTTGCAGAAGGAATTCGGCGTCATCGGAGAGCAGCTCCACGATTTGGCTAACGGCATTGACCGCACGGACATCCGCGAGAAGTACGTCCCCAAGGAGAGGAATCTCTCCATCGGGCAAACCTTGCCGCGAGATTACGATGAGAAAGGGACGGAATTGCTCCTATTAGAGATGTGCGATGAGCTTTGCTTCCGTTTGCGCTTATCGCACCAAAAATGCGGGACCGTTTCCCTTTTCTTGCGCTACAACGCGAGCTTCGGCGGAGGTTTCTCCCGCCAGTCGGCGCTCAATATCCCAACCTCGTCTCCAGAGAAGCTCTACGCGGCGATCCTAGAGATATTCCATCGTTACTACGAAGGCGGCCCGGTCCGCGGACTGGGCATCTCATTCTCTAGGCTATCCAGATCCTCAGGTCATCAATTCGATCTGTTCACTTCTTCAGAAGAGGAAAGCAAAGCCCATGACCTATGGGAAGCCATAGACGGCATCTCTTCGATGTACGGCAAGAACGCCGTCCTGCGGGCAAGTTCCTTAACCAAGGACTCGACCATCAAAGAAAGGCATCAGCAAATCGGAGGACATAGAGCATGACTTGCAGCGATAGGGGGATGATGAAATGGGCGCCATACCAATCCTTGATCGAGCAAGGAAGGTATTTGGCCGAGCTCAGGGAAAGGCGTTCGCGCGTCCCTCGTCCTTTAATCTCCTCCGATAGGGCTGAGGAGATCAATGAGGTCTTAGTCAACTACGAAAGTGGACCCGTCAAGGCGAGATATTGGTCGGACGGCCACATATACGAATTCGTGGACGACATAAAGAAGATCGATGGGGCGGATAAGAAGCTTTACTTTTCCACCCGTTCCATCGCCTTCAAGGATTTATTGAATCTAGAAGAGGCCTAAGCCTTAGAAAGAGAAGGCCCAGTTCCCGTCTTTGAACAGAGGGATCTCCTCTCCGCTTTCGGTCGTGCCGACGATGTTCAAATCTTCTGAGCCGATCATGAAATCGACGTGAGACATCGAATGGTTGATGCCGAAGGAACGGAGCTCTTTTTCGCTGTATTTCTCGAAATCCGGATAAAGCTCGTAGAAGCCCTGTCCAAGCGCGAGGTGGCAGCAGGCGTTCTCATCGTAAAGGGTGTTGTAGAAAAGAAGGCCCGTGTTGTTGATCGGCGAATCGAAGGGCACCAGAGCGCATTCGCCTAAATAGGCGCTGCCCTCATCAAGAGAAAGGATGGAACGCAGAGTCTCTTCGCCTTCCTCCGCATAGGCTTCGACGGCCTTGCCCTCATGGAAGACCAAGTGGAAGTTGCGGATGAGCTGGCCGTTATAGACCAAGGGCTTTGCGCTATAGACGACGCCTTCCGCCTCGCCTTTCTTCGGTGAGGTGAAGCATTCTTCGGAAGGGATGTTGGGCTGAAACTCGAAGTCGCCTCCGATGATCTTCTCCCCTCCGGCGAGGAAGATGACCCCAGGGATAAGCCCAACGGTTAGGTCAGTCCCGTTCTTGGAGGTGTAATGAAGTTTTTTGAGGCGCAGCGAATTGAGGTAAGCGCAGCGCTTCTTCAGTTCCGCATCGTGCTTGGCCCAGTTCTCGATGCCGTTCCCGTCATTTGCCCTGGAAGTGAGGAGAATCGCTTCCCAGAGTTTTTCCATCGCGACGGATTTTCTTTCATTTGGGAAGATCTTCTTCGCCCAGGCCGGGGAGGGAGCGCCGGCGATGCACCATTGATAGCGGTTCTCCATGGCCTCGCGATATTTGCCAAGAACCTTATATCTAGCAGCTCTGACTTTCGCCATCTTTTGAGCATCGACTCCTTTGTTCCCGTCCGGGTCATCGCTATCGATCCAAAGGAGGGCGGGCAGCTCTTCTGACTTCCATTTTGCTTTCTCAACCTCAAAAGAAAGGGGATTTGCGAGGCTTTTGAGGCTTTCTTTCTTGGAACGGATCCTTCCGACTTTCTGCGAATCCCACTCGACGATGACTTTCTTCGCCCCCGCTTTGTAGCATTCATCCACCACTAGGGAGACGAAGTCCTCCTGATCTACATTGGCTTGGACGACCACGGTTTGTCCTTTATGGACGACAAGCCCGGTTCTGACGAGCAGCTTCGCATACTCTTTTATTAAGGTTTTTCTCATTTTTTATTCCTCTCGCGACTATACTAAGCACGGCAAAAAGAAAGAAAAGGGGGAGATTCCTATGAAAGAAGCAAAAGAAAACAAAGGAATCAACAAATTCTGGACGATCTGGAATTTGTCCGAAGACGTGATTCTATTGGCGGCCGGCATCCTCGCCATCGTCGTCGGCTGCATCGAGGGGAACGAGAACCTTCGCAACGTCATCAACTCGATCATCACTTACGCGATCGCGGGCTTCATCATCTTGGATGGCTTGCTTCGTTTGATCATGACCCTCCTCAAGGTGAAGAAGACCGGAGAGGAATCAATCATCCTCGTCAGCGGATTTGAGATAACCCTGGGCATCGTGATCATGATCGTCCTCCAGAAGGTGCTTGTGGAGGCGCTGGTCTATTTCATCGCCGTCGGCACAATCGTCGTAGGGGCGATGTTCCTCACTTTCTCAATCTTCTCGCTCATCAGGAAGAGCGCCGAGAATTACGCGATGCCGATCTTAGAGATCATCTTCGGCGGCATTTTGATCGGCGTCGGGCTTTACATCATCATCCTTTATAACGTCAATTCCGAGGCCAAGGAGCGCATCTGCTTGGCTCTCACCGGCACCGTCATCTCCATCGTGGCCGTGGCTCTAGCTATCATCACCGTTGTCTCTGGCATCAAGAGAAAGAAGAAGGCTGCCCTCGTACCCGTCGATCAGGAAGAGACCAAAAAGCCGAAGAAGGAAAAGAAATCCAAAAAGAAAGAGGAGCCCGTCAAAGAAGAGCCCATCGAAGCGGAATCCGTCTCAGAGGAAGACGAGCCCAAAGTGATTGAGGCGAAAGTCAAAGAGATTGAGCATAAGCCCGTCGAAGAGCCTAAGCCAGAAGAAGACGAAGAGAAAGCCGAATGAAAAACGCCGCGGATCGCAACAATCCGCGGCTTTCTTTTATCTTTTCGAAGCGGCTTCGACGAGGTTCTCCATCAAAGCCAAGCGGGTCAATAAGCCTACTCCGCCAGGGACGGGGGTCTGCAGGCGAACCGGCAAGCCCGGGACTGCGTCCCCATGCAACTTCCCATCTTCCCCGCGGTTGATGCCGACATCCACGATGACGGCGCCTTCCTTAAGCGGGAAGCGATCATCCAAGTAGCCTAGCTTCCCAATGGCCACGACGATTAGATCGGCGTGCCCTAAATAGAAAGCCTTATCCTCATCGCTTGTTTTGCTATGCAGCAGTGTCACGTTGCAGTCTTTGGCGGTGAGCATCTTCGCCATCGGCTTGCCCACGATGTTGCTGCGTCCCAAGACCACCGCGTTCTTGCCGCGGAAAGGGAAGTTCTCCGCTTCTAGATAACAAATGATGCCCAAAGGGGTGCAAGGATAGAAAGAAGAGAGAGGATGGAACCCATCCACGTCTTTTCTAGGATCCACCGCCCGCTTCACCTTCTCTTCGGAGATGTGCTTGGGAAGAGGGAGCTGCACGATGATGCCATCTATCGACTCGTCCTTATTGAAACGCTCTATCGTTGAAAGGAGTTTCCCCTCCGAGACATCGGGCGTGAAGACGGTCATCTCGACAAGCGCGCCGATCTCCGCGCCGTCTTTCATCTTGCCTCTATCATAAGAGGCGGAGGCAGGGTCATCATTAGCCAGAATGATCATGAGATGAGGCCGGTGGGGCATCAGTTTGATTCGCTCAGCGAGAGCGAGTTTTCTTTCTTTCACGAATTCGCGGATTTCCATAGGAAAAAGAATACTACGAAAACGAGTCCCAGAGGATAAAGAAAACCCTCCGCGAGGAGGGCAGGTCTCATCTTAGAAGAGCAGGCGGATCGCCGACTCGATGCTGACTGAGCTTTCCGAGGAATCGGTGCTCGCGGCTTTCGTATTGATGGAGATGAGCAACGCAACGAAGAGGAAGACGATCGCGAAGCCGAAGGTGAGATAAGTAATGACCTTCTCGGAGCCGCGCTCCTTGGTTTTCGCGAAGACGTTGAGCCCGCCGCCGGTGATCGCACCGGAAGCGCCTTCCGACTTGCCGCCTTGCAGCAAGGCGAGAATGATGACGATCAGGGATATAACGACGAAGACGATGTCATACCATTGCATAAAGGCCGCTCCTTTCAAACAGGCTAATAAAGGATAGACTTTTCTTTCCCGCGTTACAACTAGAAAACAAGCTCATAAAGTGAGGTGATTTTCAGCCCGTCGAAAGTTGGATATATCCCGTCGCGGTCTAACAAAATCCCTGTTACACCAGCATTGTTCGCGCACTCGACGTCCTGCAAAGAATCGCCCACGAGGCAGATGGATTTGCTTGGCTTTATCCCCATCTCCTTCAAAGCGTAGAGGCAGGGCTCGGCGGTCGGCTTCGGGGCGCTATAAAGATCGGAGCAGGAAAGGACCAAGAAGTAGCGAGACACCCCTTTGCTGTCCAAGACCCTTTGAATATGCGTGGACACATTGCTTGAGACAATGCCCAAAGGCAGGCCCCTAGAGAAAAGGGTGGCGATGAGGGAAACGGTATCCGGGAACATCTTGGTGGCTTCGATTGTCTCATCAAGCTCAAGACCCTCGAGAATCGCGTCGAAGAAGGCTTGGTAGTCTTTCACCCCGGTTTGCTCGGCGGCGTACTTAAGCGGATGATGGCTGAACTCGGCGCATTGGGCCTCGCTCACGTCTTTGATCCCCACCTTCTCAAAAGCGTATCGCCAAACGGGCAGCAAGGACTCCCTGCTATCGAAGAGGGTCCCGTCGAAATCGAAAAGGTAAGCGTCGAACTTCTTCATTTTTTCTCTCCTAAGGATGCTCTTGCTTCGAAAAGGATGTCCCTAAGTTCGGCAGCCCGTTCGAAATCATAGGCTTTCGCGGCTTTTTTCATCTCTTTCTCTATCTCAGAAATATGCTTCTGAAGCTCGGTTCGTGACATTTTTGCGGAGTTTTTGACGAAATTCTCCGTCTCGGTCTCGCTGTTATGAAGGGGCGGGGTGATCGGCTTGATGATGGTGGTCGGGACGATTCCGTTCTCTTCGTTGTAAGCTTGCTGAATGGCCCTTCTGCGGTTGGTCTCCCCAATCGCCTCTTTCATGGAATCGCTGTAGCAATCCGCGTACATGATGACTTCCCCATGGGCGTTTCTCGCCGCGCGACCAATGATTTGGATGAGGGAGCGGGTGGAGCGGAGGAAGCCTTCCTTATCCGCGTCGAGGATGGCAATGAGAGAAACCTCAGGGATGTCTAACCCCTCACGAAGAAGATTGATGCCGACCAAGACATCGTATTTGCCCTTGCGGAGCTGATAGATGATCTCGGTCCTCTCCAAGGTCTTGGTCTCGTTATGGAGGTAGGTGACTTTGATGCCCCTCTCTTTCAGATACGAAGTGAGATCCTCCGCCATCTTGATGGTCAAGGTGACGATCATGACCCTTTCTTGCTTTTTGATCCGCTCCTGAATCTCATACATCAAGTCCTCGATCTGCCCCATGGTGGGCCTGACTGAGATCACGGGATCAAGCAAACCAGTCGGGCGGATGATCTGCTCGACGATTTCGTTATTGGCTTTGCCTAACTCATAATCCCCCGGGGTCGCGGAAGTGCAGATGACGGCTGAGGGCATTAAGGATTCGAATTCGGAGAAGTTAAGCGGGCGGTTATCAAGGGCGCTGGGGAGGCGGAAGCCATATTCCACGAGCGTTTCCTTGCGGGAACGGTCGCCATTGTACATCCCTCTTATTTGGGGGAAGGTGACGTGGCTTTCGTCAATGAGGAGCAAAAAATCCTTGGGCATGTAGTCCAATAAGGTGAAGGGTCGCTCGCCCTCTTTTCTGCCGTCGATGTGCCTTGAATAGTTCTCGATGCCGGGGCAGCGACCAAGCTCGCGCATGCTGTCGATGTCTTGCCTCGTCCTCATTTCTAGACGCTCAGCTTCTAGGAGTTTGCCTTCCGATTTGAAATAGGCCAAACGCTCCTCCAGCTCTTGCTGGATGCCTTCGCAGGCACGCTCGATCCGCTGCTTCGTGGAAGCGTGATCGTAGGCGGGGAAAATCGGGTAGGTGGCATAGGTTTTCATCACCTCTCCGCTCACCGTGTCTACTTGCGAGATCGAATCGACGGTGTCGCCAAAGCAATCGATGCGGATGTAGTAATCATGCGTGGCAGGGGCGATGTCGATGACATCCCCTCTCACACGGAAGGTCCCCGGTTTCAAATCGAGGTTGTTGCGGGTGTACTGCGCCTCGGTAAGCTGATGGTACAAGGCGTTGCGGTCCAGCTCCTCCCCTTGGCGGATCTCAAAGATGAGGCCTTGGTACTCATTGGGGTCGCTTAAGCCATAGATAGCGGCGACGGAAGCGACGACGATGGTGTCTCTGCGGGAGAGGATGGAATTCATCGCCGAGGTGCGCATCATATCGATTTCCTCGTTCATGACGGCGTTTTTATCAATGTGCGTATCCGTTTTTGGAATATAGGCTTCCGGCTGGTAGAAATCGAAATTGGAGATGAAATACTCCACGCGATTATTCGGGAAAAGCTCTTTGAACTCCGCGTAGAGTTGGCTCGCCAAGGTCTTGTTGTGGACCATGATGAGGGTAGGGCGATTAAGCGAGGCGATGATGTTGGCGTCGGTGAAGGTTTTCCCTGTTCCCGTCGCGCCTAAAACGACTTGGACCTGTTTGCCTTCCTTCACGCCTTCTAAAAGCTTAGCGATGGCTTGGGGCTGATCGCCAGTAGGGACATAAGGTGCCTTAAGCTCAAACGGACGGGATTCGTATCCCTGGACCTTACTCATCCCTCTTCCTCTTCTTTGAGATGACGAGAGGGGCGAAGCCCTCCCCGTTGATCATGGAAGCTTGGGTGAACGAAACGAAAGCGCGAGGATCGGTCTCAGCGATGAAGGAGCGGAAGGAGTTGAGCTCCTTCTTGTTGAAGGCGACGCGGAGGATCTTGCGCGGGGTCCCCGTGTAGCCGCCGGTCACGTCGATGACGGTGGAGGCATGTTCCATCTTTTCATGGACGTAACGCATGATCTCCTCCGTCTTGTCGGAGATGATGTCGGCGATGACGTATTGGTTGGAGTTCACGTAGACGTATTGGACGACGAGGGCGCACACCAATGCGGAAAGGATGCCGATCAGCCCATTGGGGATATCCTTCAGGCAGATCATGCCTACGATGACGATCGTCGCGTCGATCACGAAGGTCGACACGCCTTCCTTAATGGGCGTGTACTTAGCGCAGATCGCGGCGAGGACATCGAATCCTCCCGTCGACCCATCGCCTAGGAAAGTGATGGCGACCCCCGCGCCGGAGAAAGCGCCGCCGAAGATGCCGGCGATGAGGGTGTAGACGATCTGCAGATCATCCGCCCCTTCTGGCTTCATCGCGTTGGAGATGAAATCCAAGGCGTGGGTGCGCATAAGAAGGGTGAGGAAAGCGGGGTAAAGAAGCGTCGCGTAAACCGTGTGCAAGGTGAATTTCTTCCCGAGGAAGATGAAGCTCACGATGAGCAGGACGATTTGGACGACCCAGGCGACCAAGTCCTGGACTTGGGTCCCTACAATCGGTTCAAGATAATGGTTCACGATGACCGAGACGCCGCTCACGCCGCCATTGACCAAATCCAAAGGCAGCAAAAAAGCGACGGTTCCAGCGGCCAAGACGAAGCATCCAACCGTGATGAGGGTGATGTTCTTGGCGAATTTCTTGATCTCGGCCTTATTCCATCGCCTTTTGAGCATCGGCATTTTTGGCCTCCATCTCAAGATATGCGTTGATGAAAAGATCGATGTCGCCATCCATCACCGCCTGGACGTTGCCCGTCTCGGCGTCGGTGCGGTGGTCTTTGACCATCTGATAGGGTTGGAAGACGTAGGAACGGATCTGCGAGCCCCATTCGATGGCTTTCTGCACGCCGATGATGGACTTCATCTTCGCCTCGCGCTCCTCGACTTTCCTTTGCATGAGCTTGTCGCGAAGCATCGCCATGCAGTTCGCTTTGTTCTTAGGCTGATCGCGCTCGGCTTCGCTAGAAACGACGATCCCCGTCGGAAGGTGGGTGATGCGGACGGCCGAAGAGACTTTGTTGACGTTCTGACCACCCGCTCCGCCGGAACGGAAGATGTCGATGCGGAGATCTTTGGGGTCGATCACGACATCGGCGACCGGGCCGAATTCAGGCACGACGTTCACGGACGAGAAGGAGGTGTGTCTCCTCGCATTCGCATCGAATGGGGAAATGCGCACCAAACGATGGACGCCTTTCTCGCCTTTGAGCATGCCGTAGGCGTTATGCCCAGTGATTTTGATAGTGACGGATTTGATGCCGGCTTCGTCGCCGTCTTCAAGCGAGAGGACCTGGCATTTGAAGTTATGGCGTTCCGCCCAACGGCCATACATCCTTAAAAGCATCGACGACCAATCCTGCGCCTCGGTTCCTCCTGCGCCAGGATGGATGTCCAAGGTGCAGTTGAGGGCGTCGTATTCGCCGGAGAAAAGCAAAATCGCGCGGAGCGCTTTCGCTGATTCTTCGAGGTCGTTTTCCATCGACTCGATGAGCTCAAGCATCTCGCTGTCTTTCTCGTCGCAAGAAGCGATGAGCTCATTGATGTCGTTGATGTCGGCGAGGCCTTTGTCGTAGCCATTCACCTTCTCTTTGATATCGGCGAGGCGGTTGACGATCTGCATCGCGGAATTCTGGTCGTTCCAGAAATCCTCGGCGTTTTGTTTAGTCTCTAGTTCGGTGATTTCTTTTCTCAGACTGACGAGGTCAAAGAGAATCACCGAGATGCGAGACTACTTTGCCCAAATCCTGGGCTTTTTGTTTTAACTCGACTAACTCTTTCATGTTTATTCCTTTAGGTTTTGCGGCTTTTTTTGATTATTCAGCGGGTTTTTCAGCAGGTTCCTCAGAAGGCTTTTCCTCTGGGGTGTATTCAGGATGCTCAACCTCAAGTTTGGATTCCTCTTGGGGCTTCGCTTCAGGTTTAGCTTCCTCCGCCTTTGCCTCAATCGGCTCGGAAGAAGGGGCGGGAGCCTCCTCTTTCTTAACGAGGCGGACATTCATGAAGTTGTAAACGCAGTCGACCGCGATGTTCGAATTCATCTCGCGGAAGAGGGCGTAGCCTTCGTTGACGTAATCCTGAAGCGGGTTGGTCTGCGCATAGGAACGCAAGCCGATCCCTTCGCGGAGATGCGACATGGTGTCGATGTGCTTGGTCCAGTTGCGGTCGATGACGGAAAGGGAGATGGAACGCTCGACGCGGTCAGCCTGATCAGCGGGCCAGGTCTCGCGCTTTTTGAGGTAGGCGGAATAGAGATATTCGCCAAGATCCTCCCCACCTTCTTCAACAGATGCTTCGTCATAGGCCCTCGCGGGGAATTCCCCAGCCGGAACGAAGGCCGGCTCAACGAGCTTCTTCAGCGCTTCCCCCGAAATCAATCCCTCGTCCCTTCCCGGAACCGTCGCCTTCTTGGCGAGGAATTTTCCGGTGTCGGAGAAGAAGGAGTGGACGAGCTCATTGATGTCGCCGGCGAGCATGATGCGGTCACGGCGGTCATAGATGATCTGACGCTGCTTGGCCAAGACGTCGTCGTAGTCCAAGAGGTTCTTACGGGTATCAAAGTTGCGGCCTTCGATCTGCTTCTGGGCGTTTGTGACGACGCTTTGGAGCATCCTGTTCTCTAGATGATCATCGCCTAGCTGGGTCTGGAAGGTTTGGCGGATGTTGTCGTTGACGAAGCGGCGCATGAGCTCATCGTCGAAGGAGACATAGAAGCGGGAATAGCCGGGGTCTCCCTGACGTCCGGAACGTCCACGGAGCTGGTTATCGATGCGGCGGGATTCGTGCCTTTCGGTTCCGAATACGCAGAGGCCGCCGAGCTTTTTCACATCGTCGGTAAGTTTGATGTCGGTGCCGCGGCCCGCCATGTTGGTGGCGAGGGTGACCGCGCCTTTTTCGCCGGCGTGGGAGATGATCTCCGCCTCGCGCGCTTGGTTCTTCGCGTTGAGCACTTCGTGGGGGATGCCCGCT
Source organism: Erysipelotrichaceae bacterium (assembly GCA_963588055.1). Lineage (GTDB taxonomy): Bacteria > Bacillota_I > Bacilli_A > RFN20 > CAG-826 > Alloenteromonas. Next base: position 87,242 of record CAVAGB010000005.1, on the reverse strand, counting down.
TCGGTCAAGAGCTTCGAGATCTCCTCGTTGCTTTCGACTGAGACGGTGCCGATGAGGATAGGTTGGCCAGCTTCGTGGCGGCGTTTGACTTCCTCGATTAAGCCTTTCAGTTTGGACTGATGGGTCCCGTAGATGACGTCATCGTCGTCGACGCGCTGAATTGGGCGGTTGGTCGGGATGCAGATGACCTTCATGTTGTAGATCTTCTCGAATTCTTCCTCTTCGGTTTTGGCCGTGCCGGTCATGCCGGAGAGTTTCTTATAGAGACGGAAGAAGTTCTGATAGGTGATCGTCGCCAAGACGATGGTCTCTTGCTTGATTTCCACGCCTTCTTTGGCCTGGATGGCTTGCTGAAGGCCGTCGTTGTATTCGCGGCCTTTCATGATGCGGCCCGTGAACTGATCGATGAGTTGGATCTGCCTGTCTTTGTCAACCATGTACTCGACGTCCCTGCCCATGATGTAGTTGGCCTTCAGGGCTTGGTGGATGCGGTGGACGAGATCCTGGTTCTCAGGATCATAGAGGTTGCGGATGCCGAACATCCTCTCGGCTTTGTTGTTGCCATCATCGGTGAGAGAGCAGGTCTTCGTCTTGATGTCGACGATGAAGTCCTTGTCTTTGCGGAGGGTTTTGACGAAGCGATCAGCGACCATGTATTGGCTCGCGGAGGATTTCTGACCGCCGGAGATGATGAGCGGGGTCCTTGATTCGTCGATCAAGACGGAGTCGGCTTCGTCGACGACGCAGAATTTCAATCCGCGGAGGACGCGGTTATCGAGGGTCTGCGTCATGTTGTCGCGCAGATAATCGAAGCCAAGCTCGGAGTTTGTGGTGTAGGTGATGTCGCAAAGATAGGCGGCTTTCTTCTCGGAGGCGGTTTTGGAAGCGAGGTTGACTCCGACGGTCAGCCCGAGGAAGCGGTAGACTTCGCCCATCCAATTCGCGTCACGCTCAGCGAGGTATTCGTTGACGGTGATGACGTGGACGCCTTCGCCGGTCAACGCGTTCAGATAAACCGCCATCGTCGCGGTCAAGGTCTTACCTTCGCCTGTCTTCATCTCAGCGACGTTGCCATCGTTGAGGACGAGGGCGCCGATGATCTGGACTTTGAAGGGGAATTGATGCAAAGCGCGCCTTGCACCTTCGCGGCAGACGGCGAACGCTTCGAATTTGATGTCATCAAGGGTCTTGGTCTTGTTCTTCAAGGCCTCTTGGAACTCTTTTGTTTTGGCGCGCAGCTCATCATCGCTGAGCGCTTTCATCTGATCCTCATAGCTCATGACCCGGTCGGCTTGTTTGCCATAACGGTTCAGTTCGCGTTTCTCGAGGTGGAAGATTGATTCAATGATATTACCCACAGAAAACTCCTACGCACAAAGCCCGGTAATCATACCATTTCAAGAAATGGTAAGCAACGCGCCAAAAGCCCTCATTTTGGGAGGGTTTTTGCCATGATCAGAAGGGCCAATTTCTTGGGGTGATGAGCCGCTAAAAGCTTAAGGCACCCTCTAGCGGTTGAGCCGGTCGTGAAGACGTCGTCCACTAGGAGGATTTTCTTATCCCTCAAAGAGGAGGGCCCCCGATAAGCGAGATACTTCCCGATTTTGCGTCTTTCCTCTGCCGAGAGGTCGCTTTGCTTGGCGTCGACGGTCTTCTCGAGGCAGTCAAGAAGAGGCATCTTCAGGCATTCGCACATCGCCTTGACCTGGTTGAAGCCTCGCTTTTCGTTGTGCGAGCGGGAAGAAGGGGCGGGGACGATGCAGTAACCGCTGAATCTCGCCCGCAAAATATATTTGGGGTAGGCGAAGAAAGCGTCTTTCAATTCATAGTCCCCGCACCCCTTGAACTGGTATAGCATCGAGCGGATGGTCTCGTTGTAAAAATACAGGGCAAGGCAAGGAACCTTCCCTTCTTTCCATTCAAACCATTCGGGTTTCATCTCGCGGTAGCAATCAGGGCACAAAGACGGCTCGCCCAAAAAGGAGGAGAGGAAGGAATCCTCGGCGATGGGTTTGAAGCACACCTTACAAAAAGGTGTTGCAGTAACGTATCTCTTCAATTGCTCTTTCCATTGCTTCGTTCGGCTTGTCAGCCATGAAGATGACGTCTCCTTTTGGCGCATCTGCTTTCCTCCCCGCCCTGCCGGCGATTTGAATCAGGCTTGCCGCGTCGTAGATAGGGGAATCGGCTCCGTAGACAATCACCTGAAGGTTTTTGACGGTGATTCCCCTTTCCAAGACGGCGGTCGTGATCAAGTAACGGTATTTGCCTTTTTTGAAATCGGATATGACTCTTGGTCGATCAGTTTTTTTGGATGAGACGTAGTTCCCACCGGGAGCGAAAAAGCGAACCAAAGAGAAGAGGGTTTCGCTTTCCCCGATGGTTGGAACGAAGACGAAACACTGCTTATTTTGCTTGCGATATTCCCTTAGTTTTGCGATCAAAAATGCCACTTTTGCGGGGTTATGCGTGATTTTGATGGTTGGAACGGGAATAGGATGTCCGTGGAATCTGGTGTGGAGGGTGAGCATCTCTCGACCTGGCTTTTTGAATTCTTTCACCACCTCTTTGGAAGGGGTGGCCGACATCATCAGGCAGTGTCCTCTCAGAGAGCGTTTGAACATTGCCATCAAGGTCTCGTTTCCTTTGAAAGGGAAGGCGTCGATCTCATCCATCACCAAGAGGTCGAAGTATTTCTCGTAGCGGAAAAGCTGATGGGTGGTGAGGATGATGCAATTGCCTTCGAGCACCCCCGTATGCCCGCCGTAGACCGCGACGATCGAGTTCTTGGGGAAGGCGGATTTCAAACGGGCGTAAAGCTCTATGACGACATCCCTTCTAGGCAAAGCGAAGCCGACGTTCATTCCCCTTTCCATGGCGAATTGGATGATTGGATAGCTGATCTCCGTCTTGCCGGAACCACAGACGGCGTAAATCAAGGTATCGATGCCTCGTCTGAAGTTCTCCACCGCCTTTTGGGCGAGTTCGGATTGCTCAGGAGACAAAGAGTAGGACAAACATAGCGGGGAAGGGCGTGGCTGAGGCAAAGTCTGTCTGGCCGACTTACCCTGAAAAGTGATGCATCTTCTGCAATAAGGAAGGCCGTTACGATACCCGATGTACTTAGGGTCATCGTTTCCGCATATGGAACAAACAAAACCAGTGCCCACACCACTTAATAAAAGCGAATGAGCGGTTTTGAGGATTTTACTTGTCTAAATCGATGATCTCTTGAACACGGCGATGGTGTTTCTCTAAGGGCGAGAAGGTCGAAGAGAGGAAGATATCGATGCGGCGCAGGACGTCCTCTTCCTTCATATACTTCGCTCCGAAGCTGATCATGTTGGCGTTGTTATGCTCGCGCAGCTTGGCGGCGCAATCATCGTCGTATCCGATGCCGCAGCGAACGCCTTTGATTTTGTTCGCTACAATGCAGACGCCTTCACCGGAAGTGCAGCAAACCACGCCTATATCAGCGCGGCCTTCGGCAACATCCAACGCGGCTTTAGAAGCATAAACGGGATAATCGCAGGAGTTTTTCGAATCCGTCCCTTCATCCAATACATTGAAGCCCTTGCCTTGGAGGTAAATCCGAATGTCGTTCTTAAGCGCGAAGGCGCCGTGATCAGAAGCAAGGGAGACGCTCATCGCGCCTTTCTCGTAAACATCTTTGATCTCATTGAAATCCACGGGGCCTAGTCGGATGAGCGAGATTCCCAAAACGGGGTCCATCTTCACAATCGTGGAAGCGAGATTGGACTCACATTTGCCTTTGATGATGGCCCCGACTTCATCCTTGAAGACGGCATAGGTCTCCTCGAAAGTGGTGGAGGTCTTCTCGCCGGATCGATTGGCGGAAGGCACTAGCAGCGGAGCGCCCACTTTCTCAATCAAATCAAGGACATCCTGGGAATTAGGAACCCGAATTCCAATCCACGGGGTCCCTAAAGTGATCCATCTCGGTAGATTCTTTCTAGCCGGGACGATGACGGTGACCTCGCCTGGGAGGAAGCGTTTCATCACGGCGATTGACCGCACATCGACCTCGCAATACTTGACGGCCTCGCCAATGGAGGAGCACATCAAGGTGAAAGGCTTATCCGAGGGGCGACGCTTAATGGCGACGAGCTTGTTGAAAGCCTCTTCCGAAGAAGAAATGGCCCCCATTCCGTAAACCGTCTCAGTTGGGAAGCAAACGACTTCGCCTTTTTGAAGCAAGGCGGCAGCCTCATCGACGTTTTTCCAATAAAGAACTTTCCCCATATAAGCCTCCTTAATGCAGATGGACGAATAGGAAACGGGCAAGGCCATTAAGGTCTTTCTCGAATGTGTAGTCGTAATCTTTCAGGTATTTTTCCATCAAAGCGGTCAAATAATCCTCTAGGTCGTAGCCGATTTCAAAGAAAAGCATCATCTCGCCTTTCTTGACCCGATGAACATCGCGAAAAATCTTCTCATAGACTGAGTCGTTCTTATCCAGCCAAAGAGCGGACCCCGGCTCGAAGTCTTTCACGGAGTCTTGTGTCTCTTCTCTGTTGAGGATGTAGGGCGGATTGGAAACGATGATGTCCAGATTCATCTTCTCTTTGATGAAAGGCTCCAAAGAATCGCCTTCGTAGAAGTGGATGGGCAGATTGTATTTTTCAGCGTTGCCTTTAGCGACGTCTAGGGCGTCTTTGGAGATATCCGAGCCGTAGCAAAGCCAGTTCGGGAAAAGCGATTTGAGGGCGATAGCTATCGCGCCTGAGCCGGTGCCGATGTCGGCGCAGACGAGGAAATTGCGCGGATCGAACCAATCACTGATTCGCTCAGAGATCTTCGCGACGAGCTCCTGAGTCTCCATCCTTGGAATCAAAACGCGGCGATCGACGTGGAGTTTGAACTGCAAAAAAGAGGCCACTTCTGCAACGTATTCGACTGGTTCTCCCCGCAAAAGCCGCTTAAATTGTTTTTCGAACAAAGGGAGGTTTTTCATCTCCGAGTCACGATAGAAGAGGGTATCGATAGGCTCTTTGAAACCGTTGTCCAAAGCGATCAGGATGCGGATGTCGTTTGAAAGGACACCCGCTTCCTTTCCCTCGTTCAGGGCCTTGTTGTATACCTCAAAAATCTTAGGCATTTTGCTCCTTCTTCCCTTCGTCGATCATCTTCTGTTCCTGATCGTAATGGATCAAGGCGTCCACGACGGGGTCAAGCTCGCCTTCCATCACGCGGTCAAGCTGATTGATGGTGAAGCCGATGCGATGGTCGGTGACGCGGTTCTGAGGATAGTTGTAGGTGCGGATCTTCTCCGAACGTTCACCCGTGCCGACTTTGAGTTTCCTCTCCTGAGCGCGCTTGGAGTCTTCTTGCTCTTGGAAATAAGCAGCCACCTTCGCCCTGATCATCTGCATGGCGATCTCTTTGTTTTGCAGCTGAGCCTTCTCGGTTTGGCAAGCGACTACTAATCCCGTCGGCAAGTGGGTGATGCGGACGGCCGATTCGGTTTTGTTGACGTTCTGGCCGCCTGCCCCCTGGGAATGGTAGGTATCAATTTTTAAATCGGCGGGGTTGATATGGACATCCAGCTCTTCGGCTTCCGGCATCACGAGCACGGTCGCGGTGGAGGTATGGATCCTCCCTTGCGACTCCGTCTTCGGCACGCGTTGGACGCGATGGGCCCCACTTTCGAATTTCAGTTTCGAATAGACGGCGTCCCCTTTAATCATGAAGGAGACACTCGAATAGCCGCCTGCCGCGCCTAAAGAAGCATCCAAAAGTTTGATGGTCCATCCCTGCTTTTCCGCGTACTTCGCGTACATATGCAGAAGGTCTCCCGCGAATAGGTTCGCCTCGTCTCCGCCGACGGCCCCGCGGATCTCTACGATGATGTTCTTGTCATCGTTTGGATCCTTTGGAACCAAAAGGAGCTGCAGTGAATCCTCGATTTGCTTCATCGCTTCAGAGGCGTTTTTCCTCTCCTCTTTGGCGAGCTCGATCATCTCCGCGTCGCCGCTCTCCTCCAAGGCGAAACTGTCTTGATAGTTGTTCTCATTTTTCAGATATTCTTTGAACTTGGCGACGATGGGCTCAAGGTTGGCCCTCTCTTTCGTCAGCTTGGTAAGTTTTGAAAGATCCTCGGCCACTTTTTCGTCGGCGAGTTCTTCTTCGATTTGGGTGAATCTAGCCTGAGTTACCTCAAGCCTTTTGCGCATGCTTTCTTCCATAAACGGCGAAAATTATAGCATGGCCAGGAAGCCTCTCCTAATCTTTGATTAGACCTAGGAAGTAGAAACGCGGGAAGGTATAATTCCTCTTGCCATGGCCTATACCGCTTTATACAACAAATACCGTCCGCAAAGTTTCGAGGAAGTCGCGGGGCAGCAAGTCATCGTAAGGACCCTGAAAAATGCGATCGCCAACGACAAAATCGCGCATGCCTATCTTTTCTGCGGTCCGCGCGGCACCGGCAAAACCACGATGGCGCGCCTATTCGCGAAAGCCCTCAATTGCTCGGAAGGCTTAGGCCACCAATGCAACCAATGCGAGAACTGCGTGGCTTTAAATAACGGCTCCCATCCTGATGTGGTGGAAATAGACGCCGCCAGCAACAACGGCGTCGATCAGGTCCGCGAACTGATCGAAAGGGTGAACTACGCCCCCATCCGCGGACGCTACAAAATCTACATCATCGACGAAGTCCACATGATGTCCCAAGGGGCTTTCAACGCCTTGCTTAAAACGCTTGAGGAACCTCCTGAGCACGTCATTTTCATTCTCGCCACCACCGAACCTCACAAAGTCCTCCCAACCATCCTTTCGCGCTGCCAAAGATACGACTTCGGAAAAATCGAGCCGAATGACATGAAGGCGAAGCTGATAGAGATCCTTGGAAAAGAGAGCGTCAGCTACGACGAAGGGGCCCTTTCCGCCATCGTCGATCTCTCCGACGGCGGCATGAGGGATGCCCTATCGATCCTTGACCAAGTCCTTGCTTTCGCAGGGACCTCATTGAAGGAAAGCGACGTGCTTTCCGTCTTCGGGCTAGCCTCCACGAAAGAGAAGGTGGAATACCTGACCTCCGTTTGCCAAGGAGACGTCGTCAAAACCCTGGCCAAGCTAAACGACTTCCTTACAGGTGGGACAGACATCAAACGCTTGATCGCCTCCCTGCTCGAAGTGCTGAAAGACACCCTCATCTACAAGCGCACGAAAAGGGCGGATCTTTGCTCCTCCTTGAAAGAAGAGGAAGCGAAATCCCTGGCCGATTTGTTCTCCTTCGAACGCGCAAATAAGATGATCGACTTGCTTCTGAAAACCCAAATCGACTCGAAAGCAGTCTCCAACGTCCGTTCCCTTTTTGAGCTCACCTCACTTGAGATGTGCTCTCTATCAGATGCCCCTATTGTCGAAGAAAAACCTATCGAAAAACCCGCAAAACCCCAATATCAGGCACCGGCTGAACCCATAATCGAGCCTAAGACAGCTGAACCTGTCAAAGTCCCTGAGCCTAAGCCTCAAGCAGCCAGCGTTCCAGTGGAAAACCAGATTTACACCGGGAACGTCCCTCCCGCTTTCCTCTTCGAAGGAGCCCCGGCAGTGAAAGAAGAAGCAGCCCCCGAGAAAGCCCCAGAACCGAAATCGCCCATCCCACAAATGCCAAGGAGAGAAAGCGAGATCAGGGAACTCGCCGCTCAGACATCAGGCAAAAGCTTAGTAGGGGACGGGGACGCCATCTCCTTATCAGACGACACGATGATCCAAATCTTGGTGCTTGGCCCGAAATACAAGGCGGAGAGGCAAGAGCTCGTGAAGAAGTGGTCCGAGTTCGAGCAGATGAAGCTAGACCCCAAAGTGGGGGATGCGGCTACCCTTCTTGCCCAAGCCAGGCCCTTCTGCCTTTGCCAAGACGCCCTTTTGATAAACTTCAACTTCGCTCGCCTTAAGGAACACGCTAACCTTAGGCAAAATCAGAAGGTCATTGAAGACCTCGTTGAAAAGTTGTTGGGAAGAAAAGTGTTCGTCTACGGATTGGACCGCAGCGACTCACACCGCATCCAGCAAAGCTATTACAATCTCGCCCAGCTCAACGCGCTGCCGCGCGTGAGCGACATCGAGCTCAAATTACCCCGTTAGGAATTAAAGGAGATATACACCTATGAACCAAATGCAGCAGATGCTCATGCAGGCCCAGAAAATGCAGAGGGAGCTTCAAAAGGCCCACGCTGAGCTGGAGACCAAGGAATTCGCCGTCGAGAAAAGCGGCATGGTCAAAGCCATCGTGATGGGAAATCGCTCCATCAAGTCTTTGGACATCGATAAGGACGCCCTCGATCCCGAGAACAAAGAAATGCTGGAAGAAGCGATCGTCCTTGCCCTCAACGATGCCTACGCGCAAATCGACAAAGAAAACGAAGCGATCGAAGAGAAAGTCACCGGGCAAAGAGGCCTTTTCTGATCATGAAAGAACTTTCCGCCTACCTCGCTTTGGTGGATTCTTTCTCTAGGCTGCCCGGCATCGGGAAGAAGAGCGCAGAACGCATGGCCTATTCGGTTTTGGAGATGCGCGAAGAAGACGCTTTGGACTTTGCAAAAGCCATCCAAGACGCGAAAAGCAAAATCCATAAGTGCCCAAACTGCGGGCTCTACGCGGAGAATGATCTCTGCGAAGCCTGCAGCGATCCCTCTCGTGACCATTCGACCTGCATCGTGCTTAGTTATCCAAAAGACGCCCTGGCTTTTGAAAAACTCAATGATTTCCATGGCATCTACCATGTCCTAGGAGGCGTCATCGCCCCCTCGAAAGGAATCGGACCGGAAGATTTGGACATCGATCATCTGATGTCCCGCATCGAAGCAGAGGGAATCAAAGAAATCATCATCGCGACCAGCCCGACTTTGGAAGGGGAGACGACCGCCTTGTTCATCGCGAAATTGCTTCAAGGCAAGGAAGTGACCGTCACCCGTCTCGCCTATGGCTTGCCGATGGGCGCATCGCTTGATTACGCAGACAGCCTCACTTTGACTAGAGCATTACAAGGGAGAACCAAAATATGAGCATATTTGTCACATTCGAAGGCGGAGAGGGCTCTGGCAAATCAACCGTCTTGAAAAAAGTCGACGCATTGCTGCGGGAAGAAGGCTACCAGACCGTTGTCTCACGCGAGCCGGGAGGCACGCCGATCTCAGAGGAAATCCGCAACGTCATCCTCGACCGCAAGAACACGAATATGGATCCTCGAACCGAGGCACTTCTTTACGCCGCCAGCAGAAGGCAGCATCTCGTGGAGAAAATCTGGCCAGCCCTCAAAGAAGGGAAAATCGTTTTGTGCGACCGCTTCCTCGACTCTTCCTTGGCCTACCAAGGCGGGGCGAGGGGTTTAGGCATAGACGAGATCCTCAAAGTAAATGAGTACGCGACCGAAGGCACGATGCCCGATCTTACGATTCTCTTCGACATTGAGCCTAAGAAAGGGCTCGAGAGAATCGCGGCCAACCAAGGCAGAGAGGTGAACCGCCTCGATCTGGAGAAGATGTCTTTCCATGAAGGCGTGAGGGCCACTTTCCAATCCTTAGCCAAACGCTTCCCGGAGCGCTACGTCGTTATTGACGCCTCGCAGGCTCTAGACGACGTCGTAAAAGACGCCTACAACGCGATCAAAAGCAGACTATGAACGTCAGATCCTACTTAGAAGATAAGCAAGTCGTCTTGTACGAAACCTTCACGAAGTCCTTGCTCAGCAAGAAGCTTTCGCATGCTTATCTTTTGGTAGGAGAAAAAGGAACACCCTTATTGCAGGTGGGACAATACTTGGCGAAGTCGATTCTATGCGACTCGCCTAATCCCCTCGCTGACGATTCATGCGAAACCTGCCGCAGATTTGAGAACGGGGACTACCCCGATTACCGTTTCTACGACGGATCAGAAGGCTCCATCAAAAAGGATCAGGTCCAAGACCTCATCCATTATTTCGAACAAACTCCTTTGGAGAAGAAAGGCGTGATGGTCTATCTGATCCATTGCGTCGAGAGCATGACGGTCGAAGCGGTGAATAGCCTTCTCAAGTTCCTGGAGGAGCCCAATCCCGCTGCCTACGCAATCTTGACCACGCAAAACGAATCCAAGGTTTTGCCGACCATCATCTCGCGCTGCCAAACTTTGCATTTGCGTCTTTTGCCAAGGGAAGAAGTCTTGAAATCCGCGCAAAACCTATCAATATCCCCGCAAGACCTCGATATTTTATCTTTCTTCTGCAATGACCCGAGCCTAATTGAAGAAGAGGCGAAGGCGAAGAATTACTTGGCTGCGAAAGGCGCTTTCGACGCCCTTCTTCCTGCGCTAACTAGCGACATGGCCGAGGCTAGGTTCATTGCCGAGAACGAAGTCATCCCTGCTTTGAAAGATCGCGCGGCTCTGCGCTACTTCATCGAGATGATGGGGCTCTTCCTCCAAGATGCGTGTCTCGTCAAAGCTCACGCCTCTATAAAAATGCCTTCTTATGCTAAAATGAGCGAAGCGTTCGCCGCTAACCACAAGAACCCGAACGCCAACCTTCTCTTCGTAATGAAGTTGCGACAGGAAAGCGAAACCAATATAAACGGAGGCCTGCTGATCCTCCATATGCTTTATCAGCTAGGCAAGGAGTGATGTTATGACCGATATGCAGAAATACCCATATTTCGTGGGCATCAAATACAAGAATTCGGAGAAGTCTTACTTCTTCTCGACCGACATGGAGGACATCAAATGCGGCGACCTCGTCGTCGTGGAGACCCCTGACGGTTTAGAGATGGCCACGGTCAGCACGAGTCTGATTCCCCAAGAGCTTTATCACTCCCCTTTGGAGCTTAAGCCGATTCTCCGCAAACCAACCAAAATCGATTTGGACGACTACGCTTTCAACCTCGAGCAAGACCGCAGGGCTTTGGAGATCACTCAGCGCGAAGTCACCAAACTCGGCCTGCCGATGAATCTTCTGGACGCCGACTACAGCCTAGACGGCTCGAAGATCACCATCACCTACACCTCTCCGGAGCATCGCGTGGATTTCCGCGAGCTTTTGAAAATCCTGCCTCCTCTCCTCCACGCGCGCATCGATTTCCATCAGCTCTCACCCCGCGAAAGAGCTAGGAAAATCGGCGGAATCGGCATCTGCGGCCTTCCTTTCTGCTGCTCGACCTTCTTGGTTTGGGCGCAAACAGTCGGCATCGCCCTCGCCAAAAACCAAATGCTCACCCTGAACACCTCAAAACTCTCCGGGCCATGCGGAAAGCTCATTTGTTGCTTGGCTTACGAGAACGATACCTACGACGTAGAGAAGCGCGACTTCCCCCACATAGGGACCATCGTCCATCTCGACGAAGGCGAATACCATGTGGACAGCTTCAACATCATCTCGCGCACCGTCCGCCTCACCAACGCCAAACGCGATAACTTCAAAACCTTCTCCCTAGAAGATTACAAAGCCATCATGGACGGCACCTATAAGAAGAAGGAAGAGAAACCAAAGGAAGACGAGCTCCCCGATTTCGATATCCCCGGCTTAGAGACCCCAAAAAGAGACGAGGGAAAGCGCAACGATCAAAGGAACGACAGCCAAAGGCAGAAGCATCACGGCAAAGGAAACAACCAGAACCGCGGGAATCAGAATCGCAGCAACCAGAATCCCAATAATAACCAGAATCGTAATAACCGCCCACAGCAGAACATGAACAGACCCCAAGGCAACGGCGGAGGCAATTCCACCCACCATTATCATTCGCATCACGGCGGCTATCATTCTTCCCGTCGCAACGGCCAGGGGAATAAGCAATAATGACCCCGCGCGAGCTGAACTTCGAAGGACCGTCCCCTCTTTTGTATTTGATCGCCACGCCGATTGGCAATCTCAGCGAATTCCCCCCTCGGGCGATAGAGGTCCTTTCGGGTTGCGATTTCATCGCCGCCGAAGACACGCGGAACTCCGGCCAATTGATGGCGCACTTCAACATCAGCAAACCCTTCATCTCCTGCCACGAGCATAACGAGAATGAGGCTTCGATGAAAATCATCTCCTTGCTGAAAGAAGGCAAGAAGGTCTGCTATATGTCCGACGCAGGCTATCCAACCGTCTCCGACCCCGGGCAAAAGCTAGTCGCGCATTGCCTCGAGGAAGGGATTAAGGTCTCCGTAGTAAGCGGACCCAGCGCAGCAATCGATGCATTATCCATCTCAGGATTAGACACATCGCACTTCTATTTCGAAGGCTTTTTGCCTGCAAAAGAAAGCGAAAAGTCCGCAGAACTCAAGGATTTGGCCTCGCGAAAAGAGACAATCATCTTCTATGAATCGCCCCATCGAATCGCGAAAACCCTGTCCTCAATGTACGAGGTTTTAGGAGACCGCAAAGCAACGATATGTCGCGAGTTGACCAAAAGCCACGAAGAGGTCATCCGGGGAAGCTTGAAGGAATTTGTCTCGCTTGATGAAGCCACTTTGCGAGGCGAGATGGTCCTCGTCGTCGAAGGATGCAAAGAGACGAAGAGCGAAATCGGCGAAGAAGAGATCGTCGAGGCGCTGAAGAAGAAGCTAGGCCAGGGGATGAGGGCAAAAGAGGCCGTCAAGGCAGTCTCCGAAGAACTAGGCATCCAAAAGAACAAAGTCTACGATCTCGCTTTGAAGATGAAGGGCTAAGCCTCTGCGCTTGGCTCTTTTTTCACTTTCCTCATGAAGGAATAGAAAGCGAATCCAAAGAAGGCGCTGGAGCCGACCATCGCTAAGGCGACCCCACCATAGAGATAAGGCGTCACATAAGAGAAGCGATAGGTGTTGTTCCCCGCAGGAGCGTAGAAGCCGACTAAACCGCCATCGAGCTTATACATCGGGCAATTGTAGGTCGACCCATCCTCTTTCGTGCACACGCAGCTCCAACCTTTGTCATAGCCAAGCTGCGTCACGACGATGCGCCCAGACGAATAATCGGTGGAGAAGGAATACTCGTTCGCGTTCTCTTTTTTGACGTTCTTCAAAGACTCGGCGGAAAGCTGAGCCTGTTTCTGGATAATCTTTTGTTTCCCCGTGACGTAGATGGTGAGGTTTGATTGCTGAATGGAGATGTCGCTATTGCCGTTTGGCCAGACAAGACAAAGGTATTTGGCGTGGCCATTGACGTATAGACCGAAAGTGGAGGAACGGGATGAATAATATCCAGCCTGCTTCGCGTTGTATAAAGAGCTGTATTCGAAGGTGAGGAACTGATTCGTGAGCACTTTCCCGTCATCTTGCTTCACGTCTCCGAAAACCATAACCCGAGGCACTGAATTGGACCAGTATTTCATCTCGATATAGCAGCCCGTCTCGTCGTCCGAGAGATATTCGCTGTCGTCGGAGGAAAAGATGACGTGCCCGCGGTCAGGAGCGACGGTGACGCTCGTCTTGGAAGTTACTTCGTTGCGGTAGTATTTACTCGAATCAAGGAAATAGGCCGCATCGTTCACGCTTCCGGTCAGCCCGTCTTTCGGGAAGAGGCCATCGCCTTCGTTCGTCGTGACGACGTAGCAATCAAGGCCCGAATTGAGTCTCAGTGCCTTGAGACCATATTGCTCTTGGACATCCGAATCGGATTGGATGGTCGGAGTTTCAATGGTCGACATGCCTTCAGGCAAGACCGCATCGTCTTCGAAGATCGCGCCATTTAGATATGCGTCTTCCGCACGGATCAAATAGCGGAGCCCGTTGAAACCCGTGGTGTTGCGGTAGAAGGAATTGAGGTAATAGGAATCCTCGACCTTCCCTAGACGATAGAGCTTCGAGGAATCGACGGCATGCCCTAAAGTGGCGGCGGAATCGTCCCCGACTTTGTAGACCTTGTAGCGGGTTTTGTTCTCTTTCCCCGACTCAGGCAAGGAGTAGATCTCCGTTGCGCCGAAAGGAACGTTGGCGGGCATGAAATCCACCCAATCGGAATAATCGTTTTTGACTGCGTAATAACGATAACCCAGCGCGTTGTCGGTCGCGAAGCGCTTATTCCCGTAATATCCAGCCCAAGAGGGGTTATAGACCTCGGTTTCGTTGTAGGTGGTTTTGGTGCCGCCCGGACTTTTCATATTGTTGAGGAGGGCGAAATCCTCCGCGTCGAAATTCATCAATGAATGGAAGGTCGAGCAGCCGTTGAGCCCCAAGACGGTGGTGTAGGATTTGGCCTCGGAATCGCCTCCATTGACCTGATCGATCTGCGTTCTGCCAAAGGCCGCATCGTCGGATTTGATGGCGTCAGCGACCTTCAAAGCCGTCTGGAAATTGGCGGTGCCGCCCATATAACGGTTCTTATAGCTGTATATGGAATAGTAACTCGCCGATGCGGCGTTGCCCGCCACAATGATCTCAACCGAAAGCAGGACTAGCCATGCTTGAGGCATCCACTTCTTCGCGTTGAAGATCACGAAGATGACCCCCTCCACCAAGATGTACCCGCATTGGAGGTAGATATACCATAAGGCATTCGCCGATCCGTCCACGCCTTCCGGCGCGGTATAAGAACTCGGCCAATAAGTCAATTCATTGGGGTTAGGCCAAGCAGTGGTCGTCATAATCTTGTTGATCAGGATATAGGTGCCCATGGTCCCTAGCAAAGAGAGGACGCTGCCGGTGAAACGGACCCATTTCGGCTCTTGCCTAGCTTGGTCGAAAGCCCAGCATCCATAGAGGATGATCTCGGGCACAAGCATAATGAACCAACGCCCATACCCATTCCCGGAGAAAGCGTAGAAAAAGAAATAGGAGAAGTTCGTGAAGAGAAGGAAGAGGCAGATGAGAATCGCGATGATGTGGTTCCATTTGTGCTGCTTGATGGAGATGATGACCCCGGTGAAGAAAAGGATGATGAAGGGGGTGTAACAGAATATCGAGGCGGTCCAGGCGTCGTAACCAGTATGGAGCAAAGGCAAATAGATGTAGCCGCCTGTTGGATAGAAGAAGGAAACCAATCCCATCAGCTCACGGGTAGGATGATCGCCGACCGGCTCGAAGATGAATTGAAAGAAGGATTTCAGATCGTGGCTTTTCAGCGAGGAAACAATCGAGGAGAGATAAGCCGACCCAATGGAGACGGAACGCCCGGAAAGGGTGGATTGGCGGAGGGAGGGCAGCAAAGTCCATGCGCTCATAAGCAACCCCACGGCAAAGGAGGCCACGCCCAGCAAAATCACCGCGACGTTGTCTTTGCCGCTCCGCGTCTTGAAACTCCAAAAATAACGCCATAAGGCATAGCAGACGCCCCAGATGCAGGCGACGACCAAGAAGAAGAACGAGGTGATGCCAAGCAAGAACAGGCCAATCACCAGGCAATAAGGTTTCTTCTCGCGGATTACCTTCTCTATTCCTAGAAGGATGAGGGGAACGTAGACACAGCAAGAAACGGTTGCCGGGAAGCCGACCATGAACATCATGTACCCCGAGAAAGCCAAAGCCGTTGCTCCGATTCTTGAGGCGCCTTCGCTGATGCCAAGATAGCGGAGATACCATCTCATGATGAGCCCCGCGCACATCAGCTTCAGGAAGGTGGCGAAGGAGAAGAGGACGGGAATCCAGGAACGAGGGAAGAAGATGAACAGGAAATTGAAGGGATCGAAAAGGCTGTAGTAGGAGTTCGACCCGATGTTGTCTAAGCCAACCCAAATGGTCGTGTCATACAAAGGAAAACGACCCGTCGAAAAGAAGACGTGCCACTGATCATAATAGTCGTAAGCGAAGGAGACGAATTGCCATGTATAGTCCCATCCGAGCATGCTCGTCCCAGAATTCTCAATGAGGAGATTGAACGACCAAGCGATCGCAAGAAGGAAAAGAAAGACGCCGAAATAGAAAACGCTTTTCCAGTCAAAAAGGAAAGGCGCATGAGCTTTCAGCCAGGTTTTGCAGGAAAATCGATTCTTTTTATACTCCGTTAAGGAGTGCGCGTTCTGTTTCTCTTCCATATCAACGCCCGAACCTGAAGGCCTTCTTCCTTTGCTTCCCTTTTTGGATTTTTATCTCCGCGCGCGAATCGCGGACCTCTTTCGCTTTCTTGAGGCTCACCTTGTTCTTCATCTCCCTTTCCTGCTCATGGGTGACGAAGAAAAGGGATTTGAATTCCTTCGGCATCGGGGATTTGATGTCGTATTCCTTGCCGTTCAAAGGATTGGTGAACGCCAGTTCGTATGCATGCAGGCCAAGGCGCTTCAAAGGGTCGGTCGGCTCGCCGTATTTGTCGTCGCCAATCACGTAATGGCCGATGTTACCAAGCTGAACGCGGATCTGGTTCTTCCTTCCGGAATCGATGTCCACGTTCAAAAGGGAATAAGGGCCTTTGGTCTCGATGAGTTTGTAATGGGTGATGGCCAGCTTGCCCTTCGTCTTGTTCTTGGTGACGCGAACGAGCTGAAAATTGTCTTGCTCAAGGTAATCCTTTAAGGTGTCCTCGCTTTTCTCCATCGCCCCTTCGACGATCGCGTAATATCCGCGTTTCTTCACGATCTCCTGCCAATTATGCTGAAGCGCTTCGCGCACCTCCTGGCTTTTGGCGAAGACCAATACGCCGGAGGTATCCTCATCAAGGCGATGCACGACGTAAATTCTGGCTTTCCTATCGCGAGAAGCGACGTAATCGGAGACCAAGCGGTAGGCCGTCTTCCCTTTTTCTCTTTCCGTGGCCACCGAAAGAAGGCCGCTAGGCTTATCCAAAGCAATGATGTCGCTATCTTCATAGAGAATAGGCAGATCCCGACGCGTCTTCTTGGCGATGCGGTATTTGGAGACGGTGACGACGTCTTCCTTCGTAAGAGGGTAATCGAACTGCGAGACGGGGACGCCGCCCACCGCCACCTGGTGATGGGAAAGAAGAGCTTTGACGTTCTTCTTCGCGGTGTCGGGCATTTTGAAATAAAGGAATTCCAAAAGGGTGGTGTCCTGATAGACCTTGTAGTCTTTGATCGCGTTGGGGCTGAGGACGCCTTTCGCGTTTGGCCGATGCTGTTTCTTATCGTTCTTGTTCATGGACTAGTTCTCTAGATAATCTTTCATCGAGTCCAGATTCTTCTCGGCGATCCTCCTGCCTTCAAGATATAAGGCATAGAGGGCTTTCTCATCCTTTTCCGTCTGCGAGACGGTCACGGGGAATTCGGGCTGAACGAGGAAAAGTTTACCTTCTTTTTGGAGATTTTCCATTTCGTCGGCCTCCCCGTTGTATTCCTCGACCGTGCGGTCATAGGATTCGATGAACCTTGGGTAGGCGTGGTAGAACCTTTTGCATAGTCTCTTGTGCGATTCCTTAAGGGCCGTTTTGCGGAAGCCGAACTCTCTCGTCCCCACGACGACGATGCGCTCGCACCCATCTTCAAGGGCTTTGCGGAAAGGAATGGAAGCGGCGGGGCCGCCATCTAGATAAAGATGTCCTTCGACCTCAACCGGCTTCGCTAGAAGAGGCAAAGAGGAGGAAGCCGCAATGGCGTTCCAGAAGTCCGCGCATTCGCCTTTTTTAAAGTAATGGGCCGCCCCGTCTTCCATCCCGGTGCAAGTGACGAGGAATTCCGTGGGGTTCTCTTCGTAGGCCTTGTTGTTGAAAGGCAATATGTCCTTCTCGGGCAAAGTGAAAAGCAGGTATTTGAAGTCGAAGAGGCTCCCTTTGAGCAAAAGGTTCTTCACGGAGAGGAACTTTTTGTCGTGGACCATCTCGCAGGTCACGTATTTCCCTCTCCCAACGTCCCCGGAGATGAAATTCACCCCATTGAGAGCGCCCGCCGAGGTGCCAATCACATAGGAAAACGAGAGGTGGTTCTCCATGAAGACGTCGAGGACGCCTGCCGTAAAGGCTCCGCGCATGCCTCCACCCTGCAAAACTAAACCGGTTTTCTTGCCCATGCGGGGATTTTACCTTATTAGGTAAATGCTTTCTATGAAGCTAGATAATCTCGATGAAGAATTCGACGAGGGATTTGATGCCGATGCCGAGCAAAACAAGGCCGCCGAAGAGATTCGCAATCTCATAATGGCCGCGAAGAAGTTTGTTGATGCCTTTGCCCATGAACACGCCGATGAGCGAGATGATGAAAGTGCAGATCGCGATGATCGCGATGACCCACATAGTCGTGGAGAAGGGGACAGAAGCGGGGTTTTCGGCGTTGATGGTGGAGGTCAAAGTGACGCCGACGGCAAAAGCGTCGATCGAGTCGGCGACGCCTTGGAGCAAAACGGAGGGGATGGAGAACTTTCCTTCCTTCTTCTCTTCGGGCTTAACGATGCCTTTGATGCCGTCGAAGATCATCTTGCCTCCGATGATCCCTAGAAGCCCGAAAGCGACCAGAAGATGCCAAGGGCTGATCTTGTCGATGAAGGTTTTGCCTAAGAAATAGCCCGCCAAAGGGAAGAGCCCTTGGAGGGCGGCATAGACGAAAGCGATGAAGAAGGCCTGCCAAATCTTCAGGCCCTTATAGACCAATCCGTCGGTGATCGAGAGGGCCAAGCAGTCCATGGCCAAAGCGATTCCAAGCAAGATGGCCGTTCCAATCCATTCCATAGCCCGGAAATTATGGTCCAACAACGCGGGTGCTTACAAGCAAAAGAAACAGGTGAAACAAATTCAGTCGGAGAAGGCCCCGAGACTTTCTAGAGCATAGAGAATGCCGTCGTCCTCGATTCGCTTCGTGACGAAGGAGGAGGCTTTCTTCACTTCCTCCTTGCCGTTTCCCATGCAAACAAAGGTCCCGCAGGCCTCGCCCATCGAGATGTCTTGGAGGTCATCGCCGAAGCCGATGGCTTTCTCTTTGCTTATGCCAAGGTAGTCCAAGATTGCCCTTATCCCATCACCTTTGATGTGGGGAAGGACCTGGATGTCCATCCCGCAGGTCGCGAAACGAAAGTAGGTAAGCCCAGGGTTCTCCGCTTCAATCTGCGCATCATATTCCTTAGGACCGAAGAAAAGCACGCCGACGCAGTCTTGCCCTTTATAAGGCCTGACTTTAGGGATGGGGTCTTTGAAGATGTCGTAATAAGCCTTCGTATATTCGTCCGCTTCGTGGATCATGAAACGGGATTTCGTCGTCACGATTTCGAGGTTTCTACCTAAATTAGTGACGGTTTTGCAGAGATTTCGGATGATTTTGGAATCGACAAGCTGTCTTAGAACATAGTGGTTCCCAACCTTCGCGACGCCTCCGGCGTGGCTGATGTATCCACTCCATTTGATGCCTAATTTGTAGAGACCAAAGGTGCGGATGCTCTCATAATTCCTAGCCGTGCAAAGGAAGACCTTGGTCCCTTGTTTCTGCAGGCGTTTGATTGCCTCTATCCCAGAAGGGACGAACCTTCCAGAAGCGTGATCGTACAAGGTCCAATCGACATCGAAAAAAGCAGCTTCGTACTTCATCGTTCACCAATGCATCTCGTCGTTCAGCTTTTTCATCTTTTCAACGTCGACTTTGACGATCTCCCGATCGTAAGTTATGAGGCCATTCGTTTCTTGCTCGACGTCGCTAAGCTGAGTGAAGACATACGAAGAGAGTTTCTCTTTGACGACGACTTTCTTGAGTTTGCGGAGGAAAAGCTTCGTCAAGGCGTCCTCAAGCTTCTCCTTGGATCTGAAAAGCTTATATCCGAAATTCTTATTGGAGAAGCGGTGGCCGTCGACGATCCAGGAATAACCGCCGAACTCGGAGAGGGAAAGGATCCTTTTGCCGTCTTGTTTGAGATTGAACGGACCGAAATAAATGTGGTCCCCTTTGAAATCTCCCGCGCCTTGGTCATACCATCCGCAATGGGAATCGATAAGCCTTGTGGAATCTAGTTTCCGAAGCTCTTCAGTCAAACGGACGGAGTCAAACTGCCCCCATCCTTCATTGAATAAAATATAGGTACATATCGAGACAGCGTTGAACAAATAGTCGGTCACCAAAGGCATCTGCGACTCGAAGAAGCGCCTCGAGGATTCATCCTTTTGCTTAAACCGCGCATAAGCCCGTTTGTTATCGTCCCTAAAAGGCAATTTTAAGATAGGCGAGACGACGATGAGGAATTGATTATAGGATCCGCCGTTATTCACGAAATCCTGATTAACCAGCATGCCAATCCGATCGCAATGATAGTACCAGCGAGCCGGTTCGATTTTGATGTGCTTCCTGAGCATATTAAAGCCCATGTCCTTCATCAGCTGGATGTCGTTAATCATCGCCTGATCGCTAGGGGCGGTCAGCCCTCCATCAGGGAAATATCCTTGATCAAGAACGCCCTTCATCAGGTAAGGCTTGTTGTTAAGCGCGAAAACGCGTTTGCCGTCCACGAGAGCGGGGCCGAATTTTCTCAAACCGAAATAAGAAGAGACCTTATCTTTGTTAACCGAGATCTCCAAATCGTAGAGGCTTGGTTCTTCAGGAGACCAAGGGTGGAAACAAGAGGAGCAGTCAATGGCCAGCCGTCCATCGCCATCGAGTTTGCCGCTTCCGATTAAAGCCCCATTGAAGAAGGCCTTAACGGAGGAAGAGGAGATCTTGCTGTCGCATTTGACTTGGACTTCAACGCATTTGTTATCGAAATCAGGGACGATTTTAAGTCCACGTATCGCTTCTTTTGGGATGGCTTCGAGCCAGACGTTCCCCCAAATGCCTGAAGTGGGGGTGTACCAAATGCCACCATTGGCGAGGCGCTGCTTCCCCTTAGGATAGACGGCTGAGGAAGTATCATCTTGAACGCAGACAAGGAGCTCATTGTCTCCTTCCCCACCGGAAATCTCGAATTCAAAAGGCAGGTAGCCGCCTTCGTGACGGCCAAGATGGACCCCATTGAAATAGACTTCGGCGATTTGATCAACCGCCTCAAAGTGAAGCAGGACGCGCTTTCCTATGAATTCTTTTGGGAATTTGAAAATCCTCCGATAATGTAGGAAATCGTCTTTCTCAACTATCTTATTAACCTGAGACAAAGGAGTCTCCACCGCAAAAGGAACGATGATTTTCTCGTCGTAGACGACGAAATTGCTCTTGTCTTTATTAAGGCAAAAATCCCAAGGCCCGTTAAGAGAGAAATAGGAATCCCTCTTCATTTGAGGACGGGGATATTCGTTCCTGGGGGAGGCGAGATTGATTTTCGAACCTTCAGAGGTCTGCATGAGGATATTGTAACAGGCGGGAAAACCTAACGTGATATAATCGCAGGCGGAAAGAAGGCCGTTTATGAATCTCCAAGACATACAAAAAGCAATTGAGAAAGAAGAGGCTGACGCTTGGGTCCTCGTCGACTACGAAAACCGCAACCCCGTCGTCGCGAAATTGCTCCTCCACAAAATGTTGACGAGGAAAATCATTCTCATCATTCCTTCGCACGGAAAAGCTCAGGTCATCTGCCACTCCATCGATCAGGTTTTTCTACAAGACGAGAACCTCGAAGAAGCCTTCTCGCTTAATATCTACAAAACATGGCAGGAGATGTTGAATCTTGAAAAGATCATCCTTTCTTCTTATCAAAAAGTCTTGATGGACATTTCCGAAAACGGCTTGCTGATGAGGGTCTCGCTCGCCGATTACGGGTCTGTGGACTACATCAAAAAACTTGGATTGGAAGTCGCTTCAAGCATGAACATTCTGCAATCAATGACCGCAATAATTTCAGAAAAAGGCCGCAAATTGCAGCAAAAAGCCTGCAAAACCGCCCTAAAAATAAAAGATGAGGCTTTTGCTAAGATCAGAGAAGACATCCTTAGCAAAGGGGCCAGTGATGAGTATGAGATACAGCAATTCATCTGCGAGCGTTTCCACGAAGAAGGGATGATATACGACGATCCGGCGATCGTGGCAATCGGAGAGAACGCGAACAATCCTCATTACGGACCGACGAAGGAAAACCATTCGCCCATCAAAGAAGGCGACTTAGTGCTCATCGATATGTGGGCGAAATACGATGAGGAAGAAGCCGTTTATGCAGACATCACCTGGATGGCCTACGTTGGCAAGGAAGTCCCACAAATCTACAAAGACCGCTTTAACGTTGTGAAGGCCGCGCGCGATGGGGTGATCTCGTTTCTAAAGAAAGAGCTGCCCTTGCGCGAAGTCCATGCTTACGAAGCAGACGACGTCGCAAGGAAAATCATCGCCGATGCGGGGTATGGCGATTTCTTCGTCCATCGGGTTGGGCACAACATCTCCGATGACGTCTCGCCGCATGGCCCAGGAGCAAATTTGGACAACTACGAAACCCACGACGAAAGAAGTCTATTGCCTGGCACCTCGTTTTCAGATGAGCCCGGCATCTACGCTCCCGATTTCGGAATAAGAAGCGAAACCGACCTCTATAATGACAACGGAAAACTCGAAGTTGTCGCAGGTTTGCAAGACGAGATTATCGCCTTGTTGGCTTAATCTTTAATCGAGACGACTTTGTAGCCGGCTTTCTCAATAGCGTCGCTAATCAAGGCATTGTCGATAGCTTTATCCGATTCGACGAAAGCTTTCTTGTCGTCTAAGACGACTTCGACGCTCTTCACGCCAGGCACGCCTTCCAAAGCGGACTTAACGTGGGCAGCGCAATGGACGCACATCATCCCTGAGATAACGATTTCTTTTTTCATATGATTCCCTTCTTTCTTATCCAAAAGCAGTTTCCTGACTTCTTCGATCTGAATTTTACCTTTTCTATGCCCAGGACGCTTGCTGTAAATATCGTAAAGGTTTATGCGTAGAGCGTTGCAGACGACTGTAACCGAAGAAAGGGCCATGGCGGCCGCGCCATACCAAGGCTTCAACTTAGCGAGGCCAAGCGCGGAGAAGGCGCCTGAAGCAATAGGTATCATAATGAGGTTGTAGAAGAAAGCCCAAAAGAGGTTCTCTTTTATATTAAGTAAAGTATGTCTTGAGAGACGAATGGCCGCGGAAGCATCACGCAAAGTTCCTTTCATCAAAACGACGTCCGCTGAATCGATCGCCACATCGCTCCCTGCCCCAATTGCGATGCCGATGTCGGCGGCGGTCAAAGATGGGGCGTCGTTGATTCCGTCTCCGATCATCACCACTCGGCCAATCTTCTTAAGGGCTTCGACGAAAGCCAATTTGTCGCCTGGCAGAAGATCGGCTTTGAGGAATTCAATGCCAGCTTGCTTAGCAACATAAGAGGCCGTTTTCTCATTGTCCCCAGTCAGCATGACCGGAATCAAGCCGAGATCAATAAACTCCTCAATCGCTTCCTTCGAATCATCTTTCAAGGTGTCTGCAACTGCAATAACCCCGCAAAAGTCATCTCCTTTTGCAAAAAGAAGGGGGGTTTTGCCTTCATTTGACAATCGATCAATCGTATCCAAAACAGACGGATCAAGGTTCAGTTTGCCTTCAAACAGAGAGGGTTTGCCACCTAAACACAAAACTCCGTCAAGATTGCCCGACACGCCACATCCGGAGATGGCTTTGAAATCAGAGACCTCTTCCGCTTTAAGCCCAAGCTCTTTTGCTTTGTCCACTATTGCCTTCGCCAAAGGATGCTCTGAGCAGCGCTCCAACGAATAGGCAAGGGAGATCAAATCGTTTTCTGAATACCCGTTGGAAGGAAGCATATCAGTGACCACGGGGCAGCCTTTCGTCAAAGTACCTGTCTTGTCCAAAAGAACAAAATCCACCTTTCCCGTTCCTTCTAAGGCGGAAGCGGTTTTGAACAAAATTCCGTTTTTCGCGCCTTTTCCTGATCCAACCATTATGGCTACAGGCGTAGCTAAGCCAAGCGCGCAAGGGCAAGCCACAACGAGCACCGAAACGCAACGTTCCAAGGCATAGGTCAATGTGCTTGTTTTTCCAGCGAAGGCTCCGTTCACGTAATCGCGGCCGAAGATCAGCCAGCCAAGTAAGACAACCAAAGCGATTCCTAGGACGGTCGGAACGAAAACGCCAGAGACCTTATCCGCAAGGCGGGAAATCTTCGCCTTGCTCATCGCCGCGTCTTCTACCATTTTGACGATCTGCTGCAGCGTCGTCTCCTCGCCGATTTGAGTGGCTTTGCATCTTAAAGCACCGTTCTTGTTTATCGTTCCACAGGATACGCGATCGTTTTCTTTTTTATCAACCGGAGTGCTTTCTCCACTTAAGGCCGATTCGTCAACCGCGCTATTCCCCTCGAGAACGATCCCATCCACTGGAATTGCCTCGCCAGGGCGAACTAGAAAAATGTCCCCGACAGCCACGTTCTCGGTCAGGATTGTCTCCTCCTTGCCCTCTCGCAACACATGGGTTTCCTTGGGCGAAAGATCAAGCAAGGATTTAATCGCGTTCGTCGTCTTGCCTTTTGAGAAAGCCTCCAAAGTCTTGCCGATCGTGATGAGGGTGGGCACCATGCCCGCCGTCTCAAAAGTGAGACCCATGGAAAGGCTCATAACCTTTTCCCAGCCAGTTTCGCCCATATCAGCGCCCAAAGCGGAGGACATCAAGAAAAGCACGACGATGCCATATATGAAAGCGATGCCGCTGCCTAAGGAAACCAAGGTGTCCATGTTTGGCCCACCATGAAATAAAGAACGGAAGCCTGAGACGAAGAAAGAATGGTTGATGATCAGAATGGCCCCGGAAAGAAGCATCGCCAAAAGGCCGTAATAGAAGGGATTCTCACCAATCGCCCCAAGCGGCCAGCCCCAGTTTGGGTTCATATAGCCCA
Organism: Erysipelotrichaceae bacterium; assembly: GCA_963588055.1. Lineage (GTDB taxonomy): Bacteria > Bacillota_I > Bacilli_A > RFN20 > CAG-826 > Alloenteromonas. The sequence goes on along the minus strand of CAVAGB010000005.1, from coordinate 62,632 downwards.
TGGAGAAATAGAAAAGAGGAATCAAAACGATCAAAGAAGCGATAAGCCGCCTCAGCAATCTAGGCGTCTCTTCATCTTTAATCTCGTCTTTTTTCTTAGATGAGGAGGTGCATGGACTAGCGCCATATCCCGCTTTCTCTACCGCCTCACAGATATCTTTTTCGCTTATCGAACCGTCAAAAGTGACGTACATCGAGTTCGTCAGCAGACTGACTTCGGCCTCCTTCACGCCAGGGAGGGAGGAGACGGCATTATGAACGTGAGAAGAACAAGCGGCGCAGGTCATCCCCGTCACTTTGAATTTGACTTTCTTATCCATGTTTATTTAAGGCGTTTGATAAGCTCCATGGTCTCTGGGATGACCTCGTCTTTGCCCGCGAGGATGTCGTCTTTCACGCAACTGCTGAGATGAGCCTCCAGCAAAGTGTAGCCAAATGATTGCAGCGCCTTCTCCACCGCGGAGATCTGAATGATCACGTCGCCGCAGTAACGGTCTTCTTCAATCATCTTGGCGATGCCTTTCAATTGTCCTTCGATGCGGGAGAGGCGATTGACTAGTTTCTTCTTATCCTCATCGTTTCGCGGCGTGTGTTTTTTCTTGGCGCAATGCGAGCAAACAATCTCTTCCATAATATACCCCCCAAGGGTATTTATATCATAGTCGCGCAAATGCCTTTGCACAAGTCCAACACATCAAAAAAGCCTCAGGTTTCCCCAAGGCTTATAGGTGGCTAAACGATCAGTCCTCGTTCTTCGTGACGTCGATGATGCTCGGCTTGGTCGAGAAGTTCTTGGAGCTCTTGGCCGCGGAGATTGCGCGGTCTTTGCTCGTGTAGGACTCACCCATCACAAGGACGGCCCCATTATCGGCATAGACGATGAACTGGTAGCGGCCCTGCTTGTCGCAAGTGACGGTGACGTCATGAGATTCGAACTTCTTCTGAACCTTCTCAAGCGCGCCCGTGACGCCGGATTTGGCGGCATAGGCAGCGGTGGCGAAGAGAAGCTGGCCGTTGTTGGCGAGCAACCTGCCGCGGAACTTCTTGGTCTCATCGACGTAGATCTCGAACTTGCCTTTGTCGTTATTCTCGGCTTTGGGGAGGTCGATGCGCCATTCCCTGATCTCGTCCTCGGGAATCTCATCAAGATCAACGATCTTATCGGTCTTGTAGAACTTCTGAACGGAATCGAGGGCGCTCTGAGCGCCTTTGGCGTTCGGGTAGTATTCGCCGGCGACGATGAGGCGAGAATCGGAGGCGGTGTAGAGGCGGAACTGCGCGAATTTGTTCTTGTCGATGACGATTTTCGCGACGCCGCTGGCGACCGCTTTGACCAAGGTATCGATGCCTTTGTGGGCGCCGTCTCTGGTCTTATAGCCATTGGAGACGATGAGGATCTCGCCATTATTGGCCTTCAAGCGATACTTGAAGAATCCAGCTTCTGGATAAACTTCGTATTTGCCAGACGCTTTCTGAGATGACTTAGCAGCAGCTTTGGCGGGAGCGGCTTTTGGAGCAGCAGCCTTCGGAGCGGGTTTGGCGGCGGAAGCTTTCGGAGCAGCTTTCGCGGAGGCGGTTTTGGTCGACTTCTTTTCGTCTTTCATCGGTTTTTCCTCAGTTTTGGCAATTTTATCATCTTCGGCGGGAACATCAGGCTTTTCTTCCTTAGGCTCCTCCTTCGGAGTATCGACAACGGCAGGGGCGGGCTCTTCCGCAGCTTCGTCCGGCTTTTCTTCCGGCTCAGCAGGCTTATCTTCGGCGGCGGGCTCTTCTTTCGCCTCGGGCTCGGAGCTCACTTCAGCAGGAGCCTCCGTGGGAGTGGGTTCCTCGGCTTTGGTCTCTTCCTTAGCAGGCTCTTCAGCCGGCTTGGCGACAGGCTCGCCAGCGGCTTCAGCGGGAACTTCGTCTGCTTTGGGCTCTTCAACGGTTTCAGCATCGTCCGAATCTTTCTTCTCAACGGCCGGGATGGTGGAAGGGAGAGGGTTGACCGCGGTGGCGTGGCTCTCTTTCTCGCCCCTAGTGCAAAGCAAGGGGAGGATCGCGACGAAGATGCAAAGGACGACGAGGGCGATGGAGAAGGCAAGCACGCCAGGGGCTTCCGGATTGATCATGTAGCAATAGACCAGGTTCATGGCGGCGCGGAGACCAAGGATCAACGCGAGAAGATCAAGCAAGGCGAAAGCGCCGCGCTTCTTGACCAAGGCGATGATGAACATGACGATGACAAACACGACGAGCGCATAGAGGCCGATGCCGATGATCAGGCTGAGGGTCGTTCCTCCGCCGAAGATAAGGCATTCGACGAAAGCATCGAATTCAGCGAGTGAGAAGTAGTCTTCGAGATCTCCCTGCAGGCCAATTGGCAAGTAAGAGAGGCCAAAGACCAATAAGCTCAGGACGATGAGGACGACGGTGAGGATGATACTTGTTTTCTTTGTTTTCATAAGCGCTCCAATCGGGTCACATTTTACTAGGTAAAAAGCATTTGTCACGCACGATACGCGCATATGCGCAAAAGAAGAGGGACGTGCATGCGAATTCGGCAGCGATCAGATGCCGTTGGGGTTTTTCTTTTGGAAGGTGTAGGCGTCTTTGCAGGCATCGAAGATGTCTTTCTTCGCCTTCCAGCCAAGTTCCTTCTCGGCTTTGGAGGCGTCGGCGTAGTTCTCGGAGACATCCCCAGGCCTGCGGGGGTCGATGACGTAAGGGATCTTGACTCCGTTGGCTTTCTCAAAGGCGTTGATGAGTTCAAGAACCGAGGTGCCTTTGCCCGTGCCGAGGTTATAGATCACTAGGCCGGGATTCTCAGCAAGCTTGGAGAGGGTCGCGACGTGGCCTTCCGCCAAATCGACGACGTGGATGTAGTCGCGGATGCCCGTGCCGTCTGGGGTAGGGTAGTCATTGCCAAAGACATGGAGCTTCTCTCTCTTTCCTACGGCGACTTGGCAGATGTAAGGCATAAGGTTATTGGGGATGCCATTAGGATCTTCGCCCAACAATCCAGAGGGGTGAGCCCCAATCGGGTTGAAATAACGGAGAAGGGCGATGTTCCAATCGGGATTGGCTCTCTGCGCATCGGTGAGGATGCGTTCGATGACCAGCTTCGTCTCACCGTAGGGATTGGTGGCGTCGGAAGTCGGATCGCTTTCCTTAAGAGGCACATGCTTAGGAACCCCATAAACGGTGGCCGAGGAGGAGAAGACGAGGTTTTTGACCCCGAATTCCCTCATGAGAGCGAGCAAGGTGAGCGTGGAGATGAAGTTATTGGAATAATATTCAATGGGCTTCGCGACGCTTTCTCCTACGGCTTTAAGCCCAGCAAAATGGATGACCCCGTCGATCTTTTCTTGCTCGAATACCTTCTTGAATGAGGCGTAGTCGCAGCAATCGACCTGATAGAACTTAGGCAATACGCCGGTGATGGTCTCGATGCGGGAGAGCACCTTCTTTTTGGAGTTGCAGAGATTGTCCACCAAGATGGGCTCATAGCCGTTTTGGATGAGGCAAATCACCGTCTCCGAACCGATGAATCCGGTTCCGCCAGTCACAAGAATTCTTTTCATTTTTTATCTCCTTTAGAATTGGCAACTCTTTTTTGTTTCTTCTCTTTCGCTTCTTTTTCCGCGGCGAGGCGCCTCGCTTCTTTTTTCGCGACGCGTTCTGCGCGGTGATTCTCTTCTTTTTGTTCCGCCTGCACGGCTTTTTCCTTTTTCTGATCTCCGTGCATGTCGGAGCGAAGAGCGGCGATGATGGAATCCGATATCAGTTTGTTCGCCTGAGCCTGAATGGCGAGGCGAAGGGCAATGAGACCGAGCGAAGCGCGCATGTCTTGCGCGGCTTCCTCGCCGCCTTTGCCTTTCTTTGAATCGTAAGACTTCGCGAAATTATCGACCCGGTCGAGGGTCTTCTTCGCGGTTTCCTGGAGGATGGAGCTTTCCATGCTCGCCCAGAAAGCGTAAAGGCGACCTTTGTCGACGGAAACGCAGGAATCAAGCTCGAGGAGAAGCGACATATCCGCCATCGAGATGGTGGACTTCATGAGGCAGATGGCCATGAGATAGCCGATCTGGTCTTTGGAGTACTTCTTCTTGACGGGCAAATCGATCATCTTCGCCTTCACGTAGTTATTGACCATAAAGGAGGTGAGCATGTTCTCTTGGTCCAAAGTCAAAGAATCGAGGGTGCCGTTGATGTATTTCAGAACCTGCTCCATGTAGAGTTCAACGCTGGGGAGCTCTTTGTAAGAAGGCAAAGTGAAGGAAACGACGGCTTCGAGGTATTTTTTGAGTTCGGCGATTTCTTTTTCCATATTCCTAACGCTTGGCGATCTCGGCTTGGAGGACCTTGCTGACCGCGGCAGGGTTCACTTTGCCTTTGCTGGCTTTCATGACCTGGCCCACCAAGAAGCCGATGGCCCTATCCTTGCCGGCTTTGAAGTCGGCGATGGACTGCGGGTTGGCGTCGAGGACCGCGGTGACGAATGAGAGAACCGCGCCTTCGTCGTTGGACTGCTTCTCGATCTTGAGGGCAACCCTTGCCTCTTCCGCCTCGCCTCCATTCTCCAAAAGGTAATTGAAGATCTGCATTGCCTGCTTATGGGTATACCCCTCATCCTGAAGATTGCAAACGTCTTTCAGAAGGGATGGGGTGAGGGGGAATTCGGAGATGTTTTTGCCTTCTTTGTTAAGGTAGGAGTTCACTTCGACGATCAGGAAATTCGCGATCGTCTTGGCGTTCTTCGCTCCGACGAGGGCCTTCTCGAAGTAAGAGGACATGGCCAAGTCGGAAAGAAGGATCGAGGCATCCGTGTCGGAGAGCCCGTTTTGCAGATAGCGCGCCTTCTTCGCGTCGTATAGCTCAGGGCAGGTGGCGATGGCGTCGTTGACGAATTCGTCGCTCAAATGGATCGGGGTGATGTTCGGCTCGCAGAAATATTTGTAGTCGACCGCATCGGTTTTCACCCTCATAAGGACCGTCTTGCCGCTCGCCTCGTCGAAACGCCTCGTCTCTTGCTGCACGGGGACGCCGGTAAGAAGGCAGGCGCTTTGCCTAGCAATCTCATAATCGAGGGCCTGCTCGATGTTTTTGATGGAGTTCAGGTTCTTGATTTCGACTTTCGTGCCGAATTTCTCTTCGCCGAAAGGGCGGAGGGAGACGTTGACGTCGCAGCGGAGGGAGCCTTCTTCCATCTTGCCGTCGCTAGTTAAGGAATAGACGACGATGTTGCGGATCGCTTCGACATAATGCATTGCTTCCGTGCCGGAGCGGAGGTCTGGCTCGGAGACGATTTCGATGAGCGGGGTGCCCGCGCGGTTGTAGTCGAGGAGCGAGCAATCGGAGAGATGGAGCTGCTTGCAGGTATCTTCCTCCATGTGGATGCGCTCGATTTTGATCCGTTTGATATTGCCTTCCTTATCGAGGATGTCGAGGTAGCCATGGCTACCGATCGGCCGGCGTTGCTGCGTGATTTGGAAGCCCTTGGGAAGATCGCTGTAGAAATAGTTCTTCCTGTCGAAATAAAGCGTGTGGTCGATGGTCATGTGCAAGGCGTTAGCCACGCGGATCGCGTTGATGACGGCTTGCTTATTGACTCTAGGCATGGTGCCAGGGAAAGCCATGTCGAAGGGGGTGACTTCGCTATTGGGGGTGCGGGAGAAGGAATTAGGGGAAGAGGAGAACATCTTGCTCTTCGTCTTCATCTGAACGTGGATCTCAAGCCCAATGATCGCTTCAAAATTCATAAATTGCCCTCCTTCTTGTTGAGGGTGGAGAGCCCTGCTAGGCCCGTGATGTCCTCGAAGCACTTCGCGATTTCGTAAAGCTTCTTCTCCTCAAAGGCTCCGCACATGAAGTTGACGCCCAGAGGAAGCCCGTCTTCCAAAGCCAAAGGCAAGGTAACGGAAGGAAGCCCGGCGAAATTGCCTAACGCCAAATGGTTGTCTGCAATCAGGTACTCGTTTGAGAGTTTGTCGGAAGCGCCTCCGATGAGGGGGGCGGAAGAGGGGGCGGCAGGCAAGTAGATGCAGTCGCAGCCAGAAAGGACCTCATTCACCCTCTCGACGATCTTCGCGCGATTCTTTTGCGCGCGAAGGAAGAGCACGTCTTGGTTCTCCTTCATAAGCGCGAAGCTGCCGATGACGAAGCGCCTTTTGATGAGCTCGGAGAAGCCTTTCGTCCTGGCGTTGAACATGACCTCTTGATAAGAGGAGCCGCCGTAGTAGGGGCCGAATTTGATACCATCGAGATTAGCATCGTTGCTAGTAGCTTCAGCGCAGCTGATGACGATGTAAGTCGCGTAGACGGATTGAAGCAAGTCGAGTCCGAAATCAACGTAGGTCACTTCCGCGCCAGCCGCTTTCATCTTCTCAATGGATTTGTTGAAGAAAGAGAGCATTTTTGCGTCGGAAATCGAATCCGTGATTTCCCGCAAAACCGCGATTTTTTTGCCTTTTAAGGAAGAAGAGGCGAGATTTGCGTAGTTTTCGACGGGGCGAGTGGAGGAAGTGAAATCCATCTCATCCCGGCCCGAGAGGGCTTCAAGCAAGATGGCGCTATCTTCCACGTAGCGGGTGAAGAAGCCAACGTGATCGAGGCTTGGGGCGAAGGGGAAAAGGCCATAGCGCGAGATTCTGCTCCAAGTGGGTTTCATGCCGACGAGGCCGCCGAAAGAGGCCGGCTTGCGGACGGAATCCCCGGTATCGGAGCCAAGGGCGAAGGGAACGATTCCCGCAGCGACCGCGGCGGCGCTGCCGCAGCTCGATCCTCCGATCATATGTTTATGGGAAGAATCATAGGGGTTGTAGGTGATGCCTTTGTGCCCTGTCGTGCCCGTGCCGCCCATCGCTAGCTCGTCCAAAGTGGTCTTGCCGATGAGGACGCATTTCCTCTCCTTGAGCTTCGCGACGACGGTTGCATCGAACAAGGGGATATAGCCATTCAAGACGTTGCTGGAAGCGGTGGTCTCGATTCCTTTCGTGGAGAAGTTGTCCTTCGCGAGGTAGGGAATCCCCCAAAGGAGGTTGCCTTCTTCAGGCTCGGTTAGGGTAGAAGCAAAGGCGAGCGCCTCATCCTCAAGGATCAACTCGAAACAGTTCTGCTTATCTTCTTTCGCCCTGCGGAGCGCTTCTTTGGTGAGCTCAAGCGGGGTCGTTTTCTTCTCCATCAACGCCTGATGGATCTCTTTTATGGAGCAATCTAAGTAATTCATCATCCGACCACCTTCGGCAATTTGATTTGCCCATCTTCCTTCGACCCTGCGTTCTTCAAAGCGTCTTCAGGCGTTAGCGGAGCATCAGGAACGTCTTCCCTCAAAAAGGAAGTCGTGCAATCGAAGGGGAAAGTCATCGGCTCATAAGAATCGAGGCCTTCGATCTTCCCGATGGTGTCCATCTGACGCTTCAGCACGTCGAATTCATCCAAGAGGGTTTGATACTGCTCCTCACTCATCGTGAAAAGGAGGCGATTCGCCGCATCTTTAAGCACATCGATCGTGATTTCTTTCATGCGTTTTCCTCGTTTGTAACAATTTTGCCCGGTCATTATAGGCGAAAGAGACACTCTCTTCTAGAAGAGAGGGCCTATGACTGACGAAGGGTCGAGAGGTGGCTGCGCGCCTCCTCTTCGTCCATCACCTTGATTCCAAGCTCTTGGGCCTTGGTGAGCTTGCTGCCCGCGTCGCTGCCAGCAATGACGACGTCGGTTTTCTTCGAGACCGAACCGGCGACCTTCGCGCCGATCCCTTCGAGGATCGAAGTGAGCTCGGAGCGAGTGAAATGCTCCAAAGCGCCGGTTAAGACGACCGTCTTCCCATAGAAATAGTTGTTCACGTCGATCGTGTCGGTGCCAAGATAGGCGAAGTTGACCCCTTCGTTCTTTAGCCTTTCTAGCATCGCGAGATTCGCGGGGTTGTGGAAATAGTCGAAGAGGCTCTTCGCGCCGACGGGGCCAATGTCGGAGATCTTCAGGTAATCCTCTTCCGTAAGGGAGTAGAAATCCTCGAGGTTGCGATGCTGCTTAGCGAGCGTTTTGGCGGTTTTTGCACCGATTTCCTTGATTCCAAGGCCATAGAGAAGCTTCTCAAGCGACTTCGCTTTGGAGTTTTCGATGGCGGTGGTGAGGGCGTTCAAACTCTTATCGCCCCAGCCATCCAAAACTTTGATCTCCTGCACGTGGTCATAAAGGCGATAGAAGTCCGGGATGTCTTTGAGGAAGCCCTCGGCGAAGAGCTCCTCCACGACGGAGTCGCCCATGCCGTCGATGTCCATCGCATCGCGGGAAGCAAAATGGATGAGGGATTCGATTTTGCGCGAGGCGCATTCGGGATTGAGGCAATAATGAAGGCCCATGATCTTCTCTAGATGCGCGCCGCAGACGGGGCAAGTCTCAGACATCACGAAGGGCCTCTCGCTGCCGTTCCTTCTATCCGTCAGGGGGCGGACGACCTCAGGGATGACGTCGGCGGCCTTCCTAAGCACGACGTAATCGCCGATCATGAGTCCTTTCTCTTTGATGAAATCCTCGTTGTTGAGGGTGGCTCTTTGGACGAGTGAGCCGGCTACGCGGACGGGCTCAAGGACGGCGTTGGGAGTGATTCTTCCCGTTCTCCCGACCGTCAAAACAATGTCGAGGAGCTTGGTGCTTACTTCAAGGGGAGGGAATTTATAGGCAGTCGCCCATTTCGGGGTCTTGGCGGTGTAGCCCAAGATGTCGTAATCATCGATGTCGTCCACTTTGAAGACAAGGCCGTCGATGTCGTATCCTAGACTTTGCCTCTTGGCTGTGTATTCTTCAATGTAAGCAAGTAATTCATCGACGCCGTGGAGCTTTCTTCTCTCATGGTTCGTGCGGAAGCCAAGCCCATCGAGGTAATCGAGAGACTCGCTATGGACGTTGTGCCCGAGTTCCTTGGCGTTGACGAGGTAATACCAGAAAGCGTCCAAGCCGCGTTTGGCGGCGACGCCGGAATCGAGGTTGCGTATCGAGCCCGCCGCGGCGTTGCGCGCATTCGCGAACAAAGGCTCGCCGTTTTTCTCCCTGGCCTCGTTGAGCCTTTCCAAAGAGGCTTTCGGCATATAAACCTCGCCCCTGACTTCAAGGGGCCGGGTCTCTTTGATGTGAAGGGGAATCGAGGGAATTGTAATGACGTTCTGGGTGACATCCTCTCCCATGACCCCGTCTCCGCGCGTCACGCAGTACTGAAGCTCGCCCTTGTCGTAAACTAGGCTCATCCCAAGGCCGTCGATCTTCACTTCGCCGACGTAATCGATGACCTCTTTCCCAAGGGCCTGCCTGACTTTGCGGTCGAAATCGCGAACGTCGTCCTCGTTATAGACGTTGCCTAGGGAAAGCATGAGGCGCTTATGGGGAATCTTCTTGAATTCGGAAAGCACCTGCCCGCCGACCCTTTGGGTGGGGCTGTTCTTGAATTTGAGATCGGGGAAATCGGTCTCGAGCATCTGCAGCTCATTCATGGCGCGGTCGAATTCGGCATCGGAAACGGAAGGGTTGTCCTTCACGTAATACTCGTAATTCCATTTCTCGAGCTGCTCAGTCAGGAACAGCACGCGGCTTTTGGCTTCTTCGTGGTTCATGCTTCTCCTCCTTGTTTATGGATGCGGTGCATCATGGTCGCGGTGCCTAGCATCGTCTTCTTCTCTCCTGAGTCGAAGAGAACGATGAGGATGTCCGCGCTGATGAGCTCTTTGACTGTCCCAGGCCCGAACTTGTCGTGCATGCAACGGTCCCCGACCGCCCAATCGTGGATGCCATTCCCTGAAGGGGCGGGCGGCGTCTCCTTTTTCTTTTTCTCTTCGAAAGGAGAGATCGGCTCGCCGTCGCTGAAGAAAGAGACATCGCTGTATCTCCCTCCTTTGGAATTCGACCAGGTGACTTTCTCCCTCTTGGATTGATATGGATTCCCATAGGAATGGTAATTGAGGATTTTGGGGAATTCGAGTTTGGCTTCTTTGAAGAATTGACTCGGCACGGCGTGGCTGTCGGTCACGTAGGAATAGCCGGAGTTGCAGGTCATGAAGAGCTGCTTTTTGGCGCGGGTCATGGCGACATAGCAAAGGCGCCTTTCCTCTTCCATCCCGTCTCCACCTCTTTCCTCTTGGCTGCGGGCAGAAGGGAAGGAGCCTTCATTCATCCCGATGATGAAGACGTTCTCGAACTCAAGGCCTTTGGCGACGTGGATCGTCATCAAGGAGACGTAATTGCCCTCGTTCATGTCGTCTTGGGAAGTAAGAAGAGAGACGTTCTGCAGATATTCCTCGAAGGTTGAATCTGGATGGGAGGAGATGAAATGGTTGATGTCGTCGAAGAGGGCGTTGACGTTGCCTGCCCTATCTTCATCCACCCCTTGATCCTCGGTGATGAATTCGTAATAGCCTAGATCGGTGATGAAGTCGCGCAGAACCGCGCCATAGACCTCGAGGTTCTCCGCAAGGCGCTTCTTGCACGCCTCCATCTTTGCGATGAGGATGGTCAGCTGGTTGATAGCGCGGCTAGGGAGATCATCAGCATCATAATTCTCGATGTTCTGGCAGAACTGGTATTCGGATAGGCCCGTCCTTTCCGCGTGGTTCCTGATCTTTTCTACCGTCGACTCGCCGATGGAGCGCTTAGGCACGTTCACGATGCGCTCAAAGCTCACGTCGTCGAGCGGATTGAGAAGCAGTTTGAAATAAGCCAGGACGTCTTTGACTTCCTTCCTTTGGTAGAAGCGAAGGCCCCCGAAGATGCGGTAAGGGATGCCGTGGCTAGCGAATTCGCTTTCGAAGGGGCGGGTGAGATAGGAGGAGCGATAGAGCACGGCGATGCGCGAATAATCGCCATCCTCGGCAACCGATTCGATCTTCTCGATGACCCATTTGGCTTCTTCGTTGGCGTCATTGAAACGCTTGACGGTGACCGCCTCGCCATTCCCTTGCTCGGTGAAAAGATCCTTCGGGACCCTCTTTTTGTTGAAGCCGATCAAGGAGTTCGCGGCGCTTAGGATGTTCTGAGTGGAACGGTAATTCTGATTCAGGAAGATGTCCTCGAAGTCGGGGAAATTCCTCGGGAAAGCCAAGATGATCTCTTGATTCGCTCCGCGCCAAGTGTAGATGGTCTGATCCGGATCGCCGACGACATAGAGATTGGTTTCAGGGGTCATGAGCAATTTGATGAGGTCGTACTGCTGGTTGTTCGTGTCCTGGAACTCGTCGATGAGGATATGGGAGTAACGCCTTCTCCATTTCTCGCGGATCTTTTCGTTGCCCTTCAGGATGGAGACGGTTTGAAGGATGAGGTCATCGAAATCGAAAGAGAGCATCGCGCGCTTCTTCTTCTCGTATTCATCATAGAAGGAGAGGCATTCCTGCTCATTGGCGTAGCCCCCTTTGGAAAGGGAGATGTCCTCAGGGTAATTCCCTTTTCCCTTTTGGTCGCGGATGTACATCAAGGCTAGTTTCACCAAGGGATCGCTTTTCTTAAGCCCTTTGTCTGCAGCGATGTTTTTGACGAGTTTCTCCTGATCGTCCTCATCGAAGATGTTGAAGGTGGAGGGATAGCCGATCGCACCGGCTTCCCTTCTAAGAAAACGGGCGCAGAAGCTATGGAAAGTCGAGACGGTGAGGAACATCGCGGCTTCGGGGACCAAACTAGCGACTCGATCATGCATCTCTCCCGCCGCTTTGTTGGTGAAAGTGACCGCCAGAATCCTGGAGGGGTCGACGCCAAAGTGCTCGATCAGATAAGCGACGCGGCAAGTCAAAACGCGCGTCTTGCCCGAGCCCGCTCCGGCGATGATGCGAACGTGCTGGTTTTCCGTCATCACGGCCTTCCGCTGAGCCGGGTTCAAAGAGGATAGGTAGTCAGTAGCCATACCTCGATATTGTAGTCTCGGCGAGGCTCTTTATAAATAAAGAGACCTCGGAAAAAGAAAAGATGTGGAAAACTCCCTCCGCCGTTTGAGAAAAACTCTCATCTTGCCTTCTCTCCCTTAGTAAAATATTCTCCATGAAGGCCTTCTCCAAAAAGGAAACCCCAGCGCAGAACATCGCTTTTTGCGCGATCATCGCCTCTTTCGACGGGATCCTTTCTTTGGTGAGCGCCTTGCTTCCCGTCTCCGCTTTCTTCCTCATGATGATCGCGCCACTCTTAGCTGCGCTAGTGGCCTATTTCTGCAAGAAAAGGTACTATGCGCTTTATCTCTTTGGAGCTTTGGGGGTCTCGATAGCCGTATCCGCTTGGAACTTTGAGAACACGATCTTCTACTTGCTACCCTCTCTCTGCGCAGGCTTGGTCTATGGCTTCTTGATAAGAAGGAAGAGCAATGTGGCCTGGGTCAATTTCTTGGTAGCGATGGTGCAGTATGTTTTCTTCCTGCTCTCTTTGCTGCTAGTCAAAGCAATCTATGAAGTGGATATGAGGGAGGTAATCAGCTCTCTCTTCAGGCTCAAATCAAACGATCTCCTGTATGACGCTTTCCCTCTTTTCGCGCTGGCTTATTCTTTTGCCGTCACGGGCTTCTCCCATCTTTTCTTCTCCCTTCAGGCAGGACATATCGGCATCGAATATAGCGAAGAGAACAGATTTCCCTGGCTGTATCCAAGCCTAGCCGTTGGGCTATCAGGGCTTTGCATCGGCTTCGCTTTTATCTACGCAAAAGCGGCTTATTTTTTCTTAGGATGCGCATTTTATTGGGGTTTTGCGGCGTTATTGTCGTGCTTTCCTAAACCGCACTGGAGCTTTTTCGTGGCGCTTGGTGTTTGCCTCTTTGCCTCGGTTTTGGGATTCTCTGCTTGCTATGGGAGCCTCGCGCAAAGCCAGGCGATGCTCTTCACCGCTTTCTTCCCGGCAAGCATGGGACTTGCCTCTTTTGGCGATGTTCTTCTAGGAAAGAAGAACAAGTCAATCTAAAATGGAGCTCGGAGCCTCATCATGAAGTTTCTCAAAGAATTCGGCATCGGCATCGTCTTCGCAATCTGTTTACCTTTGCTTTTGGTTTTGATCGCCCTCGTGGGGGTGTATGGGATCCTCGACTTCATCGTCGAATTCGTCATCATGCTGATCAACTTCTTCTCCGGTAGGAAATGCTTCCCGGTTTTCGAAGAGGACGAGGAGGCTTACCGCAGAAAGCAGGAAGCCTTGAACATCGCTAGGGAAAAGGAACAGCCCCAGCCCGCGCCTCAGCCAAACAACATCTACGTGCAGCAGGTCTACTACAACGCGAATCCGAATCAGATGGGCCAGCAAGGCATGCCTTTCCCAGGGATGAACCCTCAGGGTATCCCTCAGCCAAACCCTGGCTTCCAAGCCAATCAGATCCCCCAACCTAATCCCGGCTTTCAGGCAAACCAGATCCCGCAGCCGAATCCCGGACTCCAAGCAAATCAGATTCCTCAACCAGGTGCCAATTTCGCTCCTTTCTCCGCCGCCCAGCTCCCCGGGCAGGGCAACGCAATAAGCGAGGCCCCCTTACCCGATCAGATACCTATGCAGCAAGAAGCGAACCCGGTTGAAGCCCCATTAGAGCAAGAGGAGAGCAAATATGAATAATCTCTTCTTTATCTCCGTCACGATGAACGATTCGGATCGCCGCTTGCTCATCATCCTCATCATCATCCTTTTCCTTTTGTTCTTGTTGCTTGGCTTCCTCGGAATCGCGATTCATAAAACCATGGTCCATCAGGCGAGCAAGGTGGACACCATCATGTCCGATGTGTCGAGGACCCACGTCGTCGACAGCCCGAAAGCCTTCAAGAACCTTGGGTTGCGCAAAAGCAATCGGCTGCTTTATAAGCAAACCCTCATCCCCTTCGCGATTTCCGTGGTCGCCTTGTTAATCTGGATTTTCTGCTGCCTTGGGTTTGGAACGTGGAAAGAAAACATCTTCGCCCAATTCGGCGAGCTTTTCTTCCATTATGAATGGGACGCAGGCGCGGAAATCTACCGCGATGACCCCTTGGTGGTCAAGGTTTTCGGCATCTCCATGCTGGCCCGCTTCCCTGAGGTGACCCATACCCCGACCTTCGTTTTAGCCCATCTCCCGGCTTATATTGAGGTGGCTCTCTTCATCGTCTCTTGGGCTTGGTACGCTTATCTATGTCAGGCTTGGATCTCCCGTTTCGTGATGATCCAGCACCGCGCGAGGACAATCTATTCGAAGTCGTTAAAAGACTTCAAAGCCGAAGACGACATCAAATACACGCCGAAAAACCCGACGCCGCCGAGCGCGGATTAATCAAGCCAGTTCTTCGCGAGGAACCAGCCGATCGCGTAGATCAAAGTATCAAACTGCATGGAGAAGAAACTCCAACCGAACTGCGCCCAGTCGAAGTTGGTTTGAACGAGTGTGCGGACGCTCGTGATGAAATCGAAGAAGCATACGCCCAAGCCGATGATGGCCGCCCAAGCGACCCAGTCGATGAAGTGCCCGCCTTTGTCTTTCAAATAGGCGAAAGCGCCCAAAGCCGCGAGGAATTTGAGCACATAGAGAACGGGGTCAAAGGCATCGCTGATGACGTTGATGATATCCAAGGGGCTCGCGAAGAAAGAAAGCTCTGGGAAAAGGTCTTTCAGCTCGGCGTAGTTGTTCGTGCCCTCAGGCAGCCAATGGAAGCCAAGGCGGACGCCCCAATAAGCGACGGAGACGACGGAGTTGATGATGAAGAGGACCGCGCCAATGGCAAGCAGCACCCTCCCGACGCGAATGGAAGTGGGGACTTTGTTTTCCTTCCACTGAATGACTTGGGTCTGCAAACGTTCTTTTTTCATAAAGCTAAATCAATGATCTCCCACGTAAGTAAGCCAATAGCAACGACGATCAAAGCGAAGAGGACATAGAATATCCTTTTGCGGGCCAATTGCTTTCTGCCTTCTTCGGGATCAGGCATGTCGGTCGTGACGAAAGCATTCCCTTGTTGGGCTTGGTCAAGCTGGTTTTGGATATTCGGATTCGCGTTGTCCATCGTCTTAATATTTTAAAGCAGAAGAGGTACGGGGGAAGGGCTCGGTATCGCGGATGTTAGCGACCCCGGTCAGATACATAAGCAACCTGTCGAAGCCGATGCCAAAGCCAGAGTGGATGCAGCCGCCATAGCGACGGAGGTTGAGATACCACTCAAGTTCATCGACGTTGCCGGCTTTTTCCATCTTCGCCTTGAGGACGTCATAACGTTCTTCACGCTGGCTGCCTCCGATGATCTCCCCCTCTCCAGGGACCAAGCAATCGCAGGCGGCGACGGTCTTCCCGTCGGGGTTTTCCTTCATGTAGAAGGCTTTGATGTCTTTGGGGTAGTTGATGAGGAACAGCGGCCCTTTGGCGACTTCTTCCGTCAGATAGCGTTCATGCTCAGAGGCGAGGTCTTTGCCCCAGTAGATGTCGCAGTCATCGAACTTATGCCCGTCTTTGACGGCTTTTTGAAGCAGTTCAATGCCTTTGGTGTATTCCATTTTAACGAATGGGGTCTCATAGACATGGTTCAGTTTATCAAGCAGCCCAGGGGCGATCATCTTATCGAAGAAAGCCATCTCGTCAGGGCATTTCTCCAAGACCCAGCGGATGCACCATTTGATGCACTCCTCCATGCAGGCCATGTCGTCATCGAGATCGGCGAACGCGAGCTCAGGCTCGATCATCCAGAACTCGGAGGCGTGGCGAGGGGTGTTCGATTTCTCGGCGCGGAAAGTCGGGCCGAAGGTATAGACGTCGCGGAAAGCAAGGGCGAAGGCCTCAACGTGCAGCTGCCCGGAGACCGTCAAAGAAACCTTCTTTCCGAAGAAGTCGGTCTCGCTCAGTTTGCCGTCTTTGTCTTTGGTGCAGACGCTGAAGACCTGCCCGGCCCCTTCGGCGTCGTTCCCGGTGAATTCGGGGGTGTGCACATAAACGAAGCCATGGGACTGGAAGAATTCATGAATCCCTAACGCCAAAGAAGAACGGACGCGATAAAGCGCGGAGAAGGTGTTCGTGCGAGGACGGAGATAAGCTTCATCTCGCAGATATTCGAAGCTGTGGCGTTTCTTTTGCAGAGGGTAATCCGCATCGACGTCGCCCAAAACTTCGATTTCAGAAGCATGAACCTCGAAAGGCTGCTTCATCTCAGGGGTGAGGACCACTTTGCCTTTGACTAGGATCGCAGCCCCGGTGAGGAGATGCGAAACCACATCGTGATTGGCGAGCTTGTCGTTATAGACGACCTGGATGTTCTTGAAGCAGGTCCCGTCGTTGAGGGCGATGAACCCAATTGAACCAGAATCGCGGTTCGTGCGGACCCACCCTTCCAAGAGAACGGAATCAAGGCTCGCGATGTCTTCGTTTTTCGCGAAACGAGCATTAAGCTCGGAGACAGTAATGGCTTTCGGTTGCATAGCGAAGTTAGTTTACACTCTAATCAGGTTTTTTTAAGGGCGAAAAAGGGGTTTCCTCGACGCTAATAGGGATAAACTACTCCCATGAGATACAAAGTCGGCGACAAAGTGATCGTCCTCGTAGAAAGAGGCGTGGCAAAAGAAGGAGACGTCGGAGTGATAGACGCCGTCCATAAAGACACCTACACGGTTGGCTTTTATGCGACCGAAGACGCGCTCATCGATAGCGCCTCTTATTACCCTGAGGAGCTCCGCTTAGCTGAAGAGCAGCATCTCGTTTCCCCGTTTGAAAAAGGCGAGCGAGTTATCACCAAGAAAGAGGTGGCGGGATACCCAGCAGGATTAAAAGGCATCGTCATGGACGTCTATCCGGAGAAGCACGCTTTGGCGGTGCAGGTCATCAAAGACGGGGACGATTTCCCCGCAATTCTCCCTTATCTTGAAGAAAACGTCGCAAAAGTCGACTGATTTTTAAACGCCAATTTGATGGTTATTCTTCAAAATCCATCCAATGGTCGATTTTCCAGTTGGGATCGACGCCGAGGGTGAGAGGGGCGAAAACTTTCCTCTCGTAAAGCCTCTCGGCGACTTTCGCGATCATCGCCGCATTGTCTG
This sequence comes from Erysipelotrichaceae bacterium, assembly GCA_963588055.1. Lineage (GTDB taxonomy): Bacteria > Bacillota_I > Bacilli_A > RFN20 > CAG-826 > Alloenteromonas. The sequence goes on along the minus strand of CAVAGB010000005.1, from coordinate 45,665 downwards.
TCGTGCACCACAATGGGGGGATGATCAGATCAATGCCAGTTCCCTCGAGCTTGGTTTTCATTTGCTCGCGGAGGTAGCTGTTGGCGGATACCCCTCCAGCCAACACGATCTGCTTGACGTGATAGTCGCTGGCGGCGCGAAGAGATTTCTCCACGACCATGCCAATCGCGACGTCTTGGAAGGAGCGGGCCATGTCGTCCACATTGACGGGTTCGCCTTTCATCTTCATCGAATTGACCAAATTGATGACGGAAGTCTTAAGCCCAGAATAGGAGAAATCGTATTTGCCCGCGCTAGGTCCGGCGTCGGGGACGGGGAGATGATAGGTGTGCTGGCCGTTCTTCGCATGCTGATCGATGGGCAAGCCGCCGGGGTAAGGCAAGCCCAGCACGCGGGCCACCTTGTCGTAGCATTCGCCGACGGCGTCGTCTTTGGTCTCTCCAATGATCTCGAAATCCAAATCGCCTTTCATCAGCACGAGCTCGGTGTTGCCTCCTGAGACGACGACGCAAAGCATGGGATAGATGAAATCGCCCACATACTCATTCGCATAGATGTGGCCCGCCAAATGGTGAACGGGGATAAGCGGCTTGTCGTAAAGCATCGCCAAGGTCTTCGCCGCCTGCAAACCGACGTGAAGGCATCCAATGAGACCAGGGCCTCTGGTGACGGCAAAAGCATCCATGTCCTCGAATTTCAAACGGCTCTGCTCAAGGGCTTCTTTTAAGCAGACGGCGATGTTCTCCGTGTGCAAGCGGGAGGCGATCTCAGGCATCACTCCCCCAAATTTCTCATGCACGGAGATCTGCGTCGCGACGACATTGGCCAAAAGCTTGCCGTCATCAGTGATCGCCACGGCGGTTTCGTCGCAGCTGGATTCAATTGCCAAGATCTTAGCCATGGATGAGACTCCTTACCATCGCGATGGCGTTCTCGCCATTGGAGTAATAGGCTTTCTTCGTCGTGATCGCCTGGAATTTATGCTTCTTGTAGAACGCTTGGGCGGTTTGATTGCTTTCTCTGACTTCCAAAGTCAAAAATTCGACGGGGTCCTCCTGCGATTCGCAGTCCTTGATGATCTGCCCGATGAGCATGTTGCCGATGCCCTTTCTGCGGAAAGCCTCCTTCACGCCGATCTGGGAAATATAGGCGGAATTGAAGGTGATTGAGAAATCGACAAAGCCGACTACCTCGTTATCGACAACCGCGCAGTAAAGATGGGAGACGGGGTTCTCATTCAGCTCATAAAGCATCTGCTCTTTGGTGTAGGGGGCCACGAAGACGTCTTTCTCAATCTGCATAACCGCGTCCATGTCGCTAGGAAGCATCTTCCTGACGATCGTCTTGAAATGGCCTTTGTCGTAATCATCCTTCAGATAGACGGGCTTCGCCCCAAGAGGTTCCTCGCAAAGGTGGGCGGGGGTGTCGCAGCGGTTCAAATTCTCAAGGACGTCGTAAGAGGCGCTGTCTAGCCCAAGGTATTTGACATCGCCGCAAGGAAGAGCTTCTTTGTGCGCAGAAAAGTATGCAAAAACCTCTTCATTTTCCAAAATGCAGTCTTTTTCGATGGCGTTTTCCCCATCGTAAACGGCGAAGTAACTTCTCTTGCCACGCGCGTTGGAGAGGCAGGCGGAGAGGCTTCCTGGGTGCTGCAAAACCTCCAAGGAGGAAGCTAAATACAAAGGGACGTTGAGCGCGAAGCTGATGGTTTTAGCAACGGTGAGGGCGATGCGCACGCCGGTGTAAGAACCCGGTCCTTTGGAGCAGACGACGTAATTGATGTCTTTTCCCTTCAAGGCGTTTTTCTCAAGGAGTTTGTGAATTTCATCCACGAGCAGCTCGCTTTGCCTTTGCCAAGCCTCATAAGAGACCTTGCCCAAAAAGAGGTGGTCCTTCACCAAACCTACTGAGAGATTTTTGTCTGAACTATCCAAAAGAAGGCCGATCATGCTTTCGCCTCCAGATGCTGAATCATATCCGCGAAATGCACATCCTCGCTTTTGAAGGTGATGGAACGTTCGTTCCCGCCGTTGCTCTTAAGCACGACCTCGAGTTTCTCATCAGGGATCAAAGGGGCGATGAATTGAGGCCATTCGATGAAGCAGGCCCCATCCCCTTCGATGTATTCATCCAAGCCGATCTCGATGTTTTGCCCTTCCAGGCGGTAGGCATCAATATGATAAAGAGGCAGATTCCCATGGAAATAGCACTTCATGATATTGAAGGTAGGGGAGATCACGTCTTCTTTGACGTTAAGCCCTTCGGCCACCCCGCCGACGAAGGTCGTCTTGCCCGCGCCGAGGTCGCCTTCAAGCAAAACCACGTCCCCAGCGCTTAGAAAAGCGGAGAGCCCCTTTCCGAGGGAGCGCGTCTCTTCTTTGCTGTGCGTGATGAAAGTCTTTTCCATAAGCGAGGCGATTATATACCCCCTTTAGGGGGATGATGAAATTTCACTTCCGTTTGTTGGAGACGATCGGGCGGTTTTCAATAAGGAACTTGTCGTAGAGGCGGTTGACGAGGGAATCGACGAAAGGCACTTCGTTCTTCGCGATCATCGCTTTGACCTCTTCCGTCGATTTCTTGATGGCCGCGGTGAGATCGGGGGGGTAGCCGTAAGTCTGAATATGGCGCTCGAATTCATTCTCATCGAGGGTCTTCTCTTGGTGGTTCGGATAGAGCTTCACGTCCAAATCGTAATCGATGTATTTGAGATAGCCGTTATCGAGGACGGTGGGGGTTGCGATGTTGACGTAGTAGCAGATGCCCTGGCCCTCTTTGAACATGCAGATCACGTTCATCCAGCGCTTCTTGAAAAGGAAGAAGACGGCTTTCTCTTTGGTGATCCATTTACGTCCGTCGTTCTCCGTCACGGAGCTCATTTTGGACGCCAAAGCCCAGTATTCGTCGTTCTCTTCGACTAGATAGGCCGGGGACCATTGCCGATGCAAGGCCCCGTCGTGTTTGTACGCCTGGACTCTCATCCAACGCGCGAATCGTGGATCTGCTACATTCATACGAGGTTACCAAGAGGAAATCCGAAGCCCGGATTTCTTTGCGGGCATATTATAAGCGAGCGAAAGGAAGGCTGAACATAAAAAGAGCCCCTCCGCAGAGGGGCAAGAGATCAATCCTCTTTGCTTTCGCCTTTCTTCTCGTAGAAGGCGTGGGCCAGTTCGAGGAAGAAAGCGAGCTCGTCTTTGTATTCGCGGGTCGGGCCGGGATTGAATGGCTTCTGCATCGGCAGGACCATCAAGGTGTCCTCATAGCCAAGCGCGAAGTAGGTTTTGCCCGGCTTAATGGCGATCGCCACGTCGATGAGGACCTTATTCGTGTGGATGTCTTTGAGCATCGAACGGATCTTCGGGGTGATGAATTTCTTGTCGCTAGGATCGCCGTAGATCTTGTAGAACTTGGTCTTCTCAAGGAGATTGAGTTTAGGCAAAATCTCAGGAGGAAGGGCCCTCTTGTTGCCGCGGAAATAGATGACTAGGCCATCCTCTTTCCCTTGGAAATTGTTCGCCGTGCGGAGGTATTTTCCCACGAAGACGGTCTGCATTGCCTTGCCGGCTTCCTTTTGGGCGGCCGCATCGGCGAGGGCGCAGTCCATGTCGCGGTAAGAGAAGGTGATGTTGTCGCGGCTGCCGATGGAAGAAGCGCCGGGATAGAGCCCGCAGGAGACGAAATCCTCTTTGCTGATCTTATCCTCTACCTTCCCCTGCATGTTGCTCACGGGCAGATCGCGGAAAAGATAGGAGTTCAGATTCTCATAAAGGACGCCGAAATAGGCTTTGATCTTCTTGTCGTTGGCTTTCCTGGTGAAGAAAGACATCACGCCCAATAGCGCGAGCACGCCTGCGGCAACGGATAAGGAGACGATCATCGGGACCATTGTGTTGTCGCCGCCCCAATGAAGGGTGTTGGGCAGAATCCAGAAAAGGATGATAAGCGCCAACCCAAGGACGGAGATCGAGATCTTGATCGCATTGATCTTCTTGTATTCCTTGTGAAATTCGACGCGGGCCTTCTCGATGTTGTCCAGCAGCTGGTCAGGGTATTCATAAGAGGCTTGCTCCGGGAAGGGGTCGGGCTCCTCTTCAAGGGCCTCCTCTTCTTCCTCTTCCTCTTTCTTAACCGCCGCCTCTTCCTCCGCTTTTTTCTTCGCGGCCTCGATTTCGGCGTTGCGCTTGGTGTCGGTGAAATCGTCTTCTATCGGCTCTTCGACGACAGGCTCGGCGACGGGCGTTTCTTCCGCGGCGGGAAGGGTTTCCTTCTTTTCTTCTTCCATCCTCTTTTCCTCCATGTATCGAACGGAGGAACTATAACACGGACAGGGAAAATATCCTTTAAAAACTCAAATGGAAATTGGGCTCATTCGCTTTTCTTCTTAAACAAGAAACAAGCGGAAACGAACCCGATCAACAACGAGACGAAAAGCCATCCCCAATAGAAGGGGAGGGCGTCTAGACCCTTCACATAGCTTTTGATCACCATGAACAAGGCATAGACGAACGAAATCGCGGAAATAGAGGCCAATCCTCCGGAGAGGATCCTTCCATCCTCATGTTTCTTCAGATGCGCGCTGAGCAAAAGCAAGCCCAAGGCTATCAGAAAGAGCCCAACGAGGGCGAGAATCAGATAGTCCTCATTAAAAGAGACGTCCGTTCCATATTCGTCGCTGTAGGAGTTGAAAGAGAGGATATAGAAAGAAAGGAAACAGGAGAACATCCCGCCTCCCAAAGCAAGAATCCCAATCGGCAAAATCATCTTATTTGTCCTCCTTCTCCTCATTTTTCGGCTCATCCCCATTTGCTTTTGAACGGGAATAAAGCCTCTCCGGATCCTTCAATAAGCTAGGCACCCTCCAGAAAAGGACCAGCAAGAAGCCCAAAGAAAGAGCCAGGCAAGGCAACACGTATAAGGCATTGTACAAGAAGCAATAGAGGTGGGGGTTCATCCAGGTCCAAGAGAAGGCGAAGCTGCTGGGATCGGCCCAGAAAAGGACGCCGGAAAGATAATGGATAAATAGCTTCAGAAGGCCACCAAGAAGGGAGCCAAGGCAAAGGAAAAGCACCTTCTTCCCTTTGGTTTCGCTTTTTAGGAAAGGCACCCTAAACAACGCGGCGAACGCCACCATCGGATAAGCCAGCACATAATCAAGGAGCACCTGCACGATGGCTCTCCACGCTTCGCCAGGGATGATGTATGGCCCGGTCGCAAGATCGAGCAGCCCCATCACCAGCCCCGTGACCAAGGCAGGCACAAAACCGCGGCGATAAGCCATTAAGAGGACGCAGAGCATCGCGATGCCGATCGACCCTCCATTGACGAAAACGCCTTTGAACAAAATCCCCGAAAGCTCATCGAGGACGAAGCCTAACGCAGCCATCACGCCGATCTCGACCATCGTCATCACCAGATCGTGGGTCTTTTTCTTTGCCATAAAGCCTCCTAAGAAAAGAAAATCCGTCAGAACGAGGGGCTGACGGAGAAGGGCTTCCTAGAAAACGAAGTTGGCTCGATTCCCTACGCTAGCATTGCCTAGTTCAGGTCAAGGGTCGCTACCATCTCAGATAGCCTCTCAGCCTTGCGGCTCCCCTATCGACGAGGCAATCCTAGTTCTAGAGCAAGGCGAATTCAAGAGTCAGACTTAGAGCAAATCAATAGGAGTTTGCCGCTTTTTAGGGCCAAGTGGCCTGCTTCGCCATTGATCTGATTCGATACCCCAAGTGGATCGAACCTCTTCAAAAGGAAGTCATGCAAAGGATAGGCGAAGCCTTCAAGGCTCAGCAGCGCATCGTCCAAGGCGAAAAAGGAAAAGAAGCGGTACCCTCCTTTTTCGATGCGGTAATCCCCGGGTTCGTAAACCCTGATGAAGGTGTCGTCATCTTTTAGGCAGATCCTCTTGTCGGTGGATAGAAGATCCAAGATGGCCAGGAAATGCTCGATCCGCTTCCCTTGGATGCCGCCAAGGATTATCACTTCCTCGCAATCCGAAAGCAGGGAGAGGGCGTGCGCGGTATCGGTGTCGTCCTTTATCGGATTCAAGACGACGGTCCTTTTGGCGAAGGCGGAGACCTTTTCTTTCTCTTCTTCACTAAGCGAATCGAAATCCCCGACGGCGACGTCCATCCCAATGCCGTGCTTAAAGCAATAAAGAGCCCCTTTGTCCGCGCCGATGACGAAAGCGCCATCGCATTCCGCTTTGGCCAATGCGGGGGAAAGGTTGTTCCCAACGACGATCGCGCCTTTCATTGGTTTCTCCAATCAATGGGCGATGAGCCATGGGCAACAAGCAGGGAATTGGCTTCGGAAAATTGATGTTTCCCGAACCACCCGCCGCGATTAGCGGAAAGAGGGGAAGGGTGGACGGAAGTCAAAACGAAATGGTTCTTGTTTTTGATGAAAGGGATGAATTTCTTTGCAAAACCGCCCCAAAGCAAGAAAACGATGGGCTGATCCAAGGTATCTAAATATCTCATCGTATCCGCGATGAAAGAGTCGTATTCCTTCCTCGCGTGGGAAAGAGGGGCGTTCTCCCTGACCGTGAGATAAGCGTTAAGGAGCAACACTCCTTGCTTTGCCCAGCAGGTGAGATCGCCGTTGCTGAAATCCATCTTGCACCCGAGATCGCCTTCGATCTCCTTATATATATTGATTAAAGAAGGTGGGAGGGGCACCCCTTTGGGCACGGAGAAGGAAAGGCCCATCGCCTGACCCGGGTTGTGGTAGGGATCTTGGCCGATGATGACCGCTTTCAAATCCTTTGGGGCGGTGAGATTGAAAGCGTTAAAAACAAGATCGCGCGGCGGGTAGACCGTCTGAGTCGCGTATTCCTCCTTCAAGAAGGCATGAAGAGTCTCGCTATAGGGCTCCGCGCGCACCTTGTCGAAGAAGTCTTTCCAATCCGAAACCATGCCACGATTATAGCCTGCCGTGCGATAATGAGGGGGATATGAAAGTGTTTTGGCTCTTCAATCACCCTGCGCCTTACAAGGTCGATTTTTTCAATGAGCTGGGCAAACGCGTCGAGCTCGACGTCTATTTCGAAAGGGGCGGCGAGAAAAGCCGGAACAAGGATTTCTATTCGGAGCAAGCATCTTCGTTCTCCTGCCATATCTGCTCTTCAATCGCTTGGGGCGAGGGCAATAACTATGCCCCCGAGGCTTTGAAAGCCCTGAAGAAGAACCATTATGACCTCATCGTCATCAATGGTTGGAGGAACTACACCGAGCAAAGGGCGATCGCCTATTGCAAAAGGCATAAGCTGCCATACGTCTTTTGGATAAACGGAGGCGTCGTTAAGCCTAATGAAAGCAAGCTAAGCCGCCGCATCAAAACCCATTTCATCGAAGGGGCAAATCTCTATTTCTGCCCGGACGCGAATAGCGCCTCTTATCTAACCCATTATGGGGCCGATTCAAAGAGCGTCGTCTTCTATCCCTATTCGACGATATTCGAAAATGAGATTCTGAAGGCCCCTCTCAGCCAAAAAGAAAAGCAGAAGCTTAGAAAGGAACTCGGGCTAAAAGGAGAGAGGATCTATCTCTCCGCAGGGCAGTTCATCGAACGTAAGAACTATAAGCAGCTCATCCGCCTTTGGGCCAAGATGGAGCCTTCTGACAATCTTTATATATTGGGCGAAGGGCCCCAAAAGGAAGAATATGAAAAGCTAATCGGCGAATTGGACTTGAAGAACGTCTTCCTTTTGCCCTTCAAGAAACACGCGGAGACGCTTCGCTATATGCAAGCCGCGGACTGCTTCGTCTTCCTTTCCAAAGAAGACATCTACGGGCACGTCATCAACGAAGCGCTCAGCCAAGGCTTGCCTGTGGTGTCATCAAAAGGAGTGAACGCAGCCTGCCATCTCATCAAAAACGGTGAGAACGGCTATCTCGTCAATCTTCAAAACGAAGAGGAAATCGTGGCGTTTTTGCGGGGATTTCCAAACAAAGAGATGGAATTTGCGGCTTTATCCACGTCTAGAGATAACACGATTGAGAAATCCGTTGGATTTTTCCTCGACTACTTTTCAAACAAGGAGAAAGGCAAATGAGAATCTTCTACCTAAGCAACGCGATCGAGGAAAGCGACTTCGCTTTGCTCAACGCGAAAGCCGTGCATAAACCCAATCCAGCAGGGCAGAACTTCCATGACAAATTGCTCCATGCCTTGGCGGAGTTCGCCCAAACCGAAGCCTATTCCTTGATCCCAAACCAAGAAGGCTGGGTAAAGGCGAAGAGCTTCGACCCTTATGGACCATTGAGAGTCACCTATCTAGAAGGCAAGGCAAACAAGATGAATCGCTTCCTTTTCTTGCCCAAAGACATCGCGAAGAAAATAGGCGAGGACTTCCCCGACATAGGGAAAGACGACGCCGTCCTCTATGACTCCTTGAACCTCACTTTGGCTAAGGCAAGCAAGATCCTAAAGAAAAAATATGGGGTGAAACGGGTCGCCATACTGACCGATGATCCCGTCAATATCTCAGGGACGAAGAAGACCTATCAAAGAACCTGCCTGTCCTTATCTTCGGACGCCGACGGCTATTTCTCCTTGACCGAAGGCCTGGTGAAGCTTTTCAACAAAGGCGAAGCTCCTTCTTTAGTTAAGATGGGTATCGTGGACGAAGTCCCTCCTTGCCCCTCTCCTCTTCCTCGTCCCTATATCTATTACGGAGGGGCCCTGTTCGTGAAGGATGGCAGCAAAGCCCTTATCGACAGCTATCTCATCGCTAGGCCAAATCTCGATTTAGTCATCGCTGGGCACGGGCCGTATGAGGCGATCCTCAAAGAGAAATGCAAATTGAGCGACCGGGTGCATTTTTTGGGCCAAATAACGAAGAAAGAGCACTATGCCTATCTAAAGCGCGCCGCCTTGCTCATCAACCCTCGTCTATTCTCCAAGAAACTAGATGAGGTCAGCGTCCCTTCTAAGGTTCTGGAATACCTGGCTTCAGGTTCAACGATTCTATCGACGCCCAGCACCCCAATCCTCGAGCGTTACGAGAGCTCCATCAACGTCCTCCCTAACGATGGGGAAGATCCTACGCCGCGCCTAGTGAAGTTCTATAAAGACCACGTCGCAGACGATGGAACATTAAGGAACGTAAAACCAAACCTTTCGCCCATGAGCGTCAAAAAAGAGCTTGGCCAATACGCGATTGGCAAAGCCCTTTGCGATTTCCTCACTTCTTTAGGTGCTCGTTGATCCTCTTCATGCAAGAGGCAAAGGAAAGGTTCTCGTCGAAAAAGGCTTTGTTGCGCGTACCCATCGCGGCTTTCTCTTCATCGCTAACAGAGATGAACCCGAGCAAGGCGTCTTTGATTGAAGAAGCGTCTTCGCCTTTAGCAAAATAAGCGCCTTGGCTCTTTGCTAAGATGTCCCTGCCGTCGCCGCCGATCACCGCGAAGATGGGCTTCCCATAATAGAGGGAAGAACTTAGTTTGTTGGGTATCGTCTTGCCGACGAAACCCTTATCGGTAAGGCTAACGATGACCGCGTCGACGTTCGCGTAATAGCGAGCCGTCTCCTGACGCGGCTTAGGCCCGAGGAAGACGAATCGCTCAGGCTGATTCTTCTCTTCGATGAGCTTCTCTATCTGCTTTCTGCGCGACCCCATCCCGATGAGATATAAGGTTGCCTCAGTCTCTTTAGGGAGCAAGGAGAAGGCCTCGACAAGGCTCTCAACGAGTTGCAAAGAACCGAGGTTCCCCGCGTAAAGGAAGGCGTTTTTGCAGGGATATTGAATGTTATCTCCGCATTTCTCCACTAAAAACGGCGGTTGGGGAACATATGAAATATTCGCGTTTGGGAGTTTCAGAACCTCTTTGAAATAGGCTTCGAAAGAAGGGGAAGAGACAAGAATCTCATCGGCTTTTGAATAGATGGCTTTCGACCAACGGTAAAGGATGCGATAGCCAAGGCTACGCTCTTTCATTGCACCGGTGACCAGAACCGATTCCGGCCAAAGATCCAAGCAATGGAGAACGTGGCGAACATGGTGTTTCCTCGCATACACGTTCGCCCCGGAGACGGAGATGATCGGCGAAAGGGAGAAGGAATAAACCACGTCGAAGGGCTCTTTCAGATGGGCGAGGAAACGCTTCGCGCTCAGATAAAAAGAGAGGTAGTTGGCGATGACGGAGAATCTGGAGTCTTTGCGCGCAAAGCAGTTGCAGCGGTGGATTCTTACCCCGTTTATGGTTTCTTCCTTCACGTGGCGGTATTCAGGCAAGATCCTCCCAAAGCCGTAGTTCGGCTTGTTCGTGACCACGAAAACGTCGTTGCCTTCCTTTGCCCATTCCTCGCACATGGAGGTGATGGAGAAGCCTTCCGGATGATAATGTGGCGTGACGACGAGAATCTTCATCCGCGCTATTATCGCACAACCAAAGAGAAATTCTTGCGCGCGTGTATAATGAATCCGCCATGGACGGGGAAATCAAAAAGACAGGGAAAAACACCTTAAGCGTGCGCTCCAACGTCATCATCAACCTGATTCGGACCTTGACGATGACGATCCTTTCCTTTTTGACCTATCCCTATATCACCCGCGCCTTGGGCGACCAGGTTTTCGGCCTCTACAGCTGGGCCAACGCCTTCGTCTACTATTTCCTCGTTTTGGCAAAGATCTCGATCCCAAACCTCGCGATAAGGGAATGCTCGAAGGTGAAAGACGACAAGGAGAAGCTCGCTTCATTGGCGAAGACCTTCTTCCTCATCCAAGGGATCACGACCATGCTCTCCTTCGCTTTAATGTGCGCCTTCGTCTTCGGCGTGCCTTCCTTGCTTGAAAGCAAAGAGCTCATCTTCCTGCTGTCGCTGAACTTCTTAGCCGGCGCCTTCAGCTTCGAATGGATCTACATCGCCTTGGAGAAGCACTTTTACATCACGGTGCGTTCGATCTCCTTCATCGCGATCGGGGCTTTGCTCACCTTCATGTTCGTCCGGCGCAGCGACACGCCGACTTTCCTGATGAGCGAGGTCTACATCTACGCGGCCATTACGATCAGCTATACCTTGCTGACTTCGTTTTTGAACTGCCTTTTGCTGCCTCGCTACATCTCTTTATGGAAAGCCAAACTCTGCCCGGTGAAGCCTCTAGTAAGGCCATTGCTCGTCCTTTTCCTCATCACCTTCGCCCTCACTCTCTACAATCAAACAGACTCCTTCTTGCTGGGCTTAATCGATGAAAGCAAAGCCAGCGTCGGCTCTTATTCGGTCGGCGTGAAAGGCATCGACATCGTCATCACCTTGATCACCTCCCTATACGCGGTCTTCTTGCCCAGGGCCTCTTATTACTACGGCAAAGAGAACAAGAAGTTCTACCAAATTCTCATCAACGGGTCCTTCTCTTTGACTTTCTTCATCGCGATCCCCGCGATTGCGACCATGGCCACGATGGCTCGACCAATCACCTCTTTGATTTCGGGTTCGGGGGACGTCTTAAGCGGAAGCAACATGTACCAAGACGCCGACTGGGTCTTGGTGACTTTGTCGCTCATGATGCTCACTTATTCTTTGGGCGACAATATCTACAACGAGATCCTCCTGCCGACGAAGAAAGAGAAATACTACCTCTACGCGATGAGTGCGGGGGTGATCCTCAACGTGAGTCTATCCGTTCTCTTCGCTCTGGTTTTCTTCAAAGACCATCCTGCAATCGGAGTGGCTTTGGCCACCGGACTCACGGATCTGCTCATGTGCGGCTATCTCATCTTCGTCTCGCGCAGATACTCCCTGAAGGCGGTTTTCAGTTTGAACAATCTCAAAATAGTCCTAGTCGGGGCGGTGATCGCCGTCTTCTCCTATTTCTTCTGCCCATTCCTCTCCTCCGTTTTGGGCAACGTCTTCTCCGAGTCTTGGCAAATCTCCCTCTTCTCTTTGATCATCGTCGTCGCGCTTGACGCGCTTGTTTATCTAGTGGCCCTGTATCTATTGAAGGAGCAGACCATCCGCAGCTTCTTCAAGAAAAAGGAGGCGGAGTGATGGGCAACCCAAACCTCAAAGAGAACAAGTTCAAACGCTTCTTCGCCTCGCTGGTTAGGCCTTTCGTCAAAGCCGTCTCGCCCACCTTATACGTCAAGTTGCAGTACCGTTACATCACCCATCATAAGCTTCATCTGAACCCACCCGTGCGCTACACCGAGAAGCTGCAGTACCTCCGCCTTTTCGTCTACCCGGAATGGAAGGAAGTCTCTGCCTGCGCAGGCAGAGTAGGGGTGAGAGATTACGTCAAAGAGAAAGGCTATGGGGATTCCTTGATCCCCATATACGGGGTTTACGACCGCTTCTCCGACATCCCCTTTGACGCGCTCCCTGAACGCTTCGTCATGAAGTGCTCCCACGCCTCGGGATGGAACATCATGGTGAGCGACAAAAGCAAACTCGACCTGAAAGAAGCCAAGAAAAAGTTCGACCGTTGGCTGTCTTCGGATTATGGCAAGAAAACGATCGAACGCCATTACTCGTCAATCAAGCCTCAGATCATCATCGAGGAATGGATCGGTGACCCCTCCGCTTTGCCGACCGAATACAAACTCCACGTCTATAATGGCAAAGCGAGGAACCTTTATGTCGTCACGGGCAGAGGCAAAGACATCCGCTACACGGAGTTGACCACGGATTGGGACTCTTTCGACGGAAGCCAGTTCAACGGCTGGAAGAAAGCCGACGTCTGCCCAGCTAAGCCGCAGGATTGGGAGAAGATGGTCAAAATGGCGGAGGATCTCTGCGCCCCCTTCCCCTTCGTCAGATGCGACCTCTATGAGGTAGAAGGCAAAATCTATTTCAGCGAGATGACCTTCACTCCGGCGAAAGGAACCCTCATTTTGGATGATGATTCCTGCGATTATCTGATGGGCGAATGGCTGGACATCAGCCCATATCTCAAAAAGAAGTGAACCTCAGTTCCATTCGGAATCGGGGAAGAATACCTCAAGCATCATCAAAGCCGTGTGATATTTCGATTCGGTGTCGGAGAAATCCGAGCTCGGGGTGAAGGTTTCCCCGCCAAGGGTGAACTTGTCTTCCTTGAGGGTATAGGTGACGCTCATGCCAATGACCCCGCTTGGATCATATCCCACCTCGTTGAAGTAAAATCCGACCAAAGAGGTGTGTTCTGCGGAGATATTGGTCTCCAAAGGCACGCTATCGAGAGCGAAAGTCGTCCCAACGTAGCCTTGGGTTTCGAGTTTGTAGAAGGTCACGTTGATGTTGAAACGGCTAAGCCTGCCAGTGCCTTCTGGGGAAGAACTGCCCCCGCGGGCGGAGAAGGCGAAATAAGACGCGCTATGAAGCTCAGCCGGGAAGAAAGCGCCGTAGCCAGACTGGTCGAGTTCGACCAAAGAATAGCTTGACCAAGCGTCGCATTGAATCTGGCCGTTATAGAGTTTGGAAAGATAGCCACGAGAGAAAGCGGAGTTGATGAGGTTCATCTTCTTCGTCTGCCCATAAAGCACCCCAACGAGAGGGCTTTGGTCCGCCCATTCGCCTACCCCTCCTGGCATGATGTCGCTGCCAGTGGTGATGAAGGTCCCGTTGCTTAAGGTCAAGCCGCCGCTGGGGATCGTCCAATATAGCTCTGATCCATCTTTGGTGACGGCCTCAGGATGCCTCGCCTTAAGCTGGTTGTAGCCATAGCAGGTGGTGCCCTTGACGTCGCTGCCAGCGAAATAGCAGCCAGTCGTGGTCCCATCGTCTTTGACGTTAGCTAGAGTCTTGGTTTCTTTGATGGAGGCGTTCTTCAGCTTATCCTCCCATACGGAGTAATGGTTGTTCCTGAAGTCGTTGCCGATATAGGCATCGCCAGGATAAAGCTCGGAAGTATCCGCGCAGGAAGCAAGGGAGAAAGGCAGCAACAGCAGCAAGCAAAGGCTTTTCTTATTCATGGGCGGCCTCCTTTGTCTTATGGGAGTAGATGAGCCCTGCGAGGAAGCAGGCGAGCAAGGGATAGGAGTTCCTGCTCCAAGAGGAGAAGGAGGAGGCGTGGCGGTAAGGCATTTCGTCGTTGAAGATCGAGGCGTAGAGGAACATGCCTAGAAGCAAGACGACCAAAGCGACTTTGTAGTCCATCCTCTCCTCCCCTTTGATGAGGAAACGTTGGCTCTCTTTGATCATGAAGAAGGCGCAGAAAAGGAAAAGGAGGAAGGCAACGAGGCCATTCTGCCAAAGGAGGCCGAACTCGAAGACCCTCGTGAGCATGTCATCCTTCCCGTTCAGATAGCTCACCCCAAAGAGAATCCCCAGGATGTTGAGCCTCTTCCCGGAGTCGTCCTCTTCTATGAAGACGGCCCTGATGACTTTGGCTATGCGAGAGAGCAGGCCGTCGGAGCGGTTGGACTGCACCCTGGCGATGGGAATGTTGGAAAATATGGAGTTGGTGAAGGCATCGATCGTGAGGATCAATAAGCCAAGCGCCACCAAACCAATCAAAACATAGAAGCAGATGCGGAGGACCTTGTCGGTTTTCTCTTGGGCGTTCGCCTTTTGGACATGTCCCCAAACGAGGCGGTAAATGAGCGCTAAGAAATAGACGAAAGCGACCAGAAGCAAAGCCTGCCAGAACGGCACGACCGCCAAATCGATGACCCCAAGCGCTCCAAAGGCCAAGAAGCAGAGGAATCTCTTTGTCTCTTTCCTAGGCGAGATGAAAAGGCAGGGGACGGCGCACAAACTAAGCAGGAAAGCGGCGAATTTCCCAAAGGAGAGGCTCGCCTCCAAAAAGGAGAAGCCGCTTAAGACCTTGGTCTCGTTCGCGATCTGGAAGACCACGCCATCGTAGTAATAAACCATGCCCTTGTAACGTTGGGCGTAGAAGAACCCATAACGAATTAGGGAATAAAGGCCCGGGACCACCGCCATCAATGCAAGGGTCCCTCCGATGACGAGCAGAATGACGTCTTTCTTAAGAACGGGTATCGATTTGGTCCCTTGCCCAAGCAAAAAGAACCCAAAGAGGCCTAACGAGATAACTAGGCCATTGAGGAATATCGCGAAAGCATTCCCAGGGCCCGTGAGGAAATAGCGCGAGACCCCGATGAGCAAGCAAAGCGCGATGAAGGGAATCAAGCAGATCCAATAACGCTTCTTCTCTTCCTTGGTGTAATTCACGAGCAGGTAATTGATCGCGAACGCAGAAAAGAAAAAACCAAGGGCGTGGAAGATCTCTAGGCCAAACGCGCCTCCTAAGGCGAAACTGCCCAAGGTCAGCGTCTCCAAGGAGAGAAAAGCCAAGACGGTGTCATAACGCTTCATCCAGCTCGCGCTCTCGTTCTTTTTCGGCGTTTCTTCTTCGTTCATCACCAGTACGCTCCTCCCTCTATTTTCTCATAGCCAAGGGGTTTTGTAACGGGCCTCGACCAATTGGAATTGACGTATTTGGAGACGTGCTCGCGTTTCTCCCAGCGCTTCCCGAGCAGCCCGAAGAGGGTCATCGTTGCCCCACCGGTTTGAATGGCCTGTTTGCCAAGGCGCTTTGCTTCCAAAGCAAGGAAGCTGCCGTAGGCCCCCGCGCCGATGAGGGCGACATCGAAATCTAGCGCAGCCATCTCGCATTCCATCTTCTCGAGTTCCTTGAAGAAAGAAGATCCTTCAACGGAGCCATCCGCGCAGGTGAGGGGAGAAGTGATGGTAAGCAAAGTGAACTCAGGCAAGATGTTGCTCTCTTTCGGGAAAAGGCTCTCCCTTTTCGCGTACTGCTCCTTAATTTGCTCAGAGAAAGGGGAGATGACCAAAACTTTCTTCCCGGCCAAATGACTGGACCAATCCCCGCGTAACGGCTCGAACCCCTCATAAAGGAGGATGCTGCAATTCGGGCAATAGGTCTCTTGGAAATACTCTTCCATATGGACGCCTGAGATACCTAGGAAGGTCGTTTCCTTAAGCAAAGGCAATAAGCGGTCCCCATATTCTTTCAGCGAAGCTTCATCGCAAGGGAAGAAGCCTGCGTTGTTCTTCATGGAGAAGACCACGGAAGACTTGTAGCGCTTCTTGAATCCAAGCTCGATCTTCTCGTGGTTGTTGAGGCAAGAAAGTTCCACCGCGCCGAAGCGGATCGCCGCGAAGGGCTCTGTGGAATCAAGTGCCTTGCAGAGCGAGGAGTTCGTGGAAGCAAGGGTGGGGCCGTTCCCCCCTTTCCATTTCTCTACGGACTTCGCCTTATGGAAGAGGCGCATCGAAATAGAGGAGAGAAGATTCTTCCTAAACCAATGCAGGTAGCGTCCCTTCTTGCCCATTTACCAACTGACTTCCTCCGGGGATAGCGGATGCTCGTTGCGCGTGTCTTCGACGATGCACCCATCCGCGATCTTGATGACGCGCTTAGCCACGGTGGCGATCTTCGCGTTATGGGTGACCATCAAAACAGTCTTCTTGTAAGCGGCAGAAACATCGGTGAGCAATTTGATGATGCTCGCGCCGGTCTTCGAATCCAAAGCCCCCGTTGGCTCGTCACAAAGGAGTAATTCGGGGTTCTTCACCAGGGCGCGCGCAATCGCGACCCTTTGCTGCTCGCCTCCTGAAAGCTCGCTGGGGAAATTGCTGAGCCTTTTGCCTAAGCCGACGTCTTCGAGGATCTTCCTAGGGTCAAAGCCGTTGGAGACGACAGAAGAAGCCAAAGCCACGTTCTCCAAAGCGGTGAGGTTAGGCATCAGGTTGTAGAACTGGAAAACGAAGCCGATCTTGTCGCGGCGGAGCAGCTGCAATTGCTTCGGGGAGAATTTCGAGGCGTCTTGCTTGCCGATCCAATAAGAGCCGGAAGTCGCGACGTCCATCCCGCCCAACAAATTGAGCAGGGTGCTTTTGCCTGCTCCCGAAGGGCCGATGATCACGATGAACTCGCCTTCTTCTGCTTCGAAAGAAACATCGTTCAACGCGATGACCTCGTTCTCTTTGCCTTTGTTGTAGATTTTGGATAGATGTTCAACGGAGATCTTTGCCATAACTCATCCCTCGTAATTCGGGTCCTTCTTCATCCATCTCTTGATCATCGCCCTCAAAACGAAATGGAAGGCAAAGGCCAAGATCGCTAGGGCCAGCACAACCAAAGCAAGGACGAAGAAAATCAGGAAGAAGACGTTATCCGGGTGCCCCCAGTAGCCGATCGCGAATAAAAGCGTGGCAATCGCCCCGAGGATGAAGCCAGGGAAAAAGAAGCGCAGGCAGAGCCAATCCAGCTTGGTGAATTTCTCAATGCGTCTGCCGTACTGGTACTTGGCTTTCTTAGGCTTCGCATTCGGGCTCGCCTCATGAATGGATTTGTCGACGGACTCGACTTCGATGATCTCTTCTTCCATAGGTCTACTCCAACAAGGCGATCAGCTGATAGATCTTCTGCCCGCCGCTAAGCGAATAGGTCTCCAATAGGCCGCCTGCTTTCTCATTCGCAACGTCTTCGCAAGAGGATCGAAGGCCCTCATCGATCTCATCCGAGAAGAACATCGTGAGGACGCTTTTGTCCTCAAAACCCTCTATTTTGTCCAATAACCCCGCAAAAGTCCCTTCAAAATCATCGCCGTAATAAACTGGTTTCCCATTTACGAAGGCAAGGTAACCTCCAGGTTGAACTTCTTTTCCCTCCAAAATGAAGGTCTTCGTGGTCTTGCCAATCTTAAGCGACAGGCAGCTTTCGATCTCATTCCGCGCGTATTCGAGGTTCTCTTCCAAAGAGAGATCGCTCTTATCCAATACGGAAGCGACCCCGATGCCAGTCGCCACGTCCCCGCTAGGGCAGACGACTGCTTTGCAGCTAGAAACGGAGGAGCAGGCGGCCTCGGCGACCATGATCTCGTTCTTGTTATTGGGCAAGACGATGACTTCCTCGGCATTCACTTTCTCTATCGCTTCGATGAAGGCTTCCGCGGAGGTATTCATCGTGTCCCCTCCGATGATGACCTCATCGACGCCGTACTCTTTGAATCTGGAGGCGAAGACTTCATTCGGGGCGACGGATACGATGCCCAGCTTCTTTCTAGATGCCAAAGGCTTGCTGATGAAGCCCTGGTGACGGGATTTTTCGATGAAGGTCTCATTATGCTGAAGGGTCATGTTCTCCATCTTGAAGGTGAGGAACTCGCCGTATTCCCTGGCGTAGGCGATCGCCTTCTCAGGGGTTTTCGTATGCACATGCACCTTGACCAAGGTCCCTTGGGTGAAGGCCACGAGCGAATCACCGATCGTGTTGAAATAGGAGATGAGGTCCTCTAATTTGAATCTCTTAACCCCGTCTTTGAGATTGCTAAGCTGCAGGATGAACTCGGTACAGTAACCATAATCAAGAGGGGTGTCCGCGGTGAAGGCGGAAAGATCGACGCTTTGCTGGGTGGAGGAGGAGAGGTCAAGCGAAACATCCTCGATTATCTTGCCTCCGATGGCTTGCCCCATGCCCTCGACGATGTAGAAAAGCCCCGCGCCGCCGGAGTCGATGACGCCAGCTTCCTTTAGGATCGGCAGCAGATCAGGGGTTTTATCAAGGCTTTGCTTCATCGCGGCGATGAGCGAGGTGAAGTAATCCGCGAAGGAGGTGTGGTTGTTCAAATACCTGCCGGCTTCCTCGCAGCCTTCCCTCATCACCGTAAGAATCGTCCCTTCGACGGGCTTCACGACGATCGAATAAGCTTCCTGCACACCGCGGAGCATCGCCTGGGCGAATTGCTCGACGCTAGGCTCGTCAACGTCAGATAAGCCTTTGGCGAAACCGGAGAAAAACTGGGAAAGGATGACGCCGGAATTGCCCCTGGCCCCAAGCAGCATGCCTTTTGCCATCTCCGAGGAAAGCCTAGAGACGGAAGAGCTGTTGCAGGAAGAAAGGGCCATGATGCCGCCGTTCATGGTGCTCCCCATGTTCGAACCCGTATCCCCATCAGGGACGGGGAAGACATTGAGGTCGTTGATTTCGTCGAGGTGGCGCTTCAAGTCGAGATAACCGTTGGTCATCATCGCGCGGAATAGCGCCGCGTCCAGATTCGCCATGCTTCTTATTTGCCTTGCAAGCACTCCGCCAAAGCGGCCTTCTCTTTCGAGAGGTCATCGCTGATCTTCTGGCCGTAGAAGAACACGGCAACTAGGCCCGGGCCGATGTTAGCGCCGCAGACCATGTCGACGGAAGAAAGGATGACCTCCTTCGGCCCGACTCTCTCTTCGATGATCTTTTTGAAGTATTCCGCTTCCTTCTGACGCAAAGAATGCGCGAGGAAAAGTGTTTGGTTCTTGGGGTCGATCGCTAGTTTTTGAAGATAAGCTACCGCCGCGTCGAGGCTCTTCTTCTTGCCTTTGCCTTTGCCGATTACCGAGCAAAGCCCGTTGGCGGAGAAGTCCGCCATCGGCTCGACGCCGACCAAAGTGCCCATGAACGCGGCGGCTTTGTTGACCCTGCCGGTGCGCGAGAGGAAGAAAAGGTCGTCCATGATGCCGATCTGGTGGAAGCATTGCTTGTTCTCTTCAAGCCAATCGGCGACCTCGTCGCAGGATTTGCCTTCTTCCCTGAATTTGGAGGCGTAGGAGAGGAGCATTCCTTGGGCAGTGCTGTAACGCAAAGAGTCGACCACGCGGACCTTGACTCCGGGGAAGGTCTTCATCACATTCTCCGCGGCTTTGAGGGCGAAATTGTAGGTGCCGCTTAAGCCATGGGAGATCGTGACCATCAAGATGTCGCGTCCATCTTTTGCGAAGGGGGTGAACATCGCCTCGATCTCGTCGACGTTCGGGCAACTGGTCTTCAGGATGAATTTCTTGTCCTTGAAGGAGTTGAAATACTCATCGGGGGACATCGTTTTCCAATCGATGTCTGATTTGACTGTGTGGCCGTCGGGGTAAGTGACATTGCCAGCCACATAATCGTCGATGCCGAAGTGAGCGCGGAGATCTTGGGTGAGCGCGCAGCCAAAATCTGTTACGAGAGCGAATTTTTGATCCATTTTGTTTACCAATCCTTCTGACGGGGTACATTCTACTCGTTGGAAGGTCAAGAAAGAAGAACACTTTCCCTTTGGGAAAACCCATTTCCTAGGATTGGAATGCGGAAGGGTTTAAAATAGCCCCGTTATGCCGTGGTGGTTCTATCTAATCCTCGCCCTCGTCCTAGGGTTGGTCGTGTTGCCGCTATTCGCGATGTTCTTCATCGTGCCGATCCCGATCTTCTCCGCCCTGTTCGAGAGGAAAGACAAAGAGAAGTGGAGCAGGAATTCCCCAAGCGACACCAAGAACGAAGAGATGGTGAGGATGTGGAGCTTGGCCAAAGACTTCCAAGCCAATTACCGCAAAAACAAGAGGGACGTGCATGTCTTAAGCAACGATGGGCTGAATCTATATGGGGAATATTACGACTTCGGAGGGAACGAGGCCGTCATCATTTTGCCTGGTCGCCCGGAGACCCTTGTCTATTCCCTTTTCTACGCGGAAAGCTACCGCAAAGCCAACGTGAATGTGCTGGTAATCGACACAAGAGCGCATGGAGAAAGCGACGGAAAGCTCCATGGCTGCGGCTATATGGAGCGCTACGACATCTTCGCCTTCATCCATTATCTGGAAGAGAAAGAAGGCATCGATAAGGTGATCCTCCACGGCATCTGCGTCGGCTCTAGCGCCTGCGTGCATGCCTGCGTCGACAAAGAGGCCCCCAAAAGCATCGCTGGGCTAGTCACCGATGGGCTTTATGTGAGCCTGTATGAGACTCTTTGGCTCCGAGTGAAGCGCAACGCCAAGATCCCTCCGCGGACCTGCGACGATTATTTCCGTCACCACATCAAACGCCTCTATGGCTACGACATCAAAAAAGACGGGCCGCTCTACCACATGCAAGAGCTCAATATCCCCGTCCTCATGATGGCCTCGCAGGAAGACATCTATTCCCTGCCCGAGAAGACCAAGCTGCTCTATTCCAAAATCAAGGAGAGCACGCCCAAGAAACTCGTCTTCTTCCCCCATGGGGCCCATAGCCACCTCCGCATCGTGAACCCTAAGCTCTATGACGACTCCGTGAAGGAATTCGTCGAGCATATTCGCAAAAAATGATCGTTATGTAAATTCAGGCAGGGAAATGCCAGCCATCCGCCAGCCTTTTCCTTGAAAAACCCATAGATAAGAGTAAACCTCACCATATAAAAATGAGCAGCCAAGAGAACAAAGAGAAAATTCTATCCGTAACCCCTGAACTTTTTTCTCATCTGCCCGTGGCTTTCGCCTTGATGGAAGTTACTAGAGTTGGCCAAGAGATCAAAAGCGTCTCCTACGCTTACGTCAACGCCCGCTTCTGCGAGCTCTCTCTCCGCGGCGAAAGCGAGTTCTTAGGCAAAGACATCGCCGTCGTCTATAACGAAGACGCCAAAAAGACTTGGCTAGGCTACCTCCATGAAATCGACGAGAAGAAGGAAGCCATCAAAGGCTCCTCTTATTACGCGCCCATCGGCAGCACCTTGAATTACGTCATCGCCCCAACCCAGAACCCTAGCTATTACGCGGTGATGTATACAAACGCGCAAACGAAAGAGAAGGAATTCCTAAAGCTTAAAAGCGAGAAGTTCACCAACGAGAAAATCCTCCACATCGCCCAAAAGATATCTTCCAGCGCCATGGAAGGCCCTTCCTTCGAGGCGTTGCTCCAAGACATCGGCACATGCATCGGAGCCAAGCGCGTTTACTTCGTGAAGCTTGGACACAGCAAAGAGATCCTAGCCACCTACAAAGCGGATCCAAGCCTTAGCGACCCGCTTTCGCCTAACTCCGACCTCGTCGTTAGCCTCCTGCCCTCCGCGGAAAAAACGGGGATTCCGCTTGTCGTGAACAAGAAGAAAGCGGAAGAAGGGGATAAGGCATCCTTGGCGTTCTTGAAGGAAGGCATCAAAACGCACGCCGCCTTCCCTTTCCTCGACCAAGGGAGGCTCATCGCCTGCCTTTGCGCGGACGATTACCCCATCGAATATGAGCAAGAAGCCGTAAAAATCCTGCAAAACTCCTGTTATTTCATGTCTTACAAGTGGGGGAACAGCCTGCTTTTAAAGAAGCTTCGCCACCAAGCTAGGCACGATCAATTGACCGGGCTCCTCAATCGTTATGGCTACGAAGAAGCCATCAAAAAGCACTTCGATAAGAATCCTTCCTCTCCTTGCGTGATGGCGCTCATCGACATCGATGACTTCAAGAACATCAACGATCTCTATGGCCACCAAGCCGGGGACAGCGCCTTAAGGAATCTCTCCTCGGACATCATTTCCTCCTTTGGGGAGAAAGCGATCTGCGGAAGATACGGAGGAGACGAGATCTCGGTCTTCCTCCCTGAATGCAACCTGCAGGATGCGGCGAAAATCTTCTCGAAATTCATCTCTAGGGAGCACTTTTTCTTGGGCAACAACGAGCAAATCGTCTTGTCCTTCTCAATCGGCTATGCCGAGGCCCCTCTGCATGGAAACGATTTTTCATCCCTCCTTTCCTGCGCCGACCAAGCCTGCTACGCAGCCAAGCTCGCCGGAAAAGGATGCTGCTTCGCTTACCAGAAGAGGTTCGATGAGCTAGACAAGACCTCTTTGGGATTCAATTTCCATTTAATCGCAGACAGCCTGCCCTTTGCTTTCATGCTCTTCGGAGACAACGGGGAGGTCTATTACGCGAATGCGCTTTGCCTCCAATTGCTTGGTTATAAAAACCTCCTCTCCCTCGCTTCCTCCAACGAAGAGGGGATCCTCTCTTTGTTCGAGGAGAAGGAAACCCTTCGCGCCCTGCTGAAGGAAAAGGGAAAACACAGCGCGATTCTGACCACGAAAGAAGGCAAAAAGGTCGAGTTCACCTTCGATAGGAAGAACGACTATCTGCCTTCGGTCCATTACGGCTTGCTGAGCGAAAAATAAAAGCCGATATGAGTGATACCGCCATCAAAATCATCGCCCTGGTCGCTTTGGCGCTCATCACTTGTTTTTTGATTCGCTTGTACTACAAGGAATTCCTGAGCAACGAAAGCGGCAGAAGCAGCGTCTCCCTCATCGCCAAAGCGGGCATTTTCGGAGGGCTCTCCACCCTTCTCTACGTCGCCCCGATATTCACCATCAAGCTGCCTTTCTTCCCCGAGTTCCTGACGCTGCATTTCGATGAGGTGCCCGTCTTGATCGTCGGGTTGGCGGAAGGCCCTTTGGGGGCGGTCCTCGCTTTGCTCTGCAAAACCCTCATCAAATTGCCTTTCTCCACGACCGCGACCGTCGGGGAATGGGCCGACCTCATTCTCTCTTTGGTCTTCATCTTGCCTGTCTGCGTTCTGTACAAAAGAAAGAAAAGCTGGAAATCAATGGTCATTGGCTTAGCCATCTCGACCCCGGTTCATCTAATCATCGCGATGCTCCTCAACGTCTACGCCTTGATCCCTTTCTATTCCTCGTTCTACGGCATCCCCCTGGATTCCTTGCTCGCCATCTGCAAAGCCGCGAATCCCGCGATAGATAATCTCGAATGGGGCTACGCCCTCTTCGCGGTCCTGCCTTTCAACGCCTTGAAAGACGCGATCGTCATCGCGCTTTCTTCATTGCTATATAAGAGCCTGAAAACCTTCTTGGAGAAACGTTAACGGATCAGCTTGTAGACGCCGTCGACCATCATGATGATGCCGGTGACGAAGATTCCATACCCCAAGATGCTTGAGGGAGCGAAAAGCAAGAAGATACCGACGATGAAATAAAGCCCCATCTCAACGAAGCCAATCACCCTTTTCACAAGGCTTTTGCCTTCCGTCTGTTTAAGCGAGACGCCAATGATGAGGGAAAGGAAAAGGAAGAGCATCCCCGCAAGCCAGGTGAAGATGGAATCAAGCACGGTCGTTCCCAGAACGATGAGCCCGGCGTAAGCAAGGCTCGCCATCACGACAATTGCTATCCTCAGCTGGTAGATCTTCCAATCGCCTTTGGATTTGATTAGGTAATAGATCGCGACGATCCAGGTGAGCAGAAGCAAGACGGATACGCTCACCACAACCACCCATGGCAAGGACTCTGGGACAATGGCTAAAAGCAATCCTATCGCGACCAAAACAATCGCCTGGGTAAAGTTCGAAATCAATAATTCTGGGAAGCTTTTTAGGTGCACGACCTCTCTGAAAGAGGCTCCAAAAAACGCCGCAAATCCAAGTTTCGCGAAGGTTTTGCGCTCTTTTTTGCCCGCTCCGATATAAGACAAAACAAGGTGATCCATGGTTCTCGTCGGATTTTTGCCGAGGTCCCAAATGGTCTTCTCGCCGTGCTTAGTCATCGCGTCGAAGATGTCGCTGACGAATTTCTCCCTCTCCTCCAAAGTGACGTCGATCAGCCAATCCCGGACCATCTTGTTGATCCAGTCGCACTCTGGGGAATAGTTTTTCTTCTCCACGAAATTCCCTCCGTCGATCCGCCAAGAGAGGAAAGCGTGCTGCAAGATCCCCGTCGCATCGGCTTGGATGATGTGGACGTGTTTGAAACCCATCGGGAAGAACTGCCCAACGACGTCGAAGCCAGGAACGACGCAGGTCGTTTTATCATCGAAAGGGGAGATGTCGGCATGAGGGAAAACCTCAGGGCAAAGGCCCGGGGCGTCGAGCAGATAAAGATGATTGAGCAAAGGAAGCTCTTCATCGCTCAAGACACAGGCCCCGCACAAAGCGAGGTTGCCTCCTTTCGA
The DNA here is from genome assembly GCA_963588055.1 of Erysipelotrichaceae bacterium. Taxonomy (GTDB): domain Bacteria; phylum Bacillota_I; class Bacilli_A; order RFN20; family CAG-826; genus Alloenteromonas. The sequence goes on along the minus strand of CAVAGB010000005.1, from coordinate 21,038 downwards.
ATGTCCACAAAGATAGAAGGGCTTGCCTTCTTTGGCTTGGCGGGAAGTGTAATCAGCGGCCTTTTGCTGGGCGCTGACCCTCATGAAGGAAAGTTTGGCGTTCTCCTTCCATCCAACGATCGTCTCATCCGTCCCTCTGAAGGCTAGGGCGATCTCGCCGTTAGGGAAGGTGAAGGTAACCGCGCCGAATTGGACCGTGTCTTTCTCGTCGGTCTCATCTTCGTAACGGGATAGCGTCATTGAGGAGAAGCGCTTGCTCGCGACGATCGCGTCCAAAAGCTCTTTGTAGGCCTTCTTCTGAACGATCCAATCGCAAGTCGCCCATTCGGGCTCTTTGATCGCCCTGATGCGGGAAACAGCCTCAGTCAAAGGCAAGCTTTCCTCATTGCTCACCGTCCCCTCGAGCCTAAGATAGCTGAGCGCGGAGACGATCATCGAATCGAAGACGTTGAAAGGGGACCCCTCTAAGGGGACGTCTCCTCTCCATTTCAGATAATCGATCAAGTGGCCCATGGGCTAATTATGGGGGATAAAAAGATAAAAGACATTTCTTTTAAAGAAATGACCTAACTTTTTTCGCCCATCCTCTCCAATTTCCCTTTTTCCTCATCCTTTTGCTTGTTTTGGACGAAAGAGGGACTATCCTTTCTTTTGCGACGGAGGACATCAACATGTACGCGAAAAACATTTGGATCGATGCGAAAGAGGACAAGAAAAAAGCCATTTTCTCTTTCTGCGAAGGCTACAAGCAATTCTTAAGCTATGGCAAAACGGAGCGTCTAGTCGTCGAAGAGGCCATCGAGGAAGCGGAGAAGGCGGGGTTCAAAGAGCTCAGCACCTTCAAAACCCTGAAGCCTGGCGACAAGGTTTACGCGCTCAACAAGGGCAAGAACTTCCTTTGCGCCATCATCGGCAAGAAACCCATTGAAGATGGTTCGAGGATCTTGGGGGCCCACATCGACTCCCCGCGTCTAGACATCAAGCAGAACCCCCTTTATGAGAAGGGCGGATTCGCGATGTTCGAGACTCATTACTATGGCGGCATCAAAAAGTATCAGTACGTCACCATCCCCATGGCTCTCCATGGCGTCGTCTACAAAAAAGACGGGTCCTGCGTCAAAATCGCGATCGGCGAGGATCCTAACGACCCCGTTCTCGGCATCACCGACCTCTTGATCCACCTCTCCGCCGACCAGATGCAGAAGCCTTTAGGCAAAGCAATCGAAGGCGAGAGCCTTGATCTCTCCGTAGGCAACATTCCCAACCAAGATAAGAAGAAGCCCGCGGTGAAGAGCAATATCCTGAACATCCTTAAAGATAAATATGGGATTGAGGAAGAGGATTTCCTCTCCAGCGAGCTGGTCGCCGTGCCGGCTGGCCCCGCCAGGGATTACGGATTGGATCGTTCGATGATCGCAGGCTATGGCCATGACGACAGGGTCTGCGCCTACACTTCCTTCAAAGCCGTCCTCGACCAAGGCGGATGCGAGTACACGACCATTGCCGTCCTCGTCGACAAAGAGGAAGTCGGCTCCATCGGGGCGACCGGCGCCCAATCGATGTGGTTTGAGAACACGATCGCCGAGATGCTCGCTAAGCAAGGCAAGGAAAGCGACCTTGCCGTGCGCCACGCGATGAGCAACAGCAAGATGCTCTCAAGCGACGTCTCCTGCGCCGTCGATCCGCTTTATCCAAGCGTCAACGAGCCCAACAATTCCTGCTACTTCGGCAAAGGGATCGTCTTCAACAAATACACCGGCTCCCGCGGCAAGAGCGGCTCTAACGACGCGATGCCCGAATTCGTCGCCTTCGTCAGGAACGCGATGGATAACAACGACATCCATTACCAGACCTCCGAGATCGGCAGAGTCGATCAAGGCGGCGGAGGAACGATTGCCTATATCCTCGGCAACTACAACATGTACGTCCTCGACGCCGGAGTGCCCGTGCTCTCCATGCACGCACCGATGGAAATCGTCTCAAAAGCAGACGTCTATGAGGCCTATCTAGCCTACAAAGCATTCCTGAACGCCTAATCGCTCAACCAAAAACAGCTCTGCTTCTTGAGCTGTTTTTAATGTTTGGAGAAGAACCGCGTCAATCGGAAAAAACAAAGCAGGGAAGATAATAAGGCATGGTAGTGAAATTATCGATAATGCCGATATCCTGCGAGGAAAGTTTTATCACCCTATCAACATGATAATTCGGGTTATCAAGGACCATTCTCGATGATTTTGCATTCCCATCTCTCGCCTTCACTTCTAAGATGGCGATACCGCCAAACAGTTTAGCAACAAAGTCGACTTCAAGGCCACTTGATTTTGTTAGATAGTAATAAGGCTTTCGAAGCTTATGAAGAGTCTCAGCAACGAGATTCTCGTATATCGGCCCCTTGCCCACATAAAGGTTCTCGTGAAGCACCGCGAAAGGAGTGTCCTCATCCAGCACCGCCATCATCAGCCCAATGTCGGCGAGATAAATTTTGAATTGATCATCGATTGCAAAGAGGTCAAGCGGGGAATCAATTGTTCTAAGATTGTGGCAGATGTCAATCAACCCATAATCCCTAAGCCAAGCAATGGCGTCAGCATGGGTTCTCCCTTTCGCGGTTTTGGAAACCGCAGCATACATGAACTTGCCATTTTCTTTGGCCAACTGCCGTGGTATGGAGGAGAAAACCTCATTTATGTAAGCCTGTTTCAAAGGATCAACAACGATTTCACCATCTTTATTTAGGTGCGTTCCAAAGTCGCTTTGATAAGTCGCGATGAGATTCTTTTGAACCCGTCTAGTAAGCATTACGTCATTTGTCGATAGAAACGTTCTTACGGCCTCAGGCATCCCGCCTACGCACATATATTTTCTAACGGTCTCAAGCATAAGGGTGTGGATGGTCGGAGGGATGTGCTTGCCAAATTTAAAGCATTCTTTGAGACAGGAAATCGTGTCCGCAGGGATATCAAGAGCCCAACAAAACTCCTCAAAATCCATAGCGTTCATTGTCAAAAGTTCTTCGCTACCCACTGGAATGCCGCGAGATGGAGCTTGATTGTAGCCCTTCAAGCCAAGCATTGAGCCAGTCGCAATCACATCGTATCGCCCATCTTCTTTGAAATAACGAAGGGATGATCTCGCATCCGCACAATCCTGTATTTCGTCGAGAATAATGACGGTTTTTCCTGGCACCATCTTAGAATTCGACTTCAACCTAAGCGCCTTCGGCGAGGCGGATATGGAAAGTGTTATGCTATCAATATCGAAGTCGCCTTCGAATATCTCATGTAAAGATTTATCTTTTCTTAGATCAAGGAAAAAGACATTCTCGTAATTTTTCTTTGCAAAATCCTTAACTATGGTCGTTTTGCCAACCTGACGAAGGCCTTTCAAAAGCAAGGGACAATGTCCATCTGAGGCTTTCCATCTCTCAAGCTCTGTTGTTATCTTGCGTTTAAATGTGATATCCATAAGCAAAGAATATGGTTTCTTGCACATTTTTCAAGGGAGTTTTTAAGGTTACCTGCACATTTTTCAAGGGAGTTTTTAGGGTTGTCTGCACATTTTTCAAGGGAGTTTTCGGACATGCGTGCACTTTTTTCAAGGGAGTTTCTGTCCTAGACCCCCCATAGAAAGGATCTCTTACTATAGAAGTTACCTAAAATTCGGACCCTCTTTCACGTATTCGTTGCGCGTGATGATCGTGTCTTTCTTAACCGGGCTTAAGGGTTTCACGACGGAACGGATAAGGCGATAGCCGTTCTTGCAGATGACGCGGTTGCTGCCGATGTTCTGATCGACGGCTTCGATGTAGACAAGAGGATAGCCAAGTGAGAAGAGGTAGTCGGTGAAAACCCCTAGGGCCTCGCTCATATACCCTTTGTTCCATTCGCTGCGTTTCAAAACGTAGCCAATGTGGGGGCAATGGTCTTTCTTGTCGTATTGCACGACGTCTATCATGCCAATCAGCTCTCCGCCCTCTTTCTTATAAAGCCCGAATCTCTCGGTAAGGGGGTCTTCGTATTCCCTAAGCCAATGGTTCAAGAGTTTCTCCGTGTCATGCACTTCCTTATGCGGGTACCAAGTGAGGTAACGCGTCACCATGAAATCAGAAGCCCAAGCTTCGTATATCGTCTTCGCCTGGCCTTGCTGAAGATAGGCAAGCCTCAAAGAAGGCGTTTCCAAAGAGGTTTTCTTTTTGCTTAGATCGGGGTAACCGTTCATGAATCTAGGATAGCAAAGACAGAAGAAAATAAAAGCGGCTTATGCTCGGCTTCCCAAATGCTAATAAGGAAAACCCTGCAAAACCCCGCTATATCGTCCAAAAAAGAGATATAAGACCGCTGATCCGATAAAACGACGGAAGAGGAATAAGACACTTCCTTCGTTTCGGCTGTGGATTAGATCACAATCAAAATTGGGAAAAGGCAAAATTCCTCTTTATATATAGGGTGGGGAAAATACCCATGGAACAAAATCCTGAATTGAGGAAAAGCACGAGCGTTGAAGCAATCCTATCTCCGTCAGCTATGCCGTGGGATTCAAAAAGAAAACGGGCTCAGACCGTTGGTCACCTGAATGATTCTCATATATGTTGTAGCACATTTGAGGTACAATTTGACTACCATAGAAACTGGAGAACGCATATGAACCGCACCCTATCCATCCGCCCCTCGAAAGACATCCGCACCAACTATGCCAAGATATCGGCTTTGACCAGGGAGAATCCGGTCGCCATAACCGTCAACGGCAGGGAAGACACCGTCCTCCTAAGCCACGAAGATTTCATGGAGCAAAGCAGGTATATATCGGAACTTGAGGCAAAACTCGCCCTCTATTCCCACCTCGCTCAGGGGATGGATGACATAAAACTTGGGCGGGTAAGCGATTTGGATGAGGCTTTCGGCGATGTCCTTAAAGACTTGGAGGACCTCAAATTATGAGCTTCAAGGTCAAACTAACCGACACCGCCAAAGAAGATCTAAAGGTAATCGCGCGCTATATCGCGGAGCAATCCCTTGACAAGCGGATCGCCGCCAATTTCGTGAATGCCCTAAAAGAGAAAACTAAGCAGCTTGAGCTCTTCCCCGAAAGCGGATCCGCCCCGAAAGATCGGGTGATGCAAAGCGCAGAATATCGCTTCCTAGTCCACGAGAGTTACCTTCTTTTCTATCGCTTCGAGAAAAAAGAGGGGGTCAGTTACATCGTGGCGATCTTCAATTCGAAGCGAGACTACGCGAAAGTCCTTAGCAGACTCCTCCCGAAAGAAAAGGACTGATAAGCAAGCCTGCCTGCACCTAGCCAATATTTAAGCCGGCTCCATCCGTCAATCTTTCTTTGCCTGCTTTATTGATAGGGAAATTCGCTTTCTGTTGATATCAACCCCGATGACTTTCACCGTGACGATCTCACCCATATGCAGCTCGTCGCTAGGATGGGAAACGAAATGGTCGGCGATCTCGGAGATGTGGACGAGGCCATCCTGATGAACTCCGATGTCGACGAATGCGCCGAAATCGGAGAGGTTCCTGACCGTCCCATTGAGCACCATCCCGGCAGCGAGGTCCTTGATGTCTTTGACTTTGCTATCAAGCTTCGCCGTGACGGATTTCTCACGCGGATCCCTGCCTGGTTTCTTAAGCTCCTCGACGATGTCTTTAAGGGTGTATTCGCCGATGCCGATCTCTGTTGTCAAAGAAGAGATATTCTTAATGGAACTAAAGACCTCATTGGCATGGCTTGTGCCCACGTCTTTCAAAGAAAGGCCGAGTTTGGAAAGCAAAGACAAAGTCGCCTCGTAATCCTTTGGATGCACCGCGGTGCGTTCCAAGGGGTTGTCGTTCTCGATGCGGAGGAAACCCGCCGCATCGACGTAGGTCTTCTCACCAAGGCCTTTGACCTTAAGAAGGTCCTTCCTCTCTTTAAAGGGTCCGTGCTCATCGCGATATGCGACCAAGGAAGAGGCGATTTTCTCATTGAAGCCGGAGACGTACTTAAGCAAAGAAATAGAAGCCGTGTTGACCCAGACCCCGACCTCATTGACCGCGTCCACGGTCGTATCGGAAAGCGTCTGCTTCAAACGGGACTGATCCATGTCATGCTGGTACTGCCCAACCCCGATGGCCTCAGGAGGAATCTTCACCAGCTCCGCCATCGGATCAAGCAGGCGCCTAGCCAAAGAGACGGAGGAGCGCTCATCGATGTCCATCTTAGGGAATTCTTTAACGGCAAGAGGGGAGGCGCTATAGACCGAGGCCCCGGACTCGTTCACGATGGTGATGGCGACGTTTTCCATCTTGTTCTTCGCCAAGAAAGAGTTCAGGAAAGCCTCGCTTTCCCTGCTTGCCGTGCCGTTGCCCAAAGCGATCGCGTCATACCCATATTTCCGATACAACTCCAGCAATTTAGCCTCGGCTTCCCTTTCCCTGCCGACGGTGGGATAGATGATGCAGGAAGCAAGGACGGCTCCGCTTTGATTGATGAGCGCCAATTTGCAGCCGTTTCGATATCCTGGATCGAAGCCGAGGATCTGCTTTCCTTTCAAAGGAGAATCCAATAGCAGTTGTTTCAGGTTCTTCGAAAAGAGGAGCAACGAAGCGTCCTCGGCTTTCTCGAAAAGTTCGGAATTCACTTCATTCTCCAAAGAAGGCCCTAAAAGACGTTTGTAGGAATCCTCGATCGTCTCTTTGAGGATCCACTCGAATGGGCTGTTTCTTTTGATGATCCGCCTGGCGATCTCATTCTCGATGGTGAATTCATCATAAAGGAAGGAGTAGGTCAGCTTCTTTTCTTTCTTCCCACGCGCTAATGCGAGGGTCTGATAGGGTTTGATGCGGTTTACCGGGCAAAGGAAATTGTTGTATGTGAGGTACTTCTGCTCCGTATCCTCTTTCGTCTCCTTGGCGCTGATCTTGCCCGTTTTATAAAGGTAGGACTTCGCATAGAGATAGAAATCGGGGTCATCGCTTATTTGCTCGGCGATGATGTCCTTGGCCCCTTGCAGGGCCTCTTCCTCGTTATTCACGCCTTTCTCTTCGTTTATGAAAGTCTTCGCATAAGCGCTTAAAGAAGCGAGATTTCCTTGCTGTTTGAGGATGTATTCGGCAAGAGGAGTGAGCCCTTTTTCCTTGGCGATGGAGCCCCTCGTCTTCCTTTTCGGCTTATAGGGACGGTAGATCGCTTCAAGGGTGGAAAGTGACGTGCAGGAGAGGATGCTCTCTTTGAGCTCAGGGGTGAGTTTTCCCTGCTCCTCGATGCTTTTTAAGACAGTGGCTTTCCTTTCCTCAAGCTTCTCGAAGCGAGATTTCTCCTCTTCGAAGGCGCGGAGAGTGACGTCGCTTAGATTGCCGGTCTCTTCTTTCTTGTATCTAGCGATGAAAGGCACGGTCGCGCCTTCGGAAAGAAGAGAAAGGACCGCTTTAACCTGAGCGGGGGAGATGTTTAATGACGATGAGAGGTAAGAAACGATTTCCATGGGCAAGATTGTACCTTAAGAAGCGAAAGAAAAGCTCCCCTTAGGCAAGAAGAGGAGCCGATTCATAGCCTCTATTATTTGCGGATGTTCTTATACATCGGGCCATAGGCTTCGCAAGCGCGATAATCCTGGCCTTCGAGGTCGCTTCCGAACAGCCCCCAAGAAGCGGGGCGGTAGACGTCTTTCTCCGCGACGTTATGCATAGCGACGGGGATGCGCAAGATGGAAGCGAGGGTAAGCAGGTCCGCCCCGATGTGGCCATAGGTGATCGCCCCGTGGTTAGCGCCCCAATGGTTCATGACCTCGTATGCGCTGACGAAGGGCCCCTTGCCGTTGCAAATAGGCGCGAACCAAGTGCAGGGCCAAGTATAGTCGGTCCTCTTCCAAAGGACGTCGCTCACCTCATCCGGAAGATGGACGCTGTAGCCTTCAACGATTTGCAACACGGGTCCGAGGCCTTTCACGATGTCGAGGCGGATCATCGTCATCGGCATCTCGGCGCGCGTGAGATAGCGAGAGCTATATCCTCCTCCGCGGAAATAGCCTAGATCGGCATAGGGCCAAGTGGTGGCGTCCATGCATTTCTTGATGTCTTCTTCCTTCATCTCCCACCAAGGCTTCATGACGTGGTTGCCCTTCTCATCGGTCACCTCACCGCAGGCATCTAGGCACTGCGCGCCGCTATTGATGAGGTGGAGGAAACCATCCGCTTCCTTGGCGTGGCCTTCGATGTCGTATCCCGTGACTCTTTTGACGCTGCTGCCCGACCAATAGGTGCGGACATCGGCGAAGATCGAGGCCCGCCCATTGAGCAAGCGCTCGAAAAGCATGCCGATGGCGTTGAGGGTGTCGTTCTCCGTGGCTAGGGTATAGGGCTCCCTGGCGCCGACCCAGTCGAAGGTGCTGTTCAAAATGGATTCGGGGAAGTCGCAGTTAGGATAGAAGTCCGTCCATTGACGCTGCCCCTGGAAGCCTCCGACGATCGCGTTATGCCCAAGCGCCTCTTCCTCGCATCCTGCGGGGAGGTTCTTATTCCCGTTGAACAGGTCTTTGATGATGCAGCACATCTTGACCGTGAATTCCCAGTCTTTCTCCTTTTGCTCGGGAGTCCGCTGGAGTTCTGCGGGGTTTTTGTCAATGCCAGGATGGCAGTTCTTCTTCACCCAGGCAAGGGCGCGCTCATACTCCGCGTGGTCATAGATGCCTAAGCTCATGCGGCGGATGATCTCAACCTCGTCGACGCTTTCAACGCGAAGCCCGAGGTATTCTTCCATGAAGTCGTAGTTCATCAGGGAGCCCCCGATCCCCATCGTCGCCGAGCCGATCTGGAGATAGCTCTTGCCGCGGAGCGTGGCGGCGGCCACGGCGGCGCGGGCGAAGCGGAGGATCTTCGTCTTCACATCCTCCGGGATGGAAGTATCGTCTTTGTCCTGCACCTCATGGCCGTAGATGCCAAAGGCGGGCAGCCCCTTTTGGGCGTGCGTAGCCAACACGGAGGCCAGATAAACCGCGCCCGGGCGCTCAGTGCCGTTGAATCCCCAGACGGCCTTGATGGTCATCGGATCCATGTCCATCGTCTCCGCGCCATAGCACCAGCAGGGGGTGACGGTCAAAGTGATGTCGACGCCTTCTTTTTTGAAGTATTCCGCGCAGGCGGCGCTTTCGGGGACTCTTCCGATCGTCGAAGGCGCGATGACGACCTTCACGGGGCTGCCGTCGCTGTAGCGGATACTCTCCTCAAGCAGCTTCTTCGCCGATAAAGCCATTCCCATCGTCTGGTCTTCGAGGGATTCCCTCACTTTGAGGGCCCCTCTTCTGCCGTCGATCGTGGGGCGGATGCCAATGACGGGATAGCCGCCGACAAGACGAGATTTGAATTCCATGCCTATTCTTTTCCTTTCGCTGGGGCTAGGCCCCTATTTGGGATAATTATTAAGGAAAAGAAAGCTAGGAGAGGGGAGAAGGGGCGTCTATCGGCCTTTAATTGCCCTATCCGCGAACTAATTTGCAGTTTCCGCCCTACTGAAAAGCCCCCGCCGAAGCGAGGGCATCATTCCGATTGGATTTACCAAATGGAGACGCGTTTCTCAGGGGCGAGGTACATGCCATCCCCTTCCTTCACGCCGAAGGTCTCGTACCATTCGCTGAAGTTGCGTGGCTGCATGTTCGCGCGGAGCTCGGCGGGGCCGTGGACGTCATTGACGAGGAGGTATTGGATGTATTGGGGCTTGCCCTTCATGCACCAGACTTTGGCCCAGTTCTTGAAGTACTTGGAATAATCCGCGCCTTCGATGGACTTCATGATTTCCAAGGTTACTCCGACTCCGCCATTGTCGGCGATGTTCTCGCTGACGGTGAGGGTGCCGTTGACTTTGCCGCCATAGAAATCGATCCCGTCGAATTCCTCGATCATCTTCTTCGTGAGGGCGTTGAAGGAGGCGAAATCCTCTTCGCTCCACCAATTGTTGAGGCTGCCCGTCTCATCGAAGGCGGCGCCGTTGTTATCGAAGGCGTGGCTGATCTCATGCCCGATGACCGCGCCGATGCCGCCGAGGTTCTCCTCCTCGCTTTGGTCTAGGCCATAGAAAGGCTTCTGGAGAATGGCGGCGGGGAAGGTGATGTCGTTGGCGGAGGGGTTGTAGCAGGCGTTGACCATATGGCCAGGCATCGCCCATTTGCTCCTATCCACGGGGAGGTAGAGCTTATCCCAGTCCCTTTGGGTGGCTTTGGCACCTAATTTGGTGACGTTCTCAGCCAAAGAGAGGGACTCATCGACTTTGAGGGTGGAGAAGAAGGGGTCGCCCTTATCGGGGTAGCCCATCTTGATTTCGATGGTCGAGAGCTTGAGGATGGCTTTCTCTTTGGTGGCTTCCTTGAGGAAGGAGTTCTTCCTCATCCTGCCCTTGTAGGTCTCGATGATCTTCTTGACCAAGGAGACGACGTCTTTCTTCGCCTCCTCGCCGAAATAGGTCTTGCCGTAATAGATGCCGATGGGGTCGGAATAAAGAGCGGAGCAAAGCTGATAGGCCTGTTTGTCTAAAACAGGATCCTTAGCCACGCCCATCAAGGTGCGTCCGTAAAGAGTGGAGATCTCGTGGGTCTGCTCGGAGCAGTATTTGGCCCCAGAGAGGAGCTTTTTGCAGTAGGCCCAGTGGAGGTAAAGAGGGAGGTTCTTCTCATTGAAATAAGTCGAGAAGTTCTGAATGGCCTTCGGGTCATAGACGACGATCGTGGAAGGGAGCTTGTCCCCGAAGATTGAGGAAAGATAAGTCCGGAAGGAGAAGGGTTTGAGATACCCTTCGACCGTCTCTAAATCCATCGGGTTATGGTTCTTCACGTAATCCGCCCATTCGACCTGGCTCTTGACTTGTTTGGCCACCAAAGAGTCGAAGGCGAGGCAATCTATAAGATAGGCTTTCTGCTCATCGGGGCTTAAGGGGGTGAGGGCGAGCAAAGCGCTTAGCATCTGCGAATAGACCGCGAGCAGCTGCTTGCCCATGGGGTTGTCTTCGGCGTAGTAAGAGGTATCGGGCAAGATGGTGGAAGGCCCGAGGATGACGAAACAATACTTCGTCGCGTCCTTCATGTCCTCGGTGACTCCGGCGTTGAAGGGAAGGGGGATGCCAGAGAGCTCAAAGCCTTTGGCCTTCGCGCTCAGATCATCGACCGAAGAGACGCCTTGGATGGCGGAAAGAGAAGGCAACAAGGGGGAGATGCCCTCCGCGTTCCTCTTCTTTACGTTGAGGAAGAGGTTATAAAGCTTCACCGCTTCGCCCACTTCGGGGGAGGGGATGGGCTTAGAGCCTTTGGCAAAAGAGGCGAAATCGTCTCTTAGGGTCTTCTCCACGTTCTCGTTGAGGTCGGAGAAGCCTCCCACCGTCGGGCGATCATCGGGGATCACGGCTTTTTCCAGCCATTCCCCATTCACCGCGTGGTAGAGGTCGTCTTGGATTCTTGTCTTCATTGTTTCGCTCCTGAAAAATCGCTTCCAATTCTAGGGCAGCGGAGAAAAGAAACCATACCTTTCGATGCAAAAAGAGCGCAAAAGCGGCCTGAAATCAGCTCGCGATGTCGACTAGGAAGAAGTAACTGCCATCGCTAGGGCTGGTGAAGGCCCAATACTCGTCGTCTGTCCAATACCAATGGTCTTCGGCGTAACGGGCCCAGGTGGAGATCTTCTGGGTGCCTAAGGAGACGCCGCTAGAGGCATCAACGAAGCTCCCTTCGTATGTCTTTCCATACCAATAGGAAGAAGTATGGGTCCTGCTGTAAGAGTAGTCCTTCCAAAGCTCGAAGTAGTCTCCATCTGGATTCCCTTTCGCGACGCAGGTGAGGATGGTGGATGAATCGGAGCTATTGAGTTCCCTCTCATTCCTGTCATCAGTCAAGATGCGGTAGCTGCTACTAGAGGCTTTCTTTAAGGAAATGAGGGTGGAAGAAGCATCAAGAGAAGCCTCGGATATGACTCCTACGCTAGAAAGATAGTGGGCGTAATCGAGCTTGCTATCGACCGCGCCAGAAGCGCGCAGCAAGTTCCATCTAGCGACGATGCGGGCGTGCTGGGTGGGGCTGATGCCGCTATGCTTCGACATGTCGTCTTTGGTCATTTTGACGCTGCCGTTAGACATCTCCACCTTGTCGGCGGAGAAGGTGACGTTCAAGACGCACTTGTTCCCGGGGATGGAATAGGAAGGATCGTATTCACTGGTGTAGAAGCCCCCGCTGAGCTTCGCGGAGGTGGTGAAGGAATAGGAATCGGAGAGCTCGCTGACGCTCTTATAGAGATTCTGAATCGCCTCTCTGGCGCTCTTGTAGTCCTTCTCCAGCTCCTCGCTGTTGGTCTTCGCGAAGAGGCAGGCCTCGCAGGCGCGCGCGGCGTTCATGTCGAGGGTTTCCAGCAGATTCACGGTCAAGGAGCGGATGGGCGATTTGATCTCGCTGGCGAAGTTGTACATGTACTGCAGACGGGAGAGGTAGGTGTTGAGGATGGAGATCTTCCCCGAGGCCCCGAGCAGTCTTTCGCTGAGCTCGATGATGAGGTTGCGGTATTCCCTCGCCTTGTCTTCGTTGCTGGAGAAATATTGCTTCATGAAGGTGTCGTAGATCATCGAGACGATGAAGCCGCGCAGATCCGCCTTGTCTATCCCTTCGGGGAGGTCGCTTTTTGCTTCGATCGCGGAATCGATGTCTTTCTCCAGCTCACTCATGAAGCCGCTGACGACGACGTCGTTATGCTGGGAAAGATGCGCTTTCGCGTTGACGAAGTCAGCAATCGTCAGAGAGAAGTTATAGGCGGTGACATCGTCTAGATCCATCAAAGAGGCCGACCTCCATTTTCCATCGTCCCCTTGGCTTAGCAAAAGATTGATCGTCTCAGAAGACTTGACGAAGGAGCGGTAGAAAGAGCCAAGCTCATCCGCGAGGTTGCGGTTGAAGTTATTGATCGGGGCGAGGCAATTGGTCGCGAAGTCGTTGACGGCGAGGTCAAGCGTATTCAGGTTTGCCTGGTCGACGAGCGTCTCCGCGCGGACGATCTCGCTGGCGAGTTGCTGAGTGTTTTTCTCTAGTCTCGCGGAGAGCTCATCGATCTTGCGATCAGTCTCCTTGAGCTGATTCATGACGTCTTGGATGGTCGTCCCTCCCCCGCCAAAGAAGGTATCCCCCAGCGTGCCGAGGATGCTGTAGACGGCGGAGAAGATGGCGGTGGGGCTATCCGCGGCCGCTCCGACGAAAATCATCCCGATGTTGCTTAGGATTTGATAGGCGAATTTGGCCCCGGTGTTCCAACTCCACTTGTCCTTCGCGTATCTCTCCTCGAACTCGGTCTGGGGGTCGCTATATAAGACGGCTTCGCTTTCGTATTTGCTGACCATCATGTATTCCTCGGAAGAGATAACGGAGGAATGGATGAGCATCCCGTAGTCGGCGGTATCCGAAGAAGAGAAAGTCACCTTGAAGCCGTCTTTCTCCTCGGGGGTCTCTATTTTGCTGACGTCCAAAGAAGCCTCTTTCAAGACGGAATAATCCGCGTAGTCCTTCTTTTTCTCCTCCATGACCTTCGCGGCTTTGTTTCGGTCATAGACGATGAGGTCGTCCTTATCTAGGCTCTCCTTAAGGAAGGAGACTCCTAAATCCAGATTGAAGGAGGAAGTGCTGTCCCCATTGTCTATTAACGCCGCCTCCATCGAGACGAAATTAGACATGTCAGATCTGCTGTAGTTCCACTTAGAGTCAGTGGAATTGGCGCATGAGGAGAGGACCATCAAAGGGAGGGAGAGGACCAATAGGAGAGAGACGTTCTTTTTCATGGGCATTCGTTCCTTTTCAAGAAAGATTATTCACCAGGACCGTCCCAAACGAAAGGGGAAAGTACATTAGTGTTCCGCGCCTATAATAAGTCGCCTGAAAACGACCTAATAATCAATATTTGCTAAGGTAATAGATATGAGAATCACCATAATCCGCCACGGGGACCCCGACTATGAACACGATTCCCTCACCGAAAAGGGGAAGGAACAAGCCGATCTGCTCGCGGAAGTCCTTTCTAACCGTCGCTTCGACGAGGTTTATCTCTCCCCCTTAGGCAGGGCACAGGAGACCGCCGCCCCTTATATATATAAGGATAATAGGAAGGCAATCACCTTGAACTGGCTGCAAGAAGCTCCTTGGGTCTGGGACAGGGACCCCTCATGGACGAAGAATCCGCTTTGCTATGATCCTGCTGGATGGATGGAGGCCCCTGAGATGGGCCTGACCTCAGAAGAGAAAGCCATATACCTGAATATCGAGAATTCTTTCTACTCCTTCCTCAAGGAAAGGGGCTATGCGAAAGAAGGGGGATATTTCAAAACAGACGGAGGCAAGAACGAAAGAAGCGTCCTTTTCATCTGCCACCTAGGATTAGGCAGCTACTTGCTTAGCAGGCTCATCAACGTCTCCCCCGCCATTATGTGGCAGAACTTCTTCATGCCCACCTCCTCCATCTCCGTTATTCAGACCGAAGAGGCGATCCCAGGGAAAGCAATCTGGCGCATCAGGGAATTCGGGGCGTTGCCCCACCTGGAGAATAGGCCCGATCTCCATAGCGAGAAAGGCGCCTTCAGGGAAAGCGCGCTAAGCGAGGGCAGATTCGAGCGCCTTGAGAACAAGGGCAAAAAGGATTATTGGGAGAAATTCTTCGAAAGGGTGAAGTGATTAGCGACCTAAGCGGATGCCGTGCTCTTCGTAGTAGCGTTTCTTCTCTTCGTACATCTTCTCATCGGCCAAAGAGACCAACTTGTCCAGCCTGACGCTTCTATTCTCGTTGGAGGTCGCGTAGCCGATCGCGAAGGACATCGTCTCGTTTTCTAGCCCCTTCCACTCGGAGGCTTTCTGGTTGCACGAAGCGACGAGGCCTTTGATTTCCTCGGGGGTCGAGTGAAGGAGGATAAGGAACTCATCCCCGCCGGTGCGGAAGCATTCGCCTTTGCCATGGAGCGTGCTCAGCAAAATGGAGCTAGCGGACTTGATGTATTCGTCCCCAGCCTCATGGCCGTATTTGTCGTTGATCCTCTTAAGCCCGTTGAGATCGGCGTACATCACGGCGAAATCCTCTGGGATGTAGCTAGCGATGATGGAGTTGTAGGCTTGGTTGTAGGCGTAACGGGAAAGGCAGCCGGTCAAGGGATCGACCCTTAGTAGCTGCTCCTTATCCGCGAGGTCGAGATCCTTCTGCTGCTGGGAGAAGCTCACGTAATGGATATAGAGCAAAATGCTGGAGAAGGTGAGGGAGAGCGTCCCCACGCGGATTTTGTCCCCGAAGGAATCTCCGACGAACTCCTGGGCGGCTATGCCTCCTACGGCAAGAGCCACTAACAGCAGGAAAGGAAGGAGGTTCTGCTTGGGGAAGCGCCTCGCGTAGAAGACGAAGCCGATGACGACGTAGACGATGGCAAGCACATAAACGACGATGTAGACGGGGTGGAGGAAGCCATGGTGATAGACGCCGGATCCATCGATGTAGAAGGTCCACCCGGTGAAGATGGAGACGATCTGGAGGATGCAGTTGGCACCTAGAAGTATCGCGAAGAAGGGCTCGATCTTCTTCAGCTGGGCGACCTGGCGGACGAAGAAGATGGCCACCATCGGGCTTAGGCAATAATCCAAGCATTTGGCGATCTTATGCAGCCAGACCAAAGAAGAGTCGCTGCCATTCAAGAACACGGCGAGCCACTCGAAGATGGCAGACAAAGAAAGGATGACGTAGGTCAAGGAGAACCTCATCTTCTCGTTTTTCGTTAGTTGGTGGTTATGCCAGGCGATGACGCCTAGAACCGCGAGGGCGAGGCACTCGACGATCAGAACCGACGTATAGAGCTCAATCATCAAGGGCAAGCATAGACTTCCCTGGCTTAGGAAACAAGCAAAAAAGACAAGGGCGGGACGGTGTAAGTTACATTTGTAACAGGAAACAGCCTCAGAACAGGGTCAATTGCTCGGCCCCGCTGGAGCTGTCTTTGGAGTAATCCTCGATCAATTTCTTCAGGAACTCGTAGTCCTTGCAGTAGGAATTGGGGATGCGGATAAGAGGGAAGCCTTTGCTCTTGCAGTCTTTGGCCTTCTTCGCGTCGGCTTTGATGCGCTTGACGTCGCGGTAATGCTCTCCGCCATCGAATTCGAAGGCGCAGATGGGCTTCTTCTCCGCCAAGGGGGCTTTCTTGTAGATGACCGAATCGAATTCCCTCTCGTCGTTTTGATACTCTTCGCCCAAGACTTCTTTTACGGGGACGTTCCTGGTCACGGATACCATCCCCCTCACCGAGACGATGTGGGCGATCGTCTTGTAGAACTCATCTTCGCTTAAGCTGCCGTTGCTTTTGCCTATCTCCCCGTTTTCATAGCTCGGGGGGATGACGTCGACCTCCCCTTTGGAGGAGCAATAGGAGAAGAGGGCGTTCCAGACCCCATCCCCCGTGCTCATCCTCTTCAGACTTTCTTCATCCCCGAAGACGACGAGCTTCTTTTTCGCCCTAGAAACGGCCACGTTAGCGATCTCCCCGTGGTCATTGAGCCACTCGACGGTCCGCTTAGAGGAAGAAGAGGAGATGCCCGCGGAGATGAGGACGGTCCCTTTCTCGTCCCCCTGCACCGAATGGATGGTCGCGGCTTTGACCCCGGCGATGCCTTTCTTCGCCAAAAGGGAATTGATGAGGCTGGCTTGGTTGACGAAAGGGGTGATGATGGCGAGGTCTTTCTCGCCGTACTTCTCAACGTAGGCGACCACATTGGCGGCCTCTTGGAAATTCTGGTTCCTCAAAGGAGATTTCACGCGGTTATAGGAAGGGCAGAAGGCGATCTCTCCTTCTTCCAAAGAGGGACTGATGCGGAGCTGCTTGGCGTAGAAATAGCTGTTGTTGAAGCCGATGATCTTCTTGCCGCAGCGGTAGTGGGAGCGGAGCAAGACCCTGTTGCTCACCTTATCCGCTTCCTTCATCGTCGAGAGGATGGAGTTATTGAGATAGTCGTAGGTTTGGTTGACCTCCAGCTTCTTTCTGATCGAATCGTTCACCGAAGGGTCGATCTCGACGACGGGGAGCAATTGATCCTCGTCCCCGACTAGAAGCAAAGCTTTGCCCCTAGAGATGGGCAATAAAGAACGGGCGACGTCAGCTTGCCCGGCCTCATCCATGATCACGAGGTCGAAGAGGAAATCCATGCTCCCTAGCTTCTCGCTGGAGATGTTGGTGGTAAATATAACGGGGAAGGCGGTAGTCAATAAAGCGAGGTTCTCGTCGTTCCTAAGATAGGTGTTTAGCAAGCCGACCTGTCTTTCTCCGCTTTCCTTCAAGACGATCTCGCGGAGCTTATCGAACTTTGGGGAAGAAAGGCGAGAAAGATAGCGGGCGGAGGATTCCTTGAGGTAGCTAAGCGCGTCGGCGTCGCTGCTAAGCGAGACGAAGCTCGCGATGATTTCCTCTTCCTTCACCTCAGGCAAAGCGATGAGCTTGGCTTTAATCCCTTCCTTCTCCTTGGCGATGATCCTCTTCTTCGCGTCCAATGAGGAGACCTTCTCCAAGAAAGAGAGATTGTCCAACAAAGACTTCCTCTGCATGAAGAGGGTGAGGTTAGTGACCGCCTGGGCGTTTTTCTCAAGGACCTTCTTCCTTAGCTTTTCTAGTTCCTCTAGGCTCATGGAGGTGGAGTAGGGGGTCTCGAAATGCCTTTTTAAGGTAAGAAGGGCCTCTTGGTTCACCTGGCGGTTCCCTAGGCGAAGATAAGGGAAGGCGATCTCCCCACCTTCATCATAGAAGCGGAGCTTAGCGGCGATGCCATCCAGCGGACGGTTGTTGTTAGTGGACACCAAAACGGTCTTGGAGTCGAAGAAGCAAGAGAGGATGACGTTGAAGATGGTGCAGGTCTTCCCCGTGCCAGGGGGCCCTTGGACGTAGGTGACTTTGTTTTTGAGCGCGCTATAGATGGCGAAGGCCTGATCGGCATTCACATGGGTGTCGAATAAGACGATGCCGGGCTTCCTTTTGCCGTTGTCCGCGTATGAGGTATTCCCAAAAAAGGCCCTCATCGGCGCCTCAAGCTCCCCCTTCGCCCAACGCCTTTCAATCTTCTCGAAGAGGGTCTCGAAGTCGATTTGGTATTCCCTGGAGAGGCAGAAGAAATTAGGCAGGGTATCGATGAGCTCCCCTTTCTTCAGCGCCTCGCGAAGGATGGAGGAGGCTTCGAGGAAGTTCTCCTCCAAAAGAGAGAGGAACTCGGAGGCGGACATCTCGGTGTAGGTGGACAAGGAATGCTTTTTGCCCTCGATGAGGAAGGAGGGGTTGAGCCTGATGCCCCCGACCTTCTTGATGGTTCTCTCCTTTGGGGAGAAGGCGAGCGGGAAATAGGCGACGACGTATTTCTTGTTCTGGATGTCGATGGAAAGGCGAGAGAGGGCGAGCTCGTTGTAGCGCGAGTTCCATTCCTCCAGCTCGTTCCTCCTCACGCATTGGCCCATCTGCTTCATCTGGAGGTCGTTCAGGCGATAGATCCCTTTCTCCTCGAGTAGGGCGGAATCGACCCCATCCACCAAAGCGGTGTCTTTGATGCAGGGGTCGGCGTCCATCTGGCAGCAAAGCTCCAGATAACGGAGGATGTTGTTGTCGAAGTTCTCGTATTCTAGCCAGGCGAAGGAAGATAGGTTCGCATTGATCTTCTTGATGAGCTTCTTGTTGACCCCTCCGGTGGTGAAATTGAGCAGGATCGCGGATTTTATCCTTTCAAAATGAAGGGGCCTCGCTTCGAGGGTGTCTATCCCCTTGAAGTCGTTGTACATGTCGCAGTAGAGGACTTTCCTCTCCGGGTCTATATCGCGGATATAGCACCAAAAGGAGGTGTCCCTGTTCTCCTTATGGGAATCATAGACTACGGATACCCATTTCCCTTCCTTGATGGACAAGGAAAGGACGCGTTGGGTGCTTGTTCTTTGCTCCTTCTTCATCTTCACGGGAAAATTATGAGCCAAAGCGGAGGAGTTGGATATCAAAAAGGGTCCTTGTGTCTTGGGCGTTTGGACTGAAGCGCCCATTCCTTGCGATGGTTCTCTCAATAAGCTCCATTAGAACCCACCTTATGGTTGGCGGATTTCTATTCCTTGGTTGAAAGGCTTCGTTTTGATACTTTTGATGGCAAAAACCGCGCGGCAGCCACCAAAAATAGAAGTTTATTAAGTTCATCAAAGTTTATTAAGGTTTATTAGAGTTTAAAAACTTTTCGAAAGTTTAATGAAGTTTGAGTTGGCTGACATATTGGGGTATCTAGATACGAAAGCATCTCTAGCAATGGGCCATACCATAGAGGTCTTTATGATGCTGGTTTGGACGAAGATGAATAACTAAGGCAGACGACTAGCCGAGCCTGCCAGCTGGGCAAAACATGTCGTCCAAGGAAAACGCGTGGACCTCGTCGCCTTCGGATAAGGCCCTCTCATCGAATCCCGATTTGGAAAAAAGATAATAATCGCGGCGCGAATACCCTTCGAATATCGAGGCGCTTTCCTTAAGATGTTCCAGCATCTCCAGCGAGAAGATCTTATTGCGGTATTTGCATTCAAGGACAAGCAGATGGCCGCTGTTCTTGCCTAGCCCCTTCGCTAAACCATCGAGCTCTATGGAGCGGCCCAGCTTCGAGTTGTCGACTTTGTAGTTCCGAATCGGCTCGTAATAGCAAGGGAGGCGCCCTTTCGCGTTCTGCTCTGAAAGATAGGCGATCGCGACGTCCTCGAACCCGTGGGCGATGAAATCGTCAATCCCGTCTTTCGCTTCTTCATAGACCGCCTCGCCCAAGCCCAAGGCTATCTCCTCCTTGCGATCGAAGACGAATCTGTACCAGAAGCGGATGAGGTTGTCAGAGATCTCATAGTAATTCAGCTTCTGGCTCCTGCTGAACGCCTCCCTTTTCTCAATGGTCTCGTTCTCCATGAGCTTTGGGAGATAGGCGGCGACGTGGTTCTCGCTCTTGCCAAGGTAAGAGGCGATGTCTTTGTTCGTGCGCCTGCGGTTGGCGATGGCCTTCAATATGGCGTTGTAGGTCCCCTGATCCGTCACCGAAGAAGGTAGGATTTTATCCGGGGCGTCGGCAAGGCTTCCGTATTTGCCGAAAAGAAGCCTTTTGATGTTTTCATCAAAGGTTTCGCTTTTGTCTATCATCTCAAGATAGAAGGGGTATTCCCCGAAGAGGGAAAGGTATTTGACCTTCTCTTCGTTGCTTAGCCCGTCCAAAAAAGAGACGGCGTCGGAGAAAGGCATCTTGGTGACGTGCATCTGAAACGTGCTTCTTTGGAAAAGCGGGCCTCTTTTGTCTTTGAGGATGTCCTTCATAAAGGAGATGTTGCTGCCGGAGAGCAGGAGCTTGATCTTCGTTTCCTTGAGCTTATGGTCGACGCAATACTGAAGCTCGGAGAGGAAACCTTTATCGGAATTCGCGATGAAGGCGATTTCATCCAGGACGAGAACGAAGGGCTTCCCGTCCGCGAATTTGACAATCTGGTCAAAGGCTTCGGAGAAAGTCGGATAAACGATTTCATAAGGGATGCCGAGCAATTTGTTCACGAAGCGCGAGAAAGAGGCGCGGTTATCGAGCTCGCTGGATTCGAGGGCCTGGAAATAGAGGGCTTCCCTATCTTTGATGGATTCCTTAATAATCGAGGTCTTGCCGATCCTTCTAGCTCCATAGATCACGCCAAGCTCGAAATGGTCTGATTCGTATCTGGATTTCAGCTCTTTTAATTCGTCTTGTCTTCCGATGAACATCGAGGTTCTCCTTTAACAAACGGTGCTTTGTCAAACACTCGTTTGTTAATATTTTATCCAATACAAAGCATCGGTCAAGAGTCGCTCTTGAAAAGCGGTGTTCCCTATGCGCATGCCAGGCGAAGGAAGGGGAAGCCAAGCGGTCGATTCAGGATTCCGTTGGCGCGAAGAGCAGGGCGAAAACCTTCGAAGAGCCGACCAGCAGATCCGAAGGGCTCAAAACGCGAAAGGCAAAGTTTACCTGCCGCCAGGACCGCCCGGGCCTCCGCCAGGATGATTGGAAGTAGTCC
>CAVAGB010000004.1:0-98878 GCA_963588055.1 Erysipelotrichaceae bacterium | reverse complement strand
CCATATGATAGACATCGACGACATCATCAATAGGCTCATCTAGCATCCTTCCAAGGAAGTGCTCTATTCCATCTCGGAAAGCAAGCTTCTAGAAACCCGCAAGGAGATAAACGAAAGCGCTGCGAAAAGCGACATCGCTTGTTTATCCGGCGCGAAGAAGTGCTGGGAGACGGCGAGGAAGAACTTCATGAGCAAGCACCCCGGCGCCTTCCCCGAATTGCCCTCTTCTTGCTCGGCGAAGGTATGGAACCCCCTCATTGAGGACAATGGCCTGGAGAAGGAATGGTTTGAAGAATTCCGCCTGGCCATGAGCGAGAACGTGACCCGTTTCGCGGAGGATTTCGCGATGCAGGAAATTGAGGCGGAGCCTGAGCTCTACCGCCAAATCAAGAAAGAGCTGCTCGCCTTCGAATCCAAGCATTACGAGAGGAAATACTGCGACATGGTCCTTTTCCGCATCAACGCGGACTATGAGCCCATCATGATGACGATCCTAGGCAACGCGGGGAACGTCTTCGGGGTGAGCTTCTACCCCAGCGATTTCTATGGGGACAATTTCCTTTTGATCCAAAACCAGGAAAGAATTGGAATGGAGCCCGCGATGAGCAACGCCCTCTCGACGATGCTCTCTTTCTATTTCGAGCAGGACCCAGAAGGCATGCCCATGCCCGGCTGCAAAGACCCTTATAAATGCCATGATCACCTCACCTCCGCCTATCTCCACACGGGCACCATCATGCGCTCCTACCTTCCCAAATCCATCGCCCTCCGCGGGCTTAGCTATCTAAGATGCGCCAACAAGGAGATGGCTAAATTCTCCATCTCCCCAGAAGGCAAGCTCAGAGACAACTGCTTCTACGACGTCTACCTCATAGGCGAGAAGGCCGTGGCCTTCGAATTCGACCCCCACGAATCTTTCAATGGCAAGCTCCCTTACGATTTCGATGACATCGCCTTCCTCGACGCTCCTTTGAAATTCAAGAAAGGCGGGGTTTTCGACGCCACCCTCAGATGCATGCCCGGCTATGCCTCGGTTCCAGGATACGATGAGAGGGTCGTCCGCTTCACCTATCTCGCGCTCATCTGCGACCACGAAAGCGGCTACATCCACGTCAGCTCCATCGGCACGCCTTTAGGATCCCATCCTTTCGATGACCTCGTCGAGCATCTCACCGAGAGCCTAGAGAAGCTGGTGGTCTCCAAGAAGATCTACGTGAACACCTATTTGGATTTCCTTTTCTACCGTCATTACTTCGCCCCTTACATTCAGGAGGGCAAAGTAAATGTCGAGCTGAGCTCCGAGCAATTGAAGACGGACCGCGCCTTCGAAGAGATGCTCAAATGCCTAGACGAAGGTTGGGACGAAGAGGAAGAAGCGGGCGAGAAAAAACCCGCGCAGGCTTAATCCCCAATCGCCTCAATTGAAGCTCCGCACGGCTATAGCCCATTAGAAAAGCCCGCCCCCTCTCGGAAGCGGGCCAGTAGAAGATTCAGTCTTCTTGATCGGCGCGGTCGTGCTTTTCGATGTATTGGGCTTTGACCTTCTTCATCGCCTCGGTCACGGAGAAGTTGTTGGCTTCTTCCGTTTCTTCGGGGGTCGCTAGACCGGTGCCGGCCGGGATGAGTTTGCCGGTGATGACGTTCTCTTTGAGGCCGTGGAGCACGTCGGTGCGGTTCTTCACCGCGGCGTCGGTGAGGACGCGGGTCGTTTCCTGGAAGGAAGCGGCGGAGAGGAAGGAATCGGTCTCAAGGGCGGCCTTGGTGATGCCAAGGACCAGCGGCTCGCAGATCGCGGGGCGCTTGCCTTCAAGAAGCACCTCGGCGTTCTCTTCGGTGAAGCGGTCCATATCGACGCGGGAGCCAGGAAGCATCTTGGTGTCGCCCCCGTCGACGATGACCACTTTGCGCAGCATCTGACGGATGATGATCTCAAGGTGCTTGTCGGAGATGCCGATGCCCTGAGCGTGGTAGACTTTGCGGATTTCCTTGAGGATGTAAACCTCAAGCTTCTCCACTCCGCCGACCGCGAGGAGCTGCCTCGGGTTGATGGCGCCTTCGGTGATCTTGCCGCCATTCTCGACTTTGTCGCCGACCTTAACGCGGAGGTGAGCGCCGAAAGCGGTCTCGTATTCCTTCTCCTCAAGGTCGTTTTTGATGACGACTTTGTATTTCTCGTCTTCGGGCGTGATGCTCTTGACGACGCCTTCGATCTCGGAGATGCAGGCTTCGCCCTTCGGGTTCCTCGCCTCGACTAGCTCCTGAACGCGGGGGAGACCGGTGGTGATGTCGCTGCCGGCCATGCCGCCTGTATGGAAGACTCGCATGGTGAGCTGGGTGCCAGGTTCGCCGATCGACTGGGCGGCCATGATGCCGACCGCGTCGCCGATGTGGACGAGGGAACCAGTCGCCATGTTCTTGCCGTAGCAATGCTGGCAGACGCCGTCTTTGGTCTCGCAGGTGAAGATCGTGCGGATCTCTACCTCTTTGATGCCGGCATCGACGATGGCTTTGGCCTGATCGTCGCTGATCATGGTGTTGCCCTCGACGATCACCTCGCCCGTGGCGGGGTTGATGATGTCATGCATCGCATAGCGGCCAGAGACGCGGTCTTGAAGGGTTTCGACGACCTTGTCTTGGGCGGTGTTGCGGATCTCGCGGACCTTGAAGCCGTGGTCGCAGTGGCAGTCCTCCTCGCGGACGATGACGTCTTGGGAGACGTCGACAAGACGGCGGGTGAGGTAGCCAGAGTCGGCGGTTTTAAGAGCGGTGTCGGCGGCGCCTTTACGGGAGCCGTGGGTGTTGTTGAAGTATTCGGAGACCTTGAGGCCAACGCGGTAAGAAGAGACGATCGGGATCTCGATTTCCTCGTTCTTCGGGTTGGCGACCAGGCCCTTCATGCCGATGAGCTGCTTGAAGTTATCAAGCGAGCCACGGGAGCCGGAGTCCGCCATGATGACCAGCGGATTGCGCTTGTTCTCCTTCATGGCCTTGCTGACCTCGTTAGCGACGGCGTCGGTGCAGTTCTTCCAGATGTTGACGATCTGCTTATGCCTCTCCTCAGCGGTGAGGAAGCCGAGTTTGTAGAACTTCTCGATCTGGTCGACCTTCTTGTTGCCTTCGGCGACGAGCTTGGCTTTGGCGTTCCCGATGCTGCCTTCCTTGATGTCGTCGATGGAGACGGTGACGGAGGAGATCATGGAGAAGTAGAAGCCCTGATCCTTGATCTTGTCGAGGACGGCGCTGGTTTTGGAGGCGCCATACTTCTTGAAGACCATGTCGATGAGAGGCCCTAATTGCTTCTTGCCGATCTGCTTCTTGAGGGGAAGGGTGTCGATGTACTGGGCAAGGGGGGAGAGATCGGAATCTTCCTTGTAGTTCTTGCCAAGCTTCTCTTTGACTTCAGCAGGGCTAACGAACCACTCTTCCATGTAGTCGAGGGATTCGTTCGGGTGCGGGACGTCGTTGATATAGGGGAAGTCGTCGGGGAAGACCTCGTTGAAGATGATCTTGCCGACGCTGGTGATGAGGTATTTGCCCGAAACGTCCTCAGGGATGCCCGAGCCTAGATCCTTATGGATGGCGCTAGAGGGGATGGCGATGCGGTTATGGAGGGAGACGACGCCGGATTCATAGGCGACGCGGACCTCGGAGACGTTGTGGAAGATCTTGCCTTCCATCTGCTTCCATTCGAGGTTCTTCTCGGCCATGTCGAGGATCGCTTTCCTCTCCAAGATGCCGGTCTTCTGCTTCTCTTCCTTCGTCTCGATGGCGCGGAGAGCGTCCGCCCTATCCTGGAAGTCCTTGCGGGACTCCTCGGTGGTGAGGTGGAAGTTGCCGAGGATCATATCCTGAGAAGGGACGACGATGGCTTTGCCGTCCTTCGGCCCGAGGATGTTGTTAGAGGCAAGCATCAGCTCGACGGCCTCTTTCTGGGCCGCTTTGCTCAAAGGTACATGGACCGCCATCTGGTCGCCGTCGAAGTCGGCGTTGAAGCCAGGGCAGACGAGCGGGTGGAGGCGGATCGCCCTGCCGTCGACTAGCACGGGCTGGAAGGCCTGGATAGAGAGGCGGTGGAGGGTCGGGGCGCGGTTAAGGAGCACCGGGTGCTGGGAGATGATCTCCTCGACGATGTCGAAGACGACGGGGTCGTAGCGGTCGATGAACTTGTCCGCGGCCTTATGCGCGGAGACGATCTTCCTGTCGATGAGGATCGCCGCGATGAAAGGACGGAGGAGTTGGATGGCCATCTCGCGGGGGAGTCCGCACTGATACATGCGGAGGTTCGGCCCGACGGCGATGACGGAACGGCCCGAATAGTCAACGCGCTTGCCGAGGAGGTTCTGACGGAAGCGGCCCGGCTTGCCCTTAAGCCCCGAAGAAAGGGACTTCAAAGGACGTCCGCTGGGGCCGGTGACGGCTTTGGTGCGGCGCCCGTTGTCGATGAGGGCGTCGACTGCTTCCTGGAGCATACGCTTCTCGTTCATGAGGATGACGTATGGGGCGGACATGTCGATGAGCTTCTTCAGACGGTTGTTGCGGCTGATGACGCGGCGATAGAGGTCGTTGAGGTCGCTGGCCGCGAAGCGTCCGCCGTCGAGCTGAAGCATCGGGCGGAGATCGGGCGGGATGACCGGAAGCGCATCGAGGATCATCCATTCGGGCTTCTGGTGCGAATCCTTGAAGGCGTTGATGGCCTCAAGGCGCTTGGAGAGCTTCAAACGGTTCTGGGTCGAAGCGTGCTTCATGGCCTCGTTGATGGCGTTGAACTCCGCGTCGAGGTCGACGTTGTGGAGCAGTTCCTTGATGGCTTCCGCGCCTTCGCCGAACTCGGCGCCGGTGTACTTGTTGATGTACTGGCTCGCGGTGTAGAAATCGAAGGTCTCCTGCATATTTTGCATCTTCTCGATGAGCTCATGGCCTTTGGCGTAGTCGCTGTTGTTCTCGTCTAGGGTCTCGAGGATCTCCTTGACGGCCTCGGTGAATTCCACGCGGGCGGTCGCTTCGGAGAGGTAGTCCTTGTACTTGATGGTCTTGAAGTTCTCTCCGGTGAGGGGATTCTTCTTATCGCCGGCGAAAAGGACGACGTGCGCGGCGAAATAGATGATGTCCTCGAGGTTCTTCGGGGTCATATCGAGGACGAGGCTCATCCTGGAGGGGATCGACTTCAGATACCAGATGTGGGCGCAAGGGGAGACGAGCTCGATGTGGCCGAACCTCTCTCTGCGCCAGTCTTTGGAGATGACTTCGACTCCGCACTTCTCGCAGGTGATGCCCTGGTGGCGGATCTTTTTGTATTTCCCGCAGTGGCATTCGTAGTCTTTGGCGGGACCGAAGATCTTCTCGCAGAAGAGGCCACCCATCTCCGGCTTCTGGGAGCGGTAGTTGATGGTCTCGGCTTTGGTGACTTCGCCTTTGCTCCAGGAGCGGATCATCTCCGGGCTAGCTAGGCCAACCGTGACGGAGGCGAGGTCATTGACGTCGAAAGACTCGACGTGGTGCTCGTGGCGGGGGAGGCGAGGTTCCTCTTCCGCGACCACGGGGGCTTCAGTCTCTTCTAGGGTTTTGATTTCATCAGACATTGTTCATTCCTCGCTTTCTTCATTCTTCGTTGCCGGGAAGGCGGTCGGAGACGGAGAATCCCTCTTCCTCAACCATCTCGGAAGCGACTTCGACGGTGGCGGCGGGATCCTGTTCCTCTTCCTTCGGGGACATGGCGTTGCGGATGGAAGAATTGACTTTCTTCTCCTCGATGAGGGCTTGTCTGGTCAGCTCGTCGAGGTCGATCTTGGAGCCATCCTTCTTATATAGATCGACGTTGAGGCAGAGGCCTTTGAGTTCCTTGACGAGGACTTTGAAGGCTTCCGGCATCCCGGGCTTCGGGATTGCGGTCTGCTTGATGATGGCTTCGTAGGTCTTCCTTCTGCCAACTCTATCGTCGGACTTGATGGTGAGCATCTCCTGGAGGATGTGGGCCGCCCCATAAGCTTCGAGGGCCCAGACCTCCATCTCGCCGAACCTCTGACCGCCGTTCTGCGCTTTGCCGCCAAGAGGCTGCTGCGTGACCAGGGAATAAGGCCCGGTGGCGCGGGCGTGCAGTTTGTCGTCGACCATGTGCACGAGTTTGATCATGTACTGGACGCCGACGGAGATGCGCTCGGAGAAGGGCTCGCCGGTTTGCCCGTCGTAGAGGACGGTCTTGCCGTCTTCGCTGAGCCCGGCTTTCTTCATGATGTCGAACAGCTCCTCGTTGCTCACGCCGTCGAAGACGGGGGTGGCGACTCTCATTTGGAGCTTGCGGCAGGCAAGGCCCAAGTGGACTTCGAGGATCTGGCCGATGTTCATACGGGAAGGGACGCCCATCGGGGAGAGGAGGATGTCGATCGGGGTGCCGTCGGCTAAGAAAGGCATGTCCTCGACCGGCAGGATCTTGGAGATGACGCCTTTGTTGCCGTGGCGCCCGGACATCTTGTCGCCCTCGGAGATCTTCCTCTTCTGGACGATGTAGACGCGCACGACGGTGTTGACTCCCGGGGGGAGGGGATCTTTGTTCTTGCGGGAGAAGATCTTGACCGCGTGGACGATGCCCGCCCCGCCATGGGGGACGCGCAAAGAGCTGTCCTTGCCCTCTTTCGCCTTCTCGGCGAAGATGGCCATGAGGAGCTTCTCTTCGGGGGTGGGCTCGGTCTGGCCCTTCGGGGTGATCTTCCCGACGAGGATGTCGCCTTCTTTGACTTCGGCGCCCGGGATGATGATGCCCCTTTCGTCGAGGAAGGCCTTCGCCTCCTCGCCTACGTTAGGCACATCGCGGGTGATCTCCTCGTTGCCGAGCTTGGTGTCGCGGCATTCGAGTTCGTACTTCTCGATGTGGATGGAGGTGTAGACGTCGTCCTTCACCATGCGCTCGGACATGATGATGGCGTCTTCGTAGTTGTAGCCGTGCCAGGTCATGTAGGCGACCAGGACGTTGTGGCCGAGGGCGAGCTCGCCATGCCTCATGGCGGGACCGTCGGCGATGATGTCGCCTTTCTTGACCTTGTCCCCGACGTGGACGATCGGGGTCTGGTTCATGCAGGTGCCGTTGTTGGTGCGGTCGAACTTCTGGAGGTCGTAGGTGGTGACTTCCTTGCCGGCTTTGGTCTTGATGGTCTTGCTGTCCATGTAGGTGACTTCGCCATCCTTCGCGGCGACCACGGCCAAGCCGGAGTCGCGGGCGATGAGCTGCTCCATGCCGGTGCCGACATAGGGGATCTCAGGAGAAAGGAGGGGAAGGGCCTGACGCTGCATGTTCGCGCCCATGAGAGCGCGGGTCGCGTCATCGTGGTCAAGGAAAGGAATGCTCGCCGCGGCGATGGAGACGATCTGACGGGGAGAGACGTCGACGTAGTCGACTTTCTCTTTCTCGGTCTCGAGGTTATCCTCATCGTGGCGGGCGACGACTTTGTCATCGAGGATCTCTTTGACGAGGGAGTCGTGATCGACGCTCGGATAAAGATCCTTCAAGTGGCAGGCCTCGCCTAGGCGGATGTTGGCCTCGGCGATGTAGTGGTTGCGCTCGGCGTCGGCGGAAAGATACTTGGCCTTGTATTCGACTTCGCCGTTGTCTTTGTAATCGCCTTCGACGACGAAAGAGCGCCCATCGTCCATGTGAAGCACTTCGCGATAGGGGGTTTCGATGAAGCCGTATTGGTTGATCTTCGCGTAGCAGGCGAGGTTGTTGATGAGGCCGATGTTCTGGCCTTCAGGGGATTCGATCGGGCAGATGCGGCCGTAGTGGGTGTAGTGGACGTCGCGGACTTCCATGGAAGCGCGGTCGCGGGTGAGGCCGCCAGGGCCGAGGGCCGAGATGCGCCTCTTGTTGGTGAGCTCGGCGAGGGGGTTGACCTGATCCATGAACTGCGAGAGCTGGCTCGAGGAGAAGAACTCCCTGATGGAGGAGGTCAGCGGGCGGATATTGACTAGCGACTGCGGGGTCATCGACTCGAAATCGCTGATGGACATCCTCTGCTGGACGGTCTTGGTCATCTTGGCGAGGCCTTTGCGGAACTGCTCCTGCAAAAGCTCTCCAACGCAGCGGATGCGCCTGTTGCCGAGGTGATCGATGTCGTCGGTCGAACCTAGGCCGGACTGGATGTCGCAGAAATAGGAGAAGCAAGCGACCATGTCGGAGATCGTGACCCTGTTGAGGGTGAGGTTCAGATCGGTGCCGACCATCGGGACGACGTCCTCGCCTTCTTTGTCGTTAGCATAGACGTGGACGATGTTGACGATGCTGTTGTTGTCGACTTTCTCGTTGACCTTGATCTTCTTCTCGTAGTTGCCTCTTTCGAAGAACTCGGAGTCGCGGAGGGAATCGACTTCCTCCTTGGTGAGCTTATGGCCCTTCTCGAAGAGGGTGACGGGCATGATGAGCTCGCCATCGGCGTTGAAGAGGTGGCCCGTGTCATCGCGGGTGGCGCCTTCTACATCCTGGTGGCTGTCGATGAGATCCTCAGCCAAGACGCGGCCGGGGAGCCTCTCGTAAAGGCCGAGCTTCTGGGCGTATTTGAAACGCCCGGCGGGGCCGAGGTTGTATCTCTTCTCGTCGAAGAATTTGGCGACGAGGAAATCGACCGAGCCTTCGGGGGTGACCGGCTCGCCCGGTTTGAGCTTCTGGAAGATGTCGATCAAAGCGCCCGCGCAGGATTTGATGTTGTCATCCTTCTTGATGGTCGCGAGCATATTGTCGCTTTTGCCGAAGAGCTCGGTGAGCGAATCCTCTTTGTCGATGCCAAGGGCCTTGAACAAAGTGGTGGCGGGCATTTTCCTCTGCCTGTCGATGCGGACGTAAAGGACGCCTTTGAGGTCGCTTTCGAATTGCAGCCAGGTGCCGTGCCCAGGGATGATCTCGCCGTTATAGATGTGGGTGCCGCTCTTATCGAGGGTGTCTTGGAAATAGGCGCCCGGGGAACGGATGATCTGGGAGACGATGACTCGTTCCGCCCCATTGACGATGAAAGTGCCGGACTCAGTCATGAGCGGAAGCTCGCCCATGAAGACCTCGGCGTCTTTCATCTCGCCGTTTTCTAGGAAAAGGCGGAGCATGACTTTGATCTTGCTTGAATAGGTCAAATCGCCCGCTTTGCATTCAAGCGGGGTGTATTTAGGCTCCTCGAGGCGCGAAGAGACGTATTCGATCCTGATCTTGTTGGAGAAGCTGTAGATCGGGAACACTTCGCGGAAGGCCTCGTCGAGGCCTTGCTTGAGGAACCAGCGGTAGGAATCGGTCTGGATCTCGACCAAGTAGGGAAGGGGGAGCTTCCCGGAGATCTTGGAGAAGTTGATGCGGCCGTTCGCCCCGACGGCATAGGGGATGCCATTGGGGTCTTTGTAGCTCAGAAGCTGGTGGTCAAATTTTTCTTCTTGTGGCATGTTTCGCTCCTTAATTGTGCGCGATGAGAATTTGGAAGCCCTTATGGCGGGCTTTCACCTCCACCTTAGAAAACAAGGTCTGGAGGTAAGTGAAGCAGGATTCAGCGCCCTGCTGTTTGCGGATGACTAGGATCAGGGAACCATCTTGATGAAGGTGGCTACGTGCGCCCGCGTACATCGCGTACGTGACCTTTTTACCCGCGCGTATAGGCGGGTTGGTCACGATGCTGGAGAAAGAGGAATTAATCGAGCTGTAGACGTCTGAGTGGACGATCTCGACGCGGCTAGCCACTCCGAGAGTCTCGGCGTTAGCTTTCGCGCATTCGAGGGCCCTGTCGTTCACGTCGGCTAGGACGACGTGGCGAGATGGGTCGGCGTGGGCCAGGATTAGTCCGATTGGTCCGACTCCACAACCTAAGTCCAAGATGTTCGTCCCAAGGTCGGTCTTGGCGATGGTTTCAAGCAACAACCTAGTGCCATCGTCGAGGCCGTCTTTGGAGAAGACCCCTGCGTCGCTTTTGAAGCGATAATGCTCGCCCAGGAGATCGAATTCGTAATGGATGTCCTGATGGGCCAAAGTCTCTACGTTATCGAAGTATTGGCTCATTTTCTATCTCCTTAGAAACGCAAGAACCCCGCCCAAGGCAGACGTGTCCTTGAGCGGGTTTCGGGTAAACTGTTTTGGAAGGCGAAATTACTTGATTTCGACTTCGGCGCCGGCGGCGACGAGAGCCTTCTTGTGCTCTTCGGCCTCGACGGGAGAGATGTGCTCTTTGATCGGAGCGGGAAGGGCATCGACGAGCTTCTTGGCGTCCATGAGGCCGAGGCCGGTGATGGCCTGAACGGCTTTGATGATGGCGACCTTGGAGCCGGTGCCGAGGCCTTTGAGGATGAGGGAGACTTCAGAGGGTCCCTTCTTGACTTCCTCTTCCTCCGCGGGAGCGGCGGCGGCGGTAGCGACAGCGGCGGTGACGCCGAAGGCTTCCTCGACGGCCTTCACGAGGTCCGAGAGTTCAAGAGCGGTGTACTCTTTGAGGGATTCAACGATCTCTTCTTTGGTAAGCTTAGCCATTTTGATTTACCTCCATTGGCTTAGTTGGCGGCGGGAGCGGGGGCTCCTCCGTCTTTCTCCGACGCGGCTTTGATGGTCGCGGCGAATTTCTGAATTGGCGCATTGAGCACCGATAGGAACATAGAGAGCAATCCGTTGCGGTCCGGCAGTTTGGCGATGGCCTTCATCTGCGCGGCGTCGAACGCCTGTCCCTCTCCCATGCCGCCTTTGATCACGAGATGCTCGTGCTTGCGGGCGAATTTGGCAACGACCTTCGGGCCATCCGAGAGCTCCTTAGAGAAGACTAAGGCGTTGGGGCCTTCGAGCACGCTGTCGAGGTTCGGAGCCTTGGTATCGCTGATGGCGCGCTTGACGAGGGTGTTCTTGTAAACGCCCATGGACGAGTGGACCTTGGCGAGTTCCTTGCGGAGCTCCTGGATCTCAGCGACGGTGAGTCCTTGGTAGGAAACGACCGTGACGGAACCGGATTCCTGGATGCCTTTGGTGATCTCGGAAACGGCTTCCTTTTTGGCTTGGAGAGCTTGCTGATTCATACGTTTCTACCTCCTTTCTTGACGACTATGTGATGCTTCGAATAACTAGCGGGTTCGTGATGTTTCAATAACCTCAGCAGGGTGGAGTTTTAAGGCACGTGCCCCCGGCTATCTTAGGTATGGGAAGCGATTCACCTAAATTGGTTTGACCTTAGCTTCTGGAAGCGAAGGTAATCTTGAGGCCAGGCCCCATGGTGGTGGAGACCACGCATTTCTCGATGTAGGTCCCTTTGACGGTGGCCGGGCGAGCGGAGGCGATCTGGTTGCAGACGGCGGTGACGTTGTCGGCGAGGTCCTCGGCGGAGAAGGAGACGCGGCCAACGCCCATGGAGAGGTTGCCGTCCTTGTCGACGCGGTAGGCGATCTTGCCTTTTTTGATCTCGGCGACGGCGGTCTTGACGTCCATGGTGACGGTGCCGGTCTTCGGGTTAGGCATCAAGCCTTTGGGGCCGAGGAGACGGCCCATCTTCCCGAGTTCGCCCATCATGTCCGGAGTGGCGACGATGATGTCGAAGCCAAACCAGTTCTCGGTCTTGATCTTCTCGAGCATATCGATGCCGCCAACGAAGTCGGCACCGGAGGCTTTCGCGTCCTCGAGCTTGGTGTTGGTGACGACGAGGACCTTCTTGGTCTTGCCGTTGCCATGGGGGAGGGAGATGGTCCCGCGGATGAGCTGCTCCGCTTTGGTCGGGTTGACGTTGAGGCGGAAGGAGAGGTCGACGGAAGCGTCGAACTTGGTGATCGAGGTCTCCTTGACGAGTTTGCAGGCCTCAGCGATTTCGTAGACTTTGCTGCCATCGACTTTGGCGAGGGCGGCTTTGTAGTTTTTGCTGACTTTTTTCATTGTGCACTCCTCACTTGATGGCGATGCCCATTTGACGGCAGGTGCCGGCGATGATCTTCTTCGCGGCTTCGACGTCTTCGGTGTTGAGATCGGGCATCTTGTACTTGGCGATCTCCTCAAGCTGGGCGTCGGTGATCGAGCCGGCGTTCTGCTTGGCGTTGCCGGCGCCTTTCTGGATGCCGGCGGCTTTGAGGATCAATTCAGCCGCGGGGCTGGTCTTGATCACGAAGTCATAGGACTTGTCTTCGTAGGCGGTGATGATGACGGGGACGGTCTGTCCTTTCCTGTCGCCGGTCTTCGCGTTGAAGTCGGTGCAGAATTTCGCCATGTTCACGCCAGCGGAAGCTAGCTTCGGTCCCGGATGGGCGTTCCCGCCAGGGAGTTCCATCTTCACGACTTTGACGACTTTCTTCATGTGTGAAATCCTCCTTATGGATTTTTAGCATGCAGTGGTGATGCGGGCCTCGTCGAGCCCTCCCACGTTTGTGCACGCGGGGGATATTATGCGCGTACGCGGATGAATGCGCAATAGGCAATTTGGCTTTGCTCTCATCTGTACATGTGCTCTTCCAGCCGGGAGTTTCCTCCGATGCGAAAGGCCAAATCAGCAAATGAAAATTTCTCCGATGTCTGCGAAGAAAAACGGCAATCTTATAAACCAAACTGAGCAACTTTTGCCATATATTTTGAGCAACTTTTTGGATTCAAACTGAGCAACATTTCCAAAGATTACTGAGCAACTTTTTTTGCTGATTTCGCTTAGCCGACGTAAAAAGGAGCTGAACGGCCTTCATCTCCCCAGTTTGGTTTCCCAGCTCAGTCGACTTTCGAATAGCTAAGCAGCAAAGAGGACAATACGGCCAGCATCGCCACTCCTGAATCGCCGAAGACGGTGACCCAAAGAGGAATCTCGAACAAACCGGTGCTCGCGCCAATGATGGATGCGACCATGATCCCGACTTTGACGGTTAAAGAGAAAACGATGTTGAAGATGGCCCTCTTTTTCGTCTTTCCCGCGACTTTGATGAGGGTCAATATCCTTGAAGGATCGTCGTGCATCAGAACCACGTCCGCGTTCCTGACCGCGACGTCGCTCCCGAGCCCTCCCATCGCGATGCCGATGTCGGCCAAAACGATGGAGGGGGCGTCGTTGATGCCGTCCCCTACGAAGGCGACTTTGCCCTCTTTCTTGTCGATCTCGCCCTTGAGAATCTCTTGCTTTTGGATGGGCAAGAGCTCGCCGTGGCATTCGTCCAAGCCAAGGGTGGAGGACACCGCTTCCACATTCTCTTTTTTGTCCCCGGAAAGCAGCATCGTCCTCACGTTGCTTTTCTTCAGCCCATCGATCATTTTCTTGCTGCTCTCCCTAAGGGAGTCGTTCAAAACGATGCAGCCAGCGTAGACCCCGTCGACGGCTAGATAAGTGATGGATCCAGTGGCGGAATTCGCATCCACGGGTATGCTGTTTTTCTCCAAAAGCTCTTTTTTCCCGGCGAGCAATGCATGCCCTTGGTAAGTCGCGGACACCCCATAGCCCGACACCTCTTCGTAATCGGAGACGTCATTGGCTTTGCTTTCAAGTCCCCCATAGGAGAGGATGGCTTTGCCTAGAGGATGGCTGGAACGCGATTCCGCCGCGGAGAGATACTCAAGGAAGAGGCTCTCTTCCATGTTGACGGGGCAGACCTCGCTCACGGCGAACTTGCCTTCGGTCAAAGTGCCCGTCTTATCGAAGCAGACGAGCTTGAGGTCATTGATTTTGTCGAAATACTCCGCCCCTTTGACTACCACGCCTTTCTTCGAGGCGAGGCCAAGCCCAGCGAAATAGGCGAGCGGGACCGAGATCACGATCGCGCAGGGGCAAGAGACGATGAGGAATTCGAGGGCGGTGAAGATCCAGGCGCTCCAAACGGAGGGGTCGTTGATGCCAAGGAAAAGCGGGGGAAGCACGGCGACGAGCAAAGCAAGAGCGGTGACGATGGGGGTGTAGATCCTAGCGAAGCGGGTGATGAACCTCGTCGCGCGTGATTTCTTTGAGGCACTATGCTCAACTAGGTCGAGCAGCTTCGCGATCGTGGAATCCTTGTATTCCTTCTCAACCGAGATCACAAGCGACCCTTCTTTGAGGATGGTCCCAGAAACGACGTGGTCGCCTTCTTTTTTCTCTACCGGGAGGAACTCTCCGGTTAGCGAGCTCTCATCCGCCGAACCGAAGCCAGAAACGACGAGAGCGTCGCAGAGAATCTTCTCCCCCGCGCCGAGGATCACTTGGTCGCCGAGCCGAAGCTCCTCGGGTTTCTTAAGGATGGTCGTCTCGCCCGAGATGACCTTCGCCTCCTCTTCCCTAAGGTCGAGCGCGGAGGTGATGGCTTCCCTGGATTTATCCGCGGCCAAGTCCTCGAAAACCTCGCCGACTTGGTATAGCAGCATGACTAAGACGGCCTCGAAGAATTCGTTATGCTCAGGGCCGAAGAAGCGCAGGGCGAAAGCGCCAAGGGAAGCAACGGTCATCAAAAGATGCTCGTCGAAGGGCTGATGCTCCTTGACGATGGATTTGACGCCCGCCCAAAGGACGTCGTAGGCGATGATCGCGTAAGCTAGGGCCATCACCCCAAGGTTGACCCATAAGTTGAAACGCGATTCGGTGAAGAGGAATTGCCCAAGCAAGGCGAGGGTCAAACTAGTCGCGATGCGGATGACCAAGATGATGATGGTCTTCTTCGAACGTTCCTCTTCGTGTTCAAGCTCTTCGTTTTCTTCGTCGTGGTCGTGCATAATTCTCCCCCCCCTCACTTTTCGTTCACGTGCTCGTATACGAGGGTTAGCAGACGATTCACGTGATCGTCATCCAAAGAATAGAAAACATGCGTCCCGTTCTTCCGCGTAGAAACCAAATGGGCCTTCCTCAAAACCTGAAGCTGATGAGAGACAAGGGATTGGGAGGCGCCGACGAGGTCGACGATCTCCGAGACCGATTTCTCAGAATCGGATATGGCGTAAAGGATTTTCAATCTGGTCGAATCGCTTGCGATGTTGAGCAGATTCTCCATTTTGTCGATGGTTGCTTCGTCTGGGATGCCTGGCATAATTCACTCCTTAATATGAATGTTGCTTCATATTTACAAGGCCGATTATACAGGCAGGAAAATGCAAGGCAATAGAAATATGAAAAATTGTTCATATTCTGTGGACGCCCAGCCCATCCATTAGAAGAATATTTCTTTGTCTAGGACGATTGTCACGAGGCCGTCAGGCTTTTTGCCTTTGATTCCTCTTGCGGAAATTATGACCAGATGGACCGCCGCATCCGTTTTGGTCTCCTCGCGGAAAACGGAGATTTTGTTCCGCAGATTATTCAAATAGCTCTCGTCCAAGAGGAAGGGATCCTCCGTGTATTTCATCTCGCATATGTCGATGATCCCGTCCGCCCGATCGATGCAAAGATCGATCTGAGCGCCCGGTGAGGACATTTTGCTGCGGAAGGAATATTCCCTGGTATCCACTCCCCCGATCGACAAAGCCTCTTTGATTTCCTTGATGTGGTTGAGGCAAAGAAGCTCGAAAGAATTGCCTGTCCAGGCAAAATAAGAGGCCTTCCCGATGTATTTCATCCAAGAATCGATCTTCCCGTCGTTAAGAAAGGTGATCGCGAAGCGGACGAAGGGGTCGATGATTTGGTAGAAAGGGTTCGATTTCGCGGTCTTCTGGTTCCGGTATTTGCGGATGAAACCGCATTGCTCAAGCTCCTCAAGGGTCTCGGTCAATTGTCTCCCTCCCCTGATTTCGCTTTCTTTTAGGAAATCGTTCCGCAGCACCCCGTCCTTCTTCTTCGCAAGGGTCTCTATCACGGCGCGGTGTTCCCCTTTGGAGGAGAAAAGGGAATGGAACAGGGCACCGTATTCGTAACGGAGCTGCCCAGTCTCCTCAAAGCATAGGTTCTGGATGTTCTGATCCAAGCTCAAGGCCGGGTTGAGAAGGTCCCAATAATAGGGGATGCCCCCAAAAACCATGTAGCCACGAAGAATCTGCTCATCCTTCAGGCTCAATCCTTTTTTTAGGCAGAAGGCTTTGCATTCCTTCAAATGGAAAGGCATGAGGTGGATCTGATTTGTCAGGCGGTTATAGAAGCCGCCGGTGTCTTTGACGATGTTGTTGATGATCCAGGAGGTCGCGCTGCCGCAGACGAGGAGGATGAGGTCGCTTTGGGTGGAGCCATAGGTGTTCCAAAAGAAGTCGAAGGCCGCTTTGAAGTCGGATCGGCGGGAATCCATCCAAGGAAGCTCATCCAGGAAAACGACCCTCTTCTGGTTTCTCCCTTCGCGGTAGCAATAAGGCTTCTCCAAGAGGTCGCGGAGCCTATCAAAGGCTTCGAACCAATTCACCGGGGGCTTTTTCTCCGTGCACCCGTATCGTTTCAAAGAAGAATGAAACCCGTTGAGTTTGTCTTCCCTAGAACCAGAGATCACCCCAGTGGAATAAAAAGAGAACCGCCCAGAGAAGAACTGCTTGACGAGAAAGGTCTTCCCAACCCTCCTTCTGCCATAGAGCACCACAAACTCCGGCTTTTTGGATTCGACAAGCGAATCAAGGATCTTCAACTCGGTTTTCCTGCCGATCAAGTTAGGTTGTTCCATGGGTTAAAACCTCCTTATAACTGACCAAAAGACACCAAAATAATAATGTTTTGGTCAGATATAAGCAAGAAAAATGGGGTTATATGAGACCAAAACTTGTCTTTTTTACCTTGTTTTGGTCAGATATAAGCCTATTTTGAAATTGATTTTGCCGAGTTTATCGGCATTTTTGAAATAGGAAGGCCGTTATTCGCATCCACTAAAGCAAGAGACGTTTCATCAAGGGTCGCGTAAGAGGGAATTCCATCCCTAGGCAAAGCGATGGAACCGGGGTTGCAATGGATCACTCCATCCTCTTCGTAAAGAGTCTTCCTATGGGTATGGCCGTTGAGCAGAATCGCCCCTTTTCCAAAGGAAGAATAGAACGGGCGATGCTGCATATAGATTCTGCATCCAAGGAAGTCAAGCTCCCTTTGCTCAGGCAGCTCAACGCCTAAGGCCTCCGCGTCCCCATAAGGGTCATCGCAGTTGCCGCAGACGGCGAGGACGCCGATCGAAAGCCCTTTGATAAGGTCGACGATAAAGCCAGGGTCTGGATCGTAAGCGCCATGGAGCAGGTCTCCAAGCAAAAGAAGGCAGTCTGGCTTCTCCCTGGACAGAGCTTCCTTCAAACGGAGCCCGCCTAATTCCGAGCCATGGATGTCGCTAGCGATGAGATACTTCACAAAACCATTATAAGCGCGCCGTGAAAGCCATTAGAATAATTGGCATGAAACAAGCCCTTGATTGCTACGAACAGCTCGTAGACGCCTTCGATTATGCCTCTTCCTCTTGGCTTAGGATGGACGTCCAGAAAGCCACGCGCAACGAGGCGCTCAACATTTTGGGCGCCGCCTCCTATCTTTTCGACAGCCTCTTCGCGGAAGAGGATGCGGGAAGCGACATCACGCGCGCCGTATACGATGATCTATTAGACGCCTACGACGCAAAGTCGCTCTCCCAGAAAGCCACCTCCCTCAGGCTTTGCATGGACAAAGAGACCTATGAGAAAGGCGGGACCCCCTTCCGCGATTACTACAACTGGATCCTCCCCAGCGAGCCGGAACTCGCCCATGCGCTCAGCGACGAGGCGGGGCTATTAGCCTTCGCCACGATCGATGCGATCGTCTCCCTTCTTTCCGAGCAAAACAAAGAATGCGCGAGCTTAAGGACGGCGGAAATCGTCTTCCTCAACTTCACCCGCACCTTCGAACGCGTTTTCAAAGCCCATTACGGGGCGAACTTCATCGAGCTCTCTTCCCACGCTTACTTCACCTCCGTCGAGGAGGAATTCGAAAAGATACGCGCCGAAATCGGCGACTGATTCATTCCCCCACCGGGTTTTTGAAATGGTGCTTCTCTAATGAAATCACGTCCTCGCGGCTAGAGAAGGATTCGCAGAATTCCTCCAAGGCGGCTTGGCCGCTTTGAAGGGCGAAAAGGACGTTGATGGCGAGGGCTTCCTCGCCGTTTTCTAATTTCTTAATGTGCGTGCCGATGTTCTTGACGACCAAGCCATTGGCGTCGGCCTGCTGGCGGATGTCCCTCACCATCGTGACGTTCTTCTGAACCGTGATGGTGACCTGAGGGCTGCTTTTGCCAAGGGCTTTTTCGATATAAAGAAGCCCAATAAGCAAGATCATCGTCACAGCGGCAACCACGATCGCTTCCAAGACGAGGCCCGTGCCGCAGGCCATGCCGATGCCGGCGCACACCCATAAGGTCGCGGCGGTCGTAAGTCCTTTGACCGAAAGGCCCGTGCGGATGATCGTGCCGGCGCAGACGAAGCCGATGCCCGCGATGATGCCCGCGGCGATGCGGGAGGTGTCATAAGAAAGGAGATTGTTATTGATCGAGCCCTCGGAGAGATCGATCTGTCCAGAGGCGATGCCGATGCCGAAGATCGAGATCACCATCAGAAGAGTGCAGCCCACCGAAAGAAGGACGTGGGTGCGTAGCCCCGCGGCCTGCCCTTTCATCTCGCGTTCGATGCCGATGACTCCAGCTAGGAATCCGGCGATGAGCGTGACGACGAGGATATAGAGGGCGAGCCCCCAGCCGTTGTACTTGTAAGCCAAAGAAACGATGAACTGGTCCATAAAGTTACCTGCCTTGAGCAAATTATAGCGGAAAGAAAACCCGATTACTTATCGAGTTAACAGCCAAAGAGAGGCGCATCTACAGAGTCGCTGTCTTGTTGTCGAGACAACGCAATTCTATTTTTGTCTCGGAAACAAGACAAAACTGATTCCTACATGTTCGCTCACTTGCCGAGCAAGAATTTCCAAACAGGCAAGACGCGGACTTCGATGCCTTGGTAATCCACGGCATCCTCCTCCGCGTTGGTAAGCAAGAGGCAATTGACGTCCGGGATGAAATTCTTCAGTTTCGCAAAGGCACCGAGTTCCCTTTCCTTGGTTTCGAGGTCGTTTAGAGCTCTGAGGCTGACTTGAATGGCGAGTTTCTCCTCGGGAAGATAGAAATCCACTTCCGCTTTATCGCTGAAATAGAAGACGTTATCATTGCCATAGCGGCGAAGCAATTCGATGGCGACTAAATTCTCCAACTGCGCCGATTCGCAGTCGAGCGAGAGGAGATTCAAAAGGCCGGAGTCCCCGAAATAGTACTTGGGGGAGGTTTCTTTATCCACGAGCTTGCCCATATAGTTTTGGATGGCGAAGACAAGGTAAGAATCAACGGCGTACCCGAGGTAATTGATCACCGTTTGCTTTCCAATGGCCAATCCTGCGCTTTTCACGATGTTGGTGATTCGGGTGAAGGAGAGGGGCCTCCCCACGCTTTCGCCCAGCTTCTTGAGGATAAGCCGCATCGCGAATGGATTCTCAACATGGTTGTGGGCGACGATATCACCTAGATAAATCGTCTGATACACGCTGCGGAGATAGTCGATTTTGTTCTTGATGGTGACGAGTTCAGGGAAGGCGCCGTATTTGGCGTAATCAGAATAGATGGACATCATCGCCGCGCTTTCCTTAGTCGACAAGGTTCCTTCCGGAGCTTTTTTTCCAAGGG
Organism: Erysipelotrichaceae bacterium; assembly: GCA_963588055.1. Taxonomy (GTDB): domain Bacteria; phylum Bacillota_I; class Bacilli_A; order RFN20; family CAG-826; genus Alloenteromonas. The sequence goes on along the minus strand of CAVAGB010000004.1, from coordinate 79,375 downwards.
CGCAGAGATATTCAGGGAAAGAGTAGGGATAAATCTCTTCCACGAGGAAACGGCCTCCAAGAGTTGAAGCTATTTCGCCGCTCAGCATCTTGCTGTTGCTGCCGGTGATGCAGACGTGATACTTGGTATCCGCAAGGCGACGCGCGAATTTCTCCCACCCGTCCACATTCTGAATCTCATCGAGGAAGAAATGGGGCTTATTCCCTTCACCAGCAAAAGCCAAGCCCAACTCAAGAACCGTGTTCAGATCGTCCTTGGTGGTACCAATCAATCTTTCATCTTCAAAATTGAGATAGACAATCGAGGACATGGGGACGCCTTCGGACAAGAGTTGGTTTATGAGTTGAAACATCATGTAGGACTTGCCCGATCTTCTAAGCCCGACAAAGCAGTAATTGAGGTTTGCCTCCAATTCTTTTTCCCTCTCAATGAGCGGGTTGAAAAGGTAGGATTCCTTATGATCGATGATGATTTGTCTCAAGAGTTCTTTATCCATAGCGTAGATCCTCGTCTTATCGACAAGACAATTTTATAGTCTTTTTGTCTTCCCAGCAAGACAATATTGTGCTGTTTTTGTCTTGTCGACGAGACAATCCATGTGCTTGTGATTGTCAAATGGCTGTCGGCATTTGATGCGCGCATCAAAAAAGGGCCCCTTTCCGGAGGCCCAAATTCGAACGGATGATCAGATCTTCTCGATTTCAGAGAATTCGACGTCGACGGGAGTGACGCGTCCGAAGAAGGTGGTCTCGATGCGAACGGCGTGGGTATCCTTGTCGATGAAGGTGATGGTTCCTTCCGTCCCTTCGAAAGCGCCGTGGATGATGCGGACCTGATCGCCGACGGCATAGCGGGCGTACATATCCTCATCAATGATGTTCATTCTCTTGAGGACGGGTTCGATCGCCTCGCGGGCGACCGGGGCGGGTTTCTGTCCGCCGCCGGAGGAACCGACGATGCCGGTGACCCCTGGGGTGTTACGGACGATGTACCAGGATTCGTCCGTCATGACCATTTCGATGAAGATATAGCCAGGATAAAGGTTCTTCATCTTGGTCTTGGGTTTGATTTCCCCGGTCTCTTTGTCTTTGACGGTCGCGGGGAGCCCATTCTTATCAAGGACCTGGACTTCTTGCTCAGCGACCAGAACGCGCATGATGTAATCCTGCATGTTCATGGTCTCGATGCGTTTGCGAAGATTCTCAGCGGTCTTCGCCTCGTGCATGGAGTAGGTGGTGACGATGTACCAATGTTTTTCGCCGATGTTGCTAGCCATAATTAATTACCTCCGAAAGCGGTCTTGAGCTGGTTGATCATCGAGGCCGCGGTTAAATCCTCCAAAGAAAGGAAGATCGCGGCGAAAAGCGAAATGGCGATCACGACGATGATCATCGGGATGAGCTGGTCTCTTTTCGGCCAGCGGACGCGTTTGGCTTCCTTGCCGACTTCTTTGATGTACTTTCCAGGCGGGGTCATTTGCCTTTCCTCCTTACTTGCTTTCTTTGTGAAGCGTGTGCTTCCCGCAGTGCGGGCAGAACTTGTTGAAGCTGAGACGGGTGGACGAGTCCTTCCGCTTGGTTACAGTATAATTCCTGGCCAAGCATTCAGAGCAGATTAAAAAAACCTTTTCCCTTCCCATAAACCATCATTCAGCTTTCAGCCTGCAAAGGATAAAACGCAAGTTCAAGCGAGTCAAGCATTACCATTTAAAATGGTAGGTCGCTCAAGAGCATCCACTGCCCCTTTGGGGTGAGCCCTAAACCGCTGCAGCGAGAAATGCGCGAACCGAGATTTGCAATGATTGGTCTAAGCACAGCGCTTCCGCCTGGCATCGATCCTTATGAGAATAACCCCGCAAAAACCCATTAAAAGCTTCAAATTGCAGGGTTTTTCATGCATTGCAAAACCAAGGTTTTCAGAAAGCAGGCATCAATTCCAACCACTAATCTTTTGCCAAAGGCAAAGAAACCAATCAAGGAAAGAGCAAGTGATGGTAAGATAGGCCCATGCGCAAAGTAACCTTATTCAATTCGCTTGGAAACAAACTCGAGGAGTTCACTCCCCTCATCCCCAATAAAGTGTCGATGTACGTCTGCGGGCCGACGGTCTATAACTCCCCCCACATCGGGAACATGCGCCCGGTCATCGTCTTCGACACTTGGAGAAGGCTTTTCATCTCCCTTGGATATGAGGTCACCTACGTCTCCAATTACACTGACGTCGATGACAAAATCATCAAACGCGCTAAGGAGCTTGATATAAGCGAGAAAGAGCTCACCGAAGGGGTCATCAAAGAATTCCGTGAGGTCGTCGACGAAGTGAACGCCTTGCAACCAGACTTCACCCCGAAGCCAACCGTCTACATGGGGGAGATGATCTCCTATATCGAAGACCTCGTCAAAAGCGGGGACGCCTACGAGAATAACGGGGACGTCTATTTCAGGGTAAGCAACGACAAGGACTACGGGCTGCTCTCCGGGAACACGCCTGAGTCTTTGCTTTCCGGTGCGAGGATCGAGGTGAATTCCCAAAAGGAATCCCCTTTGGATTTCGCCTTGTGGAAGAAGACCGACGAAGGCATCAAGTGGAGCACCCCTTGGAGCGAGGGCAGGCCCGGCTGGCACACCGAATGCTGTGTCATGATCGCCTCGATCTTCAAAGATCAGGGTGGGTTCATTGACATTCATGGCGGCGGATTCGACCTCAAATTCCCCCACCACGAGAACGAAATCGCCCAAAGCGAGGCACATAACCACAACAAGCTTGCTCGCTACTGGCTGCACAACGGTTTCATCAACATCGACAACGAGAAGATGTCGAAATCCCTCGGCAACGTTATCCTTGCCAAGGACGTTATCGAGCAATATGGTGGGATGCCTTTCCGCCTGATGGTTCTAAACGCCCATTACAGGGCCCCTCTTTCCTTCACGAACGAAACGATATTAGAGGCCACAAAGTCCTATCAGAAAATCTCCTCAGCCTTCCGTCAGTTATCGATAAAACTTCAGATGGAAGGCGTGGATTTAGCCAACATCAAAGGCGATAACGAAGACGCCTTCTACGACGAGCTGTGCATGGATCTGAACACCCCCAACGCCCTAAGCGTGCTGTACGCGGAGATCAAGGAGGCGAACCAAAACCTCAGGAAACGTCCCTTGGACATCGCTTTGCTCAAAGGAAATTACGGGCGGCTCAAAGACTATCTATTCACCCTCGGAATCAAGGTGGATGAACCCTTGATTGATGAAGAAGCCAGAAAGCTTTTCGCGGAGTACAATGCGTCCAAAGAAGCCAAGGATTTCGAAAAAAGCGACATCCTGAGGGCTAAACTCATCGAAAAAGGCGTTTTTTGAACTGACGATTTCAAGGTCTTTTCTTGGAGGAAATTTTATGGGTATAATTATTTGCGGCAAAAACGCCGTACGCGAGGCCGTCTCCTCGAACTCCGCTACGAAATTGATTTCGTCCCAGCGGCTTGAGGCAGATCCTATAGTGGTAATGGCCAAAGCAAAAAAAATCTGTGTCGAATTCGCAAGTGATAGCGATTTGACGCGGATTGCCAAAAATCCCTCTCACCAGGGGTTTGTGGCAATCTGCAAAGATTGGAAGAACTATTCGCTTGAAGAGCTGATTGAAGGCTCCAAGAGCAATCGTTTTCCTCTCATTCTGATTTTGGACGGGATAGAAGATCCTCACAATTTAGGCGCGATTCTGAGGTCCTGCGATGCCTTTGGCGTCGACGGGATCATCATGAAGAAGCGCGGTGAGGTCCCCTTGAATGGCACCGTGGCAAAGGTCTCAACCGGCGCCATATGCTATGCCAAGGTCGCTTCTGTCCCAAATTTATCTCAGGCCATAAAGAAGCTCAAAGACAATGGCTTTTGGATCGTCGCTAGCGACGGCAGCGGCAAAACCGCCTACGATGAAGTGGATTACAAATGCCCCATCGGCTTAATAGTCGGAAGCGAGGGCTTCGGCATCTCGCGCCTATTGCTCCGCGACAGCGACTTCGTAACCAAAATCCCCATGGTGGGACACGTCAATTCTTTGAATGCTTCCGTGGCCACCGGAATCTATCTCGCACAGATTTCATCCTTGCGCAATCGCTGACCGCGTTTCTTGCCTGCTAGGAGAACAAGTTATGAGTAAAACAAAAGCCGACTCCTACGAAGGAGTCAGTAATGAGGATCTTTTGCTGCGCGCCAGAATGGGGGATGAGTTGGCTCACGACGCCCTCGTCGCCCGCTGTTACGCCGAACGGCACAAGCTCATCTACGCCGCCTGCCCGACCATCGCTCCTCAGCTCAGCGATTGGGACATCAACGACGCCTTCTTCCATGGCTATCTGAATGCGGAGAGGACCTATCTATTCGGCCCGGTCCCCTTCCGCTCCTACCTGATCACCTGCCTCTGCTCTTCGGCGACGAACCTCATCAAAAGCTACCACTCCAAAAGCAACGACATGGTAACTAGCTACTTAGACGACCCGATCTCCAAATGCGAGGATTCGGAGTTGACTCTAGGGGACGTCGTAGGCGAAGAAGGGACTTTGGACGACCCAAGGGCCTTCTTCAACTACGCCGAGACCCTCGCCGAATACACAAGGCTCCCGAAGAAGATCGACCCCATCGCGATTCAGCTCGTGAAGTACCATCTCGATGGCTATAGCATCAGGGAGGCCGCAGAAGAGTTGGACATCCCCCTTAAGAAGGCATCCTATCTTTACGCGCGCTATCTCAAATGGGCCCGCAGCGTGCTGAAGAGCAAAGCCAAAGGGGAAGAATCCGCCGAATGAGACCGTCTTGAAGCCTATAATGATGGGGCAATGATCAAGAACCTGATTTTCGACTTGGACGGGACCTTGCTAGACACCCTCCCCGACATCACCCGCGCAATCAACGACGCCCTCAAGAAAGAAGGATACGGCTATTCCTTCTCCCTTGAAGAGGCGAAAGGGCTGATTGGGGGAGGGGCTGAGCGTCTCGTCAGAAAGGCTTTGAAAGAAAAGGGGGACGACCCTAAGCGCTTCGCTTCCTTGCAGAAGGCTTACATGCCTTTATACAAAGCCTATCAGGAAGACAACACCAAGCCTTTCCCAGGCCTAGAAGACGTCCTTAAGGGGTTTTTGGCCAAAGGGATACGCATGTTCGTCGTTTCGAATAAACCGGACGCCCTCGCCCAAATCGTCGTTCCCCATTACCTGCCTTCACTTTTCGAAGGTATTTCGGGCCAAAAGGAAGGGGAACTCCCTAAGCCAAGCCCCGCCTCCACCTTGAGGATCGTCGACAAATTCGCTTTGAAGAAAGAGGAGACCCTTTACGTGGGCGACTCATCTTTCGACGTGGACACCGCCCACAACGCAGGGCTCAAAAACGTCCTCGTAAAATGGGGATATGGCTTCTACACGGAAGAACTGCTAAGTAGATCCGATTACATCGTCTCCACACCAAAAGAGCTGCAAAAACTGGTTCTTTCCATCTGAAAAGCGCCCGTGCAAGACGGGCGCCATAGAGCTTAGAGAATCACTTCCCAGGGAACTTTTCGCGATTGGCGCGATAATGGGTATGGAGGAGGTTCTCAGAGATCCCTCCGCAAGGCTCGCCGAGGAAGTTCGCGTAAAGCGCTTTGATGTCGGGGTTGTTATGCGACTGGCGGATCGTTGATTTCTCGTCGATCGAATAGAGGATGTCGGCCCTCTTCTGGCAATAGGTGTCCAGAATGTCGGGAGCCTCTTTCCCCGCGAGGAGATTGGGCTTCACGAAGGGTTGTCCGCCGCCATTGATGCAGCCGCCCGGGCAGCCCATGATCTCAATGAAGGCATAAGGCGATTTGCCCGCGCGGATTTCATCGAGCAGCGGCTTCGCGTTCTTCATGCCTGAAGCGATCGCGACCTTAAGAACGGTGCCTTTGATGTTGATCTCGGCTTCCTTCACCCCGGCAAAGCCGCGGACGGAAGCGAAATCGATCGGCCCGTATTCTTCGCCGGTCAAGGTGTGATATGCGGTGCGCAGCGCCGCTTCCATGACCCCTCCTGTGACTCCGAAGATGACCCCCGCGCCAGAGTACTGGCCAAGCAGGTCCTGATCGAAATCCTCTTCGGGGAGCTCATCCCAAAGCAAGCCGGCGCGCTTGATGAGGACGGCGAGCTCGCGGGTGGTCAAGACCGCGTCGACGTCAGGCAAGCCCTCCACCGCCGCGTTTTCACTCCTCTGCGCCTCGCCTTTCTTCGCCGTGCAAGGCATCACGGAAACCACGAAGATGTCTTCGGGCTTCAGGTCATGGGTCTTCGCGAAATAGCTCTTGATGATCGCCCCTTCCATCTCATGAGGAGACTTGCAGGTGCTCACATGGGGGATGAGGTCGCTGTAGAAGTATTCGAGGTAGTTGATCCAACCAGGGGAGCAAGAGGTGATCTGGGGCAAGACATCGTTGGACTTGATGCGGTTAATGAGCTCTTGGGATTCCTCCAAGATGGTGAGATCGGCGCCGAAGTTGGTGTCGAAGACCTTCTTGAAGCCAAGGCGATGGAGCGCGGCGACCATTTTGCCCGTCCCGTTTTCCTCGCCGATCTTGTGGCCGAATTCCTCGGCGATGGCGGCACGAACCGCGGGGGCGGTCTGCACGACGACGTATTTGCCTTGCATCATCGCCTCATCGACCTTGCCGATTTCGCGATGCTCGCTTAAGGCTCCGGTGGGGCAGACTTCGATGCATTGCCCGCATTGAATGCAGGGGGCATTAGCGAAAGAGCGATTCGACGCGGGCCCGACGATCGTCTGGAATCCGCGCTTCTCAAAGCCGAGGATGCCGATCCCTTGGGCTTTCTTGCAGCGTTCGATGCAGCGACCGCAAAGGATGCATTTGCTGGTGTCCCTGACGATGCCAGGGGCGGCGTCATCATAGCAAGAAGGGGTTTTCTCGCCTTCGAATTGATGGTCTCTGGCGCCGACAAGATCGGCGACGTGGAGCAATTCGCAGCGCCCGTTCTTCACGCAGGTCTGGCAGTTTTGGGAGTGGTTGCTTAGCAATAGCTCGACGGAGGTGCGTCTGGCGTTGATGGCCATGGGCGAGGAGATATGGATCTCAAAGCCCTTCTCGGCTTGGCAGTCGGAAACGGGATAGACGCAGCTTGCGACTAGGCGAGAGCCTCTAGCGGAGCGGACCTCGACCAGGCAGACGCGGCAGCTAGCCAAGGAGTTCTCCCCGTTCTTCCAGTAGCAGAGGGTGGGGATGTTGTAGCCGACTTTGCGTGCGGCTTCGAGGACGGTGAGGTTGCTGGGGACGCTGTAGATGCGGCCTTCGATGTTGATATTGACGTTTTCCATGTTCTTTCTCCTCAGCGTTTCTCAATCGCGTGGAAGGGGCAGCCGCTCATGCAGGCGCCGCACTTCAAGCACTTGCTCTGGTCGATGACGTAAGGCACTTTGCCCGGGACGCCGCTGATGCAACTGGCAGGGCAATTGCGCGCGCACTTCGAGCACTTCTTGCACTTTTCCGGATCGATGTAGTACTGCATGAGCTTCTTGCAGACGTGGGCGGGGCACTTCTTGTCTTTGACGTGGGCCTCGTATTCCTCAGGGAAATTGACCATCGTGGAGAGGATGGGGTTGGCCGAGGTCTGCCCAAGGGCGCAGAGCGAGCCGTCTTTGATGACGGTCGCGAGGTATTTCATGTCTTTCAGGGTCTGCTCAGTGGCGGTGCCGTTAGTGACTTTTTGCAGCATCTCGTAAAGCCTCTTGGTGCCGATGCGGCAGGGAGAGCATTTCCCGCAGGACTCGTTGCAGATGAAATCCATGTAGAAGGAGGCGACGTCGACCATGCAGTTGTCCTCATCCATGACGATCGCCCCGCCGCTGCCCATCATGGAGCCTTTGGCGACGAGGGAGTCGTAGTCGATCGGGGTATCGAGGTCTTTCTCGGTCAAGCAGCCGCCGGAAGGGCCGCCGGTCTGGATGGCTTTGAAGCGTTTGTTGCCGGGGATGCCTCCGCCGATATCGAAGATCAAAGTGCGGAGGGTGGTGCCCATCGGGACCTCGACGAGGCCGACGTTGTTGATCTTGCCTCCGAGAGCGAAGACCTTCGTGCCTTTGCTTCCTTCGGTGCCGATTTTGGCGTATTCCTTCGCGCCGACGCGGATGATGTAAGGCACTTGGGCGAGGGTCTCGACGTTGTTGACGCAGGTGGGTTTCCCCCAGAGCCCCTTGATGGCGGGGAAGGGAGGACGGGGGCGAGGCATGCCCCTCTTGCCTTCAATGGAATTAAGCAGCGCGGTCTCTTCGCCGCAGACGAAGGCGCCTGCCCCTAAGCGAAGGTGGGCGCGGAAGCTGAAGTTGGTGCCGAGGATGTTGTCTCCTAGCAACCCGACTTGCTCCATGTCCTTGATGGCCCTTTCAAGCCTCTCGACGGCGACGGGGTATTCGGCGCGGACGTAGAAATAGCCCTCGCTGGCCCCGAAGGCGTATCCGGCGATCATCATGCCTTCGATGACCTCGAAGGGGTTGCCTTCCAAAATAGAACGGTCCATGAACGCGCCGGGATCGCCTTCGTCGCCATTGCAGACGATGTATTTCTGATCCGATTGCACGTTCGCGGCGAATTGCCATTTCCTGCCGGTTGGGAAGCCAGCGCCTCCCCTGCCGCGGAGCCCGGAGGCGAGGACCTCATCGATGACTTGTTGAGGGGTCATCTCGGTGAGGACCTTCTTGAGGGCCTTGAAGCCGTCGTAGCCAAGCGCTTCCTCAAGGAAATCGGGGTTGATCAAAGAGCAGCCATGCAAAGAGACGCGGATCTGCTTTTTGTAGAAGTTGATGTCGTCTTGCCTCTGCACCTTCTGATGGGTGGAGGGGTCGACGTAAAGGAGGTTCTCGCAGACTTTGCCTTGGAGGAGGTCCTCTTCAACGATCTGCTTGACGTCGGAAAGCTTCACCGTGCGGTAAAGCGTGTCTTCGGGGTAGATCTTCACGAAGGGCCCTTGGGAGCAGAAGCCGAAGCAGCCGACGTGGTTGATCGCCACTTTGTCTTCTAACCCATGTTCCTTGATCTGCTTCTTCAACTCATCGAGGATCGATTCGGAGTTGTTGGCCAAGCAGCCGGTGCCTCCGCAGACCATGACGGTCCTTTTGCCGCCATAGCCGCTGATTTTCTTTTTGAAGGCGTCTTCGCAGGAAGCGATGTCTTGCTCCAGCTGCTCGGGGGTTTTGATTGGGTCAAGCATCGAGGTTCTCCTTGTTGCGGTATTCGTCAATGATTCTGGCGACCTGGTCGGGGGTCACCTTAGGATAGACCTTGCCATTTATCGACATAGCCGGGGCGAGGGCGCAGGCGCCGATGCAGCGGATGGCCTCGATCGTGAAAAGCCCATCTTCCGTGGTCTCGCCGCTTTTGATGCCTAGCTTCTCCGTGAACTTATCTAGGACCGCTTGCGAATTCTTGACGTAGCAAGCCGTGCCGAGGCAAATGCCCACGACGTATTTTCCCTTCGGCTTGAGGGAGAAGAAGGAATAGAAAGTCACCACGCCATAGATTTCGGCGACGGGGATGCCGGTCTTTGAAGAGACCACCTCCTGCACCTCCAAAGGGATGTAGCCATATTTTTTCTGAATGGCCGACAGAATCATCATCAGGGGCGAAGGCTCGTTTGCGTAGCTATCGCAAATCTCCTCGATCCCCCTGCGCACATCAGCGCGAATTGTCATAAAGCAATCCTCCAAAAAACCTTGTTCGAAATCGAATTTAGACAACGGATTAATTGTAAGTTCAATATGCGCGGGCGCAATAAAAAGAACGGTTTACCAATATCGTCTTACCGATATATTGTTTTCAGAGGGGCCTTGCGGTGACAAAATACCGTTTTATCGCCTCAAAGCCTTCGCTTTTCGGTATGTCGGTATGCAATTCTTCCTTCTCAGTCTAGGTTCGCCAGTTTGGCTTCTTCACCAGTCAAGGGCAGCAAATAGGCTTTGACCTTCGAAGGCGAGACGCCGAAAAGGGAGCAGACGTTGCGGCGATAAACCCCCAGCTGGTCAAGGTAGGCGGGATCGTCGATGTGCTTGGTCTTGTAGTCGATGATGCGAATCTCGCCTCTCCCCACCAGCAAGAGGTCAATCGATCCAGTCGTGAGGTATTCCTCATCGTAATAACCGTATTCCTGGTAGATTTCAAAGCCATCCAAATCATTAAGCAATGAGGTGGACAAGACCTTGTCGATGAGCTTTCTTTCCCTTTCGTTTTTGATGAAGGAGGTGTCTTTGGTCTTCAAATCGACGAGCTCCATGTAACGATGCAGCCTGCTGCCGTAATCGAGGATCTCCCTCACGGGGTCGTCAGGATCGATGATCGTCTTCTTGCTTGCCCTTCTTTTATGGACGGGGGCGAAGATAATCTCCTCATCGGTTAGCTGTTTTTCATCCACTTTCTTGATGGCGGGGGCTTTTGCCCCTTTGGTCGCGAAATTCTTATAAGTGTAGAAGGAGACGATGTCCCTGAATTGCTCGCCGTTCTCATAGCTGTCCCTGAGGACGTAAGGATAGCCTCCGATGACGTAAGCATAGCAAGGGAGCAGCTGATCTTTATATTGCCCCGATTCAGTCCCAGTGGCGTCATTGAAGAAGTTGATCAAACGTTCTTTGGCGAGGTCCGCGTCAACGTTATAAAGATTCTCTTGGGCTGACAAATAGGAATCATAGCCCGTGACTTCCCCTAAATCCGGGTTGGCCCTGCCATAGACTTTCGCCAAGAAATCGAAATCTTCCACCTCGAGGCTTCTCTTCGCGATTCCAACGTAACTCTCGTAAAGAGCGTTGGTCATTTTCCCCAAAGAATCCTCAATCTGCTTTTCGATTCCTTTCAATAGGAATTCCTGCCTCATCTGCTGATAGATGGGGTAGCGCTCTTCGAGGAGTTCTTCGCCGATGCCTTTGCCAAAGTCCTCTTTGCTGATGAAACTGGCGTTTTTCTGCAGTTCCACCGCATCCAGGTATTTCGCGTATTCGCCGCCGAAAACCCCTTCGTTCAAACAACGTTTCAGCAAATTGGGCTCGAAGACTTTTCGGTGAGGGAGCTGATCCAATAGGTAATAAAGGCTTTTCTGATTGCCAACTTTCGCATCACGGTCGCCAACGAGATAGCAGGAATTCTGCGCACGGGTCAAAGCGACATAGATCAAGCGGACATGCTCATCGAAATCGGGATCAGAGGCCTGGCATCTTGCCTTATATAGGAGATGAGGCAAAGAATAGACGCTTTGTTTCAAAGGCTCCTCCCCTTCTTTCTTAAGCCAAGGGGAAAGCGTGTATCTAGGAAGCAAGATTCCCAAATCGGTATCGTAATCGTAATCTGGCTGCTCGCCGAGGAAGCCTTTGGTGAATTGGCATTGCGAGACCGGCATATAGACGATCCTTCTCTCAAGGCCTTTCGAGGCATGGATGGTCATGAGGTCGACGGAGTTCTCAGCGCTGACGGAGGTCTCTGCCTCGAACGGAAGGGCATAGCGTTTGATGGAAGAGAAGAGCTCAACGAAATCTTCGATCCCTTCGCCCATCTTCTCCTGCGTCAGAGCAAGGCCGAAAAGGGAATCTAGTTTTTCGATGTTATCCCCCACGTTTCCAATTTCATACAGCTTCTTTATCACGCCGAACTCTTCAATGAGGTCAAGAAAGATCTCGCGGAAAGGTTTGTCTTCGTGGCTTTTTTTGAAGCAAAGGAGAGAAAGATATATGGGATCGTTTTTTATCAATTTGTATGGGTTATCCCTCTCTTTGAGACCGGCGAGGGCGGAGAGCACCTTGCTGTCCTCATAGGAGAAAAGATAGCTTCTAGCAAGCGAGGCGAAGAGATGGGGCAAATCATGGTCGTCGTTTTTCACGATGGCGTAAAGCATCCCTACGAGCGATTCGAAGGCGAGGATCGCATTGACGTCGAGGAGGTTGGTATCCACCTTGACGTTCAAGGGCATATCGTTTTCCTGGAAGGCTTTCTGGAAGGCGGCGAAGCTCTTCTTCGTGCGGCAAAGGATCGCGAAATCGCTGTAACGACACGGCCTTATGCTGTCTCCGCCGCGGTCATAGACGGGGAAAGCGCTGGCGATCTTCTTTTTGATGTCATCCACAATCGCGTGGATCTCATAATCCATCTTCTTCTGGTTGTCGTCACACCCGCTGGTGGAGACGATGCGGTAAATGCCGAAATGAGGGTAATCTTTCTTATAGGTCTTGCCATCATGCGCGAGTTGTTCGCCGGGGTCGAGATAATCCACGTCTCCTTGGTCTTTCCTCATGCAGAACTTGAAGAAGTAATTCACCTCATCCAGGAAATGGGGGCCAGAACGGTAGTTCTTGTTCATGTGAATCACTTCAGAAGGAGGATTGCTTTTGAGTCTTTCTTGGCGGTTCAAAAACAGTTTGACGTTGGAGTTGCGGAAAGCGTAGATCGCTTGTTTGGGGTCGCCTACGCAGAAAAGGTGGGCCCTCTTGCCTTCTTTATTCGGTTTAAGAAGGGAGTCGATGACGGCTTCTTGGAAATCATTCGTGTCTTGGTATTCATCCACCATGATGTAGGAGAAGCGCGAGCGCACCTCCTCGGCAATGTCTTCGAATTCAGGCTCAGTCAGCAGACGGAGGGACATCGAAGAAACGTCGGAGAATGTGAAGCAGTTCGTCTCTTGCTTATAAGAAAGGAGCCTCTCTTCTAACTCCCTCTCCATTCGAAGGAGAAGATGCACGTCGTCTTTGCTCTCAAGGTAGGCTTTGTAATCGTCGTCCACGTTCCCCAATAACTTGCAGGCATCGATGAGCGTGGCGTCGTTGGTATCGAAAACATGGCAAAGGGCGGTATGAAAACCTTTCAGATCTCTATCGTCTTCAATATCTCCAAGTTCTTTCTTTTTGGGGAAAGGGAAACATTTTTTGAAGCCTTTCGCGTGATATTCCTTCGCTTTGGCAATAAACGAATCATCGTCCAAACTGAGCAATGAATAAACCTCTTGATAGGGCTTATCCAAAAACTCGTAATTGGTGCTGATCCAAAAAGGGCTTTGGAAGAAAGTCGGTTTAGCGAAGAACTCGTTAATCTCCTGGATGCTTGTCAGCTTGTTTTCGTAGTTCCAACGATAGGCGAGGCGAAGAAGGACCCCAATGACTTTTTTCTTGAGCCCGGAGATGTATTGAGAGCGCATCGATGCGAATTTCTCTTTGCTGAGATACAACTCATCATAACGTTCGTAGAACTCTTGCTTGGCTCTTGGCATGAGTTTCTGCATGTTGTGATACAAATCAAGGATTACATTCTTGGTGTTTTCATCTGATGCGGTGTTGTATTTCGCCAGCATTGCCACAAAAGAGTCGCGTTCTGCAGGGTTTTCGTAATGTTCTTTGAAGATATCATCCAAGAATTGATTGATTTTGGTGCTCTCGATGGTGGCGTCCAAAATCGATATGGAGGAGGCAATTCCTAGGCGATTGGCGTATTTGGAAACGAGATACTGAGAAAAGGAATCGAAAGTCTGGATATGAGAGGACAGCATTTTGACTCCCAAGGCGCGGATCTCGGGATCCTCATCTTCGGCGAACGAATTAACAATTCTTTCTTCCATCTCGTGGGCGGCGTTGTCGGTGAAGGTGAGCACCAAAAGAGCGCTTGGGTCCACCTCTCCCTCAACGATCAAGTGATTGACTCTCTTGGAAAGGGTCTTCGTCTTGCCAGACCCCGCGCCGGCCGAGATCAAAATGTCAATGCTGCTAGGAGCTAGAATGGCTCTGTATTGCTCGGCGTTATGGTCTTTTGGGTCAATAAATTTCTTCATCGTTGTCATCCTCTCCGCCTTCGTCTTCTTTCGTTTCGAAATGACGCCTGATTTCATCGATGTAGGAAGCCGAATCAAGCGCTTTGTTCCGATAGCAGATGTCTCCGTAAGCACAGTATCTGCAGGGGAGACTCGATAAATTGCCCTTCATGTCGGAAGAAGTCGGCTTGATTGGGAAATCGTTTGCCAGAATGCTTTTGATGGAAATCATTGAACTGAAGTAGGCATCGTTAAGAAGATCCTTCGTGGCGTAGGTGACGTCGTTCTTCAAAAGGTTACCCGTCTCTTCATCGCCGAATAGGGGGCTCGCGGAAAAGAAAGTCCCTCCAGCCACTTTGATCTCTCCGTCTTTTTTCAAGCCAGTCTCGTCAAGGCTTTTCCAGAAGTCTTTGTCTTCCTTCAAAGGCCCGGAAAATTTCAAGAATTTCACGGTAACGTTCTCAGGAACCCAGCCATCAGCCATCGCCTTTTTGGGGGAATTAACAAAGGAATGGTTGATGCCAAACCCCGCAAAAGTGGCGTTTTTCGTGAGATTTGCGTTCTTTTCCTCCCTCAAGGCAAGGGCATATAAAGGAAGCTGAGTGGAAGCGCCTAAGAAAACGGTTTTCAGATTGAAGTCCTCTGCACCTGATTTGTAATCGATGATCGTGTAATACTTTTTGCCATTGAACTCCGTGAACAGGATCTTGTCGATGCGACCAGAAAATGGGTATTCGTTGCCTTCCTCGTCTTGCAGGGAGTAGGAAATGGAATGCTCCGTGTCTTCGGATAGATTAATCAGGCCATTGGCCTTTGCTTGGCGCATCGCGTTCATGAAACGTCTCAACCAATGCCTATAGATGGAAAGGATGCCTTCTTCTTCCGCATCGAAGGGCTGGCCATTTCTTTCAAAGTTCTTTCTATATTCTTCGGCCGCTTCCTCGAAACTTACATCAAAATCGAAGTCGTCCTTGTAAAGTTTCTCCATCATAGAATGGTTGAGCGTCCCTAAGCCCGTCCTTCGAGAAGAACTTGGGTCAAATGGCATCATGGCGTTCAGCAAATACTGAAAAGGGCAAAAGGGGTATCTCTCTAAACTCGAAGCAGACCATTTCTCCACTTTAATCAAAGGATCCCCTTCCACTTTCTTGTAGGAATGGTCGTAGGAAATCAAATCGTCAATGGGCTTGTGGTAGAAAGCGCTGTCCAATTGATCGGTGCGGTAGAGCTTTTCAGAATCGGAAGTAAACACGCCGTCTTCGTTCCATTTCTTTTTTATCACGTCGTTCTTCCAACCAAGTTCTTCAATGAAAGGCGAATCGTAGATCTTATCCGTGAGGTGCTTGGCAACGCGAGATAGGAAGACAATATGGTTGTATCTTAGGAAATTTCTCTTTTTGCGCTTGTCCAACTGCGTTTTGACGTAGCTTGGATTTGCGGAAACCTTTAATAGCCCCTCATCGGAGAGAACGCTCTTGTCGCTGGAGATGGAATAGAAATCACCGTATTGAAAATTAGTCACGTAGAAAAGAAGCCCAGGATTGATCGGATAGGAATTGGTGAAACCAATGCCTGGAACAGGCTCAGGATGCACCTGGTTCGCCGAAAGGATATCCAGCAACGTCGCATAGGCGAACGAAGGGTCCAACCCCGCGAGACCATAATGCTCAATTAGGTTGTAAAGCGAGGCTAGTTCCTCGTCTTGCTTTTCTTCCTCCGAAAAGGCAAAGGATTGGCTCAAATGGATGCTCGTGACCTTTTTTTTGATTTTGACGTTGCTGAGCATAGGAATGCGCACATTGAAAGAAGGAGGCACCCCGTAGATCGATCCGCTTAGTCTCGCATAGAACTCGTCGGATGGGCCGTGGCTCACGACGAGGATTTTCTTGCTGCTATCCGGCTCATCGAGGAGCTGTTGCTTTAAGCAAGAGAAGAGATAGTTGAACTGATAGAACTTATCCGCGAAGAGGTAGATCGGAGGATGCTCGTTGTTAGGCAAAGCGGGCTGCACGCCAAGGTCTTCGATGGAGAGATCATTGAAGGCGATGCCTTTTCTTTTAAGAAGGGCGTGCAATTCCACGTCCTCTTGCTTCTCGAAAAGGAAAAGGCGGCCCTTGCTGATTTCTATCTCGCCAAACTCATCGAATTTCAGATAGCCGTTTTCCTTTAGCTCTTCGAAAAGAGAAAGCAATTTAGCGTTCTTGCTTATATCGGCGACGCGGATGAGATTCAGGTAGTTCTTCGCGTCGGGATAGGTGATTCCTTTCTTCAATAGATAAGGGATGGGGTCCATCTTCCCTTTGTCGAAGTCGCAAGAAAGGCGGCGAAGCAAATCGTTCTCGTTCCAGATTTTGAGCCGGAGCTCTGGATGGGAATTCCGGAAAGAATAAAGCAAGGAAGAATAATCCTTGTCAGCGACGATGATGCCACGCTCAAGCTCTTTGATGTCCACGGTGTTTCGCCTTTCGCCTTTCATTTTACCATCTCTTCCTTAGGAAAAATGCCTCACGATGAACGCTCACTCAATATAGAGGGTCAATAAGAAAGAACGCCTTCTTTCGAAAGCGTTCTCGCTGGTTTTGCTTAGAGGATCGTGACGGTCCCGTCGGCTTTGATTTCAATCTTGTCCCCGTCTTTGACGCTTTCAAGGAATTCATCGCCGAGGTTATCGATTGCGATGAGCCCAGCGTCATTCCAAACGTTGGAGAGGATGATACCCGAAGAGGAAAGCGGATCGATGGGATGAGAGAAGAGCCAAGCCTTCGGGGCGAGGTTCCTCACCGCGATGGTTTGGATGATCATGCCTCCAGTGGTCGAGCCAATGGTTTCAGGCATGCAGAGGGCTTTGCCGGTGATGTTTTTCTTATAAAGGTCTTTGTTGTTCTGGTCCGAGACGATGATCTTCTTCGCCGTCGGCATGAGAGCGCTGGTTTGACAGGAGGCAAGGGTGTTGAAGCCCTCGTGAGAGACGACCGCCTCCCCCGTCCAATCGCTTGCGGCGATGACCCTTCCTTTGAAGCTTTTCATATCAGGCAACCTCCTTATTCCCGGAGATCAAAGCAAGGATCTCCTCGTCTTTTTGGTAGCGGGCCTTGGTGTAGGTGCGCAGCTTATTCGAATTCGTGAGCAAAGGATGTTTGCCGCAGAGAGGGTTATCCGCGTACATCAGCGGGCAGATATAAGAGAGGTGCGCGCCGCGAGATAATAGGGTTTTGCAGCGATTTTCCTTCCTAAACTCCTCCAAAACGGCGGGAGAGGCAGTGAAGACGGTGTCGATCACAAGTTTGCTCTTCCCTGAAACTTTGAGGGCTTCTTCGACTTTGTCGGCCCAATCCTCAAGTTGCTTCAAAGTGAGATGTGGGCAGCCGATGAAGCAACGATAGGGCTTCTGGGTCGGAGACTTCCACATAAGAGGATAGGAGCGGTAAACCCTTTCGAGTTCCTCGTCGTCGATGATGTAGATCTTCGCGTCGTTCTTCACGAGTTTCTCCCCAAGACGTTTTGCCTCAGGGGTGATCTTATCGATGTGGTAAAGCCCAACGGCCCCGTTGCTAGCCGTCGCGGCGCCGAAGTCTTTGAGATAGGCGATTGTGTCTTCATCAGGCAGATCCTTCAAATATTGGTCGAGCCCGTAGACGTAAGGGACTTCCGCCATGACCTTCATCCCGATCGCCGATCCTAAGATCTGAGCCTCGGGCTTTTTGGTGGTCTTCAAAACCACTTTCCAGGTGGCTTGTCTGCCTTCGTCGGTGATGAAGCCGAAGTTCGGCGTCTTATTCAGAATCGCCCCGAACATATCGAGGATGCCGGAATTGCGGTTGCATCTAGCGCCTAAGACGGAGTTGGCGAAGACTACCGCGGAGGATTCGCTCCAAGAGAGGATGTCCCCTTCTTTCGGGGTGTTGCCCATCTCCTTGAGGTAGCAAGTGCAGGAGAAGGCTTTGTCCGCGTCTTCTAAGCCGATTTTCTTGAGCTGTTCCTCATAAAGATCTTGCTTGTTGTACATGAAGGACTTGAAGACGAGCTTCTCGATCGCATTGCAGCGGACGGAAGAGAAATCAAGGGGGCGAGGGTCCATCGTGAACCCTCCTTCTACCTTGCACCCGTCCGCGATGAGCTCATCCATCAGGGGGTAGACGGCCTTCAGAAGACCAAGGCCGAAGCTCGTGACGAAATGGGCTTTCTTATAAGTGACTTCCTTCAGGCAATCCGCGTTGAAGACATCGCCATAGCGGACGAGGACTTCCATCATCTTCGCGCGCGTTTTGCCTTGTTTGCCCGCGAGGATGTCCTGTTCCTCTTGGGTCAGTTTCATTTTGGGCTGATACATGTTCTCTCCTTTCTCAGAGTTTCATGCCGACCTCGTAGGCTCTCCAAATGACCGAGCGGAGGTTTCCCACGCTGAGGCAATCGCCGACGAGGTGGACTTTCTTGCCTTCCGGGAAGGCGGGGGTGGAGACGTAGCCAGCGGAGAGAATAACGGAGTCGCAGGCGACTTCCTTCTCCCCTTCTGGAGTGTCCATCAGGATGCTTCCGTCTTTGACTTCCTTGAGTTTGGAAGAAAGATAAACGGGCACTTTCTTCCAGGCGAAGAAATCACGCAGATACTGCGAGTTCGCCATGCAGATGCCGGTCTGTTTCACAAGATCGTCTTTCATCTCGACGATGATGGGCTCCTTGCCGGAGAGGAAGAGCTCATATGCCACTTCGCAGCCAGTGAGGCCACCGCCGATGACGGCAACTTTCTGCCCGACTTCTTTGCCCATGAGGTAGTCGATGGCGTCCATCGCCTTCTCTCCTCCTTTAAGGGGGAACCTTCTGGGTTTGGAACCGGTCGCGACGACGTATTCGTCGGCTTTAATAGAGGCGAGGTCTTTTACTTCGCTGTTCAGATGGACATCGACTTTGAGTTCTTTCATCTGAAGTTCATACCAAGCGAGCAGGTCGCGCAGCTTCCCTTTGAAGGAAGCCTGACTGGCGGGAACGAAGACGCCGCCGAGATGGTCGCTCTTCTCATAGAGGGAGACTTTATGACCGCGCAAAGCGGCGACTCTTGCCGCTTCCATGCCGCCGATACCGCCGCCAATGATGGCAATATCTTTGGGTTTTGCGGCTTTTTCGATGTGATGGGCGACGCTATTCATGGTCTCGGCATTGACCGCGCAACGCGCCATATGCAGGGAATCGCTCAAACTTTGATCGTTGCTGGTCCCTTTGTAATGGCACATGTTGAAGCAACCGTTATGGCAGCAGATGCAGGGGCGGATCTCCTCGGGGTGACCGTTGATGAGTTTGGTGACCCAGGCCCCATCGGCGAGGAAGGGACGGGCAAAGCCGACCGCGTCGATCTTGCCTTCTTTGACGGCTTTTGCGCCGACATAAGGATCCATCCTGCCCGCGGCGACAACAGGGATAGAAACGAATTTCTTAATATGCTCGACTTCTTCCAAGTTGCAGTTCTCGGGCATGTATATCGGGGGGTGAGCCCAATACCAGGCGTCATAGGTTCCATTGTCGCAGTTGAGCATGTCGTAGCCCGCGTCTTGGAGGTACTTCGCGGCTTTCTCGCTCTCCTCCATATCACGGCCAGCTTCCTTATATTCTTCTCCAGGAAGGGCGCCGGAATTGAAGCCTTTGGTCTTGGAGAGGACGGAGTAACGGAGGGAGACGGGGAAGTCTTCTCCGCATTCCTTCTTGATGGCTTTGACAATCTCCACCGGGAAGCGATAACGGTTCTCGAAAGAGCCGCCATATTCGTCGGTCCTCTTATTCACGTACTGCAAGGTGAATTGATCAAGAAGATAACCTTCGTGGACCGCGTGGATCTCCACGCCGTCAACGCCGGCGTCTTTCAAAAGTTTGCTGGTTTTGGCAAAGGCTTCGATGAAGTAATGGATTTCCTTGATTGTCATTTCCCTAGAAGGGACTTTGTCGGACCAGCGGTTGGGGCTAGCGGAGGAGGAGGCGCAGATCTTGTCGAAGTTCATGAAGGGCTTCGAGAGGGCGCGGAGGAATTTGTTGGTGTAGAGCTTTTCCATCATCGGGGAGATGGTGAAGCTGCGACCGAAGCCTGCGGTGAGCTGGATGAACATCTTAGCCCCATGCGCGTGGATCTCGTCCATGAAGGGTTTCAATTTCTTGTACATGCCCTTCTTTTTGTGGAGCCATTGCCCCAGCATCGGATTGTAAACGGGCTGGATGCCGGGCAAGATGAGCCCAACATCATGCTCGGCTTTGTCGAGCAAGAATTTCGCGGCTTCCTTGTCGAAGTGGTTGATTTCCATCCACCCGAAAAGGGAAGTTCCGCCCATGGAAGTCATGACAATGCGGTTCTTGATCTCGCAGTTGCCGATTTTCCATGGTTCGAATAACGGCTGAAGTTTTTCGTCCATATATCAGTACTCCTATATCGTTTTTCATTATATAGGAAACGCTCGCGCGCACGAAAGGATTAACGATTTACCAAATCGAGAATTTCCAAGACGAAGGACGCCATGGGCGGTTTTGGCTTCCCTCTTTATTTATTCAAAGCAGTCAACACGTCGGCTTTTTTAACGATAAGATGGTCGCGGATTGTCGAGATAAGAAGAAGGATACCGTAAAAAAGAACTACCGTAGAACCAGCCAAAAGAGCGACCCCGTGTATCGGTTTTTCAGGGAATTGCAGCATCCCAACAACCAAAGTCGTTATCCCTATCGCGCAAAGGACGGCTCCGACTGCATATCCGTTGCGGATGATCTTCTTGCTTTGCAAGGGGCAGCGAAGAAGCGATCCCTCTTTGACCTGCCTGTCTCTCTTCAGGAAAAGAAAGCCCAAGACCACCAAAGCAAAGGAAAAAGCGATCAAGATAAGCCCGACGATTAAAAAAGCGAGATGCGGAGCGGTGTCTTCATAGGAAGAAGAGGCGCAGGACAAGGCGATGCCCAAAGCTAAGCAAAGAAGAGCAAAGCCAAACGCATAACAAGCCGAATACACGTCGCGGAGGCCCAAATCAATGAGGTCTAATTCCTTGTCGGATGTTTTTTTCTTCATATATCAATGCAGCGTCAACCAACTGGTCGCTTGCTCTAATCAGATTACTTCGCCAGTGACCTCTTCAGGCTCCACTTTGACGTCTTTTTCGCTCATGATTCTCTCAAGAACCGAAAGGCGGTAAACGGCTTCAGCGTGCTCGTCATTTATGTGATGTCTATCTTTCGCGTTGTTCACGATTTTCGGAATCCCGATGACAAGGAGAGGGATGGAAGCGGGGAGCAGCCAAATGAAGAAAAGTCCTATCGCCGCCATGACAATCCCAGAAGTCATCTGGCTGGAAGCCGCTTGGTGGCGTTTCAAAGCGTCATCCCTTTTGGCTTCTTGGATGGATTTCTCCTTGATTAAGCCATCTTTATCCAATTTTTCGTACGCTTCGCGAATCCATTCTTTATCCATGCTTCGTACCTCGGCGACAATTCTACCCCATTTTTAGATACCTTATCCGTCTCCTAGGCGTAGAATTCGCCACATGAGGGGCAAAACAATCGATTTAGGAAGCCCAAAGACCTTCCCGAATGTTATCCATCTGATGATCCCGGCGATGATTTCGCAGCTCATCACAGTCCTCTACAACATCGTTGACCGCATTTACATCGGCAACCTCCCGACCAATGGCGAAATCTCTTTGATCGGCGCTGGGGTTTGCTCCCCCATCACCACTCTGGTCACCTCCTTTGCCTATCTAGCCGTCCTTGGCGCGACCCCTTTATTCTCGATGTCCTTAGGCCAAAACCGAAAGGAAGACGCGGAGAAAATACTCTTCCATTGTATGGTGATGCTCAGCGTTCTGAGCCTCATCATCATGGGGCTTAGCTATCTTTTGCTGCGCCCAATGCTTTTCGCCTTCGGGGCAAGCGAAGCCAGTTATCCCTACGCCAGGGAATACATGCTTTATTTCCTAATCGGCACGGTTCCGGCATTTTTCTCCATCGGCTGTTCTCAATTCCTAATCGCGCAGGGGCGCTCTGTTCAGTCCATGATTGCTTCTCTCTCCGCCGCGATTTTCAATATCGCGCTTGATCCCGTCTTCATGTATGCGCTCAACATGGGCATCAAAGGGGCCGCAATCGCCACCACCATTTCCTGGGCTTTCTCCTTGCTTTTAGGGTTAATTTTCCTATTGCGTTCCCCCATCAAGATAAAAATCGGACGTTTCTCTTTCGCAATCGCCTGGAAAATCATCAAACTGGGTCTTTCCCCATTCATCATCTTGGCGACCGACTCGCTCATCCTGATTGGGCTCAACAGCGCTTTGCAAACTTTCTCAAACGGCGACGGCGATTTCCTAATAGAATGCGCGACGATAACCCAAGCCTTCTTCTCTTTGGTGACTGGGCCATTGTTAGGCATATCGAGCGGAACCCAGGCGATCCTCGCTTACCTTTATGGGGCCAGGAAAACAGAACTCGTCAAAAAGGCCGAGATGCAGATCACCGTTTGCGGTCTTGTTTTCACCGCGGTTTGCTTTGGCTTGTCCTTCTTCCTTGGGGAGCCCTTCGCGAAGTTATTCGTTTCTTTCTCCCCAGGATACAGCAACGCGGATGGCGTCGTCGCCAGCAGCGCCAAATACATCCGTTGGTACATGATCCCAATCATCTTGCTAACCTTCCAATACACTTTGGTGGACGGTCTGACCGGGATAGGTCAAGCCAAATATTCCATCTGGCTTTCCTTGAACCGCAAATTCTTTTTGTTGCTTCCTTTGACTTTCCTCTTGCCTTGGCTAAGCGGGAACGCGGAACTTGCTTTCTTGGCCGAGCCAATAGCAGACGGCCTCTCAGGCATCGTCTCCTTGATTGTCTGTTCCGTCTTGTTCCCTCGAATTTTGAAGAAGCAAAAAGAGTCGACAGGGTCGGCTCTTGGTTTGTGAAAAGTCCGCAAAAGCCAGTTATTTGCTTTTATTTGCGTTGATTTCTTTGGCGGCTAGATAAACGTCTTCGGTTAAGTAGACGTCGCAATCATTGTGCTTTTCGAGGATCGTGGCAGGCACGTCAAGAGTGCTCTCATTTCTTAGCAGCCAAGCAATCGGTTCAGCTTTGGTGGAGTCGTTTGCGATGAGCACGATTTTCTTCGCGGTCATGATTGTGGCTAAGCCCATCGAGACGGCTTCAGTCGGAACCATATCAAGATTGTTAAAGAAGAAACGCGCGTTCGCTTTCCTGGTGCTTTCAGTCAAAGGAATGATATGGGTCTTCGAATCAGTGGCGGTCCCAGGCTCATTGAAGCCGATGTGCCCGTTCCTGCCGATTCCAAGGATCTGGAGATCGACATAACCGGCATCGGCTAGCTTTCGGTCATAGGCCTCGGGGTCTTTCGCGTCTGGGAAATTGGTGTTCTTCCTGTCGATGTCGATTTTGGAGAAGAGATTCTCCTCCATGAAGGCGCGATAGGTCTCCTTCTCAATAGGGCAATCGATGTACTCATCGAGATTGAAGCTCTTTACGCCCGCGAAGGAAACTCCTTCTTGGTAGCCTCTTGCGAGGCGATCGTAGATCTCTAATGGGCTAGAACCGGTCGCCAAACCGAGGATTGCCTTCGGGTTGCTTTTAACCAAAGCAAGGATGGCGTCTCCTGCTTTGTCGCCCAGTTCTTTTTTGTCTTTTGCGATGATAAATCTCATGTTGTGTCTCTTTCCAGGAACCTCGTGATGCACATTGGTTCCTTAAGCCGCTCTATCATTTCCTTTTTCGTTTCAAAATGGAAGGAACAAGACGTCAAAAATGATGAAATTTGCCTAAAAGCGAATAAGAAAACAGCAAATTGCCGTCAACTTGTTCGACTTGCCTTTACAAGCGAGGAAAACGGGCTAAGGAAAGTTTGATATAATCTCGGCGATGGAAAACAACAAACCTGTTCTGGCGTTAATCGCCCACGACAACAAAAAAGCGGAAATGGTCGCTTGGGCCATGAAACACAAAAACGAACTCGATGCCTATGAGCTCTGCGGCACCGGCCACACGGCCAAGATGGTCGAAGACGCCATCGGGCGCCCCGTCACCAAATTCAAATCGGGCCCTTTGGGCGGTGATTTAGAAATCGGGGCGGAAGTGGCCAAAGGCAACATCCAGAAGATGGTCTTCTTTTGGGATCCCTTGCAGGCTCAGCCTCACGATCCCGACGTGAAAGCGCTCATGCGCATCGTCGCCGTCTATAACGTCCCTTTCGCCACAAACGAAGCCACGGCGGATTGCCTTCTGAAGTAAGTTCCACAGAAAAAAAGATAGGGTTTTTGGAAACGCCAAAAACCCTTTATTTTTGGATCAAAGCTTCAAAATCGCTGCAGATTGGGCACCAATTTCTATGCAATCGCCGTTTTCTTTCACTTTGCCAAGAGAATGCAGAACCGCTTTTGCCCTGGTTTGGACCTTCTTGGCATCGCCTCTAGGATTGATGAGGATAAGCAAACGCTCGCCGTCTTTTTCTCTCTCATAACCAACATAGCCATCATGCCCGTCGAAGGTCAAACGCCAGGAGGCATCGTTGTCCAAAGCGACGTGGCCGGCTTTGAAAGAAAGGAGCCCTTTCAAAGTGTTGAGCAAAGAATGGAGGTCTTTGCTTTGCTCCTCAACGGAGAGGCCTTTCCTATGGGGGTCGAGGCGGATGTAAGTCTTCTTTGATTTGGAGAAACCGGCGCTAGGCTGCGAGGCGTCCCATTGCATTGGGGAACGCGAGCCCGTCCTTTGATAGCCACCTTCGATGGAAGGGATGCCCTTCAGATAATGCATAAGCAGCTCATCCCCGTAGTAGAAGAAAGGAACGTTGGGCATTGTGGCCATGAAGAAATAAGCAAGAGCGGCTTCTTTTTTATCAAGCCATTCGGAGATACGCACCGTGTCGTGGTTCCCACTGATGCAGGCGAGGTATCTGCCTTTGCCTTGGGCGAATTCGACGAGAGGCTGAAGTAAGGAGAGATACTTGACCATCGTCTCGTTGTCCCCGTCTTTTTGGAAGAAGGGATGGTCGCCCCTAAAAGGCAAGCCGAAGGAGTTGTAATGCAAATCCTGCAGCATGAAGTCCATGTCGAAGCCAGAATCCAAAGACTTTGTAGGCTCGGCCCATTCCGAGACGAACGCGGTCTGGGGGAACTCCGCCTTGATGTCTTGGAAGAACTGCTTCCAGACGCGCATCGTGCCTTTGCCTTCCGGATCCCTAGCGACGAGCCAGCCGGCCATATCCACCCTGAAGCCATCAATCCCCTGCTTCAGATAGAAGCGAACGACGTCTTCCATCGCGTGGATCGTCCCTTGCGGGCCTTCCCCGTCGGGAGTTTCCTCATACTCAGGATGCTCGATGGTCTGGAATCCGAAATTGAGCTTGGGTTGAATGGAGAAGAAATTGATCATCGCGGCCCCGTTTCTCTCATAGAAGCCCCTGATCCAATTGAACTTCGGATCGACGTTCCAGATGTCTTTGTTCCAGATGAATCGGGTGGTGTATGCGTTTTGCTTCGCCTTGCAGGATTCTTTGAACCACTTATGGTTGATCGCCGTGTGGCCGGGCACCAAATCCAAGATTAGACGGATGCCTTTCTCGTGGCATTTTGCAATGAGCTTCGTTAGAGCTTTGTTGCCCCCATAGCGCTTAGCGACTTTTAGATAATCCGAGACGTCATACCCGGCATCGAAGAAAAGCGATTCGTAAATCGGATTGAGCCAAATCGCGTTGAAGCCCATGCCTTTGATATAATCCAATTTCCTGCAGACGCCTTCTAAATCGCCAATACCATCGCCGTTGGAGTCCATAAATGACTGCGGATAGATTTCGTAGAACACGGCTTTTTCAAGCCACTTTGGGGAAGAAACCATAATTATCTCCTGTTTTTCGCTGGCCTTATTCTAAAACGGACGGGACGAGATGAATAAGAAATGCTTTAAACAAGATGGCTTCTAAGCACTATCTATAAACAAGGAAGTTCATATACAGAAGAGGCGTCTATAATGCGTGTCCATGAGAAGAGCTTCTAGAGATGATAAATCGGCGATGGCGCAGGCGGCGATGAGCTTCATCGTGCTGATGGCCGTCGTCTCTTTGTTCAACGACATGACCTTCGAAGGGGCCGCGAGCATTCTCGGGGCCTATGAGACTTTGCTAGGGATGCCAACGGTTTGGCTGACCGCCATCTCAGGCGCCGGGGCGCTCCTTGGCTGCTCCTTAAGGATGCTATTCGGATACCTTAGCGACAAGACGGGGAAGTATTGGCCCTTCGTCCTGGTGGGATATGGAATCGATATGATTTCGGTTCCCCTCTTGGCGTTGGTTCCTAAGAACGGGTGGGCGCTAGCGGTGGTCTTCATATTGTCTGAAAAACTCGGCAAAGCCATCAAAAAGCCCGCAAAAAGCGCCTTAGTTAGCTTTGCATCTAAACAGAAAGGCGAGGGTAAGAGCTTCGCTTTGGGCGAGGCTTTGGACCAGATCGGCGCCTGCATCGGTCCCCTTATCGTCACTGCTGTATTCGCCTTCACAAACACAGACGACACTCTCCGCCAGTATCATATGGCCTTCCTTTTCCTTGGCATCCCGGCCCTAACTTGCCTAGGATTATTGATCGCCGCGAGGATCCGTTATCCGAAGCCTGAGGATTTTGAGCGTTCGGAAAGGAAAGAAGGGATTGGCCGTTTCAAGATGACCCCCGCCTTTTTGGTGTTCTGCCTCGGCGGGGCGATCTTCGCGATGGGGTTCTTGGATAGTTTCTCCTTGATGAACAAAGACATCCTCTTGAAAGGGGTGATCAATGAGAACTATCTGCCATTGCTTTATAGCTATGCGATGTTCATCGACGCCTTGTCCGCTCTTTTCTTCGGTTTCCTTTACGACAAGATCGGCTTCTATTCCTTGGCGATTGCGACCTTGCTCAGCGCCCCTTATGGTTTCTTGATCTTCGACGCTTCTTCGCTTTGGGTAATTTTCATTGGGCTTACGTCGTGGGGAATAGGAATAGGGGCGTGCGAATCCGTATTGCTTTCTGGCGTGGCAAGTTTATCCAGCAAAGAGAACAGGGCCAGGAGCTACGGATTCTTCGAGCTCTGCTATGGTTTGAGCGCCTTCGGATTCTCCTTCTTGATTGCCTATCTTTACGAGCAAAGTTCCTTCGGGATTTCTCTTTTCATCGCCCTCTCCATCGTCGGGGCGGCTTTGCTTTTCTTAGTCGCCGAGCTACTGCATAAAGCGGAGACTCCTAAGCCAATAGAAGAGAAATAATTTCTTAAGGTTCAATGACGTTTGAAGCCCCAGCAAGAAAAGCGACTCTTTCTCTACAAGAGAAATCCAGTTGATTAAGGCAGTTAAAAATAAAGAACCGACGCATTGGCTCTTTCAAAGGTAAAAACCATCCACAATCGAGCAAAACCGTCGTGCTCAATATCATTGAAAGATATAATTTATAGGTATCTTAAATTTCGAAAAGCCCTTTTTATTTTAGTCACAAATCTTTTTGAATGACATTTCTAATGTCCGTGTTAATTTCCATTAACATACGCGCACACGCACGCATTATGTAGAAATTTGAAATTCGAGGTCCTAAAATAACCACCAAGCGAAGGAATGAAATGACGAAAAATGAAGACGATAAAGCTGAATGCCTCCGTCTTCTCAGCCATCCGCAAGGAAGGCGATGAGCTTCGCGACGAGCTCAAAGCCAAAGGCATCTACCTCGTCAACGTCATGTCCAGCCCCGGAGCCGGGAAGACGACCACCTTGATCGCCCTGATCAAAGCGCTGCGCCCTTCCTACCGCATCGGGGTCATCGAAGCGGATCTGGATTCCGAGGTCGACGCTGAGAAAGTTTCCACTCTCACATCCTCCCCAGCCGTCCAAATCCACACCGATTCGCTCTGCCACGTCGACTGCGACATGGTCAAGGAAGGCCTGAACGCTTTCCAGGAAGAGGTTGACCTTCTCTTCCTGGAAAATGTAGGGAACCTGCTTTGCCCCGCCGAATTTGATTCAGGCTCGCATCTCAACGTCGCCCTCCTCTCCGTCGCAGACGGAACAGACAAGGTATTCAACTACCCGAAGATGTTCCATTACTGCGACCTGGTGCTCATCAACAAGATGGACGCGCTAGACTACTTCGACTTCGACTTCGACAAAGCCGCTGGGTTCATCCGTTCCTGCAACCCAAGCGCAGTTATCCTCCCCATCTCCGCCAAAACCGGGGAAGGGATCAAGGAAGCAGCCGACTATTTCGACAAAGCAATCCAAAATTGGAGGAAATGAAACATGCCTGAGATCTTCCGTCTCACCAAAGACACCCAATCCAAGTACGAAGGGGTCGAGCCTACTACTCCCGAAGAGAAAGCGCTCGTAAAGAAGTACTTCAAGCTCGCTGAGAAAATCACCGACAACGTGGAAACCAAGCTGAAAGGCTGCACGGTGAACTCCCCCGAATACTGGGGACTCCGCGAGGTCATCACCGAAGAGGAAGTCGACGTTCTTCTCACGATGAAACTCCGCAAGTGGTACACCATGGACCAGATCATCGAGAAATGCAAAAAGATGTATCCGGATCCGCTCAAAGTCAAAGAGTACGTCCACCGCGCCGTCATGCACGGCATCGTCGAGTACGATTACGGCGACCACTATAACGACGATGGCCCGATCAAAGACGCCAACCCGACCCGTGAGAAGAGATATCGCATCTCCTTCTTCGTCCCGGGCTCCGCTGAGCTCTTCAACTCCACGAAGAAGGCCACCGACGCCAACCCCCCTGTCGCGAACTTCTTTGAGCGTATGACCTTCCTCCCCCTCGAGGCGATCACCCCGATGGTCCCCGAAGGTGGAGACGGCATCGGCATGCACGCCATCCCGGTTGAGAAAGCCATCGAAAGCAACCAAGAAGCGGTCAAACTCGAGAAGATCTCCTACTGGCTTAAGAAATACGACGGCCACATCGCCTCGGGCATCTGCTCCTGCCGTTATTCCAGGGCAAAACTAGGCGAAGGCTGCGAAGACGATCCCGAGAACTGGTGCATCCAGCTCGGCGACATGGCCGACTACGCAGTCGAGACCGGCCGCGCCACGATGATCACCAAGGAAGAAGCCCTCCGCATCTTGAAGAAAGCCGAGGACAACGGCTTCGTCCACCAGATCACCAACATCGACGGCGAAGACCACATCTTCGACATCTGCAACTGCGACGTGAAGATCTGCAACGCGCTCCGCACGTCCATGCTCTTCAACACCCCGAACCTCTCCCGCAGCGCCTACACCGCCAAAGTCGACCCCAAGAACTGCGTCGCCTGCGGCCGCTGCGTCGAATCCTGCCCCGGCGGCGCCGTCAAGCTCGGCCAGAAGCTCTGCAAGAAAGACGGATCCGCCCAAACTTATCCTGTCGCCCCGCTCCCCGACAACAACCGTTGGGGCAAATACGCCTGGGATGAGAACTATCGCGACACCGCTCGCTACAACACCTATCCCACCGGCACCGCGCCCTGCAAGACCGCTTGCCCCGCCCACGTCGCCGTCGAAGGCTATCTGAAGCTCGCCAACCAAGGCCGCTATGACGAGGCTCTCGCCCTCATCAAGAGGGAGAACCCCTTCCCGGCAGTCTGCGGACGCATCTGCAACAAGCGCTGCGAAACCGCCTGCACCAGGGGCGACATCGATCAGGCCGTCGCCATCGACGCAGTCAAGAAGTTCCTCGCCGAGCGCGAGCTCGATCCCAAAACGCGTTCCGTCCCCGAAAAGGTCATCGCCAAAGTCTATGGCGACTTCGAGGAAAAGATCGCCATCATCGGCGCCGGCCCCGCTGGCTTAAGCGCCGCTTATTACCTCGCCGTCAAGGGTTACCACCCCACCGTCTTCGAAAGGCATGAGAAGCCGGGCGGCATGATGATGTACGGCATCCCCTCCTATAAATTGGAGAAGGATGTCATCGATGCGGAAGTTGATGTCCTCCGTCAGCTCGGCGTCGAATTCAAGTGCGGCGTGAACGTCGGCAAAGACGTCACCCTCGACGAACTCCGCGCGCAGGGCTACAAGGCCTTCTATATCGCGATCGGCTGCCAAGGCGGCAAACGTCCTGGCGTCGCTAACGACACTGCCGAGGGCACCGACATCGCCGTCAGCTTCCTCAAAGGCGCTTACGACAACCAGAAGCAAAAGATCGACGGCGATTGCGTCGTCATCGGCGGAGGCAACGTCGCCATCGACTGCGCCCGCACCGCCCACCGCTTCGGCGCCAAATCCGTCTCGATGTATTGCCTTGAGTCCAGGGACACCATGCCCGCGACCAAAGACGAGATCAAAGAGGCTGAGGAAGAAGGAGTCGCCGTCAATCCGCAATGGGGCCCCAAAGAGGTCTTGGTGGACGAAAACGGCAAGGTCAAAGGCATCGTCCTCAAGAAGTGCGTCCGCACGATCGATCCCGAGACCAAGCGCTTCTCCCCTGTCTATGACGAGAACGAGACCATCGAGGTCCCCGCGACGAAGATCATCTTCGCCATCGGGCAGGCCATCGATTGGGGCGATCTCCTCAAAGGCAGCAAAGTCACCTTCTGGCACGGCAATTATCCTATCGCCGACAAATTCACCTATCAGACCGCCCAAGACGATATCTTCGTCGGCGGCGACGTCTACACCGGTCCGAAATTCGTGATCGACGCCATCGGACAGGGCCATGAAGCCGCCGAATCCCTCGCGCGCTTCGTCTCCCCCTTCCACGCTTCGCTCACCATCGGACGCGATAGGCGCTACTTCATCCCCCTCGACAAGAAGGACATCCTCTATCCTGAGAACTATGACAACGCCGGGCGTCAAGAACCCGCCGCTCCGAAGAACGCCGAGAAAGCGAAGACTTCCTTCAAAGACTTCAGCACCACCCTTACCGAAGAGCAGGTCAAGATCGAGACTTCCCGCTGCTTGCAATGCGGCGCCTCGGTCGTCGATCCCCATAAGTGCATCGGCTGCGGCATCTGCACCACTCGCTGCGAATTCGACGCCATCCACTTGGTGAGGGACCACCCGAAGGCCACCACCATGAGGAACGGTGACGACAAGATCGCCGGCCTCATGCCCTATGCCTTGAAGCGCGGTATCAAGATCCTCCTTCACAGCGGTTCCAAAGAAGCGAAAGAGCTCGCCAAGAAGAGGAAGGCCTTCAAGAAGGCCACGAAAAACAGCCCGAACAAACACACGGGCAACGCCATCCCGCCCATCGAGCGCTAATGCACGAGCTCGGAATCGCGTTCCACATCATCAAAGAAGTTGACGCTTTCGCGGAGGAGAACAAAATCCCCTCCGTGAAGGGCGTCGTCATCGAGCTTGGAGAAGTCTCCGGGGTCGTCCCGCGTTATCTTGAAGACGTGTGGAAATGGGCCTGCGAAAACCGCTCCAAGCACCTGAATGGGTGCACACTTGAGATCATCGTCACGAAAGCGACGACCTATTGCAAGAGCTGCACGAAGACCTACCCCACCCTCCCTAGCGGCAAGAAATGCCCCCATTGCGGGAGCGAAGACACTTACCTAATCGAGGGGAACGAAGTCACCATCCAGTCAATAAAAGTGGAAGATAAGCCGTCCAAGTAAGGGCGGCTTTTTCGCATCGAAAAACCGCGAATCCGAACAGGAGACGCGGTTTGGCTCGATCACTTTCCTTCTATCTTTGTGACACCTTTGCTTTTCATGACGTCATCCACCAAGGCTTTTGCTCTCTTCAGGGAGAGATCAGATTTCACCTTGAGCTCAACCGGGAGATCCTCGAATTTCTTGGAGGTGTTCTCAACCACGGGGATGGTGCTTTCCTTGTAATCGTTGGGATTCAAAGCGAAGTAGACCTTGAGTTTCTTGCCGGCGATGGTGATGAAGACGTAGCGTTCGCGATGCAAAGAGAAGGTAAGCCCAGGGACGGAGATACGGTCCTTGATGCCATAGGAGCGGACATAGTCGCGGAGCTCGTAATACTTGTCGCGGAGCTCTTGATCGGCGGTCTTAATGCGGGTTTCGAATTTGGCGCGGTGACGCTTGTTCATGGTGGCGAAATGATCGTTCGGATCCTCGATGGGGGCATCGTCGGTTTCACCGCCATCAACGGGCTCCTCAGAGGGCGAAACGGCAGGCTCTTCCTTCGCGGAATGGAGCTTTTTAATGTGGGCATCGAGTTCCTTATCGGCAATCGTTTTGGATTCATCCGCATTGACGAAACCGAGCTCAGCGATGCGTGCCTCTACGAGTTTGTTGATGTCTTCTTCGCTGAGGGAAGGAACGTTCGCAGCTGGCTCTTCAACTTTAGGCTCGAAGGCGGGTTGAGCAAGGAGAAGCTCATGATAAGGAAGGGTAAGCAAAATATGGCCAACGATATTGAGGCAGAGGCCCACGAAGATGACCGACATCGAGGCTTCGGTGAGAACGTCTGTGATGTACTGGGTATAGATAAGCAGAAGCAAATACGGGAAGAAGGCGGTTCCAAGGAAACGGAAGATCGCATTGAGGACGAGCTTCTTGTTTTTCTTTCTGATGACAATCACCAATTCGGTGATGAGGAAGATAAAACCAACAAGCAGAATAAAATCTCCCAGCAAGCTGATGAGGCTGAAGAATTCGCTGCAGTTCCACATCGCGAAGTAATAAGCGGCCGCAGCGGCAGTTCCGGTGTTGATATCGCCATTGCTCCCGTTTGGAATGACGTTGGTCACCCCCATAAGAACGATGAACAAAGGGGAAAGGAGAGAAAGAACGATTCCGACCCACGTCAACTTAGAGATTTTTGCCTTACCCATACTAGAACAGCCTCCAAACGGCACCTATTTTATTGAATCCGGTTCCTAATTCAACAAGGCAAGACGTGCTTTTCCTTAAATATATAAGGAAAGAAACGGGCACGCGTGAAAGCATTGGAATCAATCGTTGGAAAGGGGGCTGTTTAAAGGCTTCAGCGCTTCCGGCGTTTTCCGTAACGCAAATTCTGTTTTGCACCACCTTTTATGGTACGGAACACTTTTTATGGTACGAAACCAATGAAGATAAAAGAAAACGCCAGCATTCACGCGCTGACGTTACCGGTTGTTTGGTGGAGTCGCAGGGAATCGAACCCTGGTCCGAAGAGCATCCCACCGAGGCGTCTACAGTTTAGCTCTCGCCTTTTACTCCAAAGGGCGACGAGAACCAACGTTCTTTGGAGGCAGCTGTGAGGTTTTCGACTTCTTTGCCCAGCCAAGCTAGAAGCTTATTGCCTTGTGTTGCGCCCGTCCCCTCGTAAGGCAAGAAGCGAGGGGCGAACGTGCTCTCCCCGCAATGGCGGGGCCCTATCTAGAGGGGCTCAATTAGGCAAGAGCGACGGAGGCACGATGGGAAGCACCGAGCATCCAAGGTTTGACAGTTTTGTTGTCAGTTATTGTTTTTTGGCGGTCAGGGTCGCCATCCCACTGCAGCCGGGGCCAGACATCCCTCCGTCAAAACCTGTACGGCCCCAAAGGAAGAAGTTCATCGCCGGTGCACGTATTATAGGGCGCGCTTTTGCTTTCTCCAAACCTATTTTTCGGCAAAGAGGTAAGCTGGGCCCAAGAACACGAAAGCCATCACGTAACAAGTTATGCTAAGCGCGAAGCCGATACCCCCACGGATTCCATTGAAAGTAAACCCAGGATTCACCCATTCGAAAATAAGAATCAAAAACGAGGCTAATAGGAGCGCCAAAAACCCTGCAATTCCAGAAAATATTAGGTTTTTGCGGCAATCTTTGCCGAAAAAGGAAGCCAGCGCGGCAATCAAACTCAAAGCAATCAAAGCAACGTAGAACGGATTGAAGCGATAGGAGAAAAAATAGGAGTTACCTCCGCTTATGATCTCTTCATTGCCTCCGAAAAACGTCCCGATAGAGTTCAAAGGGATCCACTCTCCATCAGGGAAATACAGCTGAACGAAACCTACTAACTGCAAGGCCGGGGCACCCAAAAAAAGAATCCCGGAAACGAAGCAAAGATAACGGAATCCTTTTCGCGTTCTCATGGCCAAAATTATAGCGGCCTTTGCTTCTTTCCAAGAAGCGATTATGCGTGTATTGTTTATTTTGCTTTCAGCAAAAGGTATCTCGAAATGGCGAAAAACAAAGTGAACAAACAAAAAGCAAAGCTCTCCCCAGAGACCAAAGATAAACTAAAAACCGGCTTCGGCACGTTGGTAAGCAATGACTGCTGCATCAAGGCGGGCAGGGAATACCCTTGGTACACGCCGATCATCCTCGCAATCTGCTCAGTCATCGTTACCCTCATTCCTAGCTTCGTCAGCAACATGAATGTCAACATGGGCACGAGCGTCCTGGGAACTAGTTCAGTCGGCGGGGTCGAAAACGGTTTAGCCGATTTCCAATACAACCTCAAAAACGCGAATGCCTCCGTCAAAATCACAGATGATGGAAAACTCGTCGTCACCGATGCGGCGAAAGAGGCTGTCTATAACGCCGGCACTGGCGATGACCGTTATTACGAATACAAAGATTCATCGACCGAGGAGCCGATTCTCCGCGTTCAGTTCGCTGCTGACAGCATCGATTCCACTTATTTGGACAGCCTTTCGAAATGGACCGTCGAATCAGCTACGAGCACCGGCGAAGAGGCGACCACTTCGACGACCTACCGCGTCTCTATCTTAGTCTTCAAACAGACCGGCTTCTCGATGGCCGTTTATAACCGCCGCGTGACCGCCACCACAAGCAGCGCTCTCGTAAGCTATTCCTATGACCGCCTCAAAGGGACGGATCTCCTCTCCCTCACGCCCGACATCAACAAAGCCGATAAGCCAAGCGAATACGTCGCGGAGGTCGTGAAGAACTATCAGAACTTCATAACCGCAGGATATGAGAGCACCAAGATCTCGCTCACCTGGCGCAACACCGGCATCTTGACCGGCATCAACGCTGGGGTCATCTTGCTGCTTGGCCTCGTTCTCTTCCTGGTCACCAGAGGCAAAAGGAACCCCTACCGCATCATCACGATTTGGCAATGCCAGAAGATCGCCTATTGGGCAGCCCCTGCGCCGGCCATCTTATCCATGGCCCTTGGCTTCCTTCTCGCCAACGTAAGCACGATGTCTTCCTTAACGATGTTCATGTTCCTCTTCCTCTATGGTTTGAGGATCATGTGGACCTCGATGAAGGCCTTCTCACCTCAGAACAATTAAGGATTAAGGAAAGCGTCGAACCTTGCAATTCGGCGCTTTTTTGATGGATATCCCCGCAAAAGCTTACTCTTTGTTGTTGTGAGGGTTCTTAAGCGGAGTGGCTCGCGCGCATTTTCTGTTCTTCTTGACGTCTTTGCTTCCGACGAAGAAATATGGGGAGAAATTCTTGCGGGATTTAAGCAATCTGACGAATAGGGCTTCGCCTGGCTGATTGCCGAAATTGGAGGCGAAGGTCTGGAAATATTTGCCAGAATAGATTCCGCAGGCAAGAGGCATCTTGCCCAGCATCCTAAACATCACGATCGCCGACTCGAAACGAAGTAAGTTGGCAATCTTGACGGCCTGCGACCTCGCGAAGGCTGTATCGAAAGAAGAAAGGACGAGGCGCCCCTTCTTCTCTTCCAGTATCCCAAAGCAGCGTTTCCCGATCACCAAAGCGTAGAGGGCGGGGCTAGGGATGTATTCTTCCGCCACCCAATCGGAATCCTTCAGCTTCTTGAGGGTCTCGTTGAATTCGATGGGAGTGAGGCAAAGCGTGCGGGCAAATCCCTCATCATCCTTTTTCCTTAGATAAAAGGGATAGGAGATCCCCGCTTCTTTGATGGAGGAAGAAAGATAAGTGAAGAAATCCTGCGGCCTTTCGTTTTTGAAGTTAGGGAAAGAGTAGTAAAGAGGATGGGCGATCCCGAAGTCTTTCATCTTCTTATAGAAGAGGCCTAAGTCGTGGCTATGCGCGCAGGAGAAGGGATGGCTGTAGCAAGGGATCCCCAAACTCATCGCGAGGTTCAGCAAATAAGAATCATCGTCGTAGAAATAGACGAACTTCAAAACGGCGCAGGAGGAGCAAATGAATTTCTCGGCCTCCGCGAAGGACATGGCGGTAAGTTCGATATTATTGACTTTGGCGGAGGAGAGAAGGAATTTGAGTTCTTTTTGGAAAGAAGGTTCCTTCTCGCGCGCGATGGAATAGATGAGGGCGCCTTCCATATTTAGTCCCCGTAATCGCTGCCGCGCGATTTGTCTTCCACGAAGATCAACAAAGGATCGGTGATGTCGGCGATCTCGCGATAGACGAACCCTTCGCGGTCGATCCATGGATTTTCGAAATCCGCGGTGAAGATGACTTTGTGGAGGCGTTTGATGGTCTTGTCGATCTCCTCCATGATCTTCTCGAAAGCCTCCGGGCGCTTCTCTTCGAAGCCCAATAAGCCATCGTAGAACCCAGGCTCAACATAGAAAAGGTTGCCCTCCGCGTCGGTATAGGCGTGCACGAGGGTGTTGAGGGGGTCAACGTAAGGCTTATAGGCGGAGAATTCTGCGTAATCCATGCTCGCTTAATCTTATCACCTTCTTCCCTTTTCTTCCTTCTAAAGGGGAGAAATCGCCTGGAATCTCCTAAAATCGTCGTGAAAGCCCTTTTCCTCCCCTCCCCAAAGCGAAGGCGGTTGGTATAACATATGTCAATGGTTAAGCAGGAAGCGAAAGACATCAAAATCGTTTTCACGGATATCGATGGCACTTTCTTTTCGCATCGCCAGCATAAGGTTCCCGAATCCGCTTTGAAGGCGGCCCTTGAGCTTCAGAAGAAAGGCATCAAGGTCTTCCTTTGCTCTGGAAGGAACTACTACCTCATCCGCAAAAGCGGCATCCTCAATATCTTCAATCCCGATGGGCTGGTTACGATGAACGGAAGCAACGCGGTCATCGACGGCAACATCATCTATCGCTACCCCATCGACCCCGTGGTCGTGGATAAGATGGTCCTCTTCGCGAAGAAGCTGAAGTTTGGTCTCACCCTCATCGAAGAGAACGAAGGCCACATCAATATGATCGATGACCGCGTAATCTCCGCACACGAGAAATACGGCACTCGTTTCCCTCAGCCTCGCCACTACCCCGACCATTACGACCGCACCGTCTATCAGATGATCGCCTTCATCGACGAATTCGAGGAAAAGCTCATCGCCCCCCACTTGGACAATTGCAAATTCGCTAGGTGGGACGAATACGCGGTCGACGTGATGCTGAAAGACTCGGATAAAGCCAAAGGCATCATGTCGGTTCTCCAATACTATGGCTACACCCAGAAGAACGCGATGACCTTGGGGGATGGATCAAACGACATCGAGATGCTGCTTTATGCAGGCATAGGGGTGGCGATGGGAAATGCGAAGGAAGAGACAAAAGCCATCGCCGATTACGTCACTTCCCCAATCGATGAAGACGGATGGGCGAAAGCCGTGCGCTATTACGGGTTAATCGACTGATCACTTGTGATAAGGCTCATGACGGGCGATTTTGAAAGCCCGGTATATCTGTTCCAAAAGCATGACCCTCGCTAGCTGATGAGGGAAAGTCATCTTGCCGAAGCTGACGGATACGTCGGCTCTTTTTTTGCATTCATCGGACAAGCCAAGCGAGCCTCCGATGAGAAAGGACAAAGAGCTTCCTCCGGCGACGAGCCACTTCTCCATCTGAATGGAGAATTCCTCGGAGGTGTATTCTTTTTGGTTAAGGTCGAGAGCCACGACGAAATCCCCTGGCTTGATCTTCTCCAGCATCTTCCTGCCTTCCTTGTTTTTGATGTCCTCTTCCTGGGCCAAAGAGGCTTTCTCCGGGGTTGGGTAATCATTGACTTCGATCAGTTCGATCTTCGCGAAGCCTTCGAGACGCTTTTTGTATTCGGCGACGGCGTCCCTCCAATAGGATTCCTTCAGTTTGCCGACGCAATAGACATTGATCTTCATTCTCCGCCTTCGACCCTTTCCCATTGCTTCAAGGGGATCACTTTATCCATCGGGAAAACGATGTTCTTCTTCGCGAAGATCTCCGCGTAGGTAGCTAAAGCGACCTCGGGGGTGTTGCAATCCTCGCTTAGATGGGCGAGGTAGATTTTTTGGGTGTGGGGCCCGATGAAAGAACACATATAGGTCGCGCTTTGCTCGTTGCCAAGGTGGCCGTATCTTCCGCGGATCCTCGCCTGCAAAACCTCTGGACGCCCGGAAAGGCGAAGCATCTCCTTATCGTAATTCGATTCGAAAAGGTAATAGGAGCAATCCTTCAACAGCTTCTTGTTCTCTTTTTTGATCGTTCCGGTATCGGTGACGTAGGCGAACCTCTCCTCGCCGAAGGAGAAGATGAAATTAAGCGGATCTGATGCATCGTGGCTGGAAGAGAAAGGAAGCACCTTTATCTCCCCAAGCGCGAATCCTTCACCTGGCTTTATCTTTATATCCACCAGATGGGGGACTGTAGACGGGGTCGCATAGACCTTCACCCCGCGCTTCTTCAGCATATGCAAGGTGCCGACGTGATCGTGATGCTCATGGGTGATGAGCACGCCGGAGATGTCTTCAAATGACTTCCCCAAGGCATCTAGCCCTTCTTTGAGGCGTCTTAAAGACACGCCCATGTCCACTTGGATCAAGGTGTTCTCGTATTGGATCAGGGTCGCGTTCCCTTTCGAGCCCGACCCGATGAATTCAAAACGCAGGCTCATCCAGCGTTCCCCATCCTTCTTTCCTCTAGGGCTGCTTGCCTATCTTGGAATTCTTTGGAGGGATCAGAGAAGCGGGAATAGTTCTTCTGGAAAACGAGGCTTATCTTGCCTGTTTTGCCTTTGCGGTTCTTCGCGACGATGACCGAGACTTCCGAAGTGTCGCTCGTCTGGTTCTTCGGCCCGACGGGCTCATCGCTGTCTTCGTCCTTATTCCCGTATTTGCCCTTCTTGTTCACGGAGATGCCCATCTCGGTGTAATAGTCCGCGCGGTAAAGGAGCAAGACGATGTCCGCGTCTTGCTCGATGGAGCCTGATTCGCGGAGAGAAGAAAGGGTGGGGATCTTGTTGTCGCCTTTCTCGACGTCACGGTTAAGCTGCGCCAAGCAGATGACGGGGACATCGAGGTTGCGTGCGAGCTGCTTCAAGGAGCCGGAGATGAAGGAAACCTCTTGCTGCCTCTGATCCATCGAGGGGCGGTCGCTGGTGCGGATGCGCCCGAGGTAATCGATGACGATGAGCCCCAAATCAGGACGTTCCGCCTTGAGTTTGGTGGCTTTGGAGACGATATCGCCGAGCTTGGAGTCGGGGGAATCGTCGAGATAGATGTTTTGCTTGGCGATCTCTTCGACGGCGCTGGAGATCTTGATCTTTTGGTTCTGGGCGAGATAGCCGCTGGTGATGTTCTCCCCTTCGACGGAAGAGCGCGAGGCGATGAGCCTCTCCATGATCTGCTCATTGGACATCTCAAGCGAGAAGAAAGCGACCGCGCATTTGCTCTTCAAGGCGGCGTTATAGACGAAGTTCAACCCCAAAGCGGTTTTGCCAACCGAAGGGCGGGCGGCCAAGATGATGAGGTCGCCTTTCTGCCAGCCATGAACGAAATCGTTCAAGCTGCGGAACCCCGTATCGATTCCAACAAGCCCGCGCTTATCCGCGTTTGAGCTTTGCTGGATGCGGGCGTTGACGGCATTGGCGACGTCTTTGGCGGTGCTCATCCCTTTGACGGAGCGCCTGGAGGCGATCGCGGAAACTTTGTCGTTGGCTTTCTCGATGAACTCCCCAATGTCGGGGACGCCTTTGCTGTATTCCTCTTGGATTTTCCTCATCTCGACGAGGAAATCGCGGAGGACGGCCTGCTCATGGACCATGTCGATGTAGTGGTCGATGTTCTCTGGGACGATGACCGTGTTGATGAGTTCGAAAAGGTAAGAAGAGGGGACGTCCTTATCGTGCTTTAAGGAGATCAGCTCATCGATGACGGTCTGGGGATCGATTGGGCGGGAGGAAGTATGGAGTTCCCCCATCGCGTGGAAGATCAGCCTGTTACGCGGGTCGACGGAGGAGAAATCCTCTTCTTCTAACGCGCCTAAAGCGACCGCGCAGGCCTCTTCCGAGATCAGCATCGCGCCGAGGACGGAACGCTCCGCCTCAAGGTTATGGGGCAATTCGGATCCGTTGCTCATCACTTATCCTCGGAGATGTGGACGTTGACCACGCCATATACCTCGCCCTCATCGCCTTTGTAGAGCTCGATTTTGAGGCGGGTGTAGCCGAAAGCGTTCGCGGGGTATTTGTCGACGAATTTCCTCTTGTCGAGCTTGATGTTCCATTGCTTTTCCATGCCTTCGACGATCTCCTTCGAGGAGATGGTGCCGATCATGCGGCCGTTGGAGCCCATCTTGGCTTTGAACTCGACGTTGATGTGCTCAAGGCGTTTGGAAAGCTCCTCGGCCTCTTTCTTGAGCTCCTTCTGCCTGACGGCCTCTTCGGCGTTGGCTTTGGCCAGCTCTTTTTGGCTGGAGTTCGTGGAAGGGACTGCTAAGCCTTTCGGGATAAGGTAGTTGGCCCCATATCCATCGGAGACGTTGACCGTCTCCCCTTTGCGCCCGAGCTTGCGGACGTCTGCAGTTAAAATCACTCTCATTCTTTTGCTCCTTGTATATCGGATTTGGCTTCGTTCAAGTAAGTATCTAAGGTATCAAGCAAACGGCTTTCCACCGCGGCGACGGGAAGATCCCGGAAGGATGCGGCGGCCATGCCGAAGTGTCCGCCTCCGCCCATCTTCTCGCAAAGCAGCTGCACGTTGATCGAGCCGTCGCTGCGCGCGGAGACCTTGGTTTCGTTGGCTCCCGTCCTGCCGATGACGAAGCAGGCGTTGATGCCTTTTAATTGCATCAGCTGGTTCGCGACTTTGCTGATGGAGGCCTGATCGACGATGTCTTTCTCGTCGGAGACGCAATAGACGACCCCTGTATAAGGCGTGCGGAGGCTCGAGATGATGTTGGTCACGAGCGCGTACTCTTCGTATTCGTCCTTCAAGAAATCGTCCGCGAGCTGGTTGTCCGCGCCGAATTCCTTGAGGATCTCCGCCGCTTCGAATGTGCGGATGCCCGTGGCTTTGGATTTGAAGAAGTTGGTGTCTAGGAAGAT
Source organism: Erysipelotrichaceae bacterium (assembly GCA_963588055.1). GTDB lineage: Bacteria > Bacillota_I > Bacilli_A > RFN20 > CAG-826 > Alloenteromonas. The sequence continues at coordinate 38,519 of CAVAGB010000004.1, read as the reverse complement.
GCCAGAGAGCATCAAGGTCGCGAAGGTGGAAGAGATCTCGATGCGAGGGTTCGCGGTCGCGTAATGGATGAACTCGGCGAGAATCTCCGAGGTGGAGGAAGCGGAAGGATCGACGTAAGTCAGAACCGGCTTCTCAACGAATTGCTCGCCCCTGCGGTGATGGTCGATGACGATGGTTTTGGAAGAGCGTTCCAAGGCTTTTTGGCCCATGACGCGGCTGGGGACGGAGACGTCGACGACGAAGAAGAGGGTCGAGGCGCGCACGGCGTCCACCGCCTCTTTCGGGGTCAAGGTCATGTTGTCGAGCTCGGCTTTGGAGAAGCTCCCCGTGAAGGCGTAGCGCGTCTTCTTCTCGGTGAGTTTGGGATCGAAGACGATTTTGCAAGGGATCTTGCAGAAATCGCAGAGGGCTTTCACGCCGAGGCAGCCCGCTAGGGCGTCCATGTCCATATCAAGGTGCCCTGAGACGACGACGTTGCTGGAGTTGCGGATGATGCCGATGATCGAGTCGGCGACGGAGCGGAACTGCACGCGGCCCGTATTCTCGATGGCCGCGGTCTTGCCGCCATAGAACTTGAGGTCTTGCCCGTAGGTAGAGACGACCGCCTGGTCGCCGCCGCGGCTCATCGCGATGTCGATCGCGTTGGAAGCCATATCGTGGAGTTTGGTGACGTCTGGGAAATCATGCGCTAAGCCCAAGGAAAGAGTCGGGATGACATTCTCCCCTTTGCCCACGGCCCTAGTTTTCTCAAGGATCGAGAAGCCATCGGCCTCCATTTTCTCCAAAGAGGCGTAATTGGTGACGATGAAATAGGAATCGCTGCGGAAACGGCGGAGCAAGATGCCGAATTGCTTAGCGTAATCGAAGATGACGCCGCGGACCTTGGTGATGATGTCGTTGTTGTCGTCTTCGGCGTTCCCGGCGATTTCAGAGTAGTTATCCATCATCAAGATGCCGATGACGGGAGCCTGCTCCTTTGAATAGTTGAAGATGGACTCATAATCGCTGGAATCGCGGAAGATGAATAGATGCGCATCGGCGAGGTATTTGACGGAATAGGTCTTGCCGTTGACCTCGATCTTCACGGTCGTATCCGGCGGGGCGTTCTTGATGTCCCTGAGGCTAGGCTGCCAGTCGAGGATGTTCATGTCGAGCAGATCAATGTTCCTCTCTTTGAAGAGGGTATTTGTCCACAAGACGACGTCGGCATCATCAGTGACGACCAACCCGATCTGCCCGAACTTGTAAGCTTCCTGGATGTCGTTGCCGATGATTGAGGCGGCATCGACGTCGTTCCTTTGCCTGATCCTGCCGATCAATAACTCAGTGGTCCACATGACGAGCAGGTTGAAGACGATCACCACGGTGAAGGCGATGAACCAATAGTCGATCTTCATGAACTCGCGATAGCCCTCGGGCCAGTCGAGGTAATAAAGCCCGACCGCTCCACCAAGGAGGACGATCTCAATGAGGATGACGATGAAGCTGCCTACTCTGCTGCGGTGCAAGGCGGCGCTGATAGAGTTTGATTTGCGTGTTTTCTGAATGGGCATGGGCAAATTATAGCCCTAAGGGCTATTCTCTCCTAGCGCGAAGCCGAAAATTTAGATTCCGCCATGCGAAAGCCCCGCAAAAGCGCCATATCTACGCAGAAATTAGACGAAACCGCAGGCAAAGGGAGGCTCACTCGTCGTCGTTTTTGTTCTTAAGCGAGATCAGATAGAAAACCACGGCAATCGTGATCGATACGACGACGATGGTGACGATTAATCCAATCAGCGTGGTTGTTGACATGGCAAAATCCTACGTCAAAACGACTCGGAATAAAAGAAAAGCCATGTCTCCGGCGATCGGCTTATCAAACGCCCTCGGGGACAACAGCAAACCCCTGGAAAAAGATCGTGCCACTTTCGTGCCACTTTTTGAGTGGCACGATCGCGGCACAATAAGACAATTTCTTACTTGTTTACCTTCCAATAACCGCTCCGGGAACTCCCGATTCTTTCGATTCGGCCTGTACTTTTTAAATCAGAGAGCAATTGAACAACCCTCGTTCTCCCCAGCCCAATAACCGCGCATAGTTGCTTCACGCTCATGGTAGGATTCTCATTCAAGACAGCGAGGACTTTGTTGTGACTTGGGCTTGATTCTGGCCTTAGGGAGGCAAAAGTGGGAGTAAAGGCGAAGGGGATAGTCACAATTATGGAGTTGTCCAAGAATTGAAAGGCTTTTTTTCCGTATGTCTTGACGATAAGGGGGACCCCATGACCAGTTTGTTCAATGAAATCGAGCTGACCCATGATTTTCATGAGGCTTTCGTTGATTGGATGGCTGACGCCTTTGAAGAACTCTTCCTTCGAGAAATCCATTGGCAGGCCGCCCGTGGAAACAACTTCGATCCTGTTTGAATAGACATAAAGAGCTGGAGGGATCCCTCGACTCCATCGATTGTGCAGGCAAGCATTGGTCCAGGCCTCATTAAGGACTTTCTCGTCAAAGAGTTTGGTTTCTTCTCTCTCCACGCCTTTGTTGAGTTCGACACGCGTTTCATTGAAAGAAGAAAGGTAGACGAAAGCTTGTCTCAAAGCGAGCAGCATGCATTTGTACCCGAACTCGTTTCTAGTCAGCATCTCGCTTTTATCTTCACCCTGAAAACGGACCACCTTGATGGAACAGCTGTTCTCGTCAGAGAGGATGTCGGCAATGTAATTGTATTTTCCATCTGATGTAAGCAGACCCATATTCTTAGCGAAGGTCGACCCATTAATCGTGTAACCTCTTGCAGCATAAAGCGACTTTAGCCCGCTGAAACTCGGATTCTGGTTGACGGCTTCTAGTTTGCTCATAGAAAGGGCGGAACTCGATAGGAAGAGATCCCCGAGCTCATCAGGCATCAATTTGCGGTTTTCGCTGCCGACGCGAACCAAATAGTTCCCAAAACAAGCGTATGGTTTTCTATCTCCCTTCGCCTCCACCACGATGACTTTCTTGCCCTCTAAATCTTCGGTGCTGACCTTAGGAATGACGGAAGGGACGATTGCCTCTTTTATCCTCGTCCCGATTTTTTTGATGGTCTCCTTGCCGATGTCCCCAAGACCTACGACTTCCCCACCGTCAAGAACTCCAAAAACCACCTTCCCACTTCCATTTTTATTGAGCATAGCAGCCAAAGATTCTATGCCTTTGTTTAGTTGGCCAAGAGATGCTTTAAATTCAATTCTTTCGTCCTCAAAATCAGCGGTATATTTCATAAGAAAGCCTCCAAAAAGATTATGAACTAAGGGTTTCACAAAGCCAAGAAGATCGTGCCACTTTCGTGCCACTTTTTGAGTGGCACGATCGTGACATGATCATCCTCTCTTCTAAATATGTAATTTACTTTAATGGCTAATGCCTTGCATTTAATGTGCGTTGCATATATCGCAGCACACGAAAGTTTTTATATGGCAACAGCAAATTTCACGATCCGTTTGGATAGCAATCTAAAGAAACAATCCGAATCAATGTGCAACGAGCTTGGGCTTAAACTAACAACCGCAATCAACGCGTTCTTGCGTAAATCGATCGCCGTTGGGGGTTCACTTTCGACGCAAGAATGGAAGAACCTAATAAAGAAACCTTGATGGCGCTTTTGGAGGCCGAAAAAATCTCAAAAGGCCCAGAAGCCAAAGGCTGCTCTGACGTCGAAGAAGCTTTAAAGGAACTTAAAAGATGAGCGAACTGAAGGTTCTGTGGACCAAGCAGTTCAAAAAGGACTATAAAGCAGCCATCAAAAGAAACCAAAACATCGAGATGCTAGATGAAGCCATACGAATCTTAGCAAAAGATGGAGCGCTGGGGATCAAATACAAAGACCATTCGCTTTCCGGAAACTGGAAATCCTATCGAGAACGTCACACATAGCCCCCGACTGGTTGCTGATTTACAAAATCGATAGCGGGCAATTGATATTGGTATTGGTTAGAACCGGCACACACAGCAGTTTGTTCAACAAATAAGACGTTTCCGAGAACGTCGCCGCTTAAGAATCTCACGGCCCAACGTAAATAGCTCATCGTGCTGATATGAGCCTTTGGACTTAGCGCAGCTGAAAAAGACACGCCTTCTTCAGACGAGTCTGATCACTTATGAATGGGTTGTGCCGGCACGAGCCCGATGTCCCTAAAACGCACAAATTTCGCGTCCATCCCGAAGGCCACCAGAAGAGGCGTCAATGCGGCCGGGGGTCGCACGTCGACGAAATCGCGTCTGGAAGTGGGCGACACACGAAGACCGCCGGCGTAAGAACGTGTGGCATAGTTGCATGAGATCGGCGGTTTCGACGAGGAAAAAAGAGACTTGGCATGTAGGTAAGTATGTAGGCAGATATTAAAGCATCATGTTCCCTCATGTTCCCCGCAAAGAACTGCCTAAGATATAGATGCGAAAAACATTCGTACCTATCGTTGTTTTTAGACATGGAGATATAGTTTAGAAACAACTAGAGATATCTGTTTTAACATTCATCATGTTCCCTAAATCAGTGTTTTTTGCTCATCATGTTCCCTCTGGAGGGAACATGATGAATCGGATGATTCATAAGCTCTGGGGCTTACCAAAACTAAAAAAGACCCGCCTTTTGATGCGTTCCCCAAACATTGGACAAAACAAGTTCAATGCAAGGAGGACGCATTTTTGTGAAAGAATTCGAATTTGCACAGTGTCCATGAAAAGCAACGACTGTCGCGTCCCTCCCGAAGGCCGCCGGAAAAGCCGGTCACGATTTTATCTAGTGGAAGGATTTGATTCCAAAACGTTGATCTTTTTCTTTATCCCATCCCTTAGCAAAAAGAAAGAGACGACTGCAGTTAAGACCTCGGCGATAGGGAAGCTCCACCAGACAAGGTCCGTCACATGAGGAGACAACGTAAATAAATAAGCGACGGGAAGGACGAAAACGACAAGCCTTAGCATAGCCGTCAGGAATGGCCTAAAGGCGTAACGGAGCGCTTGAAGGACGCCCTGCACCGCAACGTTAAAACCCATAAAGACGTAACCAATTGAAGCGATCCTCACCGCCTTTTCGCACACGGGGATCAGATCGCTGGTTCTCCCTCCCGATAAGGCGAAGAGGCTAGACAAGGGATAGGCAATGACCTCAAAGAGAACCGTAATGACAACGGTAACGATGAAGGTATCTAGAATCCCGTACTTCACGCATTGCAAAGACCGTTCCTTGTCCTTCATCCCGTAATTGAAGGAGAGGATGGTGATGATCGTGTTCGATAAACCAAAGCAAGAGAAAAGCGCGACCTGTTGGATCTTGTAATAGATTCCGAAACTGCCCACGAGAATCAAACTATCCGCGCTAGAGGAGCCTAGAATAACGTTCATTCCCGCCATCATGAGGGAAAGCAAGCCTTGCATGATCATCGCCGAGAAGCCGACTGCGTAAATCCCTTTGATCAAGGTCCAGCTTGGGCGGATGTATTTCAAGCTTCCGCCGATTTCCTTGTTGCCAAAGTAATGGAAAAGCATTGCGATCGCCAAGGAGACAAGCTGCCCGAAGATAGTCGCCCAGGCCGCGCCTTCCACGCCCATGTTGAGGGGGAAGATGAAAACGTAATCGAAGACGATGTTGATGAGGGCGCCGGAAATCTGGGCGACCGTACTATAGATTGTCTTCCCCGTGGATTGGAGAAATCTCTCGTAAATCGCAAAGCCGATCGACCCCAATGAGAGGCTGGAACAGATCATGAGGTAATTCCCGCCTATTTGGATGATTTCCCCCTCCTTACTGAACAGGGAGATGAACCAATGCGAGCCAAATAGCCCGAAAATCAGGAAGACGAGGTAAATTAGCAAGCCGAGGAATATGCCGTTCCCCGCGACTCTGCTCGCTTTTTCCTTGTCTCCTTCGCCTAAACTTTTAGAAAGAAGAGCATTGAGCCCGACTCCCGTCCCTACTCCGACGGCGATGATGAGAATCTGGATGGGAAAAGCGTAGGTGAGAGCCTCATTCGCTAAGGCGCCGGTCCCTTGGATGTTTGCGACGAAGACACTGTCGACGACGTTGTAAAGAGCCTGCAGCACCATTGAGACAATCATGGGGAGGCCCATCTTCCAGAAAAGTTTTCTTAGGGGGGCCGCCCCCATTTTGTTTTGCTTTGAATCGTCCATAAGGAAATCCTTTCTCTGGCCGAAACAAACAAAAAGCGCAAGGCCAGTGATCAACCGGACTTACGCATGGATGCTACTCGTTGACGGAGAAGAATTTAGCAAGTTGGAAAAGAAAAATCCAACGTTTTTGAGTTTTGCCGCTCAATTCGAGACCAACCGCATCAATACCATTCGGCTTGCGATATCTTTCTTTTGCGCTGGAACCCTTTTTGATGGAACGTCTGAAGCGTCTCTTCAATGAATATGTTGGCGAAAAGATCCGCCGGCGCCCTGCCGTCTATTGAGGAAAGGATGCCTAAGTTTGAGGCGCGGCGTACCAAAGAGCAAAACGAACCAAGGCGACGTGTTGAGAAAACGCCCTCAAATTTAATTGGTTTATGTGCGACAGAGGCGGCTTTTCGGCCAACCCATTACAAGGCGATCTAGGGGGATTCGTCCAGGGGCGGAGTTTCCAGCTCGGAGAGACGCGAAAAAAGACCCGCCTTTTTCAGACGAGTCCAATCGCTTATGAGTGCGGTTTTGGCGTTTCTTACTTAACGTCAGGAAGAAGGCCCATGAAACGAGCTTTCTTGATGGCGCTGGCAAGCTGACGCTGGTACTTCGCGCTGGTGCCGGTGATGGCACGGGGAAGGATTTTCCCGTCAGCGCCGATGAACCTGCCGAGCAATTCGGCGTCTTTGTAGTCGATATACTCGATGTGGTTCTTGGTGAAGTAGCAAGCTTTCCTGCGTGAACGCATCTTGCGGAATGGCATTTTCTGATTTCCTTTCTCGAGAATCAGAACGGGAGATCATCCTCGACGATGTCGATGGAGTCCAGGTTCTTGTTCTCGGTCTGGGGATTGACCTGCGAAGCGGGCTCAGAAGAGCCCATATCGGGGGCATATCCCGAATTGGCGCCTGCGCCACGGGAAGCGTCCTTGGGGTCAAGGAACTCCACGGCAGAGGCGGAGACTTCCGTAACGGACACTTCAACGTTGTCGTTGCGGCGGGTGTACTTACGTTGCGTTAAACGCCCATTGACGCCGACCAAAGAGCCTTTGTGGGTGAATTTGGCGACGTTATCGGCGGACTTGCCCCATACCGAAACCGGCATGAAGATCGTCACTTTCTCTCCGTTGGGGCCACGATAAGAATCATCGACGGCGAGGGTGAAGGAAGCCACGCTCATCCCAGAGCTGGTCTTACGGAGTTCGGGGTCGCGGGTTAAGCGACCAACGAGTACGACACAATTGATCATTTCTTGAATCCTCCTGATCTTAGTTATTTGTGTTCGACGGTAACTAGATGACGGATGACGTTGGAATCAAGTTTGACAAGACGATCAAATTCCTTGAGCGCCGCAGGTTCGGCGGTCACTTTGATGACCACATAGTAACCTTTGGTCAGGTTCTTGATCGGGCTCGCGAAATCTTTGACGCCCCATTCTTTGACATCGTTGACGGTCGCTTTTTGAGCGGCAAGGATGCCATGGAGCTTCTCGATCTCGGCCTTACGGGCGGACTCATCGAGAGTCGCGGTAAGGATGTACATGATTTCGTACTTTCCCATGATTGTTGCACCTCCTAATTTCGGTCTTCGGGCCGCCTCGATTATCTCGTGCGACCATAAGAGAATGTGTTTGCCTTCTTCCTTCTTAGAAAGCAAAGCGCATTATACGGAAAGCGGGCATCAATTACAAGAAACAACGCTCCGTCATCATAGATGAGGGTTGAACCTTCCCTCACCTCAGTAATAAAAGCGAATCTGGCTTTTTACCCAAATTCGGACGAAAAATCGCGAAAGAAATTTTATCCGTGGAAGCCAAGCCGGATGAAGAAGGAAGCGGAAGAGAAAACATAGACGAGGTTCTCCTCGTCGTATTGGACGGGAATCTCCTGGCCAAGGGGAATCTCTTTTTTATAGGCGACATCCAAGAAGGATGGTTCATGCTCTTTCAGGAAAGAATGTGGGATCAGGTCTTCCGCCTCATCTAAATAGGCGGTGTTGTTCATATGCCCATTGAGGTCGCAATCCCTCCATTTCGCCGCAAAAGTGGCTTCTTTTTTCAAATCGAAGCCTTTGAAGGGGAACTGAAAGCCGATCTCGTCGCCTTTGTTCTCGCCTTCGATCACGATGCCGAAATGCTCAGGGTCCACCATCAGGCGGCTTTTCTCGTCAATGAGCGTCCAGGCTGCGCTAGAAGAAACAAGGAGCTCTCCCGAAGAGGAATAGATCTTGCAATGGCGAGGGAAAAGGAAAGGAATCTTTTCGCCTGGGTAGGTAAGGATCTCAACGGTCTCGTCGTAGCAAGGAAGGCGGTTGATCTTCACCCTTTGCTTGCCGATCACCCAAAGCAATCCGCGGTCTAAGGTCGTCGAACGGGGATAGCCAAGGCGCTCGGTATCTTCGATGGAGACCTCTTGCAGGAACTTAAGCAACGAAGAAAGGCGAAGCTTTCTGGAAGGGTCGCAGTGCTCGGTGAGGATTTTCAGCTTCTTAGTGAGCATGGTCACTTCTTGGCTAGGCGGAGCGATATCTCATCCACCAAGGCGGAGAAAGTCGAAAGCTTGCCCCACCTCTTCTGGGGGATTTTGATGCCGAAAGCGGATTCGATCTGGGTCATCAGGTATATGAAGGACATCGAATCGACGCTCGCGTCGGTGTTGATGTTCGAGTCCTCGTTTATCTCCACCCCGTCTAGATCCGGCACGCTGGCGCGGATGATGGCGAGGGTCTTCTCTTTGATTTCTTCGCGTGTCATAAGCTCTCTCCTTTTCTAGTTTATATCATCTTCTGCAAAGCCCAACGCTTGATTTTGCCCGTTTGGGTGCGAGGCAAAGGGCCGGGGAAATAAAGCACGACGGCGATGCGGCTTGAGTAAGGCAAAGCCTCATTGAAAGAGGTAACGATGGAGGAATAGTTATCCTGCAAGGTGGCCTTCCCAAAAGCCAAAACCACCTGCCCTTTGGAATTTTGGGCAATCGCGAAATCCTTGTCTCCGCCTAGAAGCGCGGCCAATTTCCCTTCGTATTCCGGACAATAGATCTTCGTTCCATCATCCAAGACGAGAATGTCCTTCTTACGGCCTTTGATGTGCAGCAGGTTCCGCTCATCGAAATAGCCGAGGTCTCCCGTGGCTAGATACCCTCCATAAAGGACTTTCTCCGTCGAAGCCTGGTCTTTGTAATAGCCGCCCATCATGCAGGGAGGGCATTTGAGGAGGATCTCCCCATCCTCGCCGATAAGAGCTTTCACGTCGGGGCAAAGGCTCATCGCCCTGGGATCATTTCCAATGGACAAAGCGACCCCGGAGCTCGTCTCTGTAAGGCCATATCCGAAGCAGACGCGGATGCCCTGCTCATCTATCGCCTTCAAGACGGAGTCGGGGCAATCGCCCGCGCCGATGAGCGCGAGTTTCAGCTCGGGGTTAAACAAATGCCTAGAGGAGAAGAAAGAAGCCATCTGGGGAACTAGGCTCACCGCGGTCGGCTTGAAATAGGCGAAATCATAGAAGATCTGCTGCATCCCGCGGCTTAGCGCCACGCAGGCCCCGCAGGAAAGCCCCCAAAGCAAAGAGCACACGAAGCCGAAGACGTGGTTAAGCGGCAAGCAGGAATAGAGAATATCACCAGGGGAAAGAGGCAGCAAAGAAGCCCCGTTATAGGCGGAAGAGCAAAGACTCTCCTCGCTTAGACAGACGGCTTTGTTGCTGTCCGTTGTCCCGGAAGTGAAGAAAAGGATCTTCCCGTCCTGAGGAACTATATCTTTAACCAGCGAACTCTCCAAAGCGTCCACGAGCTCTTTCGGTCCGTGAAGGAAATTGACGTCCGCGGCTTTGATTTTCTCCGCCAAGGCAGCAGGCTCTTCCAACGGGGAAAGCAAAACGATCTGCCTTCTTTCTCTCGCATAGGCGAAGACGGCGAGGATGGAAGAAAGGCTCCCATCCATGAAAATCCCCGCAGTTCCGGTGTCTTTTAAGGGAAACGCGCGGATTTTCGAAACGAGTTCGCCGTAGCTCAAAACGGCCTTGCTCCCATTCGACTCATAAAGCAAAGCGGGCGAGCTCTGCCTCTGGTCTAGAAGCAAGTCAAGGAAGGTGGCGTAACGTTTCCTTTGGAGGTCCATGAAAATATGATATGCGAATTGATATCGCCATATCGGTAATTTTATCCCGTATTACTTTTATTCTCAGAATAATGTCCTAAAATAGGACCAAATCTGAAAAGGAGACCATTATCAATGGACAAAAACATCAGAATCGCCATTATCGGTGGCGGCCCGGCCGGCCTTTCGGCAGGCATGTATCTCGAGAAGAAGGGATACGACAACTACGTCATCTATGAGAGGAGCGGCAGAGTCGGCGGCAAGTGCTTCTCCCCCACCTTCAACGGCAAGCGTTACGAGATGGGCGCCATCATGGGCGTGCCTTCCTATTACGCCGTCCAGGACATCGAGCAATTCGCCGGGGTCGAGCATAAGGGACCGAAGCTAGTCCGCAACTACAAGTTCCCCGACGGACGCCTCGACTATCGCTGGGACACCGCTTCCGCTATGAAGAGCCCCGCCAAATACTTCTTCAAGCACCCGAAAGCGGCTCTCCACCTCAAGAAACTCCAGAAGCAGATCAAGAGGTTCGGCGAGATCCTCGCCACCACCTATAAAGGCTATGACGTCACCGGCCACATCGGCGTCAGCGAAGGCCGCTACGAAGGCTATGCCGTCACCCCGGGCCGCGAACCCGTCTCCGGCACCAACCCCAACCTCAAGGACCTCTCGATGCCCTTCAAGGATTTCTGCGAGAAAGTCGGCTGCCCGCTCGTCCAGGAAGTCTGGATCCAGCCCTTCACTTCCTTCGGCTATGGCTTCTTCGATGAGATTCCCGCGGCTTACGTTTTGAAATACCTCGACTTCCAGACGATGATGAACTTCGTCAAGATGAACCTCTGGACCTGGGAAAACGGCACCCAGTCGATCTTCGAAGCCCTCAACGACCATCTGAAGCACCCCGCTGTGCTCAATAGCGATGTCTCTAAAGTCGTCCGCGGCGACAAGGTCACCGTCACCGTCAACGGCAAGGAAGAGGTCTTCGACAAGATCATCATCACCTGCCCGATTCAGATCGCAACCGAGAAGAACCCGCTCAACAACCCCAACGCCGTCTCTCTTGATAAGTGGCTCGACGTCAATGACGATGAGAAAGCCCTCTTCTCCAAGATCGACTACGAACGTTATGACACCCAGGCCTTCCAAGTCGAACCCGACAAGTATCCGGATGTCTCTTACTACATCGTCGACAACATGGTCCCGGAGAGGATGCCCCACGTCATGATCTATTATCACCGCTGGGCCAATGAACCCGATCAGCCGATCGTCAGCTACACCCTCCGCCACCACAAGACCTACAACGACGGCAAGGAGATCCCCTACGAAGGGACCGAGAAGATCATCACCGAGGATATGAAGCAACTCGGCGCTCCGATCAGAGTCGTCGACGGCAAAGAAGCCATTCTTACCCGCTATCAGGCCTACTACTTCCCCCACGTCTACAGCGAAGACTACGCTGCTGGATGGTACGAGAAAGTGGAAGCCATGCAAGGCAAGAACAACACCTTCTACGCCGGCGAGATCATGTCTTACGGTGACATGGACGAGACCTGCGAATACTCCCACGACCTCGTTGAGAGATTCTTCTAATCTCGCTTAGCCCACTTGAAAGGCCCGTTCTAAAAGAGCGGGCCTTTTGCAATCGATCCTGATACTAGGAATGCTTACTTAACAGTTTGCATGACACGTCAAAGCAATTAAGGAATTCGCCTTACCTGTGCATGCAGCCAGCAGGCAACGGCTATAAGCGAGGGTGCCAGCGAAGCTTGTCTATCTTACATTGCCCTTAAGGTAATAACCTCCATTTTTTGCTGCCCCTTTATATTCAACATAATCAAAAAGTTTTCGCCTTAAGGCGTTCCGAACCATGTCCCAAGTTACTGACGAATAATTCTGTTTCAATATTTTGGTCAGTTCGACCGTGTTCAGCCCAGGATGCATGCTAATGATTCTCAAAAGATGGGTCTCAATATCCCCTAATCTGTCGTCTTTTATCGATACAGCGGCATTTTTTACTGCGTCATTTGCTGCGTCATTTACTGCGTCATTTGCTGCGTCATCGTAATTTAGGTTGGGTAAAGTAAGGATAAAGAAGTTGTCACGTGGGTCGAAAATCGGCTTTCTTTTCGAAGTCTCGTATGCCTCAATAATTCTAGGAATGCCGGTCCCAAAGTTTTCAATGTAATGTAATTTGTTGAGGATGTTAACCAAGCCTGGATTTCGATAGGTTTGCACACCTTCGAGAATTTCTTCCAATGTTGCCTCGAATATACCTCCGGGATTGGTTATCTTGGCCTTATCGTCGAAAAACTCCACCTTTATGTTCGATCTGATAAAGTAGTTGCAGTGGCAGAAGGCGTTCAATATCCCTTCCCTGAGTGAAGCCCCTGGATAGGAAACGGTTTCGACCCTTTGCCACGAATCTTTCAAAATAACGGCTGAAACATCATTATAATTGGCAGCGTTCTCAAGGACGTTCGAAAGAACCTTTAAAAGCGAACCCTTGTATTCCTTCTTTGTGGTGAAATTAAGATGCCTATCATATTTTGCGAATTTAACAACGATGGGCGACTGGTCGGACATCAATAATCCAAGATTGGTGTATCTGCCGTCCTTATCAATCATTCTGAGGGAACGCATATTCCTGTCGCTGTGGCTAAGGCCGTTTTCATCACAGAATTCCTCGAAATAATGGAATGTCAATTCCTGCTCGTCAGATATATCTTCCTCATAGCTGTACTTTCTCGAGTCCAGCATCATAAGAAGGATTTCGCTTTCAGTAGCCATCCTCGAAGTGGTTCCAACGCGCTTGTATATCCCACTTGGCTTCGGCCCTTTCTCTTTGAGGTAATATGGTTTCTCAGGGCCCTCTTCGATGTGAATTGTGAACACCCCATCTTCGTCGAAATCGTATTTTATGAGTCTGGAAGTGTTCGGGTAGAAGACGTCCTCAATCCAATTTGAGAGTCTGACGTCCATGATGTCCTTCTCCTTTTTATCGAAGGCAGGCGCCAGCTCCCCGTTGTCTTTGACGCCGACGTATATGGTGCCACCCTCCGTATTCAAGAAAGCAATTATCTCCTTCTTTACCTCATCGATAAGCCTCTCTTTGAGCTCGGTCACATTGTCCTCTGAATATTTCATCATTGGCCTCCTAATTTAGTGCGTCATTCATTGCCTCTATTATAAGAAAACTGACGCAGCAAATCAAACTCTGGTGCGTATCCTCCCCTACAGTCTTCTGACGTTTGAAAAAGGCCACCGTTTCCAGTGGCCCCCCATATGCAAACGTCTTATTTCTCGTCCTTCATCGTTGGGAAGAGAATGACTTCGCGGATGTTGTCTTGCTCGCCAAGAAGCATGCAGAGACGGTCGATCCCGCAGCCGATGCCTCCTGCCGGGGGCATGCCGTAGTCAAGAGCGTCGATGAAGGTGAAGTCGATGTCGGCGGCTTCTTCGTCTCCACGTTTCCTCGCTTCAAGCTGAGCGTCGAAGCGCGCTTTCTGATCGAAGGGGTTATTGAGCTCGCTGTAGGCATTGCCCATCTCCGTCCCTCCGATGAAGAATTCGAACCTCTCCACGAAGCGCGGGTCTTTGCTCCGCTTGGTGAGAGGAGAAAGCTCGACGGGGTAGGTATGGATGAAAGTCGGCTGGATGAGGGTGCGTTCGACGAACTCGTCGAAGAAGGCGTTCATGATGTAGCCGACGCTGTTCCAACTCTTTTCAAGAGGTACGTGATGCTCTTTGGCGAGTTCCACCGCCTCCTCGAAGGTCATCTCTTTGGTGAAGTCCACACCGGTCTTCTCCTGGATGGCTTCGGCCATGGAGACCCAACGGAACCCTTTGGAGAAATCAATGTCGTTGCCCATCCAATGGAAGGTGGTTTTGCCGAGGGCTTTGCAGAATCTAGCAAAGAGGCCTTCGACCCATTCCTTCATCGAGCGCAGGTCGCCATAAGCTTGGTATAGCTCGATGGTCGTGAATTCGGGGTTGTGCCTGGTGTCGATGCCCTCGTTGCGGAAGATCCTGCCGATCTCATAGACGCGGTCGATGCCGCCCACCATGCATTTCTTGAGGTTTAGCTCGGTAGCGATGCGGAGATAGAAGTCCTTGTCGAGGGCGTTATGATGGGTCACGAAAGGACGGGCGGAAGCGCCTCCTAGAATCGGGGAGAGAACGGGGGTCTCGACCTCGACGAAACCAAGGTCATCGCAGTAATGCTGGATCTCCCTGACGATGCGCGGGCGGAGGAGAGCCATCTTGCGGGAGTCGTCGTTGACGATGAGGTCGACGTAGCGATGGCGGTAACGATCCTCGGTGTCGGTGAGGCCGTGGAATTTCTCAGGGAGAGGCTTAAGGCATTTGACGATGTGGGTGTATTTGGTGCAGCGGATGGTGAATTCCCCGGTCTGGGTCTTCATCAAAGTGCCCTGCACGCCAGCGAGATCGCCTAAGTCGGAGAGCTTGAAGACGGCGTAGTTCTCTTCACCCACAGAGTCTCTGCCGATCCAAACCTGGATGCGGCCGTATTCGTCTTTGATGTTGAAGAAAGCGGCTTTGCCCATTTTGCGAAGAGACAAAACGCGTCCTGCGATGTCGACTTCGACCTTCTTGCTTTCAAGCTCCTCGGGGGAGAGGTCGCCATACTTCTCGCGCAGATCGCAGATGCGGTCCTTCCAGTCGTAACGGGAGCCAAAGGGATCGATCCCCAGCTCTTCGTAACGAGGGAGCTTCGCGCGGCGCGCCTGCTCCTGATCAGTGAGTTTTTCTTCCATCTTAGTTACCTCTTCGGTGCGAGAAGTAGTTTATCCCAACAACAAGGAAATTGGAACGCGGGCGCCCGCGCGTGAAAAGAAATTCGTCTAAGAGAACCCTTCTCTTCGGCAAAGCGGGCGCCAACCAGGTTTTCCGCTTCTTAAATCCTCCCGCCACCTTATAATGGGCTCATCTATGAGGAAAGACCTCGTGAAGCCTAGAACACCGCTGCTCCTATTGTCCCTGATTTGCGTATTGTCCTCCTGCAGCTTGACGATAGGAGAAGATCAAAGCAGTTCGAAGGGCTCTTACTCTTCCTCAACAAGCAAGGAGACCAGCTCCAGCGAAGAGAAAGGGTCAAGCTCTTCCTCTTCTTCCAACTCATCCCCCTCTAGTTCCTCTTACCAAGAATCCACCTCCGAAGAATCATCGTCTTCAAGCGCTTCTTCTAGTGACGGAAGCTCTTCTTCCTCCGCTGCGATTACCGTTACCAAGACGATATCTTGCTATGGATACTGCCTCGACCTAAACGACCCCATCAGCAACATAAAGGTCCTTAATTTCTCTAGCGCCGACGGGGTCCCCTACATCGGCCTCACCGACTTCTTCAAGATGTCGAGTTTCTTCATCCTCGGGCAAGACGAGGAAGGG
Organism: Erysipelotrichaceae bacterium; assembly: GCA_963588055.1. Taxonomy (GTDB): domain Bacteria; phylum Bacillota_I; class Bacilli_A; order RFN20; family CAG-826; genus Alloenteromonas. Next base: position 22,868 of record CAVAGB010000004.1, on the reverse strand, counting down.
AACACCATCCCCTTCTACGAGGTCGAAGGGAAGACGGTCACTAATTTCTATACCGAAGCCACCATGACTTTCGATGTGGAGAACAACCTCATCTCCACTAGCAACCTCGAAAGCTTTCTCTACTATAGCGGCAATCAGAATTTCCCCACCGACGTCTTCAGCGCCTCTAGCGATCCTTTGGCCTCCTTTTCGGAGGATTCCTCTTTCACTAAAGGCCATACGGTCACCTTCAACATGAGCAGATACAACGCCAAGCTCATTAGCTATGGCAAGGACATCTACCTCCCCTTCGCCTATCTAGAGGCGATCGTCTGGAACGCGATCGGATACGGAGTGGTCTTCAACGGATCGGATTTCTACGTCACCGAGTCCTCTTATGTTTATAGCGGGGACAGCTTGACCTCCTATGGCAAGAAGCTCTACTCAGGTCCCTACTCGCAGCAAAAGAACCGCACCGAGGCCTACGCTTTGTATAACTACTATTCCTTCGTCTTCCGGATGGAGAACTTCTACGGCAAATGGAGCGAGTTAGGGATCTCTAGCCTCGATGCCAAGCTCTCCTCCATGAATCTCAAGGGCAAGATGTGTTCCACGATCTCCTCAGTCGCCGACGCCTCTTTTGCTTCCGCCATCAATCAGATCTTCGGCGACGGAGGTCACACCGCCTTCCATCATCGAGGGATCGGGACCCCCTATATTTCAACCATCGACAATAACCTCAAATACCAAATCGAGGACTACGATAGCCGCTACGCCAAAGGGCAAACCGTCAAAACGACCCTCTTAGAAGATAGAGAAAGGCACGGCAACGACCAAGAAGGCCTCTACGTCAGCGGCCATACGGCGGTCATCCGCTTCGACAGCTTCTCCCTCAATTCCAGCGGGAATAGCCCCACCGCCTCTGACGTCTCTAGAGACAACCAAAGCACCTTCGCGATCTTCTATAAAGCCTTCAAAAGCATCGAAAGCAACCCAAACATCAGCAACGTCGTCTTCGACGTCTCACTCAATGGAGGAGGATACGCGACGGCCCTAGGCCAAGCCCTCTCTTTCCTCACCAACGACCACGTGAAGATCAACTACACCAACCCCCTCTGCGGGGCGGTTTATCAGGAATGCGCCGATTACGATAACGACTTCGACGGGGACTTTAACGACGATGACAGCTACGAAGGCAAATACGACTTCTACATCCTCACCTCCGCCTATTCCTTCTCTTGCGCCAACGCCTTCCCCTGCATCGCCAAGGAATACGGCTACGCGAAAATAATCGGGGAGAGAAGCGGAGGGGGCGACTGCGTGGTCGCCCAAGGAGTGAGTGCGATGGGCGCTTCTTGGCAGATGTCAGGCAATACCAAGCTCATCCATGAAGACGGCTCCTCTTTCGATGATGGGGCTCCTCTTGATTACGAGCTCGACTACAGCTACTTCTCCGACTTCGCTAAACTAGATTCCTATCTCTGCTCGCTTTAAGGGGAGAAACAACCGTAAACGCTCCTGCGTTATGGCAAAGAAAAGCGCTTTGGGCTAGAATTCGACCTACGTATGGAGTTCCTGAACTTTCTCAAAGACTGGCTCTATGGCTTCCTCGGCATCGATTTGATGATGGATGCCATAAATAACGGCAAGGCGATCCCCGCCCAAGCCTACGTCCAGCTCGTTTTCTCCGCGGTCACCTTCTTATTCGGCGTCCTCACCTGCTACCGCTTCGTCTACACCCTCATCGGCTTCCTCGCTAAGCCCAGGGTCTACCCCGAGCAAGAGAAGAACAACCGCTACGCCTTCATCCTCTCCGCTAGGAACGAAGAGAAGGTGATCGGCAACCTCATCGACTCCATCCGCGCCCAGGATTACCCTCAAGAGCTCATCGACATCTACGTGGTCGCCGACAACTGCAGCGAAGGAGACAAAACCGCGGAGATCGCTAGAAGCCTCGGCTGCCACGTCTATGAAAGGCACGACCCCGAGCACGCTAGAAAAGGCTACGCCCTCGAATACATCTTCGCCCAGATGAAGCAGACGATCGATCTGGAGAAGGAGTATTTCGCCTACGTCTTCTTCGATTCCGACAACGTCCTCGCCCCCGACTACCTAAGCAAGATGAACGACGCGATGGTGAGCGACAACCTCGATTTCTGCTCAGGCTACCGCAACGTGAAGAACCTCAACGAGAACTGGCTGACCGGGATCAACGGCATCAACATGTACCGCAACATCGTGAGCGTCTCTAGGCCCCGCGCCGTCGTGCGCTCAAAAGCCCAATGCGTCGGAGGAACCGGCTTCATGCTGCGCTCCCATTTGCTAAAAGACGGTTGGCATGGCCATGAGATTTCCGAGGACTCGGAGATCACCATGCAGATCGTGATGGGCGGAGCCAAGATGGGCTTCTGCGAAGAGGCGAGCTTCTACGATGAGCAGCCTTCCACTTTGCGCATCTCCATCAGGCAAAGGCTAAGATGGGCCAAGGGCATCATGATCATTTGGTGGAAGCATGGGTGGAGGCTGATCGGCTCCTTCTTCAGGCGTCCGACCTGGCAGAAATACGACGCCTATTGGGACTTCTTCCCCTTCTCCCTCTTCTCTTTCATTTGGCCTCTTCTATACCAAATCATCACCTTAATCCTGATGCTCGCCACCGGGATGCCCGCCTGGGGCTCTTTCCTCAATTACATCCTCTCCACGATCATCGGGACCTACATCGGGGGCTTCTTCGTCGCCGTCTTGGTGCTGATAAGGGAATGGAGGAGAGTCCATTTCACCTGGTATCAGGCCATCCTCATCAGCTTCGTATGGCCTTTCTACGACATGTCGGGGATCATCATCAGCATCGTCTCCTTGTTCATGAGGGTCACCTGGAAGCCCATCCCTCACAAGGTGGTGAAAGACCCCAATGAGCTGGTCGCCGTGGAAAAGGCGAAGGCGAAAGGCAAAAAGAAAGAAGCGAATCCTCGTTAAGCAAGCGAGGATTCTTTTATAGCTGATGGAGATCCATCACGTCTTTCCAAGTCGAGACGATGGAGGCGACTTCGCCTTTGTATTTATCGGCGGAGAAATCCTTATCATCTAAAATCGCGTAGATGAGCCTAGCGATCTCTTTGGCTTGCGTCTCGTCGCAGCCTCTTGTCGTCGCGGCGGCGAAGCCGATGCGAAGGCCCGAGGTCTCGCTTGGCTTCAAGCTGTCCCCATGGATCATGTTCTTGTTGGTGGTGATGCCCACTTCCTCCAAGCGGTTCTGCGCCTGAAGACCCGTGAGGCCGAAAGAAGAAAGGACATTGAGCAAGAAGAGGTGGTTCTCGCTGCCCGAGACCTCGCAGCCTAGCCTAGCCAACTCATCGGAAGCGGCTTTCGTGTTGATGAGCACCTGCTTCATGTAGGAAACGAAAGAAGGCTGCAGATCCTCGAGGAAATTCACGGCCTTCGAGGCGATGATATGTTCCAAAGGGCCGCCTTGGGTATAGGGGAAGACCGCGGACTTGATAGGCTTCACCAAATCCTCGCGGTTAGTCATGATGAGCCCTCCCCTAGGCCCGCGTAGGGTCTTGTGGGTGGTGCTGGTGACGATGTCGGCGTATTCGCAGGGGTTTTGGCATAGCCTTGCGGCGATGATGCCTGCGATATGGGCCATGTCGACCATGAAGAGGCAATGGGCGCCGTGTTTCGCATTATGCTCATCGATGAGCTCCCTCATCCTCTTGAAGTCGATCTCGTAAGGATAGGCGCTGTAGCCGGCGAGGAAGAGATCAGGCATCTCCTCTTCTAGTTTGTTGGCGATGATGCCGTAATCTAGCCTCCCATCGTCCCCCAAGGGGTAATGGACGAAGCAATAAGTCTGCGCGGAGAAAGAGACGGGCGAGCCATGGGTGAGGTGGCCCCCGTCATTGAGGGTCAAAGACAATACTTTGTCGCCTGGCTTGATGAGCGCGTGGTAGGCGGCGAAATTGGCCTGCGAGCCGGAATGGGGCTGGACGTTGACGTAAGCGACGTCGAAGAGCTTCCTCGCCCTTTCCATCGCGATCTCCTCTACCGCGTCCACGTTCACGCAACCGCCATAGTAACGGTGGCTTGGATAGCCTTCCGCGTACTTGGCCATGAAGATGGAGGAAGAGGCCTCCCTGACGTCGACGGAGGGATAGTTCTCCGAGGCGATGAGCTCGATGCCTTCGTTTTGCCTTTTCGTTTCGGCGTGGAAGTAGGCTTCCACTTCTTTGTCTGCGATCATGCGACCCATTATAGAAACGGTATCGTTAAAAGAAAGGAAATCGAATTGAAAACCGGTTCAATTTCGGCTGGGTTCAGATGCGGCTTATTTATAGTCCCAAACCCCCAAACCTTCGTTTTTTGCAATTTTTGCAATTTACGAACTTCGTTTTTTGCATTTTCTGCAATTTACGAAGGTTTCAGACTTAGTCAGGAGTAGACGATTGAACTCTCACCCCATCAGGAAGCGATGGTGACTTGGATGGCCGGACGGACGCAGTGGGTGGAATTGGTGACGACCCAATTGATGCGAAGCCAGCCTTCTTCATCGACGTAAGAGGCCACCTCGTAGCCGTTCCCGGATGACCTCGTCCAATAGTTGCCGTATTTGGTATAGCTGTCTTCGAAATAATGGTACCAGCCGCCGTTGGCCCTCGCCCAATCGGTCGTCAGGGTATACCTAGCAGAATCGTAGGCTTGAGTTGAGGAATCAAAGCCGAGGGATTCATTGATGTAATCCTGATAGCTGAGGAGATAGACTTTGTCCTCCGTATAGCCATCGCCATCGAGGGTGATATCTCTCCAACGGGTCGCGCCGGTGTTGTCGACGTTGACCGTGTCAAGGGAAGAGGAATCCAAGGCGAAGGCGGCATTATAGAAATCGGTGGTGAGCCATTCCCTGATCTCGGAGTCTTTATAGATGCTTGAAGACCCATCGAAACGCTTCGCGTCAAGCAACAGGCTCGAAACGAGGGAATAGGTTTCGTTCTCATGCTTCAAGATGTTCCACTTAATCGGCTCGCACTTGAACCAATAGGTCTCGCCGCTATTAAGGTCGGTGTTGTCGTCGAATTTGTATTGGATTGCCCCGGGGGCCGCGGATCTCCCGACGCACTTCGCGTAATAGACGTCATTCAAGCGGTAATACCCATTCGTGTCCGTCGCCTTAAGATTGTTGAGCGAAGCCAAAGTCACCGCATCGTTGACGTGGGCCGTGGGATAAAGGCCATAAGTGAGGGTCTTGCCGTCGCTAGAGACCTCTGGGATCGCCCCGACGCTCTTCTTCCAGGCGGTCTCTTCTTCCGTGGTCCAGAAAACCGCTTCGAGGGAAATATTGTTCGCAGGCATCGTGAACTTATATTGGGCGGATCTGCTTAGGAACTTGCCGTCGCTATCATACCATCCTTTGAAGGCGGAGCCGTCTCCGGCCACCGCGCCGACTATCGCCTCCGTATCGGTATAGCCGTCTCTACCGCGGGTCCATACACTTCCATCGGAGGCATTGGATTTGGTTGTGGTCACATTGATGCTGTATTTATTCGCCGACCATTTGGCGTAGAGGGTCTTGTTGCCGCTGCTGCCCAAGGGGATGTTGTAGGTGCCGTTATCGAAGGAAGGATCGAAGTACCAGCCAGCGAAGGTATAGCCTTTCTTGGTCGGGTTGCCCAAGGCGATCGTCTGCTCGGTGTTGTAGGAATTCGCGTTGGAGGAGTTGTTGGTGCCTCCGTCTAGCTCATAGGAGATCGTGTAGGTGAGGAGGTTCCATTTCGCGTAGACCTTGACGGAGGAGGTGCTTCCTTTGGGGATGGAGGTCACTTTGGTCTGAAGTGTCTCATCGCTGTACCAGCCAGCGAAGGAGTACCCCGCCTTAGTGGGCTCGCCTAAGGTGACTTCCTCTTCAGCGGTGAAAGAGGCGGGGTTATAGGGGCTATTGATGCCTCCGTTAAGCTCATAGGAGATGGAGTAATCGGTGGCGGACCATTTCGCGTAGAAGGTCTTATCTCCATCGAAGCCCAGCGAAAGCGAGGTGAAAGAAGGATCGCTGTACCAGCCAGCGAAGGTATAGCCTGGACGAGAGGGAGCGCTTAAGGAGATCGCGTCTTCGATCGTGTAGCTAGTTGGGTTGGCGGAGGAATTGGTCCCTCCGTTTACCTCATAGGAGATCGTATAGGAAATGGCCTCCCAATCCGCGGTGAAGACCATATAGGAATCCATCGTCGGGGTGGAGACTTGCTGCCCATTCTCATCGAAGACCTTGCTTCCGTTATAGCTCCAGCCGCGGAAGGAATAGCCTTTCTTGAGACAATCGAAGACGAAGTCGCTGGCAGAGAGGCTTTCGATGGTCTTCGCGGAAATAGAAGAAGAAGCAGTTCCTCCTTTCAAGTCGAAGGAGATCAGATACTTCTTAACTTCCTCGCTGGAGGAGCTGGACGAGCTTTCAGCGGAGGAAACGCTCTCTGAAGATGGGATGGTCTGTTCGGAGGAGGTAGCTTCCTCGGAGGAGGTAGCCTCCTCGCTGGAGGATGAAGAGGAACTGCTTGTCCCAACCTGGGAGCAGCTAGCCATCACGAACAGCGCGGATAGTAGAAGCGGGAGTTTGCGGATTTTCATTGGAATGCCTCTTTCGTTTGGCTATAAGCCAAAGCTTGGTCTGTTTCGGCGACAAGTTTAAATCGCCTCAAAGGCGGTGTCCACAAAGAGAGGGGTTTGGTGTTTCTCTTCATATATGAAAAGGGGCGCCGCTAAGCGCCCCTCAGTGAAATTCAGACTCAATGCGCGAATTCGTATATCGTCAGCGAAGAAGCGTAGTCGTCGTTGCGTAGCGCGCCGACCTTTCCGCCAGCGTAATCGTCTAGGGTAACCGCGGTTGTCTTAGTGTAAGATGTGCCCAATGAAGACCCATCCGCATAAGTGAGGGTAAGCGTGGTCCCGCTGAGGCTCAGGCGAACCTTGACCCCATCCGAATTCATACTCCAGCCATCAATGAAAGTGGAGGCATAGCCATTCAGTTTCAGCACTTGGAACCACCCATTGTTGAAATGCAAAGCATAGCCTTGGTAATCTCCGTTTTCGTTGGTGCTTCCCCCAAAGAGGAATGCTTTCTCCGCTTTATTAGAGAAGAACGGGTTGTGGCTATTGTAGTCGGTCGAAGGCGAGACCCCGGACATTTCAAGCACGGCGGAAAAATCTGTATAGGTGCTTGATCCTAAACGATAGCCGGTCGTATTCATCGTCAAACCATTCCCGACGAAGTTCCAGCCGGCGCTCGCCTTCATAGCGGCTTTGATCTCGTTAACGAAGGCGACGCCAGAAGCCGCATCGGTCGCCGTGCTGGAGGGATCGGATGAGAGACCCGAAACCGTTATTTTCGTAGCGGTGTCATCGTTCCTTAATAAGCCGAGTTTCCCAGCAGAATAGTCGGCCAGTTCCTTTGTTGTAACCTCAAAATAAGAACCGCTCAATTCCGTGCCGTCGGCATTAGTTAGGGAAACAACACCGCCTTGGACGGTTAGGCGGACCGCCACTCCATTCGGATAGGCGGCATTTGTATAACCACCGATGTATTTTACGTTAGAGGTTCCGTTGACTTTCAAGATTTCAAACCAACCATCAGACGCCGATAGAGCGTAACCTTGATATTTGCCGGTGGAATCAAAGCTTCCTCCGAAGAGGAATGCATTTTCGACAATTTTCGGATCCCAGTAAGGATTGGCCGATCCCGTCGCGATATTGTCGAATTGCAGTATTGCGGTGAAATTGTCATAAGACGTAGAGGAGAGATAGCAGCCGGAGGCGTTCAACGTAACCTTGTTAATGTCATCTCTGCCTTCCAATGAACCGTCTTTGATGTCTTTGATCAAGGAAGCACCACTTGCTAAATCGAACCCTTCTCCGTTGGCTTTATAGTCAGAGAAGCGGAAAGTCGAGTAATTGCGGACGTAATCCATGTTCTCGTTGACGGATTCGAAATAGATGGTATCAGCCAAAGTGTTCTTCGCGCTGTTGTCCACCACTTTCGCCGCAATCCCAATTTCGCCGAAGGAATTAAGCGGCGTGGCGATGCTACCTAAATTGATCGCGAACTCCACCCCGTAATGGGTATCGTCGGAATACACGGACTTAATAACGGTTTTGCCATCTCCTTTGCAGGCAGAAGAAAGACTAAAGGAGTCGTCGAATTCGCATCCTTCGCCGTATTGATCATCGCTTGCATAGCCTGCGGAGACGTTGAATCTGCCGACCGATGCGTATTTTGTCTCTTCGTCGCCAAGATGATAGGCGTCCCCTTCCTTGCCATTCCAGGAATCATCAGCGAGCTTCTCGGAGCGAAGCGCGTCGATGCGCAGCTCGACGCTGTCGTAAGCGTCGATGGCAGTCGAGGAATCAGAAACGCTTAGATCGCGATTCGCCTTCGTCTCATCGTTGACGCTGACGTAAACATAAAGCATATCGCCTTGGTAAAGGGTCTCCAGGGTCGCTTTGGTGGAACCGCTGGAACTCGCGAAGTCGTACTTGGAAGAAGAGTCATAAGCCGCATCCCTAGTGCCGTCCACCGTGATGCTTGAAGCATCGTCGAGCTTTATGGTCTTATGGATGAGCCCGCTTCCGCCGAACTCCACGCGATCGTCTTCGTAGTCGGATGTAGAGGCCTTAGAATCAACCTCGGCGTCTACCCATTTGCTCGCGTCGTATCCGCCGATGATGTCATCTTTATCGAAGTAGTAACGATGGCAATTGCAACAATGCCAGTATTCGTAAAGGCCACTAGCTCCTTTGCCATAGGAAAGAGGAGTCGAGGCGTTCCATGCCTTCCCTGCATAATGGTTGCCGGAGCACACATCGCAGGTGGCGTGGAGATTCGGCGCTAGTTTAGCGTCCCCCCCAAGCCGATCGTAGCGACGGCTGCAATTCCAAGCGCTCCAGTCAAGGAGAACAAGACGGTGCTTTTCTTCATAGAAGTTCCCTCCAATCTTTAGATCAAGATTCCTTATTTGAATTCGTATATCGTTGCCAATGTAGCGGAGGTGTCGTTCCTGAGCAAACCGACCTGCCCGCCAGAATAGTCGCTTAACGTTACCTCGGTGTTGTTATCGAAAGTGGATCCCATGGTTCCGCCGCCCACATAGGTGAGAGTGCATTTGCTTCCGTTCAAAGTCAGGCTGACTTTGACCCCGTCCGGATCCACGTTCCAGCCATCGATGAAGGTCGAATCATAGCCATCCAGCTTTAGAATCTGGAACCAATATTTGCTGAAATTCAGCGCATAGCCTTGGTATTTCCCGCTCGAATCGAGACTTCCTCCAAAAAGGAAAGCTTTCGTCGCTTTGTGAGAGAAGAAAGGATTATCAGCATCAGCGGCAGAATCAGAGACGCCCGACACATCAAGGGTGACGGAGAAATTGGTGTAGCTGCTCGAAGACAGATAATAGCCAACCGAGTTCATCGTTGCTTCGTTTTCCGAAAACGTCCAGTCACTAGCAGAGGCGTTGGCTTTGATTTCATTGACCACGGCCTTGCCAGAAGCCGTATCGAAATTCCATGTCGGCTGGTCCTTATTGTCGAAGGCGTCGTATATCGCGTCGCGGATCGTGAGATAGGCGTTCGCGGTCGGATGAAGGCCATCGGTGAAGCAGCCGCCATCAGGCGTGCCATCGTCCTTCAAGAAAGCCTTGTCAACATTCGCATAGAAGACGCGATCGTGGTCTATCGCGTAGTCTTTAAGCAAACCGTTCATCGCATCGATCGTGGCTTGGCTGTCCTTATATAAGGGGCAGTTATTCACGGAGACCAATGCGACTTGCATATCGGGCAAACGGGTGAGAAGAGGGCTCAGATAGGATTTGACGTACTGCATGAAATCAGCAGGAGTCCTCTTCCATCCCACATCATTGATCCCGATCATGTAGATGAGGCGGTTGGGGTGATAGTCCACCACTTCCTCAACGTGGCCAGCCCAGTCGTTGCTGGAGGTTCCTCCGATGCCGATGTTGAAGATATCTGAATACCTGGAAAGATCCGTCTTGTAATTGGACCATAATTCCATGTAGGAATGGCCGGTGACCAAGGTATCCACAGTCTTAAAATCATTGGACTTGGAGATTGAGATATCCTCATAGACGGTGCCTGCGTTAAAGGTCTTAAGACCCACATAAGAGCCGCTTAAAGGAGACTCATCCACGCGGGAGATGAAGAGTTTGTTGTCATAGAAGCATTGGATCTTCCCATCTTTCACAATGACCTTAAGCTCAACGTTCGTCGTCTTGCTGTGGCCTGCGGAGATGTAGCAGCTGCCAATGACGGAATCCGTCCCATTGACGCGTTTAGCCAGCACCATTTTGCTTCCGCCCCCAGTAGGGGAATCCACGTAGAGGTAGTAATAAGAGGACATCGTCACATCGGAACGAAAAGCGAATCCCGCGGATCCCTCTCCTCCCGGGATGACTTTCATCGACACGGTGCCGTTAGAGAATCTTTTGTTCGTGACGAGAGCGGAAGAAGACGACTTCGATGTCGCGCCATAATCGCGGTAATCGAAAGTCCCTCTCAAAGTTTGGAACTCGCAGCTTTCTTCCACCGAGGAAGAAGCGCTCGATGAAGAGGAGGAAGAGGACGCGCTAGAAGAGTCTTCAGAGGAAGAAGAAGAGGGCTGCGTCTCCGAGGCGGAGGCGCTGGAGGATTCGCTTTCGGAGCTTGATTCAGACGAAGCCTCGGAACCGGATTCAGATGAGGGTTCAATCGAATCGGAGCTCGAGCCGCTTGGAGCGTTGTTGTTGCAGGAGAAAAGAAGAGGGCAGGCTAAGGCGAGAAGCATGGCTCTTTTCAAGAACACATTACTCATCAGATGTCCTCTTTAATCACGGGGATGTCTCCATCCCAGCTGACCGTCGCCGCATGTCCCAAAACGAAAGGCTCGCCCCTTTGGCAATCAGTCTCATAGGCGTGGAAGAAGCAATAGGTCTTGCCATCTGGCGCATTTTGGATGAAGGAGGCATGCCCCGCCGCGTCATAGCCATCTTTATTGGAAAGGATGGGGCGAGGAAGTTTCTCCCAATTGCTCTTGTCGAGGATGTTGCCACCTTTGAAAGTGAGGAGGCCCATGCAGTAATGGTCGGTCCAGCAGCCGGAGGCGCTATAGACGATGTGGAGCTTGCCGTTATGGTAAAGCGCGAAGGGGCCTTCGTTGACATAGGGGCGGGAACTCCCGTCGCAGCCGCCTTTCTCCCAATCATATTCGGAGAGGGAAAGGAGTTTTCTGGGTAGTTCCATGGTGTAGGGATCCTTCATCTTGACGATGTAAAGAGCCTGGTAAACCTCGTTGAAGTAGACCCCAAAGGAAGAATAGACATAGTACATATTCCCCTCATGGTAGAAGATGGTGCCATCTATCGCCCATTTGTCGTCGCCGTTATTGAGATAGGCCGCAAGGGAATAGGGGGCAGAGGGGTCGGTGGAGTGGTTGCGGAGCACGTACATGTGCTGATTGGTGGATTCCTTATGCCCGAAGCAGGTGTAGATATGCCATTCGTTGTTGATGAAATGGAGCTCAGGCGCCCAGGGGCGGATGCAGAAATCCCCGGTCTCCGTCAACGAATAGACGACTTTCCCTTCCGCGTTCAATAACTCAGCGACGGAGGGAGCGCTTTTGATCCAGAGCTTGTCTTGGTAGGCGTAAACGCAATAATACCTTCCTTCGTGGTAGACGACGTTGGGGTCGCGCGCCCCTTCTTTGCGGTAGTCGAGAATGATCATGCTGTGTTTTCCTTTCTTATATGAAACTGATAATTAAGCTTTTTTTATTCCTTCATCCCGGAGGTGAGGGAGATCCCTCGGATGAGGTACTTCTGGGAGAAGATGTAGACGATTAGTACGGGCAAAGCGGAGACGACGGTCGAAGCCATGATGCAGGGGATGTCCTCCTCATAGGCTTTCTCGATATTCTCCATGCCCGCGGTGATGGTCCTGGATTCGGCGGAAGTGTTGATGACTAGCGGCCAGAGGATGTCGTTCCAAGAGGCGAGAAAGGTATTGAGGGCCACGACGACTAAGATTGGAACCATCTGAGGCAAGATGATGCGGTAGAAGAGGCGGAAGTAATTGGCTCCGTCTAGGAGCGCCGCTTCATCTAGTTCCTTCGGGATTGAATAGAGGAATTGTCTAATCAAGAAGACGTTGGTCACCCCTCCTAGCATCGGGATGATGAGGGCGGTCAAGGTGTTCTTCAGATGCAAGGCCGATATGGTCAGGTAGTTCGGGATGAGCGAGACGACGCTCGGGATCATCATGGTAAGGAGCAAGCAATTGAAGAGAAGCTTCCTCCCTTTGAATTTGAGCCTAGCGAAGGCGAAGGCGCTCATCGAGGCGAAGATGACGGTAAGAAGGGAAGTCACCGTCGCGGTGACGAGCGAATTGATCAGCCACCTGAGGACCGGATAATTGGTGTTTGAGAAGATCTTCTCATAGTTCTTCGTGGTCCAAACAGTCGGGAAGAGATGTGCCCCTCCGTCGTACATGATCACTTCCTGGTCTTGGAAGGACAAAGTGACGAGGAACACGAGGGGGATGAGGAAGATCAAACAGATGATGGCCATCCCTCCAATCAACAAGGCTTGCCTAAGATAATAACGTTTGTTCTTCATATCATTCTTCCGCCTTGGTTACCTTGAACTGAATGAAGGAGACGAAGACGATGATGAGTCCCAAAAGCACAGACATCGCCGAGGCGATGCCCGCCATCTGCTGCTCAAAGGCGTAGTCTTTTATCTCCATGATCACGGTCTCGTAAGTGCCTTTCGTCGCGACGAATAGATAGGGCTGCCCGAAGACGTTGAAAGCCCCAATCGTCCCGGTGATGAAGGAATAGACGAGGGGGAATTTGAGCGCGGGCAGGGTCAAACGAGTGAATTGCCTCCACTTGCTGATCCCATCGATGCTCGCCACCTCGTATTGAGACTTCGGGATGGAGGCAATGGAGGAGAGGAAGATGATCATGTTCCCCCCTACCCCTGCCCAAAGGGTCAAGACGAAGATCGCGATCCAGGCATAAGGCTGCTTATGCCAGTTTGTGTCGATCTGGAAGAAAAGGTTCACGATCCCGTTGTCGCGGTCGAGCATGTATTTCCAGATGAAGACGACTGTTGAGACGCTTAAGACGGTGGTCGCATAGAGGATCGCTTGGAAAACGCCTCTAACCTTCTCGTTTTTGATCGCATAAAGCCACACGGCGAGCCCAAGAGGGACAAGGATAACCAAAGGCACCGAAATGGCGGTGAACAAAGCCGTATGGGCGAGACCTTTGAAGAAGTCGCTTCTAAAAGGCTCGGTCGTGAAGATGGAGACGTAATTGTCGAACCCCACGAATTCCATCGTCCCGATTAGGTCGCATTTGTAGAAAGAGAGGACGATGCCGTAGAAGAAAGGGAAAACGACGAAAACGAGGAAGAAAATCAGATGGGGCAGCATGAAAAGCCAAGGGGTCATTACCTTGCCGATTGGCTTTCTCGTCCTGCTGATGTCGTTTTCGTCGATTTCGTAGACGATCATAATTTGCTTACGAGGTTCTTCGCTTCTTCGACGCTTGCATCAAGCTTGGCTTGGATTTCTGCGTCGGTGTAGCGCTCGCTGTCTTCGCCTTTGCCTTCGCAGATCTCGGAGATCGTCTCGGCGGCGTGACTGGTGATAGTCTGGTAACTATAGATCTTCCCAGGAGTGACGACGGAGTCGAATTTGTTGGAGACGAAAGCCCAATCGAGCTTCTTGTATTCCTCGTTGGCGGCGGTGTCTTTCCTGGCAGCGACTTTACCTGACTTGCACCAATGGACGGAGTTCGCGGTGAAATACTTCAGGAAGAGGGAGATCGCCCCATCGCGCGAGGTGGAGACGTTCTTGTTGTTGAAGCAAACGAAGGTATGCGCATCGCTGTAGCAGACGCGTTTGGCGGAGGCATTCACCTTCGGGAGGAAGGCGACGCCGGTATCCACGGAATCATTGTGGAGGACGAGGCTCTCGGCGGACCAAAGACCGTCCATCGTGAAGAGGGCCCTGCCTGCCTTGAAGACCTTGCGGTGGTCGGAGCCAGAATCGGAGGAGACTTTGTTCCCGTCTTTGAAGGTGAAAGGAATCGATTCGATGGCTTTGACCGCTTTGAAGGAAGCTTCGTTGTTATAAAGCGGTTTGGTAGGATCGCTCTCCTTCACCGGCTCCTCGCCAAGGCCATAGAGATTGGTAATGAAGGGCTCTTCGCAGTAGCCGTAGTTGAAGGCGAAGCCGTATTTGCGTTTGGAGGCGACAGGGCTATGGACATAGCCAGCCTGGGCCATCTCGCAGAGCTTCTCGTAGGTGAAGTCGTCGGAAAGGATATCCGCTTCGGTATAGCCTTCGGGGATGAGCTTCTTGTTGTAGAAAAGCAGAGTCGGAAGGTAGTCAGCGACGAGGCCAACTTGCTTCCCGTCGATGATGCCATCATCCCACGCTCCATCGATGTACTGCGACTCCTCTAGCCCGGCGTTGGAGATGATTGAAGACATGTCGCGCATTTTGCCGGTGCGGGCATAGCGGGCGAGCCTTTGTTTATGGATCAAGCAGATGTCCGCGGTGGACTGATCGTTGAAAGAAGTGAGGATCCTCGTGTAATGGGCCTCTTCCTCGACGGGGTCGCTGGAGATCTTGATCCAGTTCCCGTAATTGGTGTTCCAGTTCGTGATGATCTCCTGGAAATAGCCCGCGTCAGGCCCGACGATCGGGCTCCAGAAGCTCAGATTGACGGGAGAGCTCTTGTAAGGGGCGAGTTCCTCGTCGGTGATGTTGTTCACCAAGTCGCCCGTCGTGGACGCTTGGCTTGAACTATCCACGGGTTGAGTTGAGCTTTCCGTGGGTTGACTTTGGTTGCAGCCGACTAAGGCTGCTAGCCCGACGATGGAGAGGATTCCGACCCTCATGTTCTTCGCTAATTTCATTTGATGTTCCTCCTTAAAGTTATTTCATCAATTGGATGGCGCAGCGGGAATTGGCGCCGGTGTTGCGTAAGGTATAGGAGATCTGCGCCTTCCGGCTTCCCTTAAGCCAGGAAGAAGGCGCGATCGTCTGGAGGTTGACCTCCCAGGTGTCCCCTTCGTATTGGACTTCATCATCCGCGAGTTTCTCCGTGCCCCAAGGGTAATCGGAGAGAGTGGAGAGCTTGCTATCCTGCTCATTGGGCTTCGCGGAGATGTCGTAGACCCCGTTATGCAAAGTGACCGAGTTGGTGTAGGCTCCCGCCTCATCGTCGTAGAAATCGATGCGTACGCTGAGGTTGGAGTATTGGTTCAGCGCTTTGATCTTGCCGTCTTTCTCAAGGCAGACAGTGAAGTTAGTCGGCAAGTCGTCACAGATGACTGCGCAGCTAGCGACCGCCTGGTTTTTGCAGCTTCCATCCGCCTTGCCGGCGCAGGAGCCTAACCCAAGGTAAGCAGTCCAAGCATGGTCATCGAACATCGCATAGGATCCACTGAGGTCATCCACGTAGTCGGAATATTCTTCCCTGCTGCCGGTGAGCCCGCGGTAGCGGTCCTCATACCAATATTGCTTTTTGATGGTGTTGGCGAAGCTTTCGTTCGAGTTGTCGACGGTGAAGTCTTCGAGGTCGTCTTTCTCGATGGTGATATAGACCACGCCTTGGGCGGGCACATTGCCTTTCCAGACATAGTCTTCGTTTCCATTGAGCTCAACTTTGTTTTGGGCGGAAGGCAGCATGGTAGCCGTTTTGTCTCCGCTGCTAGCGTGGGTCTTGTCGATGCGATAGACCTTGCGGGTGCCTCCTTTGAATTTAGGGGAGGCGATGGAGACGGCGGCTTCGCGGTCGCCAGCAGTCGTATCAAGTCCCATGTCGTCCCTGGCGCTGTTCTCGTTCCAAAGGAGGATGGAAATCTTGTCGTCGTCACTGGAAACAACGCTTCTTAGACCGGAAGAGGGATCACTGACGTTTGAGGTGTAACGCCAAACGGGCATGTCCTGATAAAGCAAGACGGCGTTGTAGGCGGCTTTTGGGTTCCCCTGCCTATCGATGAGGCCATAAGGGTCGTTGCTCGAGGTGGAGCAAGACATCATCTGCGCCCAATTGACGAGTTGGACGGAGGAGCGGTCGGCGACCTCGAAGATGGCGTCCAATGTCTCTTCCGCGCCGTAATAGAAGTTATAGTCCGCGTTGTCTCCGGCATAGAGACCGTTATCCCCGTTGATGGGGGAATATTCATTGATGTGAAGGCTCGTCTTGAGGAAGTGCGAATTGCCCTCGAGCCCATCGACGACGGTCTCAAGCTCATTCTTGCTCCCCGCAGCCCTTTTCTCATCAGGCAAGTACCAGGTTTCGCCGTCGAGATAGCTATGGAAGGAATAGAAATCGAGCTGAAGGTTCCTCTCGATGACCCTCGGAAAGAAGCCAACCCAATCGGCGACGCCAATCTCACCAAGCGCGAACGCCGGCCCGCCGACCGTCGCGTCGGGGTTGGCCCTCAAGATGCCTTTTGAGCCGTATTCGTAGAAATCGGGATAGACGCCTTTCGCGGGATTGCGCGTCTTGCCGTCTGATTCAAGAGGGGCGAAGTTGTCGAGGTCGAGGAAGCAGGTGGTGTCATCATCGAAGACTCCGAAATACTTCAGAATCTCCAAGTCGGGCTCGTTGTAGATCTCGTTGTAGCCGATGCGGGTGTTGGTATCCACACAGTGCTTAGCGTATTGGTAATAGATCTCTTCGAAGGCCTCTCTCCAGTTGGTGATGTTGGTGTCGAGGCGGGTGAACTTGGAGTTGTACTGCAAAGGGGCGGGGATATAGCACCAGGAGACGTAAGGAAGGGTGTCCATCTCCTTGAAATACCCCAAAGTCTTGTCGAGTTCCGAGAAATCGTATTTGAGGCTTGAGATGTCGACTTTGTAGGATCCGTCTTTTTCGTTGTAGTCGTAGATTTCGTAATCGTCGCTGACGATGAATTCACCCGCGTTCCCGTTGTCTTTGCCTACGGAGGCATCGATGCGGAGGGAATTGGAGTTGAGGCGCTTGGAATATTCCATGTCGCGCTCATAGTTCTCGACGGGGTTCACGCAGCCGGCGTTGTACATGTCGATCTTCTTGATGAGGGCGGGATCGCTGGGCTTAGAGAAATCGCAGTTGATCTTCACCGCTTTTTCCATATTGACCTCTTCCGAATCGTCTTCGTAGGGTGGCTTTGAATCGTCTTCGGAGGTTTGGGATGAACCGGAGGAGCTACCCTCTTTTGGAGAGTTGTTCCCGCCGCAACCGACGAGGCTCAGACAGATGATGCCTTGGCAGCAAAGCAAAAGGGTCTTTTTGTACTTCTTCATTTCACTTCCCCGCCAATTGGATATGATCGAGGTAATAAGGCTTGAGATAAGCGTTATGCCCTTCGAGGTTGCTGCAGACTACGCCGTGGCGGTCCCGGGTGCCGGCGGTGTTATTCTCGCCGTCGTTTATGGTGACCATGATGTCGATGATCTCACCGTTTTTGACGCTGTCCCTGAAGGAAGCCCAGCCGATTTTGTATTCGGCGGTGTAGCCGGTCGAAGTCAATTTTGAAACGGCTTCCCTTGGGCATTTCGCGGAATCGTCATAGAGCCAATGGCCGCCGCTCAAGCCATTATCCATGCCAGCGCGGAGGCGGAAGCAGCCTTCGCCGCAATAACTCGCGTCTGGACGGTTTTCGGTTCCCCAAACAGTGGTCGACGTAGGCAAGGTCTGGGTCGTGGAGATCCAAAGCTCAACGGAATCGTTTTGCTCGGGGTTGCCCTCGTTGACGGTCGTGCTGTCGACATGGGAATCGGCAACATCAACGAAGACATAAAGATAGTCGTCGTCGAACATCGAATAGGCGACGCCGGTCGCTTCCAAATTTCCTTTCTCGGTCAAAGACTTGCTGTTGACGTCGAATTTCACGGACTTGTCGTAAACGTCGTCGAGCTTGCCATCGATCGTAATGGTTTCGGTCGTGTATTTGGTCGTGTAGAGCTTGCGGGCCGAGGCGAGGTTGTTCTTGTTGGGGGTGTTGACGATGAAGAATTTCTCCGTCTTCGCCTCTTCGCCTTCTTTGTAGCTGACTTGGAAGTACTTCTTGTCGTTAGGGACGGAGATCTTCTTGTCCGCGTCGACGCTAAATTCGTCGCTGACGTTATCGAAAGTCACTTTGAGGCTTGGGGAATTCGTTCCTTTGTCGACGTAGAGATAGTATTTATCATTGTCATAAAGAATCTCAAAAGTGCTGCCGGCCACAGTGAATGGGGTCGCGTCTTTGAAGAGTTTGTCGCGGCTGTTGTCGGAAGTGACGCTGTAGCAGTCGCGGACCTTGATGGCCTCAACGCCAACGCGGTCTTCTTTAGAGTTCTGCTTATATTCGAAATTGGAAAGCTTCTTCGGCCCGCCATCGAAAGCGAGCAAATTAAGCTCCTCAATGCCGCAACGGGAAGAGACTGCATCGCCGGTGTTATATTCATCGGTGGTTTGGTCATAAAGGACGATCCCTAAACCGAATTTGTTTCCGGCTTTGGGCTTGTATTCGTTAGGCACGTTCGAATTGGTGAGATCAATGCGATATTCGACGTTGTATCCCTTTTCCGTCTCATGGGTCGTCCCAACGGTGGTGCAGCCGTCTTCTTTAGCAGCTTTGGAGAGCCAGCCAAGTTCGGCGAAATCGCTTCCCCCGTCCTTGTCGAATCTTTTCTCTTCGCTCGCCTCGAAGCCACGGCAGATGTTGAAGACGCCTTCGACCATCGCGCTGGCACCGCGATAATTTTCGCCCCAGCCTCCGTTATAGGGGGTCGTGGCCAAGGAATCGTCGTGCATCAGATCGAGGAAGAGGGTAAGCGAATCACAGGAATTGATGTTCTGCCCGCTCTGTTTGAAACCGTGCTTGGTCGAATCTTCTACCTCGACGAAGACATAAAGGTTGTTCGTGTCATAGGTGACATAAGCTTCCGCTTTGGCGGCGCAATTAGATGAAGCAATGTCAATCTTGGTCGCATCGCCGTAGGCATCGTCTTTCGTCCCATCGACGGTGATGCTTGAAGTGGAGGTAAGGGAGGTCGCGGTATAGACGTTATCCGTCCCAAATTGCTCTACCCAGATAGTCGAATAGGTCTGGTCGCTTTCGTAGACGCGCACCTTGTGCTCTTTGAAGGCTTTGTCGCTTAATCCCGTCCAGCCGGTCAGCTCATAACGTTCCTTGCCTTCTAGTTGGGGGACATCGACATAGGTGCCGGGAGTTTGATCTAGATATTCTTTGATGACGGTGTCGCCATCTTTGAAAATCACATCATAAGTCTCGATAGGCTCAGAAGAGGAAGATCCTTCAGTGGCGCTTTCGGAGACATCGGAGTCCGAAGCGGTTTCAGAAGACGCGGGCTGATTGTTGTTCCCACCGCAGGCGATGAGAAGGCTTGCCGAGAACAGCAAAAGCGGAGTCAGGGTCTTGTTTTTCATTCTTTATTCTCCTTGAGATGGATTCTTTTGGTAGATATCGGGTCGAAGTAATAAAGACCGTCTTTGTCGAAGACGTAATTCTCATCGACGGTCGCGTTGTCTTTCGCGGGGCAAGAAGAGACGAGGCGGACGCCATCTCTCGCTAGATGGATCAAAAGATCCTGTCCAAGAAGCTCGGTCTCCTCCACTTCAAAGCACATATTCTTCGTGCAATTGGCGTGTTTGTTCTCAAAGGGAATGATTTGCGATGGGCGGACGCCGATTTTGATTGTTTTGGTTTCGGAGGCGCGGGCGGCCAAAGCAAGTTCCAAACTCTCGTTTTTTGCGTTGAGCTGGTTCTCGTAGGTAAGAGGGTTCTTAAGCTGCTCCTCCTGCTCTTTCTTGGCTTTCTTCGTGAAGGCTTTCTTCATCTTGATGGGGTGCTCTTCGATAAGGGCCGTCAGCTCCTCGATGTCTCTTTCAGTCTCAGAAATGTAATCATCATAAAGGGCGTTTAGCTGATCGTAGAGCCCTGCGGGAGCTTTCTCCTTGATGCCGAAGAAGGAGAGTGTGTCCTGGGTAAGCTCCGCCTCAAAGATGTTCATGGCAGGCGTGCCGATGAAGGTGGCGACGAAGAGATTCGCAGGGTCGTTATAGGCTTGACTCGGCGTGCCGATCTGCTGAATGAAGCCGTCTTTCATGACGACGATGCGATCCGCCATCGTCATGGCCTCGGTCTGGTCATGGGTGACGTAGATCGTGGTCGCGTTAACGCGCTTGTGCAGCTTCTTTATCTCTACGCGCATGGACGCGCGAAGTTTAGCGTCAAGGTTTGAAAGGGGCTCATCCATCAGGAAGACCTTGGGATTGCGGACAATGACTCTGCCCAAGGCGACGCGCTGTCGCTGGCCGCCTGAAAGCTCCTTCGGCTTCTTGTCGAGATATTGCGTGAGGCCGATGATCTCCGCGGCCTCTTCGACCATCCTGTTTCTCTCTTCTTTCTTGATGCCCTGCATCTCAAGGGCAAAGCCCATGTTCTCCCTCACGGTCATGTGGGGATAAAGCGCGTAGTTTTGGAAGACCATCGCGATCCCGCGGTCTTTGGGCTCCACGTGGTTCACGACGACTCCGTCGATTGAAATCTCACCGGAAGAGATTTCCTCCAATCCCGCGAGCATCCTCAAAGTCGTGGATTTGCCACAGCCAGAAGGCCCGACGAAAACCACGAACTCGTTTTCCTTAACCGTAAGGTTGAAGTCAATCACCGCGTGAACATGGTTAGAGTAAACCTTATTCACCCCGTCAAATATAATCTCCGACATGTTTTGATTATAAAAATCGGTATCTATCGATGGGATATAACAAAAAGACATCGTCCGCCGAAAAAATACTCAATAGATACCAATGGGATTTTTCTTATATTTTTTGATGGGAAAGCGCCTCTAGAATTGATACAGGTATGGCACAAACATTTAAAAATCGCGGGAAAAATGTCTTCGGTCCATCCGCTAACGAAAAGTGGCATCTTTTCTTGCTGAACAAGGAAAGCAAATTGCCTTTTCAAATAGAAAACATCGGTGTCACCTATCCAAATCCGAATTACCGCATGTCTAGAGACGACTCGAAGCTTTTCATTTTCGAATACGTGGTCTCCGGCAAAGGATGTTTGGAGATCGACGGCAAAATTTATAATTTGGTGCCCGGGGATCTTTATGCAATCGAGCCCCATATTCCCCACGCCGATTACAGCGATAAGGAAGACCCTTATCAGAAGATCTGGATCAACTTCTCCTCCCCTTGCTTCGAGGAGGTTTTCAAAGCCTACCATCTAGACGGCATCCACGTCTTCAAGAACGTGGACATCCGCCCCTACTTCGATCAGCTGCTTTTGCTCGCTGAGAAATCAAGCTACTCAGACGACATATCCATCGATGTAAGCAACATCCTGTTCGAGATGCTCCACGTCATCGCCAAGCAAGCCAACAGCCACACCAACAGCGTCTCCCCCGTCGCTTTGATGATCAAGAACGTTTTGGACAACGCGGCCTTCGGCGAAATCGCCCTCGCCGACGTCGTCAGAGACGTCCATTATTCGAGGAAGCAGATCAACCGCATCTTCAAAAAGGAATTCAACATCACCCCTTACGAGTACTATCTGAACGTGAAGCTGGGCTTCGCGAAGAAATACCTCGCGATGACCGATCTCTCCGTGAAGGAGATCTCCGAGAAGCTGCACTTCAATAACCAATATTACTTCTCCAACCTCTTCAAGAAAAAAGTGGGTTGCCCCCCCCTGCATTACCGGGCTGCTAAAAAAGCAAAACGCTGATGGCCGCCAAACGCTTTTCTCTTCTCCGCATCTGATTTTTCCGTTCCTTCAATGATCCCCCTTCAGTCGGGGGGCAACGCCGGCAAAGATCGAATAGGCCTGTCTCGGAAACGTATTTTTTGCGTGCTTTTCGCCCTTTAGGTGGCACTTCCATTCCTTATTGTGTAAATCAAAGGAACTATAACGCATTTGAAAGCGTTTACAGCACGCGCACACTTGCGTAAAAGAGGTCGTTCTATGGACAAACAAAAAAGGAATTTTCTTCTCATCTCGGGTCTAAGCTTTTTAAGCATTGCCGCTATCACCGTCGGCGCGATGGGCGGAAATTCCGTTGAGAAGCTTTTCGGCGCCGTAAATTCGGATTGCACGGTTTGTTCAGGAAATCACTACTCCGCAAAACTATGGGATGGATCGGTCGTTGGAAAAACCAACACCGGCCATTATGAATACTGGGTTTGCTGCAGATGCCACAAATCATATCTAAGCACGGCCGAAATCACGGGTGGGTACGACTCTTCGAAATGGGTAGATAAAACCGAAACGAGTGCCGATTTCAATTACGCCGATTACACCGACAAACGTATCCAATTTGGTGGATCAAACAAGGCGTACAACGTGAACAAACTCGCTGAGGGGACGAGTCTCACAATCGACGGGCAAAGAGATAGTGCCTACGACTCCGCAAACAAATATGCGTTTTCCACCAATGTGAAGGACACGGATACTGGATGCGAAAAATCCACTCTCACCGCAACCCTTGAACCCCTTTGGCAGGGGACGATGCTCTATATCTACGTAGACGTCAATGACCCCACTAAAAATACACGCGACTTCACGAAATGCGAGAAAACAGATTCAAATACCGAGGCAAACGATTGCGTTGAACTAAGAATCGATACATTGCATAGCGCTCAATACGCAACAACTGATTGGGATGGCCAATGGGGCGGATTATATCGCGGCAGCTACGCATGCGAAGGTTGGTTCAAAGTGGCCGCGGGATATGAAGAATCGGATCAATTTAAAAGCAAGGGCTGCGAATTCACATTCGATGGTTATTTGTCCCATTTGTCTAAAGGGGACAACAAAACCTATATCAAATCGCACTATATAGACAAGACC
>CAVAGB010000003.1:0-104635 GCA_963588055.1 Erysipelotrichaceae bacterium | reverse complement strand
AAACAGCGCGCTGCCGAGCTCTTTTCTTTTATCCCCCTCCTTGGGGGATTTTTGCGTTCTTGAGAACTTTTTTGGCAGATCCCCTCTTTTGATTATGCCACTTTAAGGTAGATGCTGTTTGCTTCGTCTAATCCGGATGCATTTGCCTGTCTTTCCGTAATTTTGCTCCGGCGAGCGGGTTAAGAGGCGCCCTGGTTATCTTTCTGTCTCTTTAATCTCGGAGAGACCGAAGGCAAATACGCCGCTGACTCCTTCAGGGGCGTCTGGGCCCCAAATTTCAATCAAAGCCCAATCGCCGTGGATTTCGCAAACGGTTCCCTTGGTGCCTTTTGGGACCAGCAATTCTTCAACGCCTTCGGTTGTCATTTTATCAATCAGCGTCACAACGCAGGACCCTATTTCCATCGTTTGTCTCCTCCCGGTATCAGTGTAATGAACCTTACTTTCAAATTTCTCATTAGTTCCCATGTCGTTGTTACAATTTTACCTTTGAGGGTGGTTTTGGCAACGCAAGACAAACAGCCTTGGTCGTATCTGCTAAAACTCAATGTCTTAAAATCGGTTCCGTATAAAATATCTAATTTCAATTTTTCTGGGTTAGACTTTTCATAGCCAATCTTTTTCAGAAATTCACTTTTGTCTCTATTTTTGGAATACGTTAGCAAATAATCGCATTTGCGTATATCCATTTCTTTACCGCGCGTTTGACTCCTAGCATATCTAACAAACATCTGGCAATACTCTGAATCGTGTACTTTTGGAAGCGGCCAATGGAAAATCAAACTATCGTCGGAAAGGCCGAAGTAATACACCATCGCCAACGCGTCTTTATCGGTTTCGTTTAATTTGGCTATCGTTGCATCATCGTATTGGCCGTTTTTTATCCCTTACGTGCAAATCCCAGTTGAAATCATTTGAGATAAAAGACCAATCGCTTTTGCAGAAAATGGAGATCTTAAATTCTTATAGACTTAGGAGGGATATATCGTCCATAGAAGATTTAAACCATCTTTTAGATGGGATAGGAAAATTGGAAGAGGACTAGGCTTTCCGGCCAATTGAATTTTGTCCTCGCAATGTATTTTCCCCCACAAAAGCCGCTTCTTTTCTTTCCCTTTATCCATAGGAAAGAAGGTAGAATATCCGCGAGGTGTTTCATTATGGATTTCATCGACGATCTTAATTACCGCGGGCTCATTGAGCAGTATTCCTCAGAGGATTCGGTCCGCGAGCTTCTGAAAGGCAAGACGACCGTTTATTGTGGTTTCGACCCCAGCGCTTCCTCAATGCACTTAGGCAACTACGTGATGATCAGCTTGCTCAAGCGTTTCCAACTCGCCGGCTACCGTGTGATCGCCCTCGTGGGCGGAGCCACCGGCATGATCGGCGACCCAAGCGGCAAATCCAAGGAGAGGAACCTCCAGACGAAAGAGGTGCTTGAGAAGAACACCGCCGCCATCAAGTCGCAGCTTGAGCGTTACATCGATCTCAGCGATCCCGAGAAAGGCATCCTCGTCTCCAATTACGAGTGGCTAGGCAATATGGGCGTCATCGATTTCCTCCGCGACTACGGCAAATACTTCTCCATCAATTACATGCTCTCGAAAGAGATCGTGAAGTCGCGCTTAGAGGCGGGCATCTCCTTCACCGAGTTCGCCTACCAGATCCTCCAGTCCGTCGATTTCTACCATCTCCATCATGCCTATGGGGTGTCCATGCAGATCGGTGGGAACGACCAGTGGGGGAACCTCACCTCCGGGCTCGAGCTCATCCGCAAGATCGATGGGGAGGACGAGAAAGTCGAATGCCTGACCGCGAAGCTGCTGCTGAGGAGCGATGGCAAGAAGTTCGGCAAATCGGAGAAGGGAGCCCTCTTCCTCGATCCCTCCTTGACCTCGCCTTACGCCCTATACCAATATTTCATGAACGTCACGGACGAAGACGCGATCCGTTTCCTCAAGGTGTTCTCCTTCCTCTCCAAAGAGGAGATCGAGGAGGTCGCTAGGGACCACTTCGCGAACCCCGGCGCCCGCATCGGGCAGAAGAAGGTCGCCTATGAAGTGACCAAAGACATCCATGGCGAAGAGGCCGCGAAAGAGGCAATCGCCATGACCGAGGCCCTTTTCAAAGGGGACGTCCGCTCCTTGAAGGAAAACGAGATCGAAGAGGTCTTCGACTCCAAATACCCCCTTTCTGCGGGGATATTGCTCGAAGACGCCCTCATCGCGACCGGCTTAGCCACCAGCAAGAGGGAGGCTAGGACCTTCCTTGGCGGCAATTCGATCATGCTTAACGGCGAAAAGGTAACCGACCCCAAGCTCGTCTTGAACGAAGGCAACGCCCTCTATGGACGCTACTTCATTTTGCGCAGAGGCAAAAAGAACTACGCTTTGGGGGCCCTTGAATGAAGAAGCTCAGCGGAAGCGAGAAAGCCAAGCTCATCTACTCGATCGAGCTTCTTATCTTCGCAATCCTTTTCCTGACGCTTGGCATCCTCTTCTTCGTAGGCGTCCTGCATACGAGCACCTGGAAGAAGTGGCTCGTCCTCACCGTGGGGACCATCGGAGGCATCTGGTGCTTCGTTGATTTCTTCTGGACCTTGAAATCCCCTAAAAGAAGGGGGAAGAACTCGCTTCTGGATAAGGCGCTTGTATTGCCTAACGCCCTCTATGCGCTGGTCATCAACATCTATTTCTGGATCAAACTCGCCCCCTTCAACGAGGACAGCGATCTGATGTTCGGCTATTGCCTCGCCGCCTCGCTCTGCTACTTCGCCCTCATCTACCTCATCGAGGCGATCTACCACTGGAAGCATCCCGTCCCAGGACTCGTCGAGCTGGAGAACGAGCTCGATGAGGAAGAGAAGAAGGAAGAGGAATCCGAAGGGAAGGAAGAGGAAAGCAAGTAAGCGGCGCGAGCCGCTTTTCTTTTAGGCAAACAAAAAACCAGGCTTTTCGGCCTGGCTTTGGTTGCTACTGGAATCGGGAAATCAGAGCTTGCGGTTGTAGAACTCGATGATCTGGCTTTCCTGGATGTCGCTCGGGAGCTCGTTGCGCTCGGGGAGGCGGAGGAAGGTGCCGCTCATCTTCTCGGCGTCGACCTTGACGTAGTTGACGCTCGCGGGGCTGCTCTCAAGGGATTCCTTAACGACCTTGAGGGGGCTATCGCCCTTGAAGGAGATGACGTCGTTGACGGAGCAGAGGTAGGAGGGGATGTCGACCTTCTTGCCGTTGACGAGGACGTGGCCGTGGTTGACGAGCTGGCGGGCGCCCGCGCGGGTCCTGGCGAAGCCCATGCGATAGACGAGGTTGTCTAGACGGGATTCGAGGATGCGGAAGAAGGCGAGGCCGGTGACGGCGTCTTTGTCGGCTTTGGCGATCTTGAACAGACGGCGGAACTGGCGCTCATTCACGCCATAGAGGGTGCGAAGCTTCTGCTTCTCGAGGAGCTGGGTTCCGTATTCGGAAGGCTTCCTTTTGCGGTCCTGGCCATGCTGGCCCGGGCCATAGGCTCTTTTCTTGAGCTCGTCTCCGGTCTCGAGGACGGAGAAATTGAGGTGACGGGATTTCTTCCACGTCGATTTGGTGTACCTGGACATTGTTTCATGTCTCCTTTCTTTGCGTTGCAAAGTCAAGAGTGCCCCCTCCATCTTCCCGGGTGTCGGACTGTTTCGGCCCCGTAGCAGGAAGGCTTACTTTCAGTGGCGTCCGACGTCTGGCGGAAGAGTAGGGACATGCTGCTTTTCACGCACGGGTGATTATAAGCGGGGCGGAAGGGAAAAGCAAAGGCATTTTGCCTCAAATTCCCTTCTTCGCGGCCAAAGTGGAGCACGGATGCGGTAAGATTGTCTTGTTGTAAAGAAACGAACCCGAATCTAAGATTGCACCATGCCAGAAAAAAAGACCAAAGAAGAAGAGAAAAGCATCTACATCCAAGCCAATAAGCTGGGGAAGATTTTCCGCACGGGCGCGAATGAGGTGAGGGCCCTGAAAGGGGTCAGCTTCCAAATAAAGGAAGGCGATTTCACCCTGATCCTCGGCCCTAGCGGCTCAGGCAAGACCACTTTGCTCAATATCCTAGGCGGGATGGATGAACCCACTTCGGGCAACCTCATCGTCGGGGATAGGAGCATCGAGCATCTGAGCAGAAAAGAAAGATGCGATTACCGCAGGAAGGACGTCGGCTTCGTCTTCCAGTTCTACAATCTCATGCCCAACCTAACGGCCAGAGAGAACGTTGAGCTCGCCTCCGAGCTCCTGCCCGATGCGATGGACGCCTTAGACGCCCTGGACAAAGTGGGGCTCGAGGACCGGGCGAATTCCTTCCCCGGCCAGCTCTCTGGCGGGGAGCAGCAAAGGGTCTCCATCGCTAGGGCAATCGCCAAAAACGCTAGCCTCCTTCTTTGCGATGAGCCGACCGGCGCCTTGGATTACCGCACCGGCAAAGCCATCCTCAAACTGCTTTTCGACACCGCCCACAAGGAGCATAAGACGGTGATCGTCGTCTCGCACAACAGCGCCATCGCCCCGATGGCCGACTGCGTCATCCACCTGCGCTCAGGAGCGATCCAGAGCATCGTCAATAACCCCAATCCCACCCCGGTTAGGGAGATCGAATGGTAGAAAGATGAATAAGGCGCGACTCTCCTCGCTTAGAAGCGTGGGGAAAAACTGGGGAAAGATGGCCGCGATGACCCTCATCGTCGCCTTGGGCTTCGCCTTCATTTTCGGCATCTCCATCTCTCCAAGCAAAGTGAGGGACACCTTCGATCTCTCCCTCCGCCGGAACTGCGTCTCCGATTTCCAAGTGAAGAGCAAGAGCGCGAGCGGATTCAGCGATGAGGAGCTCTCTTCCCTCCAGGCGATAGAGGACGCCGATACCGAGATCTGCTTCTGCCTCGATTCCTCCTCCTTCAGCAGCTCCATGTCCCTCTTCGACCTTTTGGACGATTACGGGGTCACCGCCTTGAAGCAAAACGAGGCGACCAAAGACAGGGCGGAGCAGATCATCAAGCTCGTGGAGTCCCTATTGGGGGACGACGTGGAGAAATTCGTCACCTTCACGCCCGACCTCATGAGCAGCGGCAACGATCGCATCATGTGCTTCCCTAACGGCAAGAGCGAGGACGTCAATGTGCTCAACATCGTCGAGGGCGATGCGCCGGTGGGGGAGGATGAGATCCTCGCCGACTCGCTTTATTGCAAAGGCGAAGTGGGGGACGAGGTGAGCGTCTTCGGCAAGAGCTACAAGATCGCGGGCAAGGCGAGTAACCCCCTCTATTTCGCGCGCACCTATGAGCCGGACGTCATCAACGAAGAACCCCTGGACAATATCTATTATCTGAACTTTGCCCTGAGCGAGGCGCCCTCATTGGACGCGCTCATCCAAAGCACTTTGTCGACCTATCTAGAAGGTTTGGTGAGCCTGCCCGACGCCCTTAAGAACTATCTGGAGAGCGCCCTTGCTTCCATCAAGGTCAGCTTCCCTTCCGTCACCGACTGCTTCATCAAATACGACGCGCGGGATTCCTACAACCTCTTCTCTTACAAGTACGAGGACTTCCTCAAAGAAAAGAAGGCGGGAATTGCGGGGATTTCGAAGAGCATCGCGATTTTGGGCCCCGATGAGAACTACTCGCATCGGATGCTCAAGGAGTCCTGCGAGAAGATGGACAAGATCTGCTACGTCATCCCCGTTTTCTTCCTCGCGGTGGCCGGATTAGTCGTCTCCATCACGATGAGCCGCATGATCGAGGAGGAGCGCTCCCAGATCGCCTGCCTCGCCTCGCTTGGCTACAAGAATTCGAGGATCTCCTCCAAATACCTCCTATTGGCGAGCGCCGCCACCCTCTCTGGGATAGGGCTAGGGATGCTTGGAGGCTATTTCGCCGTCTACCCCCTCATCTACACGGCCTTCCAATACCCATATCTATTGCCCGCTCAGACCGCCGCCACCCTCAACCCCGTCCTCACTCTTATCAGCGCCGCGGCGATGTTCGCCTTCATCCTTCTTATCACCCTGGGGCAGCTTAGGGACACCCTGCATCCTCTCCCCGCCATCCTCTTGCTTCCGAAGTCCCCTGGCAGCGGAGTCCAGACCGCCTTGGAGAGGAGCTCCCTTTGGAAGAAGTTCCCCTTCCGCTTCAAAAGCACCTTCCGCAACCTCGTGCGCTACAAGAAGAGGCTTTTCATGACGGCGATCTCCGTCGGGGGCAGCACGGCAATCGTCTTCCTTGGTTTCGCGCTGCTTAACATCGTGAGCAAACTCAAAGAGGGGCAGGGCGGGGCGGTAGCCAGCTCCATCATCCCCATCTCCTATTTCCTCATCGGCTTCGCGATCGTCCTCGCGGCTTTGGTTCTTTATAGCCTCACCGACATGTCGATCGCCGAAAGAAGCAGGGAGATCGCGACTTTGGAAGTGCTTGGCTACCACGATAAGGAGACCGTCTTCTACCTTTACCGCGAGATCGCGGTCATGACGGTTGCCGGGCTCATCATCGGGATCCCCTTGGGCGTGGGGATCATGCAGATCGTCATCGTCTACCTCAATTTCGGCTCGCTTGGCGACATCGAGTGGTATTCCTATCTGATCCCCGTCCTCATCATCGGGGCCTTCAGCGCCCTGGTCGACGCGCTTCTGCTCCCGAAGATCAAGCGCATCGACATGATCTCCAGCCTCAAATCAGTCGATTAATGGGCGTGCTTCTGACGGTATTCCTTCGGGGAGAGGCCCGTGCTTTTCTTGAAGGCGTTGGCGAAATGGCCTTGCGAGGAGAAGCCTAGATAAGAGGCGATGGAGGCGATCGATTTGTCGCTGTAGCGGAGCAAACGCTTCCCTTCCTCTATCTTCTCCCCGAGGAGGAACTCGCTTAAAGTCATCCCCGTCTCCTTTTTGAACTTCGCGGCCAGATAGGTTCGGCTTAGGTAGAGGCTTTTGGCAAGGGAAGCGATGTCGATCGGCTCGCTTAGATGCTTCTGCGCGTAGTTCGACACGTCTTTGAACAGCTTCGACGGGTTCTCTCCTAGTTTCAGCCTCTCCACCCTCTCGGTGAAGTCTAGCACCAAGCGGAGCTGCAGGTTCTTCATCCCCTCGAAAGTCGATAGGAGCTCGCATTTCTGGATGTAGGAGTCGGAAAGCGAGAGGGCTTCGTTGGCGTCCAGCCCTCCGCGAATCGCGGCGCGCGAGACGAGGGTCGCGGTGACGATGAAGGTGTTTTTGGTTTGCCTTAGGGCGTCTGGGGAGAGGATGCCCGGGGAGATGGCGGGGGCTTTCTGCAGGAATTCCCTCAGCGCGGAGGTCTCCCCATGGCGGACGTAATTGAGAAGGGTCTCCTCGAAGAAGAGGGTGTTGTGCGGGGTCGCCTCGCTTTTTCGTTGCGCTTCCTCGTTGAATTTCTTCTCGGCTTGGCGTTTGGCGAGCTCTTCCTCGATGCGCGTCTGCTCCTCGTCATAGATCGTTACGTCGGCGATGGTCTTCTTCTCCCCGTTCAGCAGGAAATTGATGGAGCACATCGTCTGCAGAAGGCTTTCCAAAGGAAAGGGGAGGAGGCTATTCATCGCGAAGAGGAAATCGTTCGTCTCATCGCTTGGGACGTCGCATTCGAAGGCGAGTTTCTGCAGGTCTTTATTGCTTGGGGTTACCTGCGAGGTGGGCCCGAGGACGATTTCGGCGTCTTTGGATTTCACGATCCCGAAATATTGGAAGTAGGGGGTGATGAAATAGCCTAGTGTTTCTTCGATTGAGAGGATCTTGTCCTCATATGGGGCGATGGGGTCCTTCGGAAAGAGGGACAAAGAGTAGAAACTGACGAGCTTTTTGCCTTTGTAGGCCCTCACCGGGATCCCCGCGAGGCCCCCGATGCTTCTGCAAAGGTAGTTCAAATCGTCTAAGGTCAGTTTCATAAGACAATACAATCATAAAGAAAAGAATACAAAAGTGTAAGAATTGCTTTTTCTCCCGTGCAAAAATCGCTTATACATTGAAAGGAAGTTTCCATGGATAAGCCCGAAACTCTTTTGGCTAAACTGACTCCGGCTGAGAAAGCAGCTTTGCTTTCCGGCACGGATTTCTACTGCACCAACCCCGTGCCTAGGCTAGGCATCCCCTCGGTTAGAACTTCCGACGGCCCGCATGGCTTGAGGGTTCAGAAGGGATATGGCGATAACGGAGTCACCGCCAGCGAAAACTCCACCTCCTTCCCAACCGCAGCCACCGTCGCCTGTTCCTGGAACGCGGAGAACGCCGAGAAGGTGGGGCGCGCTCTTGGCGAAGAGGCGAATTATTTTGGGGTCGACCTCATTCTCGGCCCCGGCATCAACATCAAGAGGAACCCCCTTGGCGGCAGGAACTTCGAATACTATTCCGAAGACCCCCTCCTCGCCGGGAAGATGGGCGCCGGGGAAGTAAGGGGCATCCAAGAGGAAGGCGTGAGCGCCTGCCTCAAGCATTTCGCCGCTAACAACCAAGAGAATTACCGCTTCATGAACGACTGCGTCTGCGACGAGAGGGCGCTGCGCGAGTTCTATTTCAAGCCCTTCGAAATCGCCGTGAAAGAGGCGCATCCTGACACGATCATGTGCTCTTACAACATGATAAACGGAGTGTATAGCTGCCAAAACAAATGGCTGCTCACCGATGTCTTAAGGGAAGAGTGGGGGTTCTCCGGCTTGGTCATGACCGACTGGGGAGCGACCCACGATCGCTTGCGGATGATCGACGCCGGGCTTGATCTCGAGATGCCTGGCGACACCATGATCTGCCGCAAATGGATCCTCGACGGCCTAGAAGAAGGGAAGCTGAAGCAAGAAAGCCTCGACAATGCCGTTTTGAACGTCCTGAATCTCGCCCAAAAGCACGAGGGCAAAGAGGAAGGCGATCCCAATTTTGAGCGCCATGACCTTCTGGCTGAGGAAATCGCCTGCGACTGCGCGGTGCTGCTAGAGAACAAAGGGGCGCTCCCCCTCAGCAAAGGAGACGATCTCGTCGTGATCGGGGACCTATTCGAGAAGATGCGCTACCAAGGCGCGGGCAGTTCGATGAGCAGCCCATGGAGGCTCACCACCCCGAAGAAAGCCTTCGACGACGCCGGGGTGAGCTACGCCTATGCCCGCGGGTACAAAGAAAACGAGACGAGTCCTAACCAATTGCTTATCTCCGAGGCCCTTTCGAAAGCGGAAGGGCACGAGAAGGTCCTCCTTTTCGCGGGGCTCACCGATTACGTCGAAAGCGAAGGGCAAGACAGGGAGAGCATGGCTTTGCCCGCGAATCAGCTTTCGCTCATCGACGCTTTGCTGTCCAAAGGGAAGAAAATCATCTTGGTCCTCTACGGAGGCTCCCCGATTGAGCTTCCTTTCCGTGAGAAGATGGAGGCGATCCTATTGATGTACCTCCCAGGCCAAAGAGGAGGGGAGGCCACCCGCAAGCTTCTATTCGGGGAGAAGACCCCTTCTGGCAAGCTCGCCGAGACCTGGCCAGCCTCTTATGCGGACGTCCCCTATGGGGAAGCCTATTCCAAGAAGGAGATCGAGCTCTACAAAGAGAACGTCTACGTCGGCTACCGCTATTACGAAAGCAGAGCCATTCCGGTCGCCTATCCCTTCGGATACGGCCTTTCCTACACGCGCTTCGAATACTCTGATTTCGAGGTTAGGGAAGAGAAAGAGAGCATCGTCGTGAGCTTCACCATCAAGAACGTCGGTGACAAATTCGGCGCGGAAATCGCGCAGATCTATGTGAAATCCCCGCAAAAGTCCGTTTTCCGCCCTCTGAAAGAGCTGAAGGGATTCGCCAAAGTCTACCTTGAGCCAGGCGAGGCGAAAAAGGTCACCGTCTCCTTCGCCGAAAGCGATTTGGCCTATTACCACGTCAAGGAGAAGCGATTCGTCCTCGAGGAAGGGCGCTACGAATTCGAGCTGTCCGAGAACGTCTCTTCGCCAAAATGCGTTTGCTCCCTGCATCTAGATGGCGAGGGGATAGCCTCCCCCTACCCAGGGGAAGTCATCTCCGCCTATAACAATGATCCCGGCAAGATATCCGACGGGGTCTTCGAGAATCTCATGGGGCAGTGTTTGCCGAAGGCGAAGCCGAAAAAGCCCATCCGACTGGAAAGCCGCTTCACTGATCTTAGGAGCACCTTCTTCGGTAGAATCCTCTTCTCCGCCGTCCTCTCCGTCGCTAGAAAAGACATGAAGAAAGCCAAAAGGATGAAGGATGGGCCTGAGAGGGACAACAAGATCAAAGGGGCGATGTTCCTCAAGCGCATCCTCGAAAGCAATTCGATCATCACGATGTCGATGAGCGCAGGAAGAAGCTTCCCTTACCACTTCGCCTTGGGGATGAGGGACATCGCCAACGGCCACCTCATAAGGGGAATCAAGGACTTCTGCATGAAAATAAAGGTCCCGCCCTTGCCAAAGGATGAGGCGAAAGGAAAGAATAAGGAGTGAAAAACATGAAAAAGGGAAAACTGATCGACGCTAAGCTCTTCAATAGCCGCGTCCATTCCAAAAACGTCACCAATTCCGAGAAATGGCTCGGCTATCTGCTCGGCCCCTGCGGGGCGCTGTTGCTCAACGCCATCCTCGGCACCTATCTGAACTTTATTACACCGACGTCTTGGGCCTAACCCACGTCTGGGGAGGGGTCTTCCTCGTGGTCTTCCCGATCGTCTCGAAGATCATCGACGCGATCACCAACGTGATCATGGGCTACATCATCGACCGCACGAAGACCAAGCAAGGCAAAGCCCGCCCCTGGATCTTGCTTTCCGCGCCTCTAGTCGCCATCTCCGGCGTGCTGCTCTTCCTCATCCCCGAGGTCAACGAGACCTTCACCGTCATCTGGGTGATGCTCTCCTACAACCTCTTCTATTCCTTCGCCTACACGATCTACAACATGAGCCACAACCTCATGTGCCCCCTCTCCACGCGCAACACCATCCAGCGCGGCGGGCTCTCCGTCTTCAACCAGATCGCCACGATCATGATGAGCGGCATCCTCGTCGCCCTCGTCTTCCCGATGGTCATCATGCCTTCCTTGGGCGTGGACAAGAGCAAATGGATCATCGTCATGAGCGCTTTTTCCGCGCTCGCCTTGCCCCTGACCATCGTCGAGTATTACTTCACCAAAGAGAGAGTCACCGAGGAACAGACTTCGATCGAGGACAAGAGCAAGGTCCCTTTCCTGACGCAGCTGAAGATCGTCCTCACCGACAGATACATGATCATCATGTTCGTCTACTTCCTCGTCTACACCTTCGCCGGCTCGCTTAAGAACCTCGCCCTCGTCTATTACTGCAACTACGTCCTGGGCACTTACAACGACGGCATCACCCAGACCCTCGTCTCCGTCATCGGGGGCATCCCGATGGGAATCGGCATCTTCGTCGTCTGGCCGCTTGCGAAGAAATTCGGCAAGCGCAACCTGACCGCGATCGGCTTCCTTTTCTACGCCATCGGCTCGGCCATCTGCTGGATGGCCCCGACCAACATGGCGATCGTCCTCGTCGGCCAGTTCATCAAGAACATCGGCGGGCTTCCCTGCGCCTACGTCTTCATGGCCCTCTTCGCGGATGGCCTTGACCACCTCGAATGGAAGAGCGGCGTCAGGTGCGACGGCACGGCGATGTCGATCTACAACATCATCGCCTGCGCGATCCTCGGAGTCGCCACCGCCGTCTTCAACGCGCTTCTTTCCTCCTCCGGCTACATCGCCCCCTCGATCATCGACGGCGAAACAGTTGCCGCCGAGCAGAGCCAAGCCTGCAAGGACTTGATCATCTTCGGGTTCGTCGGGCTAGAGACCATCACCGGGCTCTTCCTCGCAGTCTTGCTGATGTTCCTCAACGTCGAGAAGACGATCTCTAAGAAGCAAGAGGAGATCCGCCGCCTCCAGAAGGAGGAGATCGAGAAGCTCGGCCAGGTCTGGATCGCCCCCGAGGCGAAAGCGGAAGAGGAGGAGAAGAAGTTCCTCGCCGAGAACGAGGAGGCCTATCGCGAGGCTTTGAAGGCCAAGTGCGAGAAGAAGGGCCTCGATTACGATGAAGAGCTCTCCGCCCACCTTGAGAAGGTTGAGGCATCCAACGCGAAGAAAGAAGCCAAGAAACTCGCCGCCAAGGAAAAGGAAGAGCTCCGCAAGCAGAAAGCAGAGGAGAAAGCCAAGGCCAAATACGCTGCTTTGACTCCTGAAAAACGGCGCAAATTTGACGAAAACGCCGCAAAACGCCATCAAAAAGAAGAAGAGCAGTGGGCGAAGGAGGCCGCTTACGGCGCTTCCTACCGGGCCAAAATCAAAGCCGAATTAGAAAGGGCCGCCTAATATGAAACCCATCCGCCTACGCACCGAATACCTCATTGATCCCCTTGGGATCGATATCCCCCATCCCCGCCTTTTCTGGAACTGCGAAGGAGGTCA
Organism: Erysipelotrichaceae bacterium; assembly: GCA_963588055.1. Classification (GTDB taxonomy): domain Bacteria; phylum Bacillota_I; class Bacilli_A; order RFN20; family CAG-826; genus Alloenteromonas. Next base: position 92,224 of record CAVAGB010000003.1, on the reverse strand, counting down.
GAGGCAAACCGCCTACCGCCTCATCGCCAAGAAAAACGGGAAGCCCTTCTACGACTCCGAGAAGGTCCCTTCCTCCTCGATGCATCTTGATGTCCCTTTCGCCCTCGCTTCTCGCGACCGGGTCGCCTGGCAGCTGATCCTCTGGGATGAGAACGACGCAGAAGGAGAGCCATCGGAAGAAGCTTCCTTCGAGATGGGGCTGCTTGAGAAAAGCGACTGGCAGGCGAAATGGATCGCCGGGGATTACAACGTCAGCAAGAAGAAGAGATACCCCGTCGACTGCTTCCGGAAGAGGTTCGTCCTCAAGGACGTGAAGAAGGCGAGGCTATACGCCTCCGCCTGCGGCCTTTACGAACTCCATCTGAACGGGAAGAGGGTGGGGGAGTTCGTCCTCGCCCCCGGCTCCACGGACAACCGCAAGAGGATCCAATATCAGACCTACGACGTCACCTCTCTCCTTATAGATGGGGAGAACGAGCTCACCTCCCTCCTCGCAGACGGCTGGTACCGCGGCTCAAGCGGCTCGAAAGGCAGGACCTACACCTACGGGAAAGTCACCAAGCTGCTCGCGCAGCTAGAGATCGAGCATTCCGATGGCGAAAAAGAGGTCATTTGCAGCGATTCCTCCTGGTCTTGGAGCAACGACGGGCCCATCCTTTTCGCCGATCTCAAAGACGGGGAGAAGGTCGATGCGAGGAAAGCCCCTTCCTATAGCGGCAAAGCGAAAGAGACCGCCTTCGAGGCCAACCTCACCTCTTCCAACAACGTCGAGGTGAAGGAGAGGGAACGCTTCTCTCCTTTGAAAGTCATCACCACCCCCAAAGGGAAGAAGGTTCTGGAATTCCCGCAGAACATCTCCGGCTACATCGCCTTCTCTTTGGAAGCCCATGCGGGGCAAAGGATCCACGTCAAACTCGGGGAGATGCTTGGGCAAGACGGAGAGCTGACCCTCAAGAACGTCCAATGCACCTTCAAAGGCAAGCAGAGCCCCTTGCAGGAAATCGATTACGTCTGCAAAGAAGGGCGGAACGAATACGCGCCTAAATTCTTTTACGGCGGATTCCGCTACGCCGAGATACAGACCGACGCCCCCTTCGAGATGGGCGACTTCGCGGCGATCGCCGTCTACAGCGCCTTCGAGGAGACCTCTCATTTCGAATGCTCGAACCCCCTCATCAACAAGTTCTATCAGAACACCCTTTGGTCGCTTAAGAGCAACTCCACCGACCTCCCTTCCGATTGCCCCACCAGGGAGCGCATGGGCTGGACGGGGGACAGCGAGATCTTCTTCAACACCGCCTCCTTCATGGTCGATTACGCCTCCTTCGCCAGAAAGCACGTCCGCGACATCTACGACAGGCAGTGGAATAGCGGCAGGCTCCCCCAGATCGCCCCTTACGCCCACGAGGATTGGTTCATGTGGACGATGAATGGCTCGGTCGGATGGGCCTGCGCCGGGGTCTACATCCCCCTCTATTTCTACCAGAAGTACGGCGATGAGCGCATCCTCGAAAGCTATTATCAGGGGATGCTCAAATACGCGAATTTCATGATCAAGCGCGCCGGGAAGTGGGGCGGGGTCTACGCCAAGCCGATGCACCTATCGCGCAAAAACAGGAAATACGCGGTCAACTGCGGGCAATCCTATGGCGAATGGTGCGAGCCCAACGACGTCTGCGCCTTCGTCTGGTACGATTTCGCCTCGCCCCATCCCGAGGAATCCACCGCCTACACCTATTTCACCCTGAAGCGCGTCCTCGAGGTCGCTAGAATCCTCGGCAAGCCCTCTTCGAAGGAATTAGGCCGCATCAAGGAATACAGCGAGGGCGCTAGGCGCGCTTATCAAGAGCTCGTCACCAAACCCAAGCACCTTTTGGACACGGACCGCCAGGCCAAATTGGTCCGCCCGCTTTACATGGGCCTGCTCACCCCTGAGCAAGAAGCCTACGCGAAGAAGCGCCTCATCAAGGCGATGGAGAACTATGGCTGGAGGCTAGGCACGGGCTTCCTCTCGACGCCCCTCATCCTCGATGTCCTTTCCTCCATCGACGTGGAAAGCGCATATCGCCTCCTCGAAAACGAGGAGATGCCGGGGTGGCTATTCATGCCCAAGAACGGCGCGACCACGATCTGGGAGAGTTGGGAAGGGGAGACCACCCCAGACATAGGCGTCGCCTCCTTGAATCATTACTCCAAAGGCGCCCTCTGCCAGTGGCTGCTCGAGGGCATGTGCGGGCTTAAAGTGATCGGTGAGAACGAGTTCTCTTTCTCCCCACTCATCGGAGGCAAGGAGACCTACGCTTCCTGCTCCTACCAAAGCGTCTACGGCAAAGTCTCCGCAGGGTGGCGGAAAGAAGGGGATAAGACGGTCTATGAGATCGAGCTGCCCCCCAACACCAGCGGCACTTTGACCTTCTCCGGAAAGACCCAGAAAGTGGGTCCTGGCAAGCACGCTTTCTCTTGCTAAGCGCCTTAGGGAAGCACTTTCCCGCCCAAACCCCTTTTATTTTCAATAAAAACCCTCTCAAGGCGCCTTTCCCCATGGTAAGATTGACGCGCATATGGAACCGATTTTTATTGTACTCATCATCCTTGGCTGCCTGCTGCTTGCAGGAGGCGTCTTCCTGATCCTTTATTTCACCCTTTTCCGCGGCATGAGGGCCAAGAAGCAGGTGGGCGACCTGTCCCGGCGCTTCGAATACCTCCACGCCCTCCTCTTCGGCCAGGATTCCCAGTACATCAAGCGCATCGAGAACATCTCCGTCACCAACTTGCTCTACGTGAACACCCACATGGAGTTCAAGCGCCGCTTCAAAGACGTCCGCGACCAGGCCGACTCCGCCGCCCAAAGCGCGCTCAACGGCCTCAAGGACATGCTTTCCGAGCGCCGCTACAAGGACCTGAAGGCCTCCTTGCCCCAGGCCAAGAAGACCCTCGACTACTATGAGGCCCAGGTCAATCAGCTCAACGATGACTTGATCAAGGTCATCAAGCCGGAGGAAGAGGTGCGCCAGCAATCCCTCCAGCTCAAGGAGCAGCTCCGCAAGATCAAGCAGGACTACTACGTGAAGCAGGCAGACCTCTCTTTGGTCAGCTCCTCCTTCGAGAAGATCTTCGATAAGCTCGACGCGGAGTTCCGCAGCTTCGAGAGCCTCGTCGAGGGCGCCCAATACAAAGACGCGAGCGACATGCTGCCGAAGATCGACGGGGTTCTGAAGGAGCTTTCCAAAGCGTTGAAGGACCTGCCCAACATCTGCGTCACCATCCAGTCCGTCGTCCCCGACAAGCTCTCCTCCTTAAGGAACGGCTATGAGGACCTCGTCCACGCCGGCTATCCCCTCTACCCCCTCTTCGTGAGCTCGAGCATCGACGAGATGCAGAAGACCCTCGATGAGATCACCCAGGACGTCAAGGACTTCGAGCTCGCCGGCGCGAGTCAGAAGCTGGACGCGATCCTAGCCAAGATAGACGAGTATTTCGACCTCTTCTCCGGGGAGAAGGACGCCCGCATCAAATTCGAGGCCAAATGCGACGACGTCTACCATTACGACGCCGAGGTCGAGAAGAAGTACCTCCGCCTCTGCAACGCGCTCCCGGACATCCGCAAGATCTACGTCATCTCCGCCGAGGAGCAGAAGCTCATCGACGACATCAAGACCCAGATCAACAAGTCCGGCGCGACCAAGCGCAGTCTCGACACCTTGATCCACAGCACCATGAAGCAGCCTTATTCCTCGCTTCTGGCGAAGATGAACGAGCTCCACGACGAGGCCGAGAAGAGCTCCGCCTCGATCGATGAGTTCACCCAGTACCTCTATTCGCTTAAGAAGGACAGCGAGGACGCCTGCTCCTCCCTCGACGCCTATTTCTTCTCCCTCGCCAAATGCGAATCCGCCCTCCGCGAGGCCGCGATCCCCTCTTTGAGCCAGAAGCATGAGGGGACCATCGCGAGGATGCACGAGATCATCGACGAGGTCCATTCCTTGCTCTCCACCCGCCCGATCGACGTCGCCAAGGTGAATTCCCTGGTCTCCGAGCTGCGCGGGAAAGGCGATAAGCTCAGCGCCGAGCTAGAGAACCAACTGAACGCGAAGACGCTGGCTGACGCGGCCATCCTCTACGGCAACCGCCAACGCCCGAACCTATCCGACCTAGCCGCCTCCCTTTCCCAAGCCGAGGCCCTATATTTCCAAGGCGACTTCAAGACCGCTTACGAGACCGCCGCGGAAGCCTGCAAGAGAGTCAGGGGAGAATAGCGATGATCTATCTAGACAACGCCGCGACCGGCCGTCCTTTCAAAGAGGCCATGGAGACCTTCGTCAGGGTGAACGAGGAGTCCTACGGGAACCCCAATTCCAACCACCTCTTCGGTTATAAGGCAAAGAAGATTCTCGAGGATTCCCGCCAGGAGGTCCTCTCCTTGCTGGGACTATCCTCCACCCATCAATGCATCTTCCTCTCCGGGGCGAGCGAAGCCAATTCGATGGCCATCAAAAGCGTCGCCCTCCGTTACCAGAACAGGGGCAAGAAGCTATTGACCTCGAGCGTCGAGCACCCCTCGGTCCTCGTCGCCTATCAGCAGCTCCGCGATTCCTTCTCCTTCGACCCGCGTTTTTTGCCCGTCAACCAAGAAGGCTACGTCTCCCCCTCGACCCTTGCTGAAAACCTGGGCAAAGACGTCATCCTCGTCTCCATGATGCAGGTCAACAACGAGACCGGGACGATCTTCCCCATCGAGGAATACGCTGAGATCCTGAAGGATTATCCGAAGGCCCTCTTCCACGTCGACGCGACCCAAGGCATCGGCAAAGTAAGGTGCGACTATTCCAAATGCGACCTCATCACCTGCTCCGCCCACAAGTTCGGCGGCATCAAGGGGTCCGGGGTGCTGATCTACCGCAAAAGCCTGCAGTTTTTGCCCCTAGTCTCCGGCGGGCAGCAGGAATTCGGCTACCGCGGGGGCACCGTCTCCGTCGCCGCGGCCGCTTCTTTATCCGCCGCCTTGCGCTTGACGATGAATCGGATGGATGAATCCTATGCGAAGGTCAGCCGCCTCTGCGCGATGCTTGAGGAGGGATTGAAGGAAATCCCCGAGATCGACATCAACTCCCCCAAGGGGCATTCCCCTTACCTTTGCAATTTCTCCCTTCTCCATCATAAGGCCTCGGTCGTGGTGGAGGCGCTTTCTGAGCGAGGCATCTACGTCTCCACCGTCTCGGCCTGCTCCTCGAAGGGCGAGCCTTCTTCCAGCGTCATCCTCGCGATGGGCAAGGACCAGAGCCACGCCGCGAACTCGATCAGGGTCTCTTTCAGCGGGGACAGCACCGAAGAGGATGTGAAAGGATTCCTGAGCGAACTCAAGAAGATCCTCGAGGAGATCAAGACCATATGAGATACGACAGCCTGATGATCCATTACGGCGAGCTCTCCACGAAGGGGAACAACCGCAAGCAGTTCATCCGCGCCTTGCTGCATAACGTCCGCGGGGCGCTGAAGAGCTTCGGGGTCGAATGCAAGGGCGACCACGACCACATCTACGTTCACCTTGGCGAGAAGGACTTCTCTCCGATCCTCGCTAGGCTCCAGGACGTTCCGGGAATCCAGAAGATCTCCTTGGTCGCTAGAAGCGAGAAGGACATAGAGACGCTCAAGAAAGAGGCTTGCGAGCTCATCTCCTTAGAGAAAGGGAAGACCTTCAAAGTCACCGTCAAGCGCACCGACAAGACCTATCCCCTTGATTCCTACGGCATCGCCGTCTCTTTGGGCGATGCGATCCTTGAGGCCCATCCTGAATTGGAGGTCGACGTCCATAACCCCGACATCAATCTGAAGGTGCGCCTAGGGAAAGAGGGGGCGAGCCTCTCTTGCCACGATTACCCAGGCGTCGGGGGCTACCCCATGGGGATGAACGGGAAGGTGACCTTGCTTCTTAGCGGAGGCATCGATTCCCCCGTCGCCGCCTACGCTTTGATGAGGAGGGGGATCAAGGTCGAGTGCCTCCATTTCGCCGCGCCCCCATACACCCCCGAGGCCGTTTTGGACAAGCTCAAGGACATCCTCAAGGCCCTCAACGAATACCAAAGCGACATCAAGTTAGAGGTCGTTCCCTTCACCGAGCTTCAGCTCGCCATCTACAGCAACGTCCCTGAGCCCTATTGCATCACCATCATGCGCAGGATGATGCTCCGCATCGCAGAAGGGGTGGCGAAGAAGAACCGCTGCCTCGCCATCGCAACAGGCGAATCGATCGGCCAGGTCGCCAGCCAGACCCTCTCCTCCATGCAGACCATCAACGCGGTCACCTCTTTCCCGATCATGCGCCCCCTTTGCTGCTCCGACAAGCTGCAGATCATCGCCACCTCGCAGAGGATAAAGACCTACGAGATCTCCATCCGCCCATACGAGGATTGCTGCACGATCTTCAAGCCAAAGAAGCCCAAGACCAAGCCGCGCATCGACGAGTGCGAGAAATTCGAGGCCAAGTGGGACTGGCAGAGCCAAGTTCAGAAATGCATCGATGGGGTGAAAGCGATCTACCTCAGCGAAGGAGAGGAAGTCTTCTCGCACGTCGAAGAGCCTTCCGAGGAAGAAAAGTCAGAGTAGGGCGATTCCCTAAGGAAAAAGCATAAGAGAGGGCGATTTGCCCTCTTTCTTTATCGCCTGAGGTTTCTCTATTTGGGTCACTTCGACCGCAAGGCTACTTCAAATCGGTTTGAAGTTGATTTGAAGTGATTTGAAGTAATGCTTCAAAAGACTTCAAATGAGTTTATAATGAATGGGCAAAGGAGGGCTTATATGAGGTTCGAAGATTTGTATCCAGGCTTGAATATCGAGACGACTGAGCTCGAGTTCAAAGGATTCCTCTCCGAAGGCGAGGAGAAGGACGGCTCACTTTCGCAGGTGAAGTGGCTCAAGACGATCTCCGCTTTCGCTAACGGCTTCGGCGGCATCCTCTTCGTCGGCGTCGAGGATAAGTCGCATAAGATCGTCTCCCTCTCTTCCAAGGACGCCGATAAGCAATCGCAACTCGTCTATCGGGAATGCAAGAGCCGTCTTGAGCCTCCCCTCATCCCCGATGTTACCTCCATCCCCATCCCGGGAGAGAAAGGGACCAGATACCTTTTGAAGATCGCCGTGAAGGGGAACGACGAAGTCCCCGTCATGGTCAAAAGCAAAGGATCGCTCACCGCCTATATAAGGAGGTTCGGGATCACCGAAATCGCCTCCGCTTCCGCGATTCGCTCCCTCGTCTTGCATAGCGAACGCTCGAAATACGACGTCTTGGAGACGGATGTCCCGTTCAAGTTCGGCGATTTCTCCTGCCTCAGGGAGGAATATGCCTCCAACCGCGATGGGGAAGAGCTTCAGGAGAAAAGCCTCCTGCTTAAAGGGGTCGCTTCGAAAGACGGCACCTTGAAGAAAGGGACGCTCCTTTTCAAGGACGGCTGCGAGGAAGATGAGACCTGCCTCACCATCGTGAAGTGGCCGGGGATCGACCGCGCCTCGACCTCCCTTTTGGCGATCAAGAAGATGAAGGGCCCAATCACGAAGGTCATCCGCGAAGCGGCTTCGACGGTTCAGCTGCTGAGCGTGAACGGCATTAAGAAGACCGACACGGGCGAGAAGCCGCTTTATTCCTATCCTTACCGCTCCGTCCAAGAAGGCATAGCCAATGCTTTCGCCCATCGCAATTATTGGATGGAAGGCACGCAGATCCAGGTTGATATCTTCATCGACCGCCTGGAGATCACCTCCCCAGGGAGCCTGCTTTCCGGGAAGAGGCTCACGAAGGAGAAAGACCTCGCCAACATCATCCCCCAGCATCGGAACAAGCTGATCGCAGACATCCTCAGTTTAGTGGGGACCATCCAAGGGATCGGCACAGGATTCGACATCATCGAGAAGGATTATTCCTCCGCCGATCTAAGCCATAAGCCCTACGTGACTTGCAACGACGATTACTTCAAGCTCGTCCTCCCCGATCTCACGCACGCCTCGATGGAAGAGGCGGGGGAAAAACCGCTTCCGAGGGTCTTCGCCGAAGACGCCTTGCTTTCGGAGAAGGAACTTCAGATCCTTTCCTATTGCTATCTTGCCAAGCGGACAATCTCTTCCATCGCCAAGCACCTCGGCGTCTCCGTCTCCTCCTATTTGAAGGAGAAACTGATCGACAAACTCGTCGCGGAAGGCTACCTCATCCAAGTCGAAGACAGGCCGGCGAGCTACCTCTCCTCTAGGGAAAAGGTCTTCGTCCATTAGCGCTTCAAAACGATTTGAAGTTCGTTTGAAGTGATTTGAAGCATTACTTCAAAACGCTGAATTCACATCAAAAAAAGCAGCCAGCGATGGCTGCTTTTCGAATTGCGTTCGCTTACTTCGCGAGGGCTTTCTTGCTGGTCGCGACCAAGCCGGCGAAGGCCTCGGGATCGTGGATGGCGATCTCGGCGAGCATCTTGCGGTTGATCTCGATATTGCTCTTCTTGAGCCCGTTCATGAAACGGGAATAGGAGATGTCGTTGACGCGGCAAGCGGCGTTGATCCTCTTGATCCAGAGCTTACGGTAGTCGCGCTTGATGAGGCGGCGGGAATTGTAAGCGTAGCGGAGGGAGTGGCAAACCTGCTCCTTCGCGGTTTTGAAGAGAAGATGCTTGGAGCCGAAATAGCCTTCGGCGCGTTTGAGGATCTTCTTACGACGGGCACGGGTAACGGTGCCACCTTTGACTCTAGCCATGGTTGATACTTCCTCCTATCACTTGACGATCATGAACTTGATGCGCTTGTAGTCGGTGCGATCAAGCATCCCGGAGCCGCGGAGCTGGCGCGACTGCTTGGGGGTTTTGTAAGGGGCGTGGTGCCCTTTGTAGGGATGGACGTATTTGATTTTGCCAGTCCCTGTGACCTTGATGCGCTTCATCAAGGCGCGGTTCGATTTCATCTTCGGCATTTGAGGTTTCCTCCTATTTCTTCTTCAGTGCGACGATGGCGGAGAAGCATTTCCCTTCCCAGAACGCGGGTTTGGAGTACTGTAGCTCTCCGGCTTCTTGGAGCAAGGCGACGAATTTCGCTAGCAGCGCCTCCCCGAGATCCTTGTGGGCCATTTCGCGGCCTTTGAGGATGACGCGGATGTTGACTTTGTCTCCGTCGGCAAGGAATTCCTTGGCTTTCTTGGCTTTGGTCTGGATGTCGTGCTCCCCGATAGAGATGTGGAGCTGCACTTCCTTGAGCTCGGCCTGCTTTGAGTTCTTCTTCAGCTCACGATCCTTTTTCTGCTGCTCGAAGCGGTATTTGCCGTAATTGAGGATCTTGCAGACGGGCGGATTGGCGTTGGGGGCGACGCAGAAGAGGTCGAGATTGTAGCTTGCGGCGAGGGAATTTGCCTCGCGTGAGCTCATCTGCCCCAGATTCTGGCCTTCGGGCCCAATGACCATGACGACCGGGTAGCGGACGTGCTCATTGATGGGGTCGAAGCGTTTTTGCGGACGGCGATCTGGTTTGCTGTAGTAGGGAATGGTTGCTTTCCTCCTTCTTGTCTAAAAAACGGGGCGGCAGCGCCCCGAGTCCATTACTGAGTTTTCTTTCCAGTAGTTGTGGGCCAATTCCCCGAGGGAATCTGGCGAGCGCGGGAGCGGCTGCTTTCTACGTCTTGCGACGTCGGTAAGTATATAGACCCCCTTTGGGGGAGTCAAGGGGCAATTTAGGCAGCGGGAGCATAGACGAGGAGGGCGTAGGCGATCGAGATCGAATCGGCGAGCAAAGCCATGCCGGAAAGAAGGAACAGGGCGAGGTCGGCGGAGGCGAATTTCTTCCCTTGCCTTTTGGCGAAGGGCCAATAGAAGATCGTGGAAAGGAAGATGCCCGCGAGGATGCCCAGCCAATTCGCCTGGACGGGGGCCTCCGTGAGGAAAAGCGATCTGCCCTCGAGGATCAAGGAGATCTGGAGCCCAAGGGCCAAGGGGAAGAAAAGATAGATGAGCAGCTTCGCCCTCGCGTTGTTTTTCCTCACCAAGATGAAATAGGCCAGGTAGGAAGCAAGCAGCAAAACGAAGAAGAGGATGCAGAAAATCGCGGCCAAGCTCATAGGAGGTCCTTCTTCCGATACCTCTGGTTCCTGTCGGTGGGGCAGAGGGGGTTAGACATGACGATGGCTTGCCTAGACAAGGCGGGGCGGAGGTAGTTCTTCTGCAGCCCGAGCCTTGATTTCAAACCCAATAGGGCGCAGAGCTCGCTGGCGCTGTAGTAGCGCCCGCTGGCCATCTTCGAAAGCAGCCGCTCGACTAGCGGCGAGGAGGATTCCTCCTTCTTGGACGCTTCGCTTAGAAGCGCGTTCACGCTAGTTAGGATCAGCTCGAGCAGCGCCTCGACGAAAGGGGCGCTGTCTTGCTTCTTCGCGGCCTCCAAGAAGGCGTCGTGGATTTTGTCTTTGGCGAAATACAGCGACCTTTCGATCCTTAATGCCCCCATCGAGCGGCCCGCTTTCCCGAGCATCGCCTTGAACCAGAAGCGCGCGAGAAGCCCGTTCTCCGCGGAGTAGGGGGAAAGGGCGATGACCTCATAATACAGCAAGCAGGCCAAAGTCACCGGCGACATGGCGTCTTTGTTCTTCCTCTCGAACTCGAAGAGGTTCTCAAGGAGCTTCCTCACCTTGGAGAAAGGGGGCAAGACATAGTCGGCCCCGTCGATTTTCGAGCTCTGCCTCATCGGCACCCCTTCGGGATAGACCTCCTTCTCGAAGGAAGATAGAGCATCGGGGGAATAGGGGTCGATCTTATTGAGGCGGGCATATAGCCTTAGCAACGCGCTGGCCTTAGGGTCGCCAGGGAGCTCCTCCCCGCGCTTAAGCGCCCTGATCTCGGAGGATGTGAGGCTATGCCCTTCCATGAGAAGGGTGTATTTGACCTCCTCCGCGTGGAAAGGCGCCTCTCCTTCCACCGTGCCTAAGCAAGAGAGCCTGCCCAGGCGATAGGCGATGTCGCTGGAGAGGCGGAGGATGCGGTGGTTGACGCTCATCGCCGCGCGGTAAGGTGGAAGGATTTCGTTCTTGGTCATGATAGGAACATTTTAAAGTCGGGCTCGGCTCAAAGAAAGGGCGAAGATGTATATTTCCTTGCATATCTGGCACGAAAAAAGCCCCCTTTTGGGGGCTGGTGTTGCTGCTTCTAGAGGAAGCTCAGTCCAAATTGGGCTCTTCCTCTTCGCGCTCTTCTTCGTCATCGCCATCAAGCGGCGCGAAGATGTTGAGCTTCGCGATCTCCGCGAGCTTCATGTCGTAAGCGAGTTCTTCTTGATTCATGATCGTTTCCCTCCTGCTTCTGACGCTTCCTTTGACTGGAAGCAGCCATACTTTAGGCGAATGAAAACGAGGAGCAATAGGCTTTTCCTTGAAAGCGTTTCCGAAAGCGTTTACTGAAAACGCTTTCTTGAAAACAACCGTCATAGAGATTGTTTTTTATGAGGTTTTCAACGTCTTATGAAAAACTTTGCGTTACCGAAAAGGCGTTTTCATAAGCTTACAAAGAAAAAGCCCTTCCGGTTTTGGAAGGGCTGAAGGAGGAGTTGAATCAGAACCTCGCTTTGCTGTCGATATGCTCTTTGATGAGTTTTTTGAATTCGTCGAGGGAGACGGTGATCTGCTCCTTCTGGCCGTAGACGCGGTAGGTGACAGAGCCGCTTTCCTTCTCTTTGTCGCCGATGACGATGGAGTAGGGGACCTTCTCGACCTGGGCGTTCCTGATCTTGTAGCCTAGCTTCTCATTGGAATCGTCGACGGAGACCCTGACGTCGAGGGCGCGGAGCTCTTCCGCGACTTCGTTCGCGTAGCCGAGGTGGCTAGCGATGTTGACGGGCAATAGTTTCACCTGCACCGGGGCGAGCCAGGTGGGGAAGGCGCCCCCGTAGTTCTCGATGAGGATGCCGATGAAGCGCTCGATGGAGCCGAAGACGACGCGGTGGAGCATCACTGGCTCTACCTTCTCTCCGTTCTCATCCACGTATGCGCAGCCGAAGCGGTGGGGCAGATTGACGTCAAGCTGGATGGTCCCGCATTGCCATGTCCTGCCCATCGAGTCCTTGAGCTTGAAGTCGAGCTTCGGGCCGTAGAAGGCGCCGTCGCCCGGATTGATCTGGTATTCGTGGTTCGAGTCTTTGCAGGCCTCGGCGAGGATCCTCTCGGACTCGTCCCAGAAGCTCACCTCCCCGATGAAGTCGTCGGGGCGGGTGGAGAGGACGATCTTGTAGGAAAGCCCGAAGACGCTGTAGACCTGGTCGAAGATCGCCATGATGCGCTTGACCTCGTCTTCGATCTGGTCGCGGCGCAAGATGATGTGGGCGTCGTCCTGGGTGAAGGCCCTGACGCGGAAGAGCCCATTGAGGGCGCCGCTCGCCTCGTGGCGGTGGACGTGCCCCAGCTCGCTTATCCTCATCGGGAGCTCGCGGTAGGAGTGGATGCCGTTTTTGTAGACCAGCATCGCCCCGGGGCAGTTCATCGGCTTGATGGCGTAGTCCTCCTCATCCACTTTGGTGGTGTACATGTTGTCTTTGTAATGGTCCCAGTGGCCCGAGGTCTCCCAGAGCTTGCGCGACATCATGGTCGGGGTGATGACCTCCTGGTAGCCTTCCTTGGCGTGGAGCTTCCTCCAATAGGAGACGAGCTCGTTCATGACGATCATCCCCTTGGGGAGGAAGAAGGGCATGCCGGGGGCGAAGTCGCTGAGCATGAACAGCCCCAGCTCCTTGCCTAGCTTCCTGTGGTCGTTGTCCTTCCTCTTCTGAAGGATCACCAGGTGCTCCTGCAGGGCCTCCTCGGTGGGGTAGCAGGTCGCGTAGATGCGGGTGAGCTGCTTGTTCTTGCTGTCCCCCCTCCAATAGGCGCCGGCGACGCTAAGCAATTTGAAGTGCTTGAGATAGGAGGTGTTCGGGACGTGGGGGCCGCGGCAGAGGTCGACGAAGTCGCCTTGCTTATATAAGGAGATGGTCCCCTCCAGCTCCTTGATGTGCTCGACTTTGTAATGGTTGGAGGCGAATACCTCCAAAGCCTTCTCCTGGCTGACCTCTTCCCTTTGATAGGGGATGGCTTCCTTGGAGAGCTTCTTCATCTCCGCTTCGATCGCGGGGAAATCCTTGTCGGTGATGACCCTGTCGCCGAAATCGACGTCGTAATAGAAGCCTTCTTCGATCGCCGGGCCGAAGCCGAAGAGGCAGCCCGGATAGAGGTGCATGAGGGCCTGCGCCATCAAATGGGAGCAGGAGTGGTTCATCATCTCGAAGCCGTCTGGATCGGCGGGCATCACGAAGCTGACCTCGCCCTCCTTGACGTCGTTATTCATGTCGAACAGCTTCCCATCCTCGCGGAAAGCCAAAGCCTTGTTCTTCTTCTCCGAATCGACGATCTTGGCGAGGGCAAAGCCGTTGATGGGCCCCTCGATTTCGTAATCCTTCCCTGCGTAGACGATCTTCATTCTTTAATCCTCCTTAAATATAAAAGCGCCCTTACGATAAGGACGCTTGCTGGGCGCGGTACCACCTTACTTCACGGGGGAGATCCCCATGCTCTCTTCCCCCTTAACGCGGTGGGCGTTCGCCTAGGTTATTTCCCTAGGGGCTCCGGAGTGGTACTCCATGCGCCTATAGGCGCTTGAGCGTGTCTCCTTCAAAGCCCCTTTATTCTAGAAGGGGGGAAGGGGAAGTCAACAAAAAAGAAAGGCCCGCGCGAAGCGGGCCGATCCGATTGGCTTTTAGGAAGCTTATTTGCCTTCTTTGGCGCCGTAGACGATCGAGAGGATGCCGACGACTTCGGAGGCGAAGAGGATGTTGAAGACGCCGAGGGCGATCATGCTGGCCCTGCTGACTTCCTCTTTCTTCGCGAAGTGGACGGCGACGAAAGAGAAGATCCCGCCGACGACGAAGATCCCGCCGAGGACGTAGAAGGTCGTGGCGGTGGTGATGACGGCGGCAGTGGCGTCAGCCTGGCTGTAGCCCTGGCTCATCAATTCCTTGACGGTGTCGGAAGCGGTGGCGTTGACGACGATGCCGACGATCAGGAAGATGACTGCGGTGACCACGAAGACGATCCCGAAGATGAGCCCCGTGATTTTTAAAGCTTTTTTCATGAGTTTTCTCCTTTGCTTTATGGCTAAATTATCCACTCCGCCTAAAGGCAAGCAAGAAAAACATGACGGAAGAATGAAAATGTTTCATTCGGGACGGATGAGATGCGAAAGTCCGATTTTGGAGGAAAAGCCGTCCAAAAACGAAGATTCGGCTCCCTTTTGGCTCGTTTTTGGCGGTAAATCGAGAAAAAACGGGCTGAGGAAGGCGAAATCGGGACGAAAATAGCAATTTCCGCGCGCGCATACAAAAAGAATGGATATAATTCTTGCCGTCCTCATAAGGAGATTAAAAATGGACAAAACCAAAATCGTCAAAGTCTTTGGCCGCCAGATCATCGATTCCCGCGGCAACCCGACCGTCGAGGCCGAGGTGACCCTCGCCGACGGCACCGTCGGGCGCAGCGCCTCCCCCTCCGGGGCCTCCACCGGCACCCGCGAAGCCATCGAGCTCCGCGACGGTGACAAAACCCGCTACGGCGGAAAAGGCGTCAGCAAAGCCGTCGCCAACATCAACGGCGAGATTGCCAACGCCCTCATCGGGGTCGACGCGACCAACACCTTCCTCGTCGACAGCATCATGATCAAGCTCGACGGCACCGACAACAAGGGCCGCCTCGGCGCCAACGCCATCCTCGCCGTCTCTTTGGCCGCTGCTCATGCCGCCGCCTCTAGCCTCGGCGAGCCGCTTTACCGCTTCATCGGCGGCACCGGCGCGAACACCCTCCCCGTCCCGATGATGAACATCATGAACGGCGGCGCGCACGCCGATGACAACATCGACTCCCAGGAATTCCTCATCATGCCGGTCGGCGCTCCCTCTTGGAGCGAAGCTCTCCGCTGGTGCACCGAGGTCTTCCACTCCCTCCAGAAGATCCTCAAGGGCCAAGGCCTCTCCACCGGGGCTGGCGATGAAGGCGGTTTCGCCCCCAACACCAAGCATGGCAGCGACGAGGAAGTCCTCACCCTCATCATGGACGGCATCAAAGCCGCCGGCTACGTCCCCGGCAAGGACTTCATGCTCGCCATGGACGCCGCTGCCTCCGAATGGGCCAAAGGCGAGAAGAGCGAAGACGGCCAGGTCATCTACCATCAGCCCAAATCCGGCAAGACCTACACCTCCGATCAGCTCGTCAAGCACTGGGTCAAGATCGCCAACGAATTCCCGCTGATCTCCCTCGAAGACGGCATGGCCGAAGGCGACTGGGACGGCTGGAAGAAGCTCAACGAGAAGCTCGGCCACAAGATCCAGCTCGTCGGAGACGACCTCTTCGTCACCAACACCAAGATCATCAAGAAGGGCATTGAGCTGGGCGTGGCTAACTCCGTCCTCATCAAGCTCAACCAGATCGGCACCCTCACCGAGACCATCGAAGCCATCAAGATGGCCAAGAACGCCGGCTGGACCGCCGTCGTGAGCCATCGTTCCGGCGAGACCGCCGACACCACGATCGCCGACCTCGTCGTCGCCCTCAACGCGGGCCAGATCAAGACCGGCGCCCCCAACCGCACCGAGCGCGTCGCCAAGTACAATCAGCTCCTCCGCATCGAGGAAGAGCTCGGCGACCACGCCGTCTATCCCGGCCTCTCCGCCTTCCGCTTCAACAAGTAATCTTGCTTGAAACCCCAAAGGTCCCTCTAACGCAGGGGCCTTTTTTCGTCTACAATCCTAGCCATGGACGAAAAAGAGAAAATGATCGCGGGGATGGTCTACGACACCTCCTGCAAGCAGATCGACCAAGAGAGAGTCGCCTGCCACAACCTCTGCCTGGAATTCAATTCCATGAAAGAGGACGACCCGAGGAAAGGGGCGCTGCTCAAGAAGCTGTTGCCCAACGCCGACCCGAGCTTCACTTTGCTTGCCCCTTGCCATCTTGATTACGGCTACAACCTCTACGTCGGCAAGAACTGCTTCGCCAACTTCGGGCTGACGGTTTTGGATACCTGCAAGGTGAGCCTAGGCGACGACGTCTTCCTTGGGCCGAACGTCTCCCTGGTGACGCCCATCCACCCTCTTCTGAACGAGGAGAGGAAGATGCGCTTCAAAGAAGACGGCACCCCCTATGACCTCGAATACGCCTCGCCCATCGAGATCGGCTCGGGCACTTGGATCGCGAGCAACGTGGTGGTGGGGCCTGGGGTCAAGATAGGCAGGAACTGCGTGATCGGGATGGGCTCGGTGGTGACCAAAGACATCCCCGATGGGTATTTGGCCTATGGGAATCCCTGCAAGCCCATCAGGAAGATAACCGAGAGCGACTCCATATATAATAAGGAGAGGCTTTGGGAGCATGAACAAGGTTGAGCGCATCCTCGCCTACTCTATCTTCGTCGCGGCTTTGATCGTCCTGACGATCTTCGATTTCGACATCTCCTCGAATCTTTATGATCCTTCTTCCGCCTTCGGGAAGATCTTCTACGTCGCCGGGCAGGCGCCTTTCCTGATCTTCGGGACCTTCGCCTGCGCTTTGGCCTATTTCTACCGTCCTAGAAGCAATGAGAAGATGGGCTTCTGGTTCGGCTTCCTCTTCCTCTTCGCCTCAATCGCCTTGGCTTTGTATTCCGGCTCGGAGCTCGCCAAAGGGGTGAACCGCCTGCTTGGGAATCCTTGGAGCGGCTTCGTCAAGATAGCGATGTACCTTCCTTTCGCCGCCCCTTGCTTCGCCATCGGCTTTTTGCCCGCTTTCTTGCTCAGGAAGCATAAGGGCCACGAGAAAGAGATCTTCCTCTTCGCCTTCATGGTCGTCTTCTACGCGCTTTACATCCTGATCTTCACGAACCTTCTGAAGCTACTCGCCTACCGCCCGCGCTACCGCTTGCTCGCCTCGCTTTATGAGGGCGAGGGCATCGCCTCGCATTGGCGTCCCTGGTACGCCTGGCAGACCTTCTTCAACAAGGGGAGGTACGCCGATGATCTAGAAGCGGCGGGGGTCACCTACAAATTGGACGATTTCCTCTCCTTCCCTAGCGGCCATACGATCGTCGCGATCGGCGTCCTGATGATCGCCTATTTCCCTGGGCTGGAAGGCAAAAAAGCCTGGCTTAGGCCCCTTTGCTACGCCTATGGGGCGATCGTGGGGCTTTCGCGCATCTTCCTAGGCGACCATAACGCGACCGATTCCCTCTTCGGGTTCTACCTCGGGCTCGCGGCGATCGATTTCCTCTTCGCCTTCGTCAAGCCTCGCTTCGCCTCCTTCTTGGAAAGGAAGCGCGCCTTGCCGGAAGCTTGATCGGCTTCAGCCTAGCCTATTGCATTTTTCCTTTTCCCGCCTATAACTGAAGGCATGAAAGCGAAGTTCTTGCCTCTTCTTCCCATTGCTTGCCTCCTCTTTTCTTGCTCTGCTCCGGAGGGAAGGGACGCGCCTGGGGGATCGACGACCTTCACCGCCGCCTCTCTCCCTCTTTCTCCTAGCGAGGTCGAAGATGAGGCGACCATCGAAGGGCATTCCTTCACCTACTTCAACGTCTATAGGGACGAGCAGGATGATTTTGTTCTGAAGGACGCGACCTCCTACATCAGGAACTTCGACATAGCCTTCGCCCTTCGCTTCGAGTCGACGCTGGCTGTGGCTTATGACATCCATGACGGCAAGGATGGATCCTCTCCATGCGATTCCTACGCAAGGGCTGACGGCGGGGTGGATTATTCCGTCTACTATGGCTTTGAGATCGCCATTGATAAATCCGCTACTGAGACCTACACCGACGTCAACATCGGCAAACTCGAACATTGGTGCTGATCAAAAACCCTGCATTTCCGTGGGATATTGGGCTTTTGCGGGCTTTTCGGTCAATCGTCTTTGGGCTTCCAGCCGGGTTTGAAGCCGTTTTTGAGCGCGGCTTGGTAGACTTTCTTGATGTCGGGGCTGGGGATGCCGAGCCTCTTGTTCCTTCCGATGAGGCGGTCGATGTACTGCAGATCGGGGAGCTTGTTGCTTTTCGAGGAATTGCAGCGAGGGGAGATGAAAACGAAGTTCCAGAGGTTGTCGCTTTTGAGGTAATCCCAGGGGATCACGTGGTCCAAGGGGGCGTCTTGGCCTAGCTTCTGGCCCGTGTAGAAGCATTCTCTTTTCTCCCCCAGAGCGAGCAGAAGCTCCTTGAAGGGCGCGAGGTTCCTCCTTTTGGTGATCTCCTCGAGGATGGTGGAGAGGTTGTCGACCTTGGCCTCGTTCGATCTGAGTATCGATTCGACCATTTTGAGCCATTCGTAGTAGTTGACTTGGTCGAGGATCACTTTGTTGTTCCTTAAGAACTCTGCAGAGCGCGGATTGAACCAGATCCTCTTGCTTTGCTTCGAGAAGCCATAGAGCATCCCGTCGACGTCCTCATAGAAGGCCCCGATGACGTACTTCTGGAATTCGGGCAGGGCCGATCTCAGATACAGCTTTCTGTCTTCGTCGTTGATCGATTCGTAGTAGACCCCGTCGAGGTAGGGCTTATCCAGGATGAGCCCTCCGACGATCTTCTCGAATTTGCTTTTCTTCGCGCTGCCTCCGCGCGGCATCTGGGGGATCTTGTGGACGGAGATCATGTTCCAATAGACGGAGGAGAAGGTCTCCCCGACGGCCTTGAAGCTGATCGAAAGATCGTCGTCCAAATTGTATATGTTCTCCAGGATGCTCTTGAGGAAGCAGTATTTGTAGGTGGTGGTGTGGCTCCCGGAGAAGAGGGAGTAGCTCACCAACGAAAGGAGGTCCGCTTTCGCGTTGTCGCCCAATGGGCCTTCTTTCCTGTCCCAGCCTTTCCCTTGGCTCATCTTCGCTCCCTTCGGTGGATGAGATGAATATTAAAGCCCCAAGCTCGCTTTTGCCAACAATTTCCATGGTTGGCCAGACGAGGCAAGGCGCCCTGTGCTACCATTCCCTCGATGGATAAGGACGCGAGCATCCTCTATTACGAAAGCAACGCCGAGAGTTACATCGAGAGGACCTTCTCCCTGGACATGTCCTCTAGCCGCGACTCTTTCCTCAGGCTCATCCCGCCTGGAGGATGCATCCTCGACGTGGGCTTCGGCTCGGGGAGAGACTCCCTTTGCTTCAAAGAAGCCGGATACAAGGTCTTGGGGATCGATGTGGTCCCCTCTTTCGTCGAGCATGCGAGGAAACTGGGGTTAGAGGCGAAGGAGGAAAGCGTCCTCGATATGGGCTACAAGGGTCTCTTCGACGGGGTCTACGCCTCCGCGAGCCTGCTCCACCTGAAAGAGGCGGAGCTGGAGAGGGCCCTAACGAAGATAAAGGAATCCCTCAAAGAAGGAGGGGTCCTCTACGCCTCCTTCAAATACGGCGATTTCGCGGGGATGCGCGATTCACGTTACTATTTCGACATGACCCCCTTGAGGATGGAGCCCATCCTTAGGAAAGCGGGCTTCAAGCCGCTTTCCTATGAGACAAAGGAAGACAAGATGGGGCGAGGGAACAAGTGGATCGAGTTCCTCGGCGAAAAATAGGCTAGCCCTCTTTGATCCAGAGCTCCGCGAGGAGCTTTCTGAAGGCCTCCTGCGCCTCGAGGCAGGCGTCGATGAGCGGTATGGATTTCGACAAGATGATGGGGAAAGGCTTAGAGCAAACAAAGCGCGATGAGTCTTTCGACGTCGATGAAGTTTTCGACGGGCTCGAGTAATAACGCTTTTGGGCGGATGGCTTTATCCACGGCGTTTAGAAGAGCAGGGCTCCCGTCCCTTGCTTCAGTTCATCGCAAGAGCCAGAGTAGAGAAGAAGGAATTCCTCCTTGGCGAGGAATTTCCTTTTGACCCTCCCTCCGGAGAGGTAGATGACTCCGAAGGGGTCGGAGAGGTCGACTATGGGCTTCCCTTTCCTGATGATTCCCTTGATGCCTTTGCCTTCCAGATACTCCCGCGCGATGGAAAAGCCCTCTTTTGCGGGGATATTGAAATAAAGGCAGATCCTTCTGCCTAGGATCTCCCCCATCTTCTGATTCCCTAGCAAAGCAGGAGAGAAAGGCACGTAGGATGACGTCTTCTTGAAGGCGTCCTCAGGGAGGGAAAAAAGGGCAGACAAGGGGGCGAGGCTTTTGAAGGAGGCGTTCAGGAGGTTCTCGGTGGAGAGGTCCATCCTCGCGAGGGTGGGCGCCTTGATGCCGGTCAGGAAGCTGATCTTAGAAAGGGAGAGGCCCCTTTCCTCGCGGATAGACTTCAAGAGGCTCCTGCTTTTCTCAATAAAGAGGTAACGCTCGAGGAACTGCTCATCGCTCATCTCGTGATAGGGTTCGAAGCAAGAGGCGACCTCTTTGAGGGGCATCGTCAGCAGGGCCCTCTTGAGGGGCACGCGGAGGTTCATCGTTATCTTTATGATGGCTAGGCCCGCCCAATAGTAGGGGTCGCCTGGCTCTCGGGAATAATCGAAGATGACCTCCTTCTTGAAGACCTCAGAGGAGATCCTTTCCAAGGAAGAGGAAAGGAAGGACGACAAGTCGTTCTTCTCGAAGCAGTCGAAGAAAGGGGCGCCCACGATGGTTTTGTTTATGTAATCGGAAGATAGCCCCGCCTCATGCAGTTTGCTCAGCAGCAAGGCGAACCTATCCTTGGCTAGCTCGCAATCGAAGTATTCATTCGCCATATTTTCTTACCAGGTCCCTGATGAAGGTGTTCGTCTCCCTTTCCTTCGCCTTCAGCGCATGGAACTCATTGAGCGTCCTCTTTTGGAAGAGGGGGTGCTCGTCGCTCCTCGGGCAGCGTTCGGAGGAAACGAACTCAAGCTTCGAGAATGCCTTCTTCGAGATCGCGACGTACTGCAATCCCAGCTTCCCTATCCTCATCGCCTCGGTGAGCAGTTCGAAGGAGAGCTCATTGGCGACGAAGGCCCTCGAATAGGAGAAATAGGAATCGTCGGCGCGATAGCCGACGACAGCGTCGTAATCCTCTATCTCCAGCGGGAATTTCCTCTCTAGCCAGGCGATCCTGTCCTTGTATTTCTCTTTGGTGGCGTAATCGAAGCGGTGCCTCACCAGGATGGAGATCCAGCGGAGCACGCTTTCCTCATCCTGATCGCTGAGACTAAGGACCTTCAGATCGGACATATCGAAATCAAAGGCCAAGACGTATCCCCCGTCCTTGCCTTTGCTCGCCCACAGCCTCGCCAGGTCGCGAGATTCCGTCATGTAAAAGCCCAAGCCGTAGTCGTTACTTGGATTCCCTTTCCCGTAGGTGGGCTTGTCGAACAATGTTTCCGATCCGTAATACAGGCGCATGCTTGCCTCCTTGCCCAATTATATCCGAAAACGAATGAAAACATATATTTAAATATAAGAAAACGCAACAAAACATGCGAAAACATTGTAGAAGTATATATTAGAATATATCTTTTGCCGAACGCTTCCGGCCCAGGCGTTTCAAAAAAGGCCCCCAAAGGAGTAGAATCCTCCTTATCGAAAGCGAGGAACCCCTCCATGCTAGAAGTAAGGCATCTCAAACGCGTCTACAAGGTCAAGAACAACGACCCCGTCTTCGCCCTCAACGACGTGTCCCTCAAGTTCCAGGAGACCGGCTTGGTCTTCATCCTGGGCAAATCGGGCTCAGGCAAATCCACCCTCCTGAACGTCATGGGAGGGCTCGACAAGGCGGATGAGGGGGAGATCATCATCGAGGGGAAGTCGAGCAAGGACTTCTCTAGCGGCGAGATGGACTCCTACCGCAACACCTACCTCGGCTTCATCTTCCAGGAATACAACATCCTAAGCGACTTCACCGTCAGGGAGAACATCGCCCTGGCGCTGCAGCTGCAGCATAAGAAAGCCACCGACGAAGCCATCAACTCCATCTTGGAGCAGGTCGATTTGGCAGGCTATGGCAAAAGGAAGCCCAATGAGCTCTCCGGCGGGCAGAAGCAGAGGGTCGCTATCGCCAGGGCCCTCGTCAAGGAGCCCAAGATCATCTTCGGCGACGAGCCGACGGGGGCGCTAGACTCCAACACGGGCAAGCAGGTCTTCGAGACCCTCAAGAAGCTATCCAAGGACAAACTCGTCGTCATCGTCTCTCACGACCGGGACTTCGCCGAGCATTTCGGCGACCGCGTCATCGAGCTTAGGGACGGCAAGGTGATCTCCGACATCACCAAAACCTCCGTCGAGGCCGAAGAGGCCGCCGCCGGGGTGAGCCTATTGGGCGAGAACATCATCCGCATCGAGAAGGGCCATAAGCTCACCGCGGAGGATCTTCCCATCCTGAACAAGGCCCTAGAGAGCAGCGGGGAGGACATGTTCATCTCCGCCGACGCCCACGTCAACGACGCCTTCTGCGAGGCCGCGCGCATCTCCAAAGACGGCAAGAGGGAGGAGTTCAAGGACACCGACCCGGACAAGATAAAGGTCTCCGAGGGGCGGTTCTCCTCCATCAAGAGCCATTTCTCCTTGGGCAGGGCCTTCAAGATGGGGGCGCGCTCCCTTAAGGTCAAGCCCTTCCGCCTCGCGATGACGATCCTCCTTTCCACCATCGCCTTCTCTCTATTCGGTGCCAGCGCGTCTTTGGCGAATTTCAATAAGCTCACCGCGACCAAGGAGACCATCAAAAGCGAGGGGCTCACCTCTTTGTCGGTCAGCTACAGCGCCAGGATGAACAAAGGCTTCACCTCCTCCGTCATAAGCGAAATCGAAGCCAGCACCGGCACGAAGGTCTATCCGGTCCACGAAAGCAAGATGAGCCTCAACGCCACCCCAAGCGAGGGCAACGACAATTACCACCTCACCTCCTTCAGCGGCTACATTGAATACAATGACACCTTCCAAGACGACTTCGGATTCAAGATCCTCGCAGGCTCCGCGCCGAAATCTAGCGACGAGATCATGATCTCCAAGTACGCCTACTCCTCTTATGAGGATCTGGGCTTCGGGCAAAAGGGAGGGAGCGGCTACCTCGCCCCCGGCGCGGTGAATTATTCCTCGATCATCGGCAAAACCATCACCGGCGATACCACGACCGCCTGGGGCGAATGGTCGCTTATCGAGTATAAGATCGTCGGGATCTACGACTCCAAATTCCCAAGCAAATATGACCAGTACCGCAAGGACTCCTCTTCCCTCACCGTCCAAGACGACGCCTACAGCGCCTTGTATTCTTTGCGCTTAGGCAGCAGCGCCCACACCGTCTTCGTAAGGGGCGCCTCGGCGGAGGAAAGCGAGGACGTCTACGTCCGCGGCGCCTATAGCTACGAGCAGGATGGCATGATTTATGATTCCTACTCCCTCTTCTATTCCCCTTCGCACAAAAACTTCATCTATTTCGACGAAGGTAAGACTTCGCTAGGCGAGGATGAGGTCCTCGTCTCGCCTTATTTCAGCAGGCCGAACGAGGATATGGGGAGTAGTGACGCCATCGACCTCGTCTTCGAAGGGGCGTATATGAGCCCGCTCGCGGATGAGAACGACCTCTATTCCTATGGCGGAGCGAGCGTGACTTCGAACGATCTCATGTATAGCTGCACCTCCATGGTCCGCGAGGCCGCCCTCTACAAGACCTGCTACGACAAGTTCGAGGATTTCTACGAGAATCACCTCGACATCGTCAAAGATATCAACGAAGGCAACAAGAGCGAGTTCTATCAAGGCGATGGGCAAGGCACCATCTTCTATTCCGAAGACACCTCGAGCTACGATTACTCCTCGGCCACCGATGACCAGAAATACCAGCTTTTCTTGGCTTATCTCCGCCATCGCCTCGCCATTCCTTCCGGCGGAAACTACATCAACGCCGACGCCTCTTCGCCTTATGCTTCCTATTACAAAGGCGTCGTGTCCGGCTACCGTTCTTACGTCTTGGGCCTAACCAAACCCACGAGCCTTTCTCCTTTCGCCTCCTTCCTTGAAAACGTGAAGGGGGACGCCTACCGTGCCTATCTCTGCGAGAATTGCGACGCCCTCAGGTCCGAGTTCTCGAAGGACGGTGGGTTCCTCGGCTACTTCAACGGCATCAGCAAGGATACGACCGTGAGCGAGCTCTCCGATAGCGAATTCCTCTCCTTCCTTTCCGATTACCTCAACGCGCAGGGGAGCGCGAGCATGCCTTCGAAGATGAAGGAGGCGGGCGAAGCCTCCATCAAAGAAGCCATCTCCTTAGTGGACACCAGCTCCCTCTCTACTTCCCTCTCCGTCGTCGAAGGAGGGAAAGAAGGGGACGACAGCGGGGAGAAGAAGACCATCAGAATCGTGGGCTTCGACCTTGACCTCGGCTTCAACAACGCCTCCTATTACCTCTACACCAGCAAAGAGAACGCCGAGGCCTTGAAGGAGAGGCTGAATGCGAAGGGCATCATGACCGATAGCCCCTTGACCTCCGCCCTCATCGCCTTCTCCGGAGACGATGCGAAGACCGAGTCCTTCCTCAAGTTCTTCTTCCAGAAGAGCGAGGCCTATTCATCGAAGGACTATGATGACCTCACCAGCGATGACTACTACCTCTGGATCGGCAACGGCTCCGTCTCCGCCGTCATCAGCACCGCCTCGATCCTCGTCATCTTGACGCAGGTCTTCCTCTACGTAGGCATCGCGATGGCCGTCTTCAGCGCGCTTCTTTTCTACAACTTCATCTCCGTCTCCATCAACAACAAGAAGAGGGAGATCGGCATCCTGCGCGCGGTAGGGGCGAAGAAGAGCGACGTCTTCAAGATCTTCTACAGCGAAGCCTTCGTGATCGCGATGATCAACTTCCTCCTTTCGGCGGTCCTGACCCTCGTCATCGCCTCGCAGGTGAACGCCGCCTTCAGAACGAACGCAGGCGTCTCCTTCGGCATCATGCAGCCGAACGTCTTCACCATCTTGATGCTGCTAGGCATCGCGCTTGGGGCGAGCCTCATCTCCGCCTCTTTGCCCGTCATCAGGCTCGCCAACAAGAAGCCGATCGACGCGATACAGAACCGCTGATAAGGAAAGGAAAGAAGAACATGCCACTCATCAAATGCCCCGAATGCGGGAAGGAAATCAGCACCGAAGCCGCCTCTTGCCCCCATTGCGGCTATCCGCTTCGCAAAGAGGAGGAGCCCTCTAAACCGGCGGGGTATCCCGCCCCAAAGCCAAGCGATTGGACGAAGGAGTGGAGCAAGAAAGCCGCCCTAGCCAAAATAGGCTTGGCCGCCATAACCTTGCTTGCCGCGGTCCCTCTTATCCTAGGCATCGTCTTAGGCAATAAGATCTCCCTCTTCGCGGGAGGCATCGCCTGCGCCTTCTTCCTCATCGTCTTCATCGCCTCTCTTTTCACCGTCCATCCTAGGACAAGGGTGGTGGATGGCTACACCATCCTCGTCTACAGCGGCCTATTCAAGAACTGCCTCGTCGTCGAAGGCGAGGTGCAGGGCTCAGGCGTCACGACGCGTTACTTCAACGGCAACCTGCCTAACGGCAAATCCGTCCGCGCGGGGATCTCGGTCTGGGATGGGGCCTCTAAGATAGACGTGGGCGAGGAGAAGACCTTCTAAAAGCCTCTTTGTGGCGCCTTGGCTGATGCCAGGGCGCTTTTTCTCGTAGGAAACGCCTTATTTTGATAGTAGAATAACCGAAACGGAGCTTTGGCACATGGAAATCTTCTATCGCATCCTCGAAGTCTTGAATTACGTCGCGATCATCCTTGCCTCCATCGGCATGATCCCCCAGATGATCTTCATCTGCTTCGGATGGATAAAGCCGAAGAAATTCAAGCAGGCGAAGGAGTTCCATAGGATCGCGATCATCATCCCCGCGCACAACGAGGAATCCGTCATCGCCGGCACGGTCAAGGACATCCTCGAGAACCAGGATTACCCCAAGGACAAATACGACGTCTTCGTCTGCGCGGACAACTGCACCGACAACACGGCCCTAGCCGCCGAGAGGGCGGGGGCGAAGGTCTACGCCCGCTTCGAGGAGGACCCCAAGAAGAAAAGGGCCTCCTATCCGATCAGGCTGCTCATGGAGAAAGTCCTCACCGAATACGACGGCCAATACGATTTCTTCATCAAATTCGACGCCGACAACAGGCCCGAGGCCCATTACCTCGCGAGGATGAACGACGCCTACGAAGAAGGGGTGGAAGTGGCTAGGGGATACGAATCCTCCACCAATCCCAAGCAGAACCGCTGGACCCAGGTCTCCGCGGCCTATTACGTCCGCGACTCCCGTTTGGCCTGCAACTTCAGGGAACGCGTCGGCGGGTCTTCGATGCTCACCGGAGCGGGCTTAATGGTCACCACCGCCCTCATCAAGAGGATCGGGGGATGGGACGCGATGAGCGGAAGCGACGACGCGGAGTTCACCATCAACCGCCTTGTCGAAGGCACGAAGGTCCATTACGTCCCCGAAGCCGTCGTATGCGAGGATCAGCCCTCCACCTGGAAGGACAACTATCACCGCATCTCGCGCATGGGGCATTCGCTGCACGGCCTCTTCTGGAGGAAGGGGTGGAAGCTCTTCTGGCACGGCATCACCCATTTCTCTTTGTCCAACCTCGACCTCTTCTATCAGCTCTTTTTCGTCGCGATAGGCGTCATGGCCTGCCTTTGGTTCCCGGCCTATTACATCTTCTACATCATCATGCATATGCTCAACGCCTTGGGCATTGGCGTGCTTAACGGGGTCCATGCCTTGGATGGGACCCTCTTCACCGCGGAGGCCTCCAAAGCCTGCTTGCTTACCTCTCTCCTCCCGATGATCGGCTACGTGGTAGGGGGGATGTACGTCATCTACAGCTTCCAGTCCTTCCTCTCCATCCGCCTCTCCAGGAAAGAGCTCAATGAGACCAATGAGAAAGGCTGGGGCGCGGGCATCTTCCTCTCCGCCCCCTACATGGTCCTCTACGACATCGCGATCACGATCGGTGTCCTCACCAAGCCGAAATGGAAGTCGATCGCGCGCAACGCCGTTCCTTCCGATCAACCCGATTTGGAGCCGGTGGCGCCCTCTCCTGAAGAAGAACCTGAATGAGCCTCCTCGGAGGCTTTTTTGCCTTTCGCCCAAGAGATAGTTGGATTAGCATCGGAGCTCGGTGGTTTTTGGCCGTTTTCATAAAAGGAAAGAAGCTGTTGATATTGCAAAAATGCAATTGCAATTTCAGAAAACCGCATTACAATGAAACTGTCTTAAGGAGGACAACAATAACATGCCAATGTTTCAAGAAAGGGTCAAAGAGCTGATGATCAGAGAAAACATCAACCAGAAAGAGCTATCGAAGAAATCAGGCGTTTCCGAAGCCTCGCTTTCTAGATACTTGAAAGGGACGACGCAGCCCAGAATGGATGTTCTCATCAACATCGCAAACGTCTTCGGGGTAGACGTGAACACCCTCGCCGAGCCGACGCAGGCGCAGCTGAGCGGGGACGATGCGTTCGAGCAGACATACAGCCTCGTCACCAGAAACAAAACCAAGCTCACCGATGAGCAGAAAAGGAAGATCATCAAGGCACTGATTGACATTTGATTATGGGCAATAGTTACGACGAATTAGAGAAGGCGGCGCTGCGGATCCTGATGGATTACTCGAACGGCGAATTCCCGCTCGATTTGCAAAGGCTATGTGAGAAACTCAGGATAAAACTGACGCCTTATTCCGCTTTGGAAGCGTCGAAGCTTTCCGAGATTAGATCCATTGCCCCAAAAGACGCCTTGAACGACGGCTTTTCCATCATTCCGCCGAAACCGGATTGCGAAGGGTATCTCGCTTATATCTATTTCAATGACGATAGGAAGGTCATAAAGTCCATTGAGCGGCTGAGTTTCACAATCGCCCACGAGATCAAGCACGTGATATTCCAAGAGAAGAATCCCACCAGCCAGGAGGAGTCTGAGGCGGATCATTTTGCGAGATACCTCCTTGCGCCAACTCCTCTTCTCATAGTCGGGAATTGCGAACATGAATACGAGATTCAGGAGAGATTCGGACTCACGATGACCGCAGCTTCGAATGCCTTGGTGGCGAAAAACCATCGGGTCAAAGCATATGGGGATTCCCTGTTCGAATACGAGAGAGGTTTCGTCGGTTGGTTTCTTGAAAACGTCAATAATGGTCGTCACTCTCAGGAGGCCACCGTTCCTTATGAAAAGGCTAAAGGGCTTTCGGCAAGTCAGTCAATGACGGGCACTAAGCTTCCTTAGATAAGATTGAAGGGAGAAAAAGATCAATCAGAAAGCAAAAAAGACTAATAGACGAAATGCCGTCCATTGCACGAAAAAACGATCCGAAACTGCAATTCCGAATCGTTGCGCTCGGCGACTGTTGCATCGCTTGTTAGCACATAGATGTTACAGCCGGCCGGGCAAATGGTCAACAAGGGCTTTGCCCGGAGGTTTTATTAACATTTATGAATTCTTTTAAATCCAAAGTCCCTTATCTAAGGGATGTCTTCCTCGCCTACCTTATCGAAGGGGCCGAGCGCACCGACGGCGACGGCTATCCGATAATCCCCAAGCAATTCTGCTTTGATCAATTTCCCACGAAAATAGTGCAGTGGGACCGCCGCTCCCTTGTAAAGGAGCCCGGAAAGGCCACAATGTCATTCTATTGCGGCGACCAATACTTCCAGCCCGTGCTCAGCGACCCGATCAGATACGTCGAGAAACTGAAAACGTATGAGGCGGTCGTCGGCATGGACTGCAGCCCTTATGACAACATGCCCTTGGTCGTTCAAAAGCATCAGATCTGGCTGAATCTGGCAATAACCTATTTCTATGGTTCGCGCGGGATCAAAGTCCTGCCGAACGTCCGACTTGGCGACGCGTTCACCTGCGATTCCTTGGACGCCTACCCCAAAGGCACCATAATAGCCATCGGAACGAACGGTTTCACCAAAAGGCTGTCGAATAGACAACTGTTCATGGAACAGGTCTCAAAAATCACGGAGGTGCTTAAGCCTAGTGGAATCGCCGTCTACGGCCCCGTCGACGATTCCATCTTTGTCCTTCCGCGCCTCATGGGGATCGAGATACGCTCCTATGATTCCTTCATGCACGAGAAATACCTTATGAGCAAGGAAGGGGGCGCCAGCAATGAAAGGCAATAGCCCTTTGTTCGAGTATCCCAAACGGCACTCGGGTCGTGCCGCAGCAGGGAGCGGCGATGGATCGTTGATGAGCAAGAGGCAGGGCTTCTACCGGAATATAAAATACAGACAGGACGTTGACCCAGATGGTGTGTTTGATCTGATTGCCCATGGAACATCGACGCACATTCAGGTTGATCATAATGGCAAAAGCTATGACATCGATTGGCGCTCAGCCAAAAGGCTCATTGAGAGAATGCCCGGATACAAGAAAGGGCAGCCAATTAGGCTGCTGTCTTGTAATACCGGAAGCGGGTCCCTGTCCTTCGCTCAGAACCTTGCAAACAAAATGAATGTTGTCGTTTATGCCCCGAACAATATATTGTGGGCTTGGCCTAATGGTAATCATGCTGTTCTAGGAAGTAAGGGTGGACGGCCTGATCGAAATCAACCTGGAGATTTTGTAGAATTTGTACCTGGAGGTAATAAAAAATGAAATGCGATAAATGCGGAACGGAAATGAAAGCCGTGAGAACGGATTATGAAATAATGGCTGTTTGCCCAAAATGCGGCTGGAATGTTGTTGCGACAGTCTCACCTGAGATAGTCGAAGACGAGAAAGAGTACGGGATTTACCTTGATGGGCCTCAAAACGTCAGCAGGGAAGCCTTGAAAGTTGTTTCTCAAATTATCGGATCCAACTATTTAGCGGCGAAGAAAGCCTTGTCTGTCGAGCCTGGGAGTTTGTTGATTGCCGACAAAGCCCTGAGAATAAAACGCTTCGCGCGTGCGCTGAATGGCGTTGGCGTTTGTTATGAGATTAAGCCCTCTTTCCCATACGATATCGACGACCCCTCCGGCGATGACTACGTTATATGATCGCCTCTTTCTTTGATTGCGATTGCTCGGACGAATCCTTAAATGCGGAATCTTGGGACGAATAGAGAACGAATGCTATAAGATCTTGCCCCTTATTCTTCCGAAAACCATTCCTCACCGGCAGGTGTTTATGCACTCAAATCCGTCGTGGACAGCTTTATCCATCTTTGGCAAAACGACGCGTTTTGCAGGGACTAGGTCGGCCTTGCGTCCTTTTCACAATCGGACTTTATCTTTAGGATCAATTCGGCGATTTCGTGCAAACTCGAGTTTTGCTCCTTAGCCGCAGACCATCGATAGTTTCTGAGCGAGGAGCCATCCCACACATAAGAAAAACGCCCACCTAGCGATGGGCGTCGCATCCTTTATGGCTCAGCCTCTTTTGTAGCGCGTCTTGCCGTCCATGATGGTCTCATGGACCTTCGCGTCGTGGATGCAGTAGGGATCCATCTCGAAGAGATTGTCCTCGAAGACGACGAGGTCGGCTAGCTTCCCGATTTCGAGCGAGCCAAGCCTATCCTCCATCCTCATCTCGTAGGCGTTGTTGATGGTGTAGGCCTCCAAGACCTCCTCCAAGGCGAGGCGGTCATTGGGCTCATGGACGAAGCCGTTTCTGTCCCCGATCTTCTGACGGGTGATGGCCACCTCCATATTGGGCATCGGGTAGAAGGTGAGGGCGTCGGTGGGGTAGTCGGAGCTAAGCGAGAGCGTCGCGCCGAATTTCCTGAGCGAGCCCATCGGGTAGGGGTTGGCCTTGCTGATCCCGGAGACCAGGTCGTTATATTCTTCGCCTAGGTCGGCGAACCATTTGCCGGTGCTGTTGGCGACGACGCGGTATTTGGCGAACAAAGGCAGATCCTCGTCGAAGACGTAGGCGCTGTGGGAGCAGATGATGCGGAGATCGTCGTAGCCTTTGCTCCTCAAAATGCCCGCGGCCTCCAAAAGGTAATGCACGGTGACCGAGCCGATCGAATGGACGTTGAGGTCGAGCCCGGCTTTTGCGGCCTCTTCTCCCCAATGCACGAGCTCATCGACGCTCATCATCGGCTGGACGATGGGGGCGTCGGGATAGGCGTTAGGCATGGCGGCGGAGAAGTTCTCCAAGGTGCCGTCGTTCAGGATCTTCAGGAACGTGCAGCGGAACTTGTCGGTGTGGTAGAGCCTCTTGAGCTTGATGGACTCAGAGAGGGCGGTGTTGATGTTCTCCTTGTTGCCGATCAGCCCGCAGGCATCGACCCTGACGGGGTTGTCTGCGTGCTCTAACTCCTCCATCAGGCCGTCGTTCATCAGATATTCGCAGAAATCGTAGTTGCCGCAGTCTAATACGGCGGTGATGCCGGTCTCGGCGCAGCGCTTGCCCAAAGCGATGGCGGCTTCTTCCAAAGCGGAGTCATCGATGTATTTGGCGGCGCTTAAGATCTCGTTGAGGGTCGAGCTCTCCTTGAAGTAGCCCGTGGGGTTGCCTTCTGTATCGCGCATGTAGATGTGCCCGGCGGAGGGGTTGGGGTCTGGGTGGTTCTTGTCCACCCCGGCTGCCTCCAAGGCTTTGCTGTTGGCCCAGCCGCAGTGGCCGGAGGCGGAGAGGATGGCCATCGGCTTGTCGGGGCAGATCTCGTCGAGGACCGCCTTGTTGGGCCCGACCTCGCCGAAATAGGCGTCGGCCCAGCCCATGCCCATGTAGGCGGGGAGGCTAGGATGGGAATCCATGTAGGCCTTGATGGTGGCTTTCATGCCCTCCAAATCGCTGGCGGCGCTGATCATGATGACGCAGTTGTAGACGACCGCGCTGATCGCGTGGATGTGGCCGTCGATGAGGCCGGGGGTGACCAGCCTTCCGCCGAGGTCCTCGATGGAGCTGTCCTTGTCAACGAATTCCTTCGCCCCCTCATTGCTCCCGACGTAGGCGATCTTGCTGCCCTCGATGACGAGGGCCTCCGCCCAGGGGTTCTTCTTGTCGACTGTGTAGATTTTCCCGTTCAAAAGAATTCTTTTTGATGGCATGTTCTTTCTCCTTTCTTGGCCTATGGGGAGGCCGCTTATGAAAACTACCCGCTTATGATAAAGCAAGAGAGGATTTTCTCAATGAGGCAAGGAGGGAAAATCTCCTTGACGATGGTCTTTTCGCTTCCCTGGGTTTATCCTTGCCCCATGAAAAAAGCCTGCCTTATCCTAACTCTCCCCTTGCTTCTAGCCTCTTGCTCGCCTTCTCAAGGCGGAGGGATTGCTTCCGTAGACGTCTCCACCTGCTCCCTCGCCCCCGAACTGAAGGAGAGCCTAGAGATGATCGCCTCCGCGCGGAAAGGATACGATTCCCCTTTAAGCGAAGGGGAGATCCTGGCTTTATCGGGATACCAAAACAGCGATTCCATAGAGGCGGATTGCGATTCCCTCCTGAGGCTTCTTCAGGGGGCTTTCTCCCCCTTGATGGAGAAGGCGGACAAAGTGGGGTCTAGGCTCTACATGGGCTATTACGAGGAAAGCGAATCAAATAGCGATGATCCCAAAGGGAAAGCGGCCCACGCCTGGCTCTCCTCCTATGGGCTTTGGGGCAAGGAGCCTTTCCTGGGCTCGGAGAAGATAAGCCTTCAAACCACGCGCACCCTCCTTCAGAGGATCTTCTCTTACTTAGGGGCTTCCCCGCAGGAAGACTATTTCACCTACGCGAACTCCGATAGGCTCTTCGATTCCTCGGTGCTGACTGGCCCAGGGGACGATTACTACGTCCAGAAGATCGTCGAGCAGGGGAACATCGAGGATTTCTACCTCTCCTTTTTGAATCAGGATTCGCCTTCGCTCTACGGCGATTTCACTAGCGGCGTGGGCCTAGGGGGGCTGAAAGGCTACGCGGACAAGATAAAAGGCGCCTCCGCCTCATCCTTTTGGGAGATCATGAAGGAGGTCGCCTCCTCTTCAGGCGCCTATCTTTTCTCCCTCAACGGCTTCTTCGCCAAGAAGGAGGCGGAGGCGAATAACCGCATCAGCTTAAGCGACAAGGACGCCCTGAAGACGCTGAGGAGGCTGATCGACAAGCCCTCTTCCTTGAATAAGCTCTTCTCTTCCTTCGGCTACGACGCTTCCTCTTCCGCTTCTTTGACTAGCGACCTCATCTCCTATTTCGAGGCGATCGATCCCCTCGCCCCGGAGCTCGACCCCTCTTCGATAAGCGAGGGCCTATCCTCCTACATAAAGGCGCAAGTGGGGGAGAGCTACGCCTATTCCTTCAGCGGAGGCAACCTCATGAAGACCATCACCTACTTGGGGCATGATCTCAATGAGGAGAACCTGCCCGAGGCGAAGGCCTTTTCCATCGCGATGCTGGCTTATTCTTACCGCGCCCTATTGGATAAGGATACGCGCGCGGAGCTGGGCTTTTCTTCAGGAGAGGACCGCGCCGACTTCCTCTCTTTGACCTCCAATGCCCTCCAATGCTATTTCGTGAACGCTTATAGCTCCTCCCCGGAAGGCAAAAAGAGCTACGCGAAGGCCAATGAGCTAGGGAAGGAAGCGGTGTCCCTCATCCAAGAAAGGCTCCCCCAAAACGCCTGGCTGAGCCAAGAGGGCCAGAAAGCGATCGGGGATAAGCTGTCGCAATTGGAGTTCATCGTGGGGGCGACCTGCGAGGAGCATCCTTCCTTCTCCTTGAGCGTGGATACCTCCAGCTTGGAGAAAGCCTTGGGCACGGGGCTGCTTTCCTATTGGGAGAACATCAGGGAAGACGGGGCGAAGATAGAGGACGTCGACATGCTCTCCTTCCTCTACGACGACATCCTGATGCCCAACGCGATGTATGACTTCAGCAACAACTCGGTCGATATCACCTTGGGCTTATTGACGAGCTATGGAGGCGATCTCTCCTCCTTGGGGGATGAGGTCGTCTACGGGGCCTTCTTGACCGCCTTAGCCCACGAGATCACCCACTCGATCGATTCGACCGGGGTCTATTACGATGGGGACGGCAAGAAGGTCGATGGCTCCATCCTCAGCGAAGCCGACATCGCTTCCTACGAAGCCAAGCAGGAGAAGGTCAAAGCCCTGCATGTCTACGAGACCCTCCCGGGCTGCCTCCAGGATAGCGGAACCACCCTCTCGGAGGACATCGCCGATTTCTCCGCGCTCGCGCTCGCGGAGAAGATCTACGCGGAGAAAGCCTCTAGCCCGGACTGGGAGTCCTTCTACAAGAGCGTCGCGCGCCATTTCTACAGCGTCTGCTCCTATTCCGCCTGGGAGTCCAAATACAGCAGCGACGTTCATTCCTTCGGCAAGCCCAGGGTGAATTCCCTCTTCGCGAACTCGCCTAATTTCGCTTCCTTCTATAACGTAGGCGAACTCAACGGGATGTATACCTCCCCATCAGCGCAAGTCGTCGTTTGGTGATTCTCCTCCTTGTTTGAAATAGTGGCTTTTTGCGGGCTTTTCGACGCGGAATGTCGGCTTTTTGAAACTTTTTCGCCCGATTTTGGGCAATTCCTCGAATTCGCCTTTATATAGAGGTGTGAAGGGTTTCCCGCCGATCTTATTCTTCTTCCTCCTCCCTTTGTCACTCCTGCTGCTTTGCCTGATAGCCCGAAGGAGAAGAAAGAAAGGCAAGGGGAACCCTTCGCGTTCGTTCCGCCACAGGATATCGCTTCAAGAGGAGAGGAAGAACCGCGTCTATCGCAGGGAGAACGGATACGACCTACTCGTCTATTACGACAACGAGGTCTCTTATGGGCAGGTCTCCTGCAAGGACTATCTCACTTACCGCCTCGCCTACCTCCAAAGGGAGGTCAAAGAGGAACTTAGAAGGAGAGGGGGCGAGAAAGAGGGCCCTGGCGAGTACTCGATGCGCGTCAAGATCTTCGAGATGGATATGGCGGGCAGGCTGCTCCAAAGCAAGGAGGAGAGTTTCTGCGCGCCTGAGATAAGGAAGATCCTAGAAAGGCTTTCAGACAGGGAAGGGGCCTTCTTCAAAGACGAAGGGATTTGGGAATCGATCGTCAGAGCGGAAAGGGGGAAGGTGAGCAACAGGATGAGATTCGCGATCTACAAAAGGGACGGGCACCGCTGCAGAAAGTGCGGCAAGAGGGGTGACGACCTCGAGATCGATCACATCGTCCCCATCGCCAAAGGGGGCAAATCGACGATGGGCAATCTCCAGACCCTCTGCCATCGCTGCAACGTGGAGAAGGGGACTAATGTGGAACGGTGGATCTAGGGGCATTTGCAAAAACAGGAACATACCCTATTGCAAATAATAAGACTAAATAGGATGGTCCATGAGGGGGTAAAACAGCGAGAAGATACTCAAGTGTTCCTGCCTCAAGTTGATAGAAAGGAAACAATGAAAACCACCATCACCCGCGGCAGTATCTGCGTCAAAGGCTCCTATGGCCTCGTCTATCGCGTTTGCGACATCTTTTATCATTCGAACGACGACGATACGTTCAGATATGTGTTCAAGCCGAATTACGCGGTCATTTCCTTGATTGGCGTGGATTTCTTTCAAGGGATTCCAGGCCTAAACCTTGAATTGAAGAAAGAGGAGTACGTCCGCGAGAACGTGGTCCCGGTCTTTATCTCCGAGCGTGTTCCTGGCCCGAACAGGGAGGATTTGCAGGAACTTTTGGATAAAGTTGGCATGGAGTTCATGGACCCAAGCGAATACCTGATGAGGACGGATGAACAGTATTTCGGCGATTCGCTTTTCGTTTTGCCTTACCGTCTGAAGCAGACCTTCCCGCTCATTGAGGGAGGCTCGCACAAGACGAACGCCTCTTTGATCAAGGACGCCCTCGCCCATCTTTGCTATGGCGATGACCTTAGCGCTTCCGGCCATTTGATCGACGACGTCTCGCGTCTCGCTTTCCACGACGTTTTTCTCTCCCTTTATTCAAGGACGTATGAAGGAAGCCAGAGAAAAAGAAACGAAGGCATCGAAAAGGCGAAACGGCAGGGCAGATACAAAGGAAGAAAGCCCGTCCCGGTTGACAGACAGCTCTTTTTGGAGGTCTTGCCCCGCGTGGAAAACAAAGAAATCTCGTCTAAGGAAGGGGCGAAGGCGCTGGGGATAAGCATCGACAAATTTTATCGCCTGAGAAGGCGATTCAAGGGCGATCTCGGCTGAGATCCTCCAAAAGGATGCCAGCCCGACAAGCGAAATTGTACGCATGCCCATTCGCGCGTATAATCTCGCTTGCAGGGAAAACCCATGAAGATCGTCTTTGTCCTCGAATGCGCGAACAAGCTCAACAACGGCACGACCGCGACTTGCAATCGCTTCGCAGAAGAGCTGAGGAAAAAAGGCCACGAGGTCGTGATTTTGGGATGCGAGTTCGCGGACAAGCAGCCTAGGGAGAACTACGTCGGCACCCCCCATTACGTCTTCCCCGTCTTCGAGCCGCTGATCGCCAAAGAGGGCTTCACCTTCGCGCGCTGCGACATCGCGACGATCTACGAGGCCATCAAGGACGCCGACCTCGTGCACGTCTTCCTCCCGATGAAATTAGGCAAGACGGCCCAGCTGCTCGCCGATGGGCTCGACATCCCCGTCACCTCCGCCTACCACCTGCAGCCCCAGAACATCACCTCCGCGATCCATCTAGGCCATATGCAGTTCATCAACTGGGCGCTTTACCTGAGCTTCAAGATCTACATCTACAATTCGATCAGGCACATCCATTGCCCCTCCCCGATGATCGAGAGGGAGCTCAAGCGGCACCATTACACCAAAAACGTCACCCACGCCATCTCAAACGGGGTCATCCCTTTCTTCCACAAGATCGACTCCCATAAGCCCGTGCGCTACCAAGACAAGATCGTCGTCTGCATGTCGGGGAGGCTGGCCTCGGAGAAGAGGCAGGACCTCATCATCAAGGCCGTTGCCTCCAGCAAATACAATTCGAGGATCCAGATCATCCTCTGCGGAAGCGGGCCCAATGAGAAGCATTACGCGAAGCTCGCCGAGAAGAAGGGCCTCGCCAATCCTCTGATCATGCGCTTCTGCAGCCAAGAGGAGCTGCGCGAGATCCTCTGCTACAGCGACATCTACGTCCACGCCTCCGACTTCGAGACCGAGGGCATCAGCGCCATCGAGGCCATCACCTGCGGCGCGCTCCCGCTCATCTCGGATTCGCGCCTCTCCGCGACCAACAGCTTCTCCTTGAATGACGATGTCTGCCTCTTCCACCATGGCTCCGTCGCCTCGCTGAGGGAGAAGATGGAATGGATGATCGAGCACCCCAAGGAATGCGCGGAGCTCAAGGAAGCCTACGCTTTGGCCTCGCCGAAGTTCGCCCTCTCCCGCCAGGTCCAGGCCCTAGAGGACATGTTCCTAGAGGCGGTGAAGGAGAAGAAGGAGGGGAGAGACATCCCTTCCACCTCGCCTAGGAAGAAGGACATCCGCAAGGAGAAGCGCCTCTTCAGGAAGCTCCTCAAAAAGGGAGTCATAACGGAAATCCCCGCAAAACTGGCTTAAGCGCCCCTTCAGGCGCTTTTCTTTTCGCTTAGCTTCACCTGCTTCATCACGAAGAGGATCAGCTGACGGAGGCCAAGGTAGAGAGGGAAGGCGCCGAGCAAGGCGAGCATATAGATCCAAAGCACCCAGCTTTGCTTCTCGAGGTTGGCGTAGACCTGGCTGTTCCAAGGCTGGAAGCATTCCCTCCAGAAGCTCGAATCCTGGAAGATCATCTTCAAAGTGGTGGGGGCGCCCCCAAGGTAGGAATTAGGCGCGGCCAGGGCAAGAAGCACGGCGCTTCCCAAGGAAACCAAAAAGACGATGAGGCGGTATTTCGTGAAGGGCGTGCTTAAGGAGAACATGACCACGAGCCCCCCGATGATGGTGAGGAAGGATATCGAGGCCTTGGAGTTCTCTTGGCTGAGCACCCCGGCCTGGCAGAGGATCATCGGGACGAGGGCGAAGATTAGAAGCATCAATCCCCCCGATATGGCGGCGGGGATGACCTTCTTCATGAAGCTGCCCTCGATCCTCTTTTTGGAGTTCTCCAAGGAGAGCAAAAAGCCCCCGATGCCGATGACGGCCTGCTCGAAGAGGTAGACGTTCTCGATGGTGAAGAGCATCTGCCCGGTCTTGAAGGGGATGGAGAAGAGGCAGAGGGACATGATGAAAGCGGTTTTCGTGAGGAAAAGAATCGAGGATCTCTGGATGTTGTTGACGACCCTCCTTCCTTGCAGCACCACGTCGACGAGGTGCGAGAAATCGTTGTCCATGAGCACGACGTCGCTGCAGGCTTTGGCGGCGTCGGTTGCGCGGGCGAAGGTGATGGAGGAGTTGGCTTTGCGGAGGGCCAATGTGTCGTTCACCCCGTCCCCGGTCATCGCGACCTTGTGGCCTTTTTCCTGCAACTCGCTCACCAAGGCCTCCTTCTGCTCGGGGCTCACGCGCGCGAAGATGACGTAATCCTCGGCGAGGGCTTTCGTCTCCTCGATGGATTTGCCTTCCAAAGAGATCGCTTTGTCCGCGTTTCTGACCCCGCAGAGGCTAGCGATCTTGCTGACGGTGATGGGGGAGTCGCCCGAGATGATCTTCACGTCGACGTCGTTCTCGTAAAAATAGGCGATCGTCTGCTTCGCCGAGGGACGGATCCTGTCTTCGATGGAGTAGAGGGCCAAGGGGGTGCCGTCATAGACCAAAGCCAGGACGCGCAGGCCTTCCTTGGCCGCGCCCTCTGCTTTGGCTAGGACGTCTTTGAAGGAGGAACAGATGTATTCGGGGGCGCCTAGGAGCACCTCTTTGCCGGATTTGAGCACCATCCCGGAGTATTTCCTTTGACTCGAGAAGGGGATCAGCTCCCTGATGCCCATCTCGACGGGCTTGAAGGCCTCTTTCAAAGCGTTGGAGGTGGCGTTGAAGGTCTTGGTGTTATAAAGCAAGGCGCCCAAATAGGCGTCGGCGTCTTCCTTAGAGCCGAAGTAGTCCGTGGAGACCACCCTCATCGTCCCATCGGTCAAGGTGCCCGTCTTATCGAGGCAAAGGATGTCGACGCGCGAGAGGTTCTCAAGGGAATAGAGCTCCTGGATGAGGGTCTTCTTCTTGGAGAGGGAGACGATGGACACGCCCAAAGATAGCGAAGTGCATAGGACCAGCCCCGTCGGGATGACCCCGATCGCGAAGGCGGAGGCGGTGGAGACGATCTGCGCCCAGCCGAGCGGATCGCTAAGCGACATGGGCTCG
The DNA here is from genome assembly GCA_963588055.1 of Erysipelotrichaceae bacterium. Lineage (GTDB taxonomy): Bacteria > Bacillota_I > Bacilli_A > RFN20 > CAG-826 > Alloenteromonas. The sequence continues at coordinate 53,123 of CAVAGB010000003.1, read as the reverse complement.
GGGAAGACGTTTGGATCGCTGCCGTAGCGGGTTATCTTCACGCACATCGTCGCGATGACGGTGGCAACAACGCCAAGCAAAACGAAGGAGAGGACGTTGAGGATCCCATAAATCGTCTTCATGAGCTCCGACTTGCCGCTTTGGATGGCTTTGACTTTCTTGGAAAGGGAGTTCGCGTAGGTGGCTTCGCCTACTGCGGTCACCAAAGCCTTCCCGGCCCCGGCGACGACGAAAGAGCCCGAATACAGCTCGGCCCCATGGGATTTCCTCACCGCGACGCTTTCCCCGGTGAGGAGGGATTCGTCTACTTCGATGTCGCCTTCGACTAGTTTGGCGTCGACGACCAATTGCTCGCCGTTAGCGACGGCGATGACGTCGCCCAAAACGATCTCGCTGGGCGAGAGGCTGATCTTCTCCCCGTCCCTGATGGCGAGGATCTTGGCTTGGTTGACGATCTTCATCCTGTCCAAGGTGATCTTCGAGCGCATCTCGGTGACGATGCCGATGACGATGTTGAATAGAAGCGGTATCAGATAGCCGAATTTGGAGAATCCGAAGTACTTCCCGGCCTCCTCAACGTAGCCCTGAGCGCGCAGGATCAGATAGAAAACCAAGAACAATATGGCGATCGCGAAGAGGAAGAGGGTGAAGAAATTGCACACATTGTGCTTGAAGATCGACCAGAATCCCTTCTGGCTTTTCTTCGAGGGGGCATTGCAAAGCCCATCGAGATAGCGTTCCTTCGCCTCTTCTCTGGATAGCCCAGAGATGGGGGAGGTGCCAAGATAGTCTTTCCCGCTTTCTTTCTTCATTGCTGGCGATCGTGTTTCAGGCGAAACGAGGAAGCGGATCCTTGAACGTGGATTCCGCTTGGAGGTTCATACGGAAGAATTCTACTCCTGTTGTTTTCCATTAGGAAAAGAAAAGGAGGCACGCGCCCCCTCTTCGCGCTTATTTCAAGCTCAGGCCGACGCTGAAGGCCTTGGCCACGGGCTCGCCGATCCTGCGGTAGAGGTGCTTGGCCTCGTCTAGGCAGATCAGCTGCGCCTTGTCCAAATCAATCGTGCCGTCCCCGTCGAGGACCTCCTCTTTGACGAGGCAGGCTAGGATTTCCCCGACCAAGATGCCGCCTTCTTCCTTGCTCCCGAGGAACTTCCTCACCTTGCATTCGAGGGTGATGGGGAAATTCGTGAACAAAGGCGCGTCGACGTCCTTGGCCTTCTCGACCTTCAGCCCGGATTTCTCGATCTTCCTGGGATCCTCCTTAAGCGAGACCAAACCCACGTAGTCGCTGGCGGCGACGTTAGGCGCGTCGGCGAAGGCGACGGTGAACTCTCCTTTGGCGAAGATGTTGTCGGTGGTCTGATGCGAGGCGAGGCAGATGGCGATCTCATCGGTGTCGCCTCTCCCTCCCCAGGCCGCGTTCATCGCGTCGGGGTTCCCTTTCTCGTCGTAGGTCCCGATGATCAGCACGGACTCGGGGAAGCAGATGTTCTTCTTCTTGATTGATTTCATTTCGTTTCACCTCTTCGCTCATTCTACCGCAAAGAAAGGAATATCATATTCCCATGGTAACCCAAATCTATTCCATCCACGACGTAGCCGAGGCGAAGATGTGCCTCGATGCCGGGGCGGAGCACATCGGAGTCGCTCTTTCTAACGGCTATTCTTGCCCGCGCGAGGTAAGCCTTGAGGGGATAAAGGAGATCTTCTCTTATATAGGGAATAAGGCGAAGAAGGTCCTGATCGTCGTCTCGCAAGGGGAAGGGGAGGTTCTAGAGGCGGTGAAGGCTTTGCGCCCGGACATCGTCCACATCTGCGGCAATTATTACGAAGCCACCCCGGAGCTGAAGGAGCATCTTCTTTCCATCGACCCCAAGATAGAGCTCATGCAGGCGATTGGCTTGCCTTCGCCTGACTACATGGAAAAAGCCGCCAGATTCGCCTCTTTCTGCGATTATCTGATCTTGGATTCGATCAATCCAAAGCTCACCTCGATCGGGGTGGCGGGAGTCACCCACGATTGGAACGACGACAAGAGGATCGTCGACTCCTTCCCTCGCCTGAAGGTCATCCTCGCCGGAGGGTTGGGCCCGGATAACGTCTATGAGGCCATTTTGAAGGTCAGGCCTTTCGGGGTGGATTCCTTCACGAAGACTTCCGCAAAACTCGCCGATGGCAATATGGTGAAGGACGCCACCCTCATCAAGAGGTTCGTCTCCGAGGCCAAAAGGGCCTATCGCGACATTGAAAACGAAAGAAAAGGCCTCGAGCGAGGCCTCATTTGAGGATCAATTCGACGGGGCAATGGTCTGACCCATAGATCTCGTTATGGATCGAGGAGGAGACGACCTCCCCCAACAGGCTTTCCGAGACCAGGAAGTAATCGATGCGCCAGCCGGCGTTCTTCTCCCTGGCGTGGAAGCGGTAGCTCCACCAGGAGTAGGCGACCTCCTTTGGATGGAAATGACGCCAAGCATCGACCAGTCCGATGCTTAGCAATGAGGAGAAGGCGCTTCTTTCCTCATCCGTGAAGCCCGCGTTGCGGCGGTTGCTCTCGGGGTTCTTCAAATCGATCTCCTGATGCGCGACGTTCATGTCGCCGGTGTAGATGAGGGGTTTCTTCTTCTGCAAGGCGGAGAGGTAGGATCTGAGCCTCCTTTCGTATTCGAGGCGGAAAGGCAGCCTTTTTAGCTCCTCTCCCGAATTCGGGACGTAGGCACCGACGAGGTAGAAGGAGGGATACTCGAGGGTGATGATCCTCCCTTCCTCGTCGTAGGAGCCATCCTCAAGCCCGTAATGGACGCTCAAAGGCTTTTCTTTGCAGAGGAAAGCGACCCCCGAATAGCCCTTCTTCACCTTGGAGACGGTGAAATGGAGCTCGTAGCCAGGCAATTCCAAAGGGAAATCCATCCCTTCGCTGAGCTTGGTTTCCTGCAGGAAGATGACGTCCGCCCCCAAAGAAAGGAGGCTCTCCTTGAGATCGTGGGTCAAGGCGGCCCTTATGCCGTTGATATTCCAAGAGATCAGCTTCATGTCATTACCTCATTCGAAGGCGAACTGGGAGTTGTATAGCCCGGCGTAGAAGCCGTTCATCTCCATCAGCTCCTCGTGGGTGCCCTGCTCGATGATGTTGCCCTCCTTCATCACCAGGATCAAATCGGCGTTCTTGATGGTGGAGAGGCGGTGGGCGATGACGAAGCTCGTCCTGCCTTTGGTGAGGGCGTCCATCGCCTTCTGGATCCTCTCCTCGGTGCGGGTGTCGACGTTCGAGGTGGCTTCGTCGAGGATGAGCAAAGGCGCTTTCCTGATCATCGCTCTTGTGATCGTGAGCAGCTGCTTCTCGCCGCTAGAAAGCGAGGAGCCGTCTTTGATCTGGTAATCCAAGCCGCCGGGCAGGGTCTTGACGTAATGGAGCAAATGGGTGGCTTTCAGCGCGGAAGCGATGTCCTCCTCGCTGACGTCTTTCGTATTGTAGACGAGGTTCTCCCTGAGGGTGCCTTGGAAGACCCAGGTGTCCTGAAGGACCATGCCGAAGATCTCGCGCAGCTCCTCCCTCTTCATCGAGGCGATGTCCACCCCGTCGATGGAAATCGATCCCGAGCCGACTTCGTAGAAGCGCATGAGGAGGTTCACCATCGTGGTTTTGCCCGCGCCAGTGGGGCCGACGATCGCGACTTTCGACCCCGGCTTCACCTTCGCGGAGAAGTCGTGGATGATCTCCCTGCTTGGGTCGTAGGAGAAGCAGACGTGCGAGAACTCGACCTCGCCTCTGATCTCTTTCTTCCCGTCTTTGACTAGCTGACTCTCCTTGAAGGATTCGTCGGGTAGCTCCTCCTCGTCGAGGAACTCATAGACGCGCCCGCTGGCGGCGCTCGCGCTGGAGAGGGCGTTCATCGACTGCGAGATGGAGGAAAGGGGCGACTGGAAGAGATTCACGTAGACCAAGAACTCGGTCAGGCGCCCGTAATCCACCCCGGCGTCGCCTTTGACTAGCAGCAGCCCCCCGACGAGGAGGACTCCGGCGTAAGCCAAGTAGGAGACGAAGTTCATCGCCGGCTGGAGCATGCCCATGAAGGCCTCCCCGGCCAGCATGGTCTTCCCCAATTCCTTATTGGGCCCGTCGAACTGATCCCTTTCTAGCTGCTCGTTCCCGAAGGCCTTGATGATCATCTGGCCGGAGTAGTTCTCCTCGATCGTCCCGTTGATGTCGCCTAGGATCTTCTGCCTCTTCCGGAACTGGGGGAAGGCAAGGCGCCCCATGGCGAAGATGACTAGAAGCAGAATCGGCAATGAGGCGATGCAGGTGAGGGCGAGCTGCCAGGATTTCACGAACATCATGACGACGACCCCGAAGAGCATGATGACGTTCTGGACGAGGGTCGCCACCGAGGAGGCGAAGTTCTGGGCGATGTTGTCGACGTCGTTGGTGATGCGGGAGAGGATGTCGCCGAATTGATGCGAGTCGAAGTAGGAGAGGGGCATCGCGTTGATCTTGTTCTCGATGGCCTTCCGGAGATCGCGCGCATAATAATTGGAGATGGTCTCCAAAATGAAGCTTGAGAGATAGCTGACCGCGGCGGAGACGAAATAAAGAACCGCCAGAAGGATGCCGTAATGCATGATCTCGTCCATCGGGATGGTCTTTCCCGCGGAGGCGGAGTCCGTGATGACGTTTGTGAGATTCCTCAGCTCGCTGGGGGCGTAGATGGAGACGAAGACGTAGGCGAAAGCCAAGACGATCGCGACGACGAAGGCGACGAGGTAGCCGGGATGCTCCTTCGCCATGTGCGAGAAGGCCTTCTTCGCCGCGCGGGCGGAGAATTTCCTCCTTTTGGGTTCTTCGGGATGCTTCTTCATAGTCCGAGTTCCTCCTTGCTGAGCTGGGAGAGGGCGATCTCGCGGTAGACCTCGCAGCTCTCAAGCAGCTCCTTATGCTTGCCTTTGCCCACGATCTTCCCCTCGCTCAAAACGAGGATCTGATCGGCGTCCATGATCGTGCCGATGCGCTGGGCGACGATGATCTTGCTCGTCCCTCCCATCGCCTCCTTGAGGTTCTTCCTCACCTGGAGGTCTGTTTTGAAGTCGAGGGCGGAGAAGGAGTCGTCGAAGGTGCAGATCTCCGGCTTCAAGGCGACGGCCCTGGCGATGCATAGCCTTTGCCTCTGGCCTCCTGAGACGTTGCTTCCGCCGCGGGCGATGCGGGAATCGTATCCGCCGTCCATCTTCTCGATGAATTCGTCAGCCATCGCGATGCGGGCGGCCTCTTTCATCTGCTCATCGCTCATCGAGGCGTCTCCGAATTTGATGTTGGAGGCGACCGTGCCGCTGAAGAGGATCCCTTTCTGGGGGACGATCGTGAGCTTGCTGCGGAGGGTCTTCTCCTTCATCTCCCTCACGTCGACCCCATCGATCTTCACCGAGCCTGAGCTCACGTCGTAGAAACGCGCGAGCAGGCGGATGATCGTGCTTTTGCCGCTGCCGGTTGCGCCGATGATGGCCAGGGTCTCGCCTTTGTTCATCTTAAAGCAGAGGTCGTGGACGACGTCTTCCTTGGCGTCGGCGTAATGGAAGCAGACGTGGTCGAATTCGACCGTGCCTTCTTCGGTTGAGAGGGTCTCCACCTCAGGGTCATTGATCTCCGACTTCGAGGCCAAAACCTCGTTGACGCGGGTCGCCGAGATCTGAGCGCGAGGGATCATGATGAACATGAACATCAGCATCATGAAGGCCATGATGATCATCGAGGAGAGGGTGGAGAAGCCCACTAGGGTGGCGTAATTGGTGGTGCCTTGGTTGATGAGGGCGGCGCCCAGCCAATAGATGCCTAGGGCCAGCCCGTTCATGACGAGCATCAGCACGGGGTTCATGAGGCCCGTGAGGCGGCTGGTGAAGACCTGGATCTTCGTGAGGTCCTGGTTGGCTTTGTCGAATTTCTCCTCCTGGTAGGCCTCCGCGTTGTAGGCGCGGATGACCCTGATGCCGGAGAGGTTCTCCTGGGTGATGAGGTTGACCTTGTCGATCAGCTTCTGCACCTTCTTGAAGCGCGGCATGGTGAAGACGAACATGAAGATGAGGAAAAGAAGCAGAAGGACGATGCCCCCGGCGGTGAGGAGGGTGAGCTCGCCGCTGACCGCCTGGATCTTGCAGATCGCCCAGATGGCGGTGATCGGGGCGCTGAAGAGCATGCGGGCCGCCATGACGAAGGTGAAGCCGACGGTCTGGATGTCGTTGGTCGCGCGGGTGATCAAGGAGGAGATAGAGAAGGATTCGATCTGGGCCATCGACATGGTGGAGACCTTGTCGTTGAGCTTCTTGCGGAGGCTCGTCACCAAAGAGGCGCTGATGATCGAGGCGCAGAGGGCGGAGAGCCCTTGGCAGACCATCGAGCCGGTGGCATAGCCCACCATGATTCCGGCCCCGACCCAGATGTCGGTTTCGCTTTTGATGCCTGCTTCGGCGCCGATGATGGTGCTCGTCAATCCGCTTATCGCATCGGTCAGGCTTATCGTGCAGAAAACTTGGAGGATGGTCACCCCGAGGATCAAAGCCAAGAGGAGCCAGTCAAGTTTCCGAAGGCTTTTCATTATCTTGAGCATCGAGAATTTCCCCCGTAAACGGGGGAATGATAGCAACAAAATCCTGGATTGCAAGAAACTAACGCTCTCGCCTTTCGAATTATGGAAACGGAGCGCTTGGGCAGTCAGAAATAGGGGGAGGAAAAAGAATGGGGTTTTGCGGGGTTATTCAGTGTTTTGCGGCGTATTTGCGGAGTTTCAGGCGGTAACCAAGGGGCTCTTTTGCGCTCTCTTCTTGCGCGAATGAGAGCAGCTTGTAGCCAGAGCCTTCGAGGGCTATCTTGGCCTCTTCTTCACCGATGGGGCGAGGGGAGAGGAGGGTGGCGAGATTCCTAAGGTGCGAGGCCTTCACAACCAGCGCTCCGGGGATTTTCCTAAGCAGCTCGCAGACGTGCGATTCGCATTGCCCGCACATCATCCCGTCGATTCCGATTCTGGTTTTGAACATAAAGCCTTCCCCCTTGATATTAAGTATTATTAACTTTTTTTCGCTAAACCGATATTTATTTTTTGAAGTGGCGGTGGTTAAATTTAGCTCAAGCGAGGAATATCTATGGAACAACAAGCCTCTAACGCGCCAAAAAACTCTTTTAAGCTCAATTACAAACGGACCTTTCTGATCGGGTTCGCCTTCTTTGGGATCCTGCTTCTTTGGCAGGTCTACGACTCCTGGTGCCCGACCTTCCTGACGCAGCTATTCAAAGAAGCCCTCGGGGCCGAGAACGAGACCGAGGTCCAATACCTCGTCGGCATCATGATGGCCCTAGACAACCTCGCCGCGCTCATCCTGCTTCCGATTTTCGGCCACCTTTCCGATAAGACGCATACGCGCATCGGGAAGCGCATGCCTTATATCTTGGTGGGCACCTTCGTCTGCGCTGTCTCCTTCCCCTTCATTCCCGTCCTCTTCCATTACCACAACCTCGCCGGGGTCATCGCCCTCATGGCGATCGTCGTCGTCTTCTCGATGATGTACCGCAACCCGGCCGTCTCCTTAATGCCCGATATGACCCCTAAGCCGCTGCGCTCGAAAGCCAACGGCATCATCAACATCATGGGCTACATCGGAGGCGCCTGCGCGACGATCGTAGGCATCGTCTTCGTCCTTTCGACCTACCTCGAGGATTGGGACAAAGGCCCATCCGAGAGCAAGATCTGGATCATCGAGGCGCCTTTCCTCATCGCCTCGCTGCTGATGCTCGCCTCCGCGATCGTCCTCTTCTTCACGATCAAGGAGAATAAGATCGCCAAGGAGATGGAGCCTGAGATGAGAAGGGCCGAGGAAATGGCCGAAACGGCGGACAAAGTCACCGATGACGCCCCATTAACCAAAGCCAACCGCACGATGCTCTTCCTGATCCTCGCCGCCGAGTTCTTCTGGTTCATGGCCGACAACGGCATCGGCACCTTCATGGGCAACTACACCCTTTATTACCTCCATTGCAAGACGAGCGGCAACATGATCAACACGATCGTCGGAGGCGTCGGCTCGGTCATCGGCTTCGCGATCGGCGGCCTCATCGCTTCCAAAATCGGCCGCAAATGGACGATCTTCACCGGGCTTGGAATCACGGGCGCCGCCCTTGCGATCTGGGCCATTCTCACCTTCGCCATCCCCGTCGCCGTCCCCGCCGTAGGCTACAACGATTTCCCTTTCTACATTTTCATCATCTGGGGCTTCAAAGGCTTCGGCATGAGCCTCGTCCACGTCAATTCCTACCCGATGGTCGTTGAGCTCTGCACCGGCAAGAAGATCGGCGCCTACACCGGTTACTACTACGCCTCCTCCATGGCCGCCCAGACCATCACCCCGATCGCCCTCGGCGCGCTTCTATTCGCCATCGGCGACACCGATGCCTGGAAGTTCCTCCCGATCTACGCCGTCTCTTGCCTCGCCGCCTCCTTCATCATCTTCATCTTCGTGAAGAACGTGAAGAACACCAAGACCGAGTTCAAGGTCGGGCTTGAGGGCATCGGCGCGGACGAGGACTAGTCATGCCGGCCGCCCTCACGCATTACCTCTTCGCCCTAGAGAACAAAGAAAGCGTCCATGACGTCGACGCTTTTTTGCTTGGCACCCAAGGTCCCGATCCCTTCTTCTTCTGCGGGATGGTCCCTTGGAGGAAGAAAGAGAACCCACAGGCGATTAGAGAGTATGGAGAGAACGTCCATCACAGCGATTTCTCTTCGATCTACGCGCGGATGATCGACTACGCCTATGGCAAAGAAGGCGCGGAGAAAGAGACTCTTCTTAGCTACATGAAAGGCGTCTGGGCCCATTATTCCCTCGACCGATCCTGCCATCCCTATATCTTCTACCGCTCCGGCTTCGACGAGAAAGGCGAGCTGACGGGGCATTATGGCTACGCCCACAAGGTCTTCGAGGCCCTGCTTGACGCGACCCTATCCAAAAAGCACGGCCTCCCGAGCGCTTCCCGCGCGATGAAGATAGCCAAAGATAAGGCGATGGCGATATCCGCGATGTGGCAGGCGGGGTCGCCCGAGGTTTTGAAGGAAGACACTTTCTACGAATCCTGGCGCGACTACCGCACCATCGAGTCCTTCCTCCAAAGCGCGACGGGCTACAAAAGGATCCTTTGGAAGATGCTTGGCAAGGAGAACGTCCTTTACGCCTTCTCTTATCCTGTTTTCCTCAAGAAAAAGGAGCCCCTCGACGTCCTCAACCTCAAGAAGAGCGCCTGGAAGAACCCCGTGACGGGGGTCTCCCATTCCCTTTCCATCCCCGAGATGTTCTCCGAGGCGAAGAAGCTCTTCCATAAGGGCGAAGCGCTCATCGAAGGGCATCAAAACGTCGAAAACACATCCACGTCCCTCCTCAATTTGGAGAAGGGCATAGACCACGATGGCTGCCCTTGGGGGCAGAAGAAGGCCCATCTGGATCAAAACAGCCCATTCTGATGCTGCTTTTTGTTCCTTTTTGAAGACAACCCCATTAAAATGGGGTGTCTTTTGAGAGGTTTTCAAAATGGCGAACGCAACCGTTGAACACTATGCCGCCGCGATCGTGATCGTCGGACGGCATATTTTGCTCGTCCGGGAGCTCGGCTCGGATGACTTCCCCATCACCGGCTACCACTTCCCCGGCGGGAGGGCGAAAAGCGAGGACGACCTGAAAGGGGCCCTCGCCGAATCGCTCAAGAAGAAATACGAGGCGAAGGTCAAGATACTCGAGCCCGTCTCCCCCCTTGCCCGCATCCAAGGCGGAAGGAAAGTGGTGATCCACGGCTTCATCTGCGAGCCCCTCTCGCCCTTCAAGTTCCCCGCCAAGCACTTCCAAAGCGTCTACTCGAGCTTTGAGGGGATCTCCTCCCTCTACCTCGATCCCCTGGACAAGAAACTCGCGGAGAAAGTGGCCCGCTTCTATCCGATCTACGGCTATAAGAAGCGCCTGCTGGCGCTCAGCGAGAAGGAGAAGGGGGAAGCCAATTTCTACCTCGACGCCCTCCTTTACTTCCGCAGCGCCGTCCCGGCCAAGGAGATCTCCGACTTCTCCTTGCTGATCCGCTCCGACAGCACCATCGCCCAGATCCGCTCGGCCTTCTATTGGCTGCTTGATCTATACGGGCTTGACCTCAACCAATACCTAGACGTCCTCGAATACAAGAAAGCGCACCCACAAAAATGAAAAAGCTCATCAAACCATCCTTCTGGCCCAAGCTTCTGATCGGCCTCCTCCTCTTCGCCCAGCTCATCATCCTGATGGGCCTGCTCTTCTGGCTGCTCTCGGTGGTGACCGACGGCGCGCTAAGCTCCAGCACCATCCTCTTCTTCATCATCCTGCTCTTCGCCTTCAACGTCGCTTTGGGCGTCTACATCATCAACAGCGATTCGCCTTACGCCTACAAAGTGGCTTGGCTATTCGTCGTCTTCGCCCTCCCCATCGGAGGCGCTTTGCTCTACCTCTTCCTCGCCAACAAGACCGATTCGGCCCTCAAAAGGAGGCAGGTCAGGAAATGGACCTACCCGATCGTCGAGAACCCCACCCTCCCCGAGACCCATGCCAAGCTCAGGGAAAGCGCCCCCTTCGCCCTCTCCACCTCCGATTACCTGAGCCAAGTCGGCGGATTCGGCGCCCATCAGCGCACGAGCGTCGAATACTTCCCCCTCGTCGACTTCGCCCACGAGCCGATCCTCCGCGAGCTCAGGAAGGCCAAGCATTACATCTTCCTTGAGTTCTTCATCGTCGAGCCCGGCGTCTTCTGGGACTCGATCCTCGAGATCCTCGAGGAGAAGGCCAAAGAAGGCCTGGACGTGCGTCTTCTCTACGATGACGTGGGCTCCCTCGGCACCTTGCCTAGCGGCTACGCGCAAAAACTCCGCAAAGCCGGCATCAAATGCTCCCCCTACAATCCCTTCCGCCCCTTCCTCGACATCCGCCAGAACAACCGCGACCACCGCAAGATCATGGTCATCGACGGCCACACCGCCTGGAGCGGGGGCTTCAACCTCGCCGACGAATACGTCAACAAAGTCGAGCGCTTCGGCCATTGGAAGGACAACGCGATCCTCATCAAGGGCGAGGCCGTCTATTCCTTCACCCTCCTCTTCCTCTCCGTCTGGGTCGCCAACGGCCATCTCGAGGAGAAGATCGACAAGGACTATTACCGCCCCGAGACCTACATTGAAGAAGCGGGGGGCTTCCCCGAGTCCACCGGCTTCGTCCAGCCTTACGGCGACCTGCCTTTCGACAAGGAGGAGTTCGGCGAGTCCACTTATCTGAGCCTCATCCAGCACGCGAAGGACTACTGCTACATCACCACCCCCTACCTCATCATCGACTCCGAGATGGAGAACACCCTCTGCAGAGCCGCCAAAAGCGGCGTGGACGTGCGCCTCATCACCCCGCACATCCCCGACAAGAAAGCCGTCTTCAACATCACCCGCTCCTATTACGGCAAAATGCTCAAAGCCGGGGTCAAGATCTATGAGTACACCCCGGGCTTCGTCCACGAGAAGACCTTCTGCGTCGACGACCATATGGCGACGGTGGGGACCATCAACCTCGATTACCGCTCCCTCTACCTCCATCTTGAGTGCGGCACCTTCATGGTCGACATGCCCGCCATCAAGAACATCAAGCGCGACTTCGAGGATTCCTTCCCCATCTGCCACGAGGTGACTTTGAAGGAGTGGAACCGCTGGCGCGTCCGCAACAGGGGCTATTGGTCCATCCTCCGCATCATCGACCCGATGCTCTGATACCGAAATGAATTTCTTCAAGAAAGCCTATTGCAGGGCTTATCAGAAAACGATCTTCCTAGCGCAGAGCTTGCTCCGCTTCCCCATCCCCGAGACCATCGAGGGGAGCGGGGCGGTTTCGCTCATCCCGGGGAAGCTGAAGAAGGAGGGCAAGAAGCGCCCTTTGATTTTAGTCGGCCCCGTCATGGCCAAAAGCGAAGCCCTCTCTAAGCTGAAGGAAAGCCTCTTGAAGGAGGGGATTCCCTATGCCCTCTTCGCCGAGGTCGAGCCCAATTCCCCCTTCCCTTGCATCGAGAAGGCCTATTCGCTTTACTCCTCCTCTTCCTGCGATTGCCTCATCGCCTTCGGCGGGGGCAGCACGATGGACGCCGCAAAAGCCCTTGGGGCCAAAGCGGCCCGCCCAAAGAGGAGCCTCGACCGTTTCAAAGGGGTGCTCAAAGTGGGCAGGAAGATCCCTTACCTAATCGCCGTCCCGACCACCGCCGGGACCGGTTCGGAAGCCACGGTGGCGGCGGTGGTGATGAATCCAAAGAACCACGACAAATTCGCCATCAACGACCCCCATCTCATCCCCTCTTTGGCGGTGCTGGATTCCGATCTGCTCGCCACCCTCCCCCCGAAGCTCATAGCAAGCACCGGGATGGACGCTTTGACCCACGCTTTGGAAAGCTACCTCGGCAGGGCGAGGACCAGCCTCACCAAGAGGACCGCGCTAGAGGCGATGGAACTCATCAGGGACAACCTTTGCCTCTTCTACGAAAAGCCCTCCGAGCCCTCTCACCGCCAGGCGATGCAGAAAGCCGCTTTCCTGGCGGGCGTGAGCTTCACGAGGGGCTACGTCGGCTACGTGCACGCCCTCGCCCACGCCTTGGGCGGGCTCTATGGCGTCCCCCATGGCTACGCCAACGCCGTCTTATTGCCCCATGTTCTGCGCGCTTACGGGAAGAAAGGCGAGAAAAAGCTCGCAAAAGCCGCCTCTTTCCTCTCTTTGGCGAGTGAAAGCGCCTCAACGCAAGAGAAGGCGCTTTCACTCATCGCCTGGGTGGAAGGCCTGAACGAGAAGATGGGCATCCCGAAGAGGTTCGAAGGGGTCATAAAAGAGGAGGACCTAGACAATCTAGCCAAGCACGCGGATAAGGAGGCCAACCCCCTCTACCCCGTGCCGAAAGAGATGGGCGCAGACGAATTGAAGGAAATCCTGATGGAGGTCAAATGATATGAAGGAACTGGTAATCGAAAAGGTCTCAAACGGGGAGAAGCTCATCACGATAGCCAACCGCTGCGGGGTAAGGGTGACTTTCTCCACGCTCGGCGCGGGGCTTTTCTCGCTCTCTTACGAAGGGAAGAGCATGCTTAGCCACCCCGCCTCTTACGACGATTACGCCTACAGCAAAAGCTATTACGGCAAGACGGTCGGGCCGATCGCGGGCAGAGTGCCCCAGGGGAAATACGAGGCAGGCGGGAAAGCCTACCAACTGCCCCTAAACGAGAACGGCAACTGCCTCCACAGCGCCTCCCTTTGCTACGCCTTCTGCCATTTCGATTACGAGATCGAGGAGAAGGAAGAATGCATCGACGCGCGCTTTTTCGCCTCCTTCCCCTCTTCTGAAGGCGCCTTCCCCGCGGATGTGGACGTGGAGGTGACCTATTCGCTTTCCCTCGATGAGCCCCTGCTAACCTTGAAGATGAAAGCCACCCCCGACGAGGATTGCCCCCTCAACATCACGAACCATTCCTACTTCAACCTCGGCGGGGAGAAGAACCTCTACGGGGACCTTCTGAGCCTCAAGCAAACAGAGGTGGCGCGCTATTCCTCCTCCTCCTTGCTGCTAGATCGCTTCGCCCCGCCCAGCGAGGAACTCGACTTCTCTTCACCCAAGGCGATTGGGGAAGGAGTCGATTCGCCCGCTTTGCTCCCGGTCACCGGATACGACCATTGCTTCTTGCTCTCCTCCTCCCCAGGACCCAAAGCCGTCCTTGAGAACGCGAGCTACCGCCTGGAGATAGACACCGACGCCGACGGCCTGCAGATCTACTCCACGAACTTCCCAATAGAAGGCCAGCCCATGCAGTCTGGATATCCGGACGAAAGGGCCTCGGGCATCACCTTCGAGCCGGTGAGCCGGATGGACAAAAGCCTCGTCTCCCCAAAGGGGGAGGCTTGGAAGAGAGCCATCTCCTATCGCTTCGTAAAGAAAGGAAACTGATATATGGAATTGAACCGTTGCGTCGCCAACCTCATCCTCTACGCGAAGAAGCACCTATGCCTCTCTGAGCTGGACGCCATCTACGTCGCCAACCTCCTATATAAGGAATGGGGGATCTCCTCGCCTTATGAGGGGGAACTAGACGAAGAGGGCATCGAAGAGATGGCGCGCCCCGACGCGCTTTGGGAGGAGCTCGTCTCCTCCCTCAAGGAAAGCGGTATGGAAGAAGGGAAGGCGGAAAGGGAAGCCACCTACGCCTTTGGGCTGCTAAGCCCCTCGCCCAGCCTTGCCGAGAGGCATTTCTACGAGCTTTACCAGGATTGCTCCCCCAAGGAAGCGACCAGCTACCTTTATGACCTCGGCGTCAAGAACGGCTACATCGCCCTAAGCAAGATAGAGAGGAACATCGTCTTCGACGCCTCCTTCAGGGATGAGCCTTCGATCGAGGTCACGATCAACCTCTCCAAACCCGAGAAGAACAACAAGGACATCGCTAAGCTCCTCACCAAGAAGGAGAACCTCGATTATCCCAAGTGCTTTCTCTGCAAGGAAAACCTCGGCTACGAGGGGACTTCCAGCCACCCTGCGAGGGAGAACCTCCGCTTCGTTGGGCTCAACCTAGACGGGGAGAAGTGGTACCTCCAGTATTCCCCTTACGGCTATTTCGACGAGCATTGCATCGTCTTCTCCGCCAATCACAGCAGGATGAGCGTCTCCCAGCGCATCTTCTCGAAGCTCTTCGCCTTCGTCGACCTCTTCCCCCATTATTTCATCGGATGCAACAGCGACCTCCCGATCGTCGGGGGCTCGATCCTCGACCACGAGCATTTCCAGGGAGGCGGGCACATGCTCCCTCTGCTCAATGCCTCGGCGAAGAAGCTCTATCCCACCCCAAGCCATCCCCACACGAGGCTAGAGACGCTTGACTACTACGTCTCTTGCCTCCGGCTCTCCGGGCCCGACAAGGCGGAGATCCTCGACCTCGCTGGGAAGATCCTAGCGAGGTGGCGCGTCCACGACGATCCCTCCTGCGGGATCCTTCACGAAGAAGGCGAGGCCAGGCACAACACCATCACCTCCCTTGTCAAGAAGATCGACGAAACCTATTATCTCTTCCTCATCCTCCGCAACAACCGGACGGATGAGAGCTATCCAGACGGCATCTACCACGCCCATCCCGAGTACTTCCACATCAAGAAGGAAGGGATAGGGCTCATCGAGGCCGCCGGGCGCTTCATCTTGCCCGCCCGCCTGGTCAGGCAGAGCAAGCTCATCGAAGACGGCTTGGCGAAGGGGCTAAGCAACGAGGAGATCATCGAGGGGAGCCCCGAGCTGGCCGACTTCACCAGGATGATGGACGCCCTCAGGGGCGGGCAAAGCCTGCATGGCTATCTGGGCGGCGTGTGCCAGGGCATCCTCAAGAACGTCGCCGTTTACAAAGACACCCCCGAGGGTGAGAAAGGATTGGAGAGATTCCTCCAAAGCATCGAATTATGATCCGCAAAGAACAAGCTGACGCCCTCTTCTACAAAGAGTTCGGAGACGTCGAAAGGAAACATTACTTCTCGCACGGCCGCATCGAGATCATCGGCAACCACACCGACCACAATAACGGCCTTTGCCTCGTCGGGGGCAGCACGCTAGGCATAACCGCTAGCGTCGCCAAAAACGATCTAGGGACCGTCCGCATAGCCTCCACCGGCTACCGGCCCTACGAGTTCAGCATCAACTCCCTGGAAGCCGACCCCGCCGAGAAAGGGACCTCTTTGGCCCTTACCAAAGGGGTGCTCTTCGCCCTTAGGAAATTGGGCTATAAGATCGGTGGTTTCTTCGCCGCGCTCGACAGCGACATCCCCGCCGGAAGCGGGGTCTCCTCCTCCGCCTGCTACGAGGCTTTGATCGGGGAGATCGTCAACGATCTTTATAACGGCGGGGCGATCCCCGCCCACGACCTCGCCTTCGCTAGCCAATACGCCGAGGTCCTCTATTTCGGCAAGCCCTGCGGGATGCTCGATCAGGTCGGCTGCTGCTATGGCGGGGTCAATTACCTCGACTTCAAAGACGCGCAGAACCCGATCATCGAGCCCCTTGAGTTCAATCTCCCCCTGATCCCCGTGCTCGTGCTCACGAAATCGAGCCACGAAGGCCTCGATTCCCTTTACGCGAGCATCCCTAGCGACATGAAGCAGGTCGCGAGCAACGTCTTCGGCAAGAACGTGCTCCGCGAGGTCGACCCCTCCGATTTCTACAAGCTCATCGCCCAGCCCACCGCGGGGGTCAGCGAGATCGCCAAGCTCCGCGCGACCCATTACATGGACGAGAACAAGCGCGTTTTGGAGGCCAGAAGGGCGATTTTAGGCCACGACATCGCGACCTTCCTCCGCTGCGTGAACACCTCCGGGGAGAGCTCGAAGGCGCTGCTGCAGAACACCATGGTCCCCGGGAGATACAAGAACTCCCCGCAGGAAGCGGTGGACGTGGCCAAGCGCTTCATCGGCGAAGGCGCCTGCCGCATCATGGGCGGGGGCTTCGCCGGCAGCATCCTCTGCTTCGTCTTGCCTAGCAACAAAGACAATTTCCTCCGCGCGATGAGGGGCATCTACGGCGAGAAGAACGTCCTCGAGGAGAGCTTCACCCCCGGCGGGGCGAAGATGATCGACGCCGAGTGAAGAGCATGGAAAAGACAGAACGCAAAGCCGGGATCTTGCTCGGCGTCGCCTCTTTGCCTGGCGATTATGGGATAGGGGATTTCGGCAAAGGCAGCTACCGCTTCGTGGACGACCTCGCCAAAGCGGGCTTCTCCCTTTGGCAGATCCTCCCCCTCGCCCCTTTGGGCTATGGGCATTCTCCCTATCAGCCTTACAGTTCCTTCGCGATGGACGAGATCTACCTCGATTTGGACGCCCTCTTCGAGGAAGGGCTGATCGAGAAGCCCGCCCCTTTCAACGCTCTCGCTTCGAAGATTGCCTACGAAGACGTCCGCGCATACAAGCTTCCTTACCTCCGCGCCTCCTATAAGACGGAGAAAGCGAAGAACCCCCGCCTGCTCAACCGTTTTAAGAAGGAGCACCCTTGGGCTAGCGACTATTCCGTCTTCATCGCCTTCCATGAGTCCCATCAATCCTCTTGGGACAATTGGCCCCTTGAAGAGAGGGACTGGATCCTCACCCGCCCCGCCTTGAAAGGCGAAATGAAGGAAGAGGCCGATTTCCGGCTCTACCTCCAATATAAGCTCTATCAGCAATGGGACAAGCTGCACGCCTATGCGAAAGGCAAAGGCATCGAGATCATCGGGGATCTGCCCTTCTACGTCGGCTTCGATTCCTGCGACGTCTGGGCCAATCAAGACACCTTCCTCCTCGACAAGAAGACCAAGCAACCGACTTTCATCGCCGGCGTCCCGCCCGATTATTTCTCCGCGACCGGCCAGCGCTGGGGCAACCCGATATACGACTGGAAGAAGCTCGCGAAGGAGGATTTCGCCTTCATTGAGAACCGCATCGCCCTCAACGCGAGGATCTACGACGTCCTTCGCCTCGACCATTTCCGCGCCTTCGACACCTATTGGAAGATCCCCTCTTCCTGCCCCACGGCGGTGGAAGGGGAGTGGGTTGAGGCCCCTGGATACGCCCTCTTCGATTCCTTGCTCTCCAAATACCCATCTCTAAACATCATCGCCGAGGACCTAGGCGACCTTCGCCCCGAGGTATTGACCCTCCGCGACCATTATGATTTCCCCGGGATGAACGTCGTCGAATTCACCTTCCACGACTTTGAGATCGAACGCAAGGGGAAGTGGGACGAGGCGAACGCGGTGGCCTATCTAGGCACCCACGACAACGAGACCATCGTCGGATTCTTCTACGACCTCGATGAGCGTGAGCAGGCCGAATGGGTCTACGCGCTTGAGCAAAAAGGCATCGCGGAAGGGAGCATGAACGAGAGGCTCATCCGTTATTGCTTCGCGAAGAAAGCCAAATACGCCCTCGTCTCCATGCAGGACGTGCTGGGGCTCGACAAAGACGCCCGCACCAACGTCCCCAGCACCGTCAACGACGTCAACTGGACCTGGAAGATGAGCGATTTCGCCTCCTTCGAGGAGAAGCTCCCCTTCTTGGAGAAAGTCCTCAAAGACGAGGGAAGAAGCGCTTTATGAAGAAGCGCGTCGCCCTCGTGAGCCTAGGCTGCGCGAAGAACCTCGTCGATTCCGAGGAAATGCTCGCGATGTTCCCTTCGGATAGGTTCGACCTCACCTCGAAGCCCGAGGGGGCCGATCTGATTTTGGTGAACACCTGCGGCTTCATCGCCTCGGCGAAGAAGGAGTCCATCGAGACCATTTTGGAGATGGCTTCAAAGAAAAAAGAGGGCGCGAAGCTCGTCGTGACGGGATGCCTCGCCGAGCGTTACGCCGACGATCTGCGTTCCTCCATCCCCGAGGCCGACCTCGTCGTGCCCCTTAAGGACTATCCCAATCTATCCAACCTCCTGATGGGGCTATTGGGCGAAGAGGAGATCTCCCCCATGAATCCCTTGAACAGGCTCCTTTCGACCGCGCATTACTCGGCCTACCTCCGCATCAGCGATGGCTGCAACAATTTCTGCTCCTTCTGCGCGATCCCCTTCATCAGGGGGCGCTTCAAGTCGCGCCCTTATGAAGAGGTCCTCACGGAAGCGAGGAAGCTGAAGGAAATGGGCGTGAAGGAGATCTCGCTCATCTCGCAGGACACGACTATCTACGGCAGCGACCTCGCTGAAGGGCAAGGCATCGTCCATTTGCTGAAGGATCTAGAGAAGATAGGCTTCTATTCGATCCGCCTCCTTTACCTCTATCCCAGCGAGATCAGCGATGAGCTCATCGAAACCATCGCTTCTAGCAAGGTCATCGCCCATTATTTCGACATCCCCGTCCAATGCGCCAGCGACCACCTTCTTTCCCTGATGAAACGCCACGCCGATCAGAAGGAGACCGTCGAGCTCTTCCATAAGATAAGGAGGATGTGCCCCGACGCGATTTTGCGGACCACCCTCATCGCCGGCTTCCCCGGGGAGAGCGAGGAAGATCAGAAGGAGACCCTTTCCTTCCTTAAGGAGATCGCCTTCGACAAGATGGGCTGCTTCCTCTATTCCCGCGAGGAGGGGACCGCCTCCTATTCCTATCCCGACCAAATCAAGGAAAGCGTCAAGAAGAGAAGGAGGGACGAGCTCATGAAACTTCAGGCGGGCATTTCCTTCGCTAAAAACAAGGAGCACGTCGGCGAGGTCATGGAAGGCATCGTGATCGGGAAAGAGGAAAATGGCTCCCGCTACCTCCTCCGTTCCTATTGGAATGCGCCCGATGACATCGACGGCAGCATCCTCTTCTCTTCATCGACCCCTTTGGAAGAAGGGGAAATCGTGAAGGTCAGGATCAAAGAAGCCCTCGTTTACGACTTAATCGGGGAGAAAGCCTAGAAAGGCAAAATCCATCCAAAAACCCCGCAGAAACCACTTCAAAACAGCTTTTGCGGGGATTTTCTTTTCCTTGGATAAGCCTCTTTTGCGGGGTTATTGGAGTTGCGTATGCTGCTTCCTCGTTTTCTTTAAAAAAGTAGTTGCCCCCGTTATGGGGGGTGGATATAATCTTTCACGCCGAGCGAGTTTGTAGCGAGCCCGAATCGGCACGCTGCCCTCATAGTTCAGCGGTAGAACGGATCCATGGTAAGGATCAGACCTCTTTTCGACTAAGGGTGAGGGCACCAATGGAAACTGGCCCCGGAGCGATCCGGGGTTTTCTTGTTCTTGGGCGATGTTTCGTCTATACTTCCGCCATGGGAAAAAGCGCATCTTCGGCATCGGGGGTTTCTTGATCCCTTTTGCAAGCGGCGGAGGGGTCTCTCCTAATGCGAAGGCCTTTTTTCGCTTCTAGGCGCGCAAACCCAAATCTTAGATTAGAGGAGTTCCACACAATGAGAATCGCGATTACCGCAGAAAGCACCATCGACCTCCCCAAGCATCTGCTTGAGGAATTCGACATCCACACCGTCCCCTTCATGGTCACCATGGGCGACAAATCGGGGCTCGACGGGGAGATCACCCCGGAGGAGGAGTTCGCCTACACCAAAGCCACCGGCAAGCTCCCCCATACCGCCGCGGTCAATCCCTTCCAGTTCGAGGAGTTCTTCTCGAACATCCTCAAGGAATATGACCATATCATCCATTTCTCTTTGTCTTCCGGCATCTCCAAAGCCTGCGAGAACGCGAACCTCGTCTCGCACGAGGAGGCCTTCGAAGGCAAGGTGGACGTCATCGACACCCTCTCCCTTTCCACAGGCATCGCTTTGCAGGCGATCTACGCGACCAAACTCGTGAAAGAAGGGCTTCCGCCCGAAGAGATCGTCGCTAGATGCAAGGAGAGGATCCCTTATTGCCAGGCCTCCTTCTCCCTTGAGAGCGTGGACAACCTCTACAAAGGCGGCAGATGCTCGGCCTTAGCGATGATCGGGGCGAACATCCTCAAGATCAAACCAGAGATCTACGTGCAGAACGGCAAGATGATCGCCGGGAAGAAATACCGCGGCAGCATGGACGCGGTGGTGGGCCATTACGTCGATGATACCCTCGCCTCCTTCCCCAACCCTGACAAGTCCCTCGTCTTCATCACCTACTCGACCGCGACCCCCGAGGCGCTTAAAGTGGCTAAGGACAAGCTCCTCGCGGCGGGGTTCGAGCGCATCGAATACACGACCGCCGGAGCGACCATCGCCTGCTACTGCGGCCCCCATTGCCTGGGCATCCTCTACATCAACGACGGAGGGGCGAAATGAAGAAGAGATTCGCCGCCCTCGCCCTTTTGCCTCTCCTCCTCTCTTGCTCCAGCCACAGCAAGGTCGAGCTAAGCGAATACGTAAGGAGCCTGGGGCTATTCGACTCCAAATCCTCCCTGCGCGTCCTCCAGCTGACCGACATCCACTGGAACTTCACAACGGACATGGACAAGCAGACCGCCTACATCAACGCCCTCGTGAAGAACGCCGACCCTGATCTAGTCATGATCACCGGGGACCAGGTGCTCACCGCGACGAAGGAGAACTACAAGACCCTCTTCGACGTCTTCGAGGGCTTCTCCGAACTCCTTGGCAGGCACGTCTATTACGGGGTGACCTGGGGGAACCACGACCAGCAAGGCTACTGGGACGCCTATTACTCGGGGCGCCTAGCCGGCGAATATTCCCATTCGCTCTATCTGGAACTCGACGACGACCTCACCGGGGAGAGCAACTACGTGATCAACCTCACGAAGGAGGGGAAGACGCTTTGGCAGCTTTACGCCCTGGACACCAATTCCCTGGCTTATAGCTTCCCCGACTTCAAATACTCCTACGACACCGTCCATAGCGAGCAGGTCGACTGGTTCAAAGAGGAAGTGGACCTGGCTAAAGCGAGCAACCCCGCGGTGAAATCCGTCCTCTATTTCCACATCCCCCTCTGGGAGACCGAATACGCCTATCGCCTCAGTCAGGGAAGCGCCTTAAGCGACTACGATTCCGTCGAGGGTTCCCTCGGCAGGCATTCCGGCGAGATCAGGGAGAATAGGAAAAGCAGGGGCGACCTCGGCCCCACGAACATGGGCACGAGCAACACCCGCAGCACCCTCTTCGAGGCCGCGGAGAGCCTAGGCACCACGGTCGCGATGTTCTACGGGCACGACCACATCAACGACTTCGCCGCCGAGTACCGCCTGCATGATGGCGACGATTACATCTCCTTGGTATACGGGCTTAAGACCGGCGACGGCCTCTATTACGACTCCGATCTCCTCGGAGGGACCTTGATCGAGATCAAAGACGACATGACCTACGAATTGAGCCGCTGCTTCCAGTCTTATCAAGACGATTACGCGAACAAGGCGGGCTACCGCGAGGAGGCGATGTACAAATGAGTTTGAGAAGCAAGAAGATCATCCTCCTCCTCGTCCAGGCGCTTTTCTTCGCCATCGGCGGCCTTTCCCTTTTCCACATTCTTTGGTTCCTCGTCCAGGACGTCAACTCGACCGACCTAAGCGGAGCCACCTTCATCCCTTATTATTTCGCCTCCCTCATCCCCGCCTACATCGCCTACGCCTTGCAGATGATCCGCCACCCGCGGAGCGAGGGCTATAAGAAAAAGGCGCTGCTGGGCCATGGCATCGCCCTGAGCGCGCTTTCCTTCATCGCCTTGCTGCTTTACGTGATTTACCTCGCCAATGGGACCTACCCCTCTATCATCATCCATCGCGGCGGGCCGCTCTTCCCTCTCTCTGGTATTATTTTCAACAGTATCACTTTGCTTCTGGGCGCCGCCTTCATCCTCTTCGGGACGAAGTTCTTCTCCTGGAAGGAAGAGGAGGCCTGCCCGAAGAGGAAATACCAGCTGCCCTCGACGATCCTCCTTTTCGTCTACAGCGTCTTCGCCTGCGGGTTCCTCGGGGACTTCCTCCTCTTTCCGATCATCATGGACTATTCCGGCGACAATTTCTTCCTCTGCCTGCCGGTGGTCCTGCTGATGCTTCTGCCCTCGCTTGTTTTGCTTAGAAGGGAGATTTTCTTCTCGTTCCTAAGCAAGGAGAAGAGGCGCCCCATGGAGCTGAGGTTCCTCTGCATCGAAGGCGGGGCGGGGCTGGCGCTCGCCCTTTGGATGGTGATTGCCTTAGCCTGCCGCCCGATGTTCATCGTCGAATCGATGACCTCCTTCTTCCCCATCGACTTCATGGGCTCGATGGCTATCGGCCCTTACGCCCTCTTCTTCCTCAACCTGATCTATCCGATCGCGGCGTTCGTTTTCTATCTGAAGCGGCCGATCGAGTAAACGTCAAAAAAGACGGCTCTCATCCCTTGTCCATTGCTGCCTTTTAGCGGTTTAGGACAGGCTTAAGAGCCGTCTTTCTATTTCTCAGATAATCCGCCCTTGCTCTTTCAGTTCATCGAGATAGAAAGGCAGATAGTAGAAGGGGAGGGTGAGAATTTTCCTCGTTTCGTCGTAGCCGTAGCGATTCGCGCTGACCTTGATGGCGAAATGGAGGGGGTTGAAGTTCTGGAAGGCCTTCAAAGAATCGAGGCTGCCCCTTCCTTTCTTCGCGTCCAGTGGCACGATTTTGCTATCGATGTCGAGCAGGAATTCGAACTCCGATGAGGACTTCCCCTTCCAGTAGAAAAGCTCCACTCCCCGGGCGGAGAGCTCCTCGGCCACGTAGTTCTCGATGAAGATGCCGCTGAAGGAATTCGCCTCAAAGGATGGAGCGAAATCGTTGAGGTTCATCTTCGACTCGTAAGCGAAGAGGCCACAGTCTGGCAGGTAGACGCGGAAAAGCGAATCGCTTTCCGGGGCGAGGGGAAGGACGACTCTTTCCTTTGCCAAGTTGGTCTTGTAAACGAGCCTTGCCAAAACGAGCCAATCAAAAGGATTCAGGTAGTCGCGGAAACGCTTCCCTTTCTCGATGTCGGCGATCTTGAAATTCTTATTTGCCTTGTTTAGCTGAGTGAATATGTTCTCATAGATCATCCTCGAGCGGGCGATTGTCGCGCTTGAGAGCTGATAAAGGCCCATGTCCGACAAATAGGAATCGAAGATGCCGCGCAACACGAGCCTTGCTTTCACTGGGGAGGAGGTTTCTAAGAACGCCATGACGGCATCGGGCATGCCCCCGACTTGGAGGTATAGGAAGAAAGCCTCAATCGCCAAATCATGCAGCTCTTTCTCCAACGGCGTTTTGCTGACGAAGGAGTTTTTCACGGTTTCATACAATGTGGGGCGGTAGGCCAATAGGAACTCGTCGAAGGTCAAAGGATACATATTGAGTTCCTGCAAGCACCCGACGGGGTAAAGGAAATTGTTGTGCCCGTCTTGGTTCTCCGGCTGGATTTCCGGATCGAGGGCGATTCGCTCGCCTCCGTTTTCGCTCTCCAATTGCTTCAGCTTAACTCGGACGAGCGAGCCGGTGATGATGACGGGGATCTTGGGGAAATTTTGCTTGAAATACTTCGCGGCGGTCAGAATCTGCACGGCCTCCTGCGCCTCATCGAAGAAAAGCAAGGTGTTCTCGTCGATGGGGGTCTCGTAGCGGTTCTCGAGGTAGCGGATGATCTTCTCGGCATCCGGATGGTTTTTGATGTAGCGCCTGCTCGCTTGATCGCTGCGGAGGTCGACTTTTATCATCCTTTCGAACGATGATGGGCCGAAGAGCGTGTCAACGGCGTATGTTTTGCCCACCTGCCTCGCTCCTAGGATGAGAAGAGGGCTGCGACGGGGATTGCTTTTCCATTCCAAGAGGGATTTCTCGATGTTTCTTCGCATAATTTACCTCCAACCAAATTATACCAAAAGCAGATTATCTTTCAATAATGTGTAACTGTTGCACGTTTTTGCATTCAATAATGTGCAACTGTTGCACGTTTTAGATAGTTAAGCCCTAAATCGAATTTTCGGATTCGCCCTAGTTGCAACCGAGTTTTCCTTTCTTTATAATACGGGCGCGGAAATCCAGGACTTGGTTCCGTCGAAAAAACACTGAACAGAGTGGCCCTGGGACCACTCTTTCTTGTTTTAGGAGGCAAAATGGAAGAAGAAAAGAAAACCTCATCGCTGCTGGAAGGCCCCCTCAAGGAGAAGGGATACGACCTCGTCAGCGTCGCTTTCCACCCCTCGAAGGAAGGGATGAAGCTGGAAGTGGTTGTCGACCGCGTCGAGCCGATAGGGCTTGACGAGATCATCGCCCTCTCCGAGCTCATCTCGGAGATCCTTGACGAGCATGATCCCATCTCCGGCGCCTACACCCTCGACGTGAGCTCAGCCGGCGCGGAGAAGCCCATCAAGCTCGAGAATCTTGGGAAGTACCTCGGGCAGTACGTCCACCTCCATCTCAGCCGCCCCTTCGAAGGGGAGAACTCCCTCGAAGGCACCCTTGAGGAATTCGGGGAGCAGATCTGCCTCACCTACTTCGTCAAAGGGAGGAAGAAGGAAGCGCTCTTCCCAAGCAAAGACGTCGACCAAGCCCGCTTAGCCATCAAATTCTAGGAAAAGAAAAGGAAAAAAGAACCATGAACAAAATCGATGTGAAAGGCGTCATCGAAGCCGCCAAAGTCATCTCCGCCAACAAAGGCATCAGCGAGGAGGACGTCATCTACGCCCTCACCGAGGCCGTCAAGAGCGCCTACGTGCGCAACCTCGGCGGAGGCACCAAGGACATGCCCGACCCCGTCGTCACCTGCTCGATCGACCTCGAGGACAAGGACAGCCCCATCAAGCTCGCCCAGATCAAGACCGTCCGCGACGAGGTCGAGGACGATATGCTGGAGATCGAGACCGAGGAGGCCAACGAAGGCCTAGCCGAGCCCAAATACAAAGACGGCGACGAATACGTCATCCCCGCGACCTTCGAAGAGCTTTCCAAAGCCTTCACCAACGGAGTCAAGAGCTCCTTCCGCCAGAAACTCGCCGAAAGCGAGAGGAGCGCGCTTTATGAGATCTACAAGGACCGCATCGGCGACATGATCACCGGCACCGTCGAAAGGGCCGACGACAGGGGAGTCTCCGTCAACATCGGCCGCACGACCATCGAGCTCACCAGAAGGGAGCTCATCGGCGACGAGTTCTTCCGCTCCGGCGACCCCATCAAGGTCTACATCCAGAAAGTCGAGACCGCCGCTCCTGTCGAGCCCGGCAAGAAGCCCCGCGGCCCGCAGATTGAGGCCACCCGCTCCAGCGAAGGCTTCCTCAAGAGGCTCTTCGAGGAGGAGATCCACGAGATCTACGACGGCACCGTCCTCATCAAGGCGGTCGCCAGAAGGGCCGGCGTGCGCAGCAAGATCGCCGTCGCCACGACCAACGACGACGTCGATCCGACCGGCGCCTGCATCGGTCAGGGAGGCGCGCGCATCCAGAAGATCGTCAGCCAACTAGGCAACGGCAAGCAGAAAGAGAAAATCGACGTCATCCCCTATAGCGACTACCTCCCCCTCTTCGTCGCGGAGAGCTGCCGCCCGGCCCAGGTGCTCGGCGTGAAGCTTGAGGGAGTCGATGAGCTCGGCAGGCGCCACGCCTACGCCATCATCCACGACGGCGACACCGCTTTGGCCATGGGCAAATTCCGCTCGAACCTCGAGCTTTCCCGCAAGCTCACCGGAGTCACCATCGAATTCGTCGAGGAGAGCAAAGCCGCCGAGAAGGGGATCGACTACGAGCCGATCGACGCCCTCCGCGCCGAGGCCGAGGAACTGAGGAAAGCCAAGGCCAAGGAAGAGTACCTCAAGAAGACCCAGGAAGACGCCGCGAGGAGAGCCGCCGAAGAAGAGACCGCCCGCCGCCGCCTGGAGGAAGAGGCCCTCGCGAAAGCCAAGGAAGAGGAAGCCAAGCTCGCCCCCGAGCCCAAGAAGCCCGCCCTTGAGCCGATCACCCCGATGGAGGCGCCCAAGACCGGCGCCCGCCCGGAGGAATTCCCCGCCGAGGCCGTCAATCCCGCCGCCGCGGCCCTCGCCGCGCTGAAAGAGAGTGCCTCCAAGCCTGAGCCTAGTTTCCCCGAGCCTAACCTCGATGAAGCCGCCTCCGATTATGAGCCCACCCCTTCCGCCCCCGTCAGCGAGGAGAAGAAGGAAGTCACGACCACGACCACCCTCTCCGACCTCGAAGCCCAGCTTGAGGCCTCGAAGGAGAAGAAGACCCGCCCGGCCAAGAAAGGCCGCCCCCACAAGATCACCGAAGAGGAGGTCAAGAGGGAGACGGTCAAACCCGCTTCGAGCGAGAACGCGATGCCCGTCTACACCGAAGAGGAGCTCGCCCGCATCGAGGAGGAAGAAGCCGACAGCTACGACCTCAGCGCCGAGAGCGACGAGGACATCGATCAGGACTACGCCGATTACGATCAGTATTACGACGACGAGAAATAAACATGAGAAGAGAAAACGGGCGAATGGACATGCTTTCCCGGAAGAGCTATCCCAAAACGGAGCTCTTCCGGCTCGTTTTCACTCATGATGGTTTGCTTCTAGAAGGCAAGAGCCCACTCAAAGGCAGGGGCGTCTACCTTCTTAGGAGCAAAGAAAGCCTTGAGACGGCGAGGAGGAAGAAGCTTCTTGAAAGAAGGTTCGGCCTCGCTGATTGCAAGGCTGTCTACGAGCAGATGGAGGAGGATCTATGAAGGCGAAGGCTTTGAGCTTCCTAGGCATCCTCAACCGCGGCAAGGCGACCCTCATCGGGGCGAGCCTGCTGCATCCGAGGAAGCTGTATCTCATCCTCCTCGCCTCCGACTGCTCGCCCAACACCGCCAAGGAGCTGCGCGCTCTCTCCGTTAAGTTCTCTTGCCCCATCCTAGAAGGGGCGAGCAAGGAGGAGCTGGGCAAAGCGCTTGGCTACGAGGATCTCTCAGGCGTCGGGGTCACCCTCCCCAAAGCCGCGAAGGCCCTCATCGAGAAATGGAACGAAAAGGAGTGAAGAACATGAAGAATCAGAACTACAAAAAGAAGAAGAGCGACAACCACCCGAAGCGCGTCAGCAACTTCTCTGAACGCCCCGCCAACAGGAAACAGGACTACGCGAAGGTCAACGGAGGGGTTTTCGTCTACTCCAAGCCCCTTAGCGTCGCCGAGCTTTCCAAGGCCATCAACGT
Source organism: Erysipelotrichaceae bacterium (assembly GCA_963588055.1). Taxonomy (GTDB): domain Bacteria; phylum Bacillota_I; class Bacilli_A; order RFN20; family CAG-826; genus Alloenteromonas. The sequence goes on along the minus strand of CAVAGB010000003.1, from coordinate 25,503 downwards.
CCCGGTGCCGAGCATCATCAAATTCCTTTTCCTCCAAGGCAAGGCGGTCACGATCAACCAGATGCTCGACGACGAGGCCATCGGCATGGTCTGCCTCGAGTTCAACTACGACTTCAAGAAGGAGGAAGCGGTGGACGCCGCCCATTTCGAGGACATCGAGATGAAGGACGACCCCGCCGATCTTGAGCCGCGCCCGGCGGTGGTGACCATCATGGGCCACGTCGACCACGGCAAGACCACTCTCATCGACGCCATCCGCTCCTCCCACATCGTCGACACCGAGGCGGGGGGCATCTCCCAGGAGATCGGCGCCTATCAGAAGGAGGTGCACGGCCAGAAGATCACCTTCATCGACACCCCCGGGCACGCCGCCTTCACCGCTATGAGGGCTCGCGGGGCCTCCGTGACCGACCTCGTCGTCCTGGTCGTCGCGGCCGATGACGGGGTCATGCCCCAGACGCTGGAAGCCATCGACCACGCCAAAGCCGCCGGCTCCCCGATCATCGTCGCCATCAACAAGATGGATAAGGCCGGCGCCAACCCGCGCAAGGTCAAGGAGCAGCTGATGGCCCACGACGTCATCGCCGAGGATTACGGGGGCGACGTCATGACCTGCGAGATCTCCGCCAAGAAAGGCACGGGGATCGACGATCTGCTCGACATGATCCTCCTCAAAGCCGAGATGATGGAGCTGAAAGCCAACCCCAAGCGCTACGCCAGCGGCACCGTCCTCGAGGCTAGCCTAGACAAGGGAGAAGGCCCCAAAGCCACCCTTCTGGTCCAAAACGGCACCCTCACCAACAGCGACTACGTCGTCGTGGGCGAGATCTACGGCAAAGTGCGCCGCATGACCAACGAATACAAGAAGATCCTCAAAACCGCAGGCCCCAGCTGCCCGGTCTCCGTCATCGGGCTCTCCGGCGTCCCTAGCGCCGGCGACCGCTTCATGGCCTTCCCCACGGAGAAAGAAGCCAAGGAAATCGCCTCCAAGCGCGCCCTCGAGAAGCAGCAAAGCAGCAGGATGGGCAGCAGCGCCATGTCGCTTGATGACCTCAACAACCTCATCAACGCCGGCAAGGTCAAAGACCTCAACGTCCTCGTCAAAGCCGATACCGACGGCACCGCCGAGGCGCTCAAAGCGAACCTAGAGAAGCTAAGCAACGACAACATCAAAGTCCACGTCCTCAGCGCCGCCAGCGGCGCGATCAGCGACTCCGACGTCCTCCTTGCCGAGGCGAGCCACGCGATCATCTTCGGCTTCAACGTCCGCCCCGACGCCAGGGTCAAGCAGAAAGCGGAGGAGGCCCACGTCGAGATCCGCCTCCACAAGATCATCTACGAGCTCCTCGATGAGATGGAGGCCGCGATGAAGGGCATGATCAGCGTCGAGAAGGTCGAATCCGTCACCGGGCAAGCCGAGGTGAGGCACATCTTCAAGATCACCCACGTCGGCACCGTCGCCGGGAGCTACGTCACCGAAGGCGAGCTGAAGGTCAAATCCAAGGCGCGCCTGATTCGCGACGGCGTGGTCATCTACGACGGCGAGATCGCCTCCTTGCAACATGGCAAAGACGCGGTCAAAGACATCAAATCCGGCTATGAATGCGGCCTGACGATCGCCGGCTACAACGACCTCAAGGTGGGCGACATCGTCGAAGGCTACGAGATGGTGGAGAAGAAGTAAGCCATGGCCTCCCGTCCCGGGCGCATCAAAGCCCTCATCGAAAAGAACATCATGGACATCGTCCGCGGGGAGATCAAAGACCCCAAGATCGGGCTCGTGTCCGTGAATGAGGTCGCCGTGAACCGCGATTGCAGCGAGGTGAAGGTCTACGTCACCTTCTTCAACGCGAAATACCCCCATCAGTCCTTCGACTCCCTCAAGAAGAAGGAGGGCTACGTCCGCACCCGCCTCGCGGGCAAAATGGATCTCTACAAAGTCCCCAAAGTCGTCTTCGTCTATGACGAGTCCTTCGAGCGGGCCGACCGCATCGAGAAGGCCCTCAAGAAAGAGGAAGCGGACCTGAAAGAGCTTGAGGAAAGCAAAAAATAACCCGTTTCTGCAGGGTTAAGCCGGCTCAATCGAGCCGGCTTTTCAAATGGGATAGGCGCCTTTTGCGGGCTTTTTCACCAGAATTTCCTGACGAAGCAATCCCCGGAGAATTTCCAGGTGGAGTCTAGGTCGATCTTCTCCGCACCGTCGATCATGACTTGGATTGGGGCCTTCCTCCTTTTCCTCCAATAGGTCAGGAAAGAGGAGAAGACCTTCCTTTGGTCCACACCCTCGAGGAAGAAGAAAGAAGAGAGATAGACGCGGTGGGCGTCGAATTCCTGCAGCTTGAAGGAGGCGACCATGTCATCGTCCTTGTCTCTTATCGACATCGTCTCGCCTTCCCTTTCGAAATAGAGGTCGGGGCAGTCTTCGAGGGTCTCTCTCTTCTTGGAGGAGGGGAGATTGGGGAGGGCCTCCCCATAGCAGGTCGCTTTCAGGAAGGAATCCTTTTCCTTTCTGCCCAAGGGACAGGGCCTGACTTGCCCTTTCGTTTCTATCCCGAGTTCCTTTTCGCCTTTCCCCATGCTTTCCTCGGAGAAAGAGAGGAGGGGGCGGATGAAGGCGAGCCCCCCTGAAGCGGGGGCGTAAGGGGAGTAGGTGCTTATTTTGCCAAGGCGAAGGAGGCTGTCCTGATAATGGAAATAGAGATCCTCAAAGGAAGTTGCTAGGGCGATCAAGGAGCAGCCATGGCTTTCGGCCTCGCTGGAGTAGGCTAGCCTTCTGAGTTTGGCTAGATAGGACTCGTAGCTTCGGCAGGCGAGCTCCCTCGCCAGGCGTTCCTGCTCCACTTCGAGGTGGTTGAGGAGGGGGAAGCCCTCGACGCCTTGCTCGCTGGTATCGAAGCGGAAGCAGACGGGGACGATCTTGAAGTCTTTTTTGGCGAAGAGGGAGTAGCGCTTCAGGCATTCGTGGAGGAAAAGGGAATGGTCTTCCTTGGAGATCGGCAGCAAAATCGAGGAGCCATTGGGGATCAGGAAGAAGGTGTCGTCGTTCTTTTTGATGCAGGATAAGGCCTCGCGCATTTCTTTCATAGGCAAAGCAAGTATAATCCCTTTCGTTATGAAAGAAGGAATCCTTTTGGTGGACAAAGAGGAGGGGATGACCTCCCGCAAGGTGGACAATCTCCTCGCGAAGAGGTTCCTTTGCAGGAAGGTGGGGCACCTTGGGACGCTTGACCCTTTCGCGACCGGGCTGCTGCTAGTGGCGATGGGCAAGGCGACGAAGTTCCTGCCCTATCTAGATTCCTCCTACAAGACCTACGTCGCCTCGCTCGCCCTTGGGAAGAAGACCGATACGGGCGACCTCACTGGGAATTGCGTCGAGGAAAAAGAGATCCCATCTTTGAGCGAAAATGACATCGAGGCGGTTTTTGCGGGCTTTTTGGGCTTTTCCTACCAGCTTCCCCCGATGACTTCCGCCATCAAGATCGACGGCGTTCCCCTCTATAAACTCGCCCACAAAGGGCAGAGCAAGGAAAGGGAAAAGCGCCAAATAGAGGTTAAGGAGCTTACCTGCCTTTCTTTCGACGGGAAGGTAGTGACCTTCGAGGCGAAGGTGAGCAGCGGCACCTACGTCCGCGTCCTAGGCGAAGACATCGCGGAGAGATTAGGGACGGTAGGCTACCTCACCAGCCTTCGCCGCACCGCCATCGGGGAGATCGGCGTATCATCGGCGAAGAAGGTGGGCGAATTGAACGAGGACGATTTCCTCTCCCCCTCCCCCTTCCTGAACCTCGAAAGGGTGCAGATCGCAGGGCGAAGGGTGGAGGACGCCAAAAACGGGAAGAGCCTCGCTTTGCCGGAAGCGAAAGGGGACCAGGTGGCTTTATTCCAAGGCGAGGAGGCGATCGCCGTCTATGAGCGGGAGCAAGGCGAGACCTTCCACAGCAAAAGGGGGCTTTTCTAGGATGGAGAAGATCGTTTTCGCTTTGGACGAACTGCCCGAAAGGAAAGAGGGGCTCACCCTCGCTTTGGGAAATTTCGACGGCTTCCACCTCGGGCATCAAAGCCTCGTCAACGAGTGCAGGCTCACTTCGATAGGACCATCCGCGATCCTTTTCTTCAAGAACCCTTACAAAGGAGGGGAGGTATTAAGCGACCTAGAGGACAAGATCCGCTTCTCCTATTCCTGCGGGCTCGATTACGCCTATTGCCTCGATAACGATGCCTCCTTCTATGAATTGAGCCCTTCTTCATTCCTCGATCTGTTGGAAAGACTAGGGACCAAGAAAGTCGTCTGCGGCCCCGATTTCCGCTTCGGGAAGGGAAGGGAAGGGGATGAGGAAACCTTAAGAAGCAGATTCCTCGTGGAAGTCGCCCCTTTCCTAAAAGACGAGAATGGGAACAAGATATCCTCCCATCTCATCAAAGAAGAGATCAAAAAGGGAGACGTTCAGCGCGCCCGCTGCCTTCTTGGCAGGCATTACGAGACCAAAGGGACGGTCGTCCATGGCTTAGAGAATGGGCGCAAGATCGGCTTCCCAACCTTGAATTTAGAGCCCCTCGCCCCTTATGTTTTGCCCAAAAATGGCGTCTACGCGGGGCTTGTCTACCTTAGCGGAGTCCCCTACAAAGCCATGATAAACGTGGGGGAGAACCCCACGATAGGCAAAAGGGATAAGCCGATCGAAGAAGCGCATCTGTTCGATTATCGAGGCGACGCCTATGGCAAAAGGGCCTATTTCCAATATATATCCTATATAAGGGAAGAGAGGAAATTCGCCTCCCTAGCGGAACTCAAAAGCCAACTGGAGGAAGACAAGGAATCCGCCCTCGATCTCCTGCAGGCCAAATGAAAAGCGGGCCATCCCTCAAGGTGGCCCGCTTTCTTAGCAGCCTAGCTCGGCGGAGAGTTCGCTGCCGGCGTCTTTCTTTTTCGCGTCGAACTTCTTGCGGTCGGGGGTGCTGAGGATCCTCTTCCTCATCCTGATCGCGTCGGGGGTGACCTCGACGAGCTCATCGGAGTTGATGTAATCGAGGCACGCCTCGAGGCTCATCTTGCGCGGGCTCTTGAGGACGACGGTCTGGTCTTTGTTGGAGGAGCGGACGTTGGTTTGGGGCTTGGCCGCGGTGACGTTGACCGCGAGGTCGACGGGATAGCGGTGCTCGCCCACGATCATGCCTTCGTAGCAGGTGGTGCCGGGGAGGATGAACATCGTGCCGTGGTCCTCGACCTTCTCGATGGAATAAGGGGTCGCCGGGCCTTTGTCGACGCTCACTAGCACCCCGATCGTGCGCTCGCCCACGACGTGGTTGTAGACGGGGCGGTATTCCTTGAAGGTGTGGTTGATGATGCCATAGCCTTTCGTGAGCGTCAGGAAGTTGTTCACGAATCCGAGCAATCCGCGGGAGGGGATGACGTAGGTGAGGCGGGTCTCGCCGTTAGTGCTGTTCATGTCGATCATCTGGGCGCCCCTTTGCCCGAGGGTGTCCATGATGTCGCCGACGTATTCGTCGGGCACGTCGATCTGAAGGTCCTCGTAAGGCTCTGATTTGACCCCGTCGATCTCCTTGAGGATGACGCGGGGCTTGCTGACTTCGAGCTCATAGCCTTCGCGGCGCATGGTTTCGATGAGGACGGAGAGATGGAGCTCACCCCTCCCGGAGACGATCCAAGTCTCGCTGTTGGGGATGCGGCGATAGCGCAGGCTCACGTCGCGTTGGATCTCCTGATAGAGGCGGTCCTCGATGACGCGGGCGGTGACGAATTTGCCCGATTGCCCGCGCAAAGGAGAGCTGTTCGTGCCGAATTCCATCTGCAAAGTGGGCTCGTCGACGCGCAAGCGAGGAAGCGCATTCAGATGCCCTGGGGTCACGATGGTCTCGCCTACGTTCAAGTCGGGGTAGCCAGCGATCGCGCAGATGTCCCCGCATTCAACGTGGGGGACCTCTATCCTGCGCAGGCCCTGGAAAGTGAAGAGCTTCATGATCTTGAAGTCCTTCGTGGTGCCGTCTAGCTTCATGTCGGTGACGGTGTCGCCAAGAGAGAGCGAGCCGGAGCGTATAGTGCCGATGCCGATCCTACCGACGAACTCATTGTAATCCAGCAAAGCGGGCTGGAATTGCAAGGCGCCTTCGGGCGTGCATTGAGGTTCGGGGATCTCCTTGAGGATGGTGTCGAAGACCGGGTCCATGCCTTCTTTCTGGCTGGCGGGGTCGGGGTCATAAGAGGAGGTCATGTTGAGGGCGCTGGTGTAGACGACGGGGAAATCGAGGAGGTCGTCGGGCGCGCCGAGCTGAATGAAAAGGTCGAGGACCTCGTCGACCGCTTTCTGGGGGTCGGCGTTGGGCCTATCGACTTTGTTGACGACGACGATCGGCTTGATGTGCGCCTCGAGCGCGTTCTTCAAGACGAAGCGGGTCTGAGGCATCGTGCCTTCGAAGGCGTCGACCAGCAGCAAGCACCCATCGACCATGTGCATGATGCGCTCGACTTCGCCGCCGAAGTCGGCGTGCCCTGGGGTGTCGACGATGTTGATCTTCGTGTCTTTGTAGGTGATCGCGGTGGTTTTGGCGAGGATCGTGATGCCCCTTTCGTGCTCAAGGGGGTTGCTGTCCAGCATCCTGTCGTTGATCTGCTCGTTGGAGCGGAAGGTGCCGCTTTTGGCCAAGAGGGCGTTGACCAGGGTGGTCTTGCCGTGGTCGACGTGCGCGATGATCGCGATGTTTCTCATTTTCATAATCGATGCCTCCTGAAAAAGCCGTTTGAAATACTACCCTCACGCTCGCGCGCCTGCAAGAAAATCCTCGCGCGTGTTTCATCCAAGGATGAAAACAAACCATCAGCAAAAGGCCGCTCAACGAAAAAAAGAAGAATGGTCGAGGTCCCATTCTTCTTTAGGCTCGGAATTGGGGATCAATGGAGGGAGCCATTGGTAATTCCGAGGCTGCGCAAGGGATGAATAACGGCCCGGTGAGGAGGTGGGCCGCAGAAAGGAGATGAATTCCAGCGAGGGGCAGGAATTCATGAAGACCTTGCGCCTTCAAATTATTCTTCATCTGGTCCTTTCGGTCAAGCCGATTCACGGGATTAAGCGGCTAGGGTGTTCCTTTTGGGGACGGGCGAACTTGAGAATGTTCATGAATAGACATCAAAAACTTTGGGAAAAAGCGAAATCCGCTTTTATTACATGGTGAAGGCATCGAAAGGAGGCACGCATGGAAACGACCATTGAAAACGTTACACGAAACGTTGACGAACGTGTACAGCCTTTGCTATCTTTTAGCAAAAGGAGAATTAGCATGGAATTTTACACGGTAAGGGATTTCAGGACATCGTCGAAAAAGATTTGGAACAGCGTCTGCAAAGACGGGGAGGCCATCGTCACTAGCAACGGCAAGCCCATCGCCCTTCTCCTCGACATAGGCGAAGGCGGATTCGAGGAGACCCTGAGGGCGGTCCGCCAGGCGAAGGCGATGATGGCTTTCAATGAGCTTAGGGCCGTCGCGAAGGAAAATGGCTATCTAAGCGAGGCTGAAATTGAGGAAGAGATCGCGTGCTTCAGAAAAGAGAGAGCTTCCGATGAAGGCGGTAATTGACACAAACGTCCTCGTTTCGGCGCTCTATTCCAGGAATGGCGCTCCCGCTAGGGTTCTCTCCCTCGTTTTGGCTGGCGAGATAACCCCTTGCTTCGATTATCGGATCATGGATGAGTACCGCGACGTCCTCTGCCGGCCCAAATTCGGTTTTCCCAAGCAGGCCGTGGAAAACCTTTTGAAATGGTTCGAAGCCTATGGCGTCTCCTTGCTCGCCAAACCCTTGGATACGCGCTTCGCCGATGAGAGCGATAAGAAGTTCTACGAAGTCGCCAAAACAAGCGGGGCACTTCTGATAAAGGGCAATTCGCGCCATTTTCCAGCCGATAGAATCGTAGTCAGCGTAAATGAATTCCTGGAAAAAATCGCATGTTAGATTGACCGTGGAATTGCCTTCTTGATGGGCTGACTTCCGAGGAAGGTTTTCCCAAAAAGCATTATCAACTTAATCATGGAGATATTAAAATAACAAGCAGGAGTAACACAAAAGCACTCCTAAAAAAGCGCAAAAACTTTCCGTTTTTCAGTCATTTTCCGCGGAAAATTTTCCGCAAAAAAGACATTTTCATTGCAAAACTTTCCGATAAAAAATAAAATATCCGCATAGGATGCTGATTTTTAAGGAAACAAGAGAATGCGCAGGAAAATTGACAGAGTCTTAGATGATTGGCTTGCCGAAAGAAAACAAGCAATTCTTCTTTTTGGGGCACGTCAAACTGGGAAGACAAATTCCATTAGAAGGTGCTTTGAAAGAAACGAACGAAAGTACGTCGAGATCAATTTCTCTTTGGACAAAACCGCTTTGGAATACTTTGCCAAATTGAAAGGCGAGGAGGATTTCTACCTGAAGCTCTCGCTGGTGGCGAAAACCGCTCTGAGTCCAGGGAAGACCTGCGTCTTCCTCGATGAGATCCAAGAGGTTTATGCCTATCGTCGCGCAATGCTCAAGACCGCCCCTGAGCTTTATTATTCGACCATCGACCCGATTACGCTCATCAAAGCCCTCGTCGACACAGGAAAGTACCGCTACGCTCTTTCCGGTTCACTGCTAGGCATCAATCTTTCCGGCGTGTCCGCTAATCCTGTTGGCTATTTGGATTCCTACACTCTGCACCCCATGGACTTTGAGGAGTTTCTGTGGGCGAATGGGGTTGGCGAGGAGGCCATTAGTTATCTCAAGGGAAGATTTGATGAGGAAACGCCCGTCGAGGAGGCAATCCATAGAAGCTTGCTTGATTATTATCGCAGCTACATTCTCGTCGGAGGCATGCCGGAAGCCGTTTTGAAATACGTTGACACCAAGAATGTGCGGATTGTTCAAATCGCCCAGCGTCAGATATTGAATGGATATCGCAACGACATCCAAAAATACGCACCGCTTGAGCAAAGGCTCTTCATCTCGGAGGCCTTCGACGCCATCCCCAACGAATTGAACCGGAAGGACAAACACTTCAGGAAAAGCAGGCTTGATTGCCCCAATGGGAAGAACGCCGATTTCTCGGACGCCTTCCTTTGGCTAACCAACGCAGGCGTCGCTCTGCCCGTCTACAACGTGACCGACCCAGTGCCTCCTTTGAGGCTCAATGAGCAGCGGAAGACGCTTAAGCTCTTTTCCAACGACATCGGGCTGCTTTCCTGCCAACTTCTCGATGCCCCCTCTTCGCTGAGGATTCTTGATGGCGACTCATCCGTGAATTACGGGGCGCCTTATGAAAACGCCATCGCCGAGGAGCTTTTCGCCCATCTAGGCTCTTATCCACGCTATTTCAACAGCAAGAAATGCGGGGAGATCGATTTTCTCATGGAAAGAAAAGGGGAAGCAATTCCCTTGGAAGTCAAATCGGGAAGTCCAGGCGCGGGTTGGAAGTATTCCCACAAGGCGCTGGACAACGTTTTGGAAGCCTATCCTGGAATAAAAAAAGCTTATGTCCTATCGCAGCTCAACGTCTCAAAGGAAAGCGAGAAGATTGTCAATGTCCCTTTCTATATGAGCATGTTTCTTGGCTCCTGAGGGAAGCGATCGCCTACTAGCAGAGCGCAATTAGCCCAAGGACGGAGAACCCTAGGGCTAGCGGGACGAGGATCGCCCCGTATTTCAGAAACGAGAGGAAGGAGAAGCTCACCCCGTGCTTTTTCAGCATCCCCATCCACATGATGCCCGCCAAAGCCCCGATCGGGGTCAAGTAGGCGCCGAGGTTCGAGCCGATGATCGTCGCGTAGACGGCGATCTGCCCCCTTCCCTCGAGGATCGAGGAGTAGAGGATCGACATCGGGATGTTGTTGATGAGATTGGCAAAGAGGGTGGAACTCAGCGCGTAGGAGTAGCCTTCCGCCCAGGGATTGCCCGATAAGGCGTCCAGCCCTTGCTGCAAGATGGAGACGACACCGCTCTGCTTCAAAGAGAGCACCAGGACGAACATCGAGAGGACGAAGGGGATGAGGCTGTAGGGGAGGCGCCTAGCCACGTCGAGGACGTAGGTTTTGCTCCTGCTTAAGATGGAGAGGCAAAGGTAAAGCGAGAGGGCGATTCCTAACATCACCAAATAGCTTTCCATCTTCACATAGTTCGCGACGACCAAAGAGGCGATGGAGAGCCCCAAAGCGATGAGATTGACGATGATGAGGGGCTTGTTTTTGAGCTTTTCTTTCTCCAAAGGCACCTCCTCTATGGGCTTGGCCAGGTCCTTATGGAAGAGGAGCAAGATGCCTCCTAAAGTCGCTAGGCCGGAAAGGAGGGTGGGCAGCCACATCTTGGAGAGGTAATCCAGGAAGGAGACCCCCAAGGAGGCGGAGAGGTAGATGTTCGTGGGGTTCCCGATGGAGAGGAGCATCGAATAGGTGTTCGCGTTGACGAACTCGGCGATGAGATAGGGGAGGGGATTGATCTTGGCTTTCTTGCAGAAGAGGATGATGAAGGGGGTGAAAGTGAGGATCACGATGTCGTTGGAGGTGAAGACGGTGAGCAAGGAGACGAGGGCGTACAAGGTGAAGAAGATTCGCCACTGGCTGCCTTTGTTCCTCTCCAGGGCTTTCGAGGAAAGGTAATGGAAGAAGCCGAGCTCGTCTAGCGAGATGGAGATCAAGGAGAGCGAGATGAAAAGGGCGAGGATCTTCAGCGGGTTCATCTCGCCTTGGGTGAGCCCCTCCCAAAGGGAAGGGAAGTCCACCTGGCCGGTGGACAAAGCCACAATGGCGCCTAAAAGGGTCGCGACCCAGAAGGTCTGGAAGGAGAGCCTGCCTATCTTTACGCTAGGCTTGCAGACGATGGCGGCAATCATGAACGCGACGGTTATGATGAAAGTGAGGAGAGAAAGCAGCATAAAGCGACGCGGAGATTATATGCTTCTGGCGGGTAGCCGCGTCTTTTTCTGAGAAGCAATCTTAACCTCTAAAAGTGTGCGAAACGCACGCGATCAAAAGCGATTGTTTTCCAAAGCAACGGGGGATTATTGCTACTGGGAAACCCAGGACAAGAAGACCCTAAGAAGGATCCATCTCCTTCTCAAAGACATAGACAGAACGGAAATTCCATCATCGGGAAGCCCGAGCCGCTTTCGGGCAATCTAAGGGGATATTGGAGCAGAAGGATCGATGAGAGCAACCGCATCGTCTACAAGATCGAGCCCGGCGCGGTCAAAATCATCCAATGCGGCTCGCATTACCGCGACAAATAAGCCATCCTTGCCTCCTCAATGCCCAAAGAAACCTTCTTTTCCATTGGGCCCCTAATGGGTATAATTTCCCTGAGGCAAGCTATGTTCAACCAATCGAAATACGTGAACGACTACATCAAAGAGCACTACAAGACCATCAAATTGAAGGTCAGGAAAGACGATGAGGAGATTCTGAGGAAGCTCGCCAGCGTCCCCAACGTGAACCAATACGTCCTCACCTTGATTCGGAGGGACGCCAGATTTCCGCGCACTTATCACTGCATCGACGATTCGGTGAAGATTGATTTCCCTTTGTCGGTCACTATGCAGGACCTCGTCAACAAAGCCGAGGAGGCCGATCTCAACGACGACTATCCCCTTTACATGAACTGGGCCGACGCCATCGATTCGCAAGGGAAGCTCGAGGCGACCCGCCATCAGATCACCGACGGCCAATGGATGCAGCTTCTCAGGAGGTACACGATATGATCGAGCTCATTGATTTCAACGCATGCCGCGAAGAAAAGAGGCCGCTTGGCAGGAGATAAAGCGTTAAAGCCGCCATCCAAGGACGTTTATTGCTTCGCTTTGGGCGCGCCCAAGCCCTTTTGGCGTTGAATTGAGGCTATTCAAAAGTTGTTCGCAGGAAATGGCAAGCAACTTTCCGGAGGCCATTTGGCCACGCCGATAATGACGCAACTTCTCCTCTTGGCCTCTCTTCCTAAGGGAAAAAGCCCGCAAAACAAGGCTAAAAAGCGATTTAAATGGACAAATCGGAGGAATCGTTTACCATTTCCATAGAGGCAATGCATGAAAAGCAAAGAACTGATCGAGACCATCAAGAAGAAGGAGGGGAACCGCCCCTTCGACGCCAACAAGCTCTACAAGGAAGTCGAGGACAAGCTCTCGGAGCTCGCCTATTACAAAGCGCTCAACCGCTTCGCGAAGGAAGACGTGCTGATGCGCGTGGGGAAAGGGGTCTATTGCCTTTCCGAGGGCAAAGTGCCCACCCCTGAGGAGATCATGGCCCCCTACATCGAGAAGAAGAAGGGGATGAAGGTCGGCTACGCCCTTTACGATGAGCTTGGGCTCACCAAAGGGGAGAAAGGCGGCAAGGAGCTATTCACCAACGCCCTCCGCGGCAATAAGAAGACCGTCCAGGGGGTCAAGATCAAGAAGGTCGACCTCGTCTTCGACGAGAAGACCAAGGAGCACGTCGCGATCCTCGAGGTGCTCGCCGATTTCTCCTCGATCGAGGATCTCGATCTGCCCGCCTTCGTCCGCTACGCGGAAGGCTTCGCGAAGGATTACGACGAGGCGACCATGAAGAAGGTGCTCCGCAGCATAAGCTACAAGAAGTCGACGATCGCCTTCCTCAGGGACGTATTGGACCATTACGGGGTGGAGAACTCCCTCATGTCCTATCTCAGCCCCCTTTCCATCTACAAGTTCCCGCGGATGGAGGAGCTCTGCAAAGAGGCGAGCTGAATCAAGAAGAGGGGATGGCGCCGGGAAACGCCACCCCTCTTTTTTGCCCCCTTTCCTTTGATTTCTCCTGCCTTTCCAAGCGCTGCTAGAAATCAAAAATCCCGGCGTGGCGCCGGGGTTTCTTTTCACGGATGGAGGTCTACTTCACCGAGATACTCAGGCTTAGATTCTCCTCGCCGTAGATCTTGAGCTCGGCTTTCGAAGGCTTGGAGACGCTCTTGCTGCGGACGTATACGCTGATGCCTCCGCCGACTAGGCAAACGTGGCTCGGCCCCATGATCTCGATGGGCCCGCTTGCCTCCAGCAAAAGGCAGTCGTTGGCGTAGGGCATGAGGGTGCCGTTCTGGTCGAGCTTGCGGATGGAGACGCGCAAAGCGTCGTAGGTCTCCCCATTGACGAGGCTGTCTTTGGAGCAGCTCAGCTCATAATGCCAGGAAGAGGACATCGAGACCGTCTTCTCGGCGAAGGGGACGTCGTTTTTGTAGCCGATGAAGCGGTAGGGCTTGGCTTTCTCCCCCCTGCCGATGAGGAGGTCTTGGATCTCGAGGACCGCCTTGCCTAAGTCGGGGTTGTGCCTCTTCAATATCCTGAAGAGGGTGAGCTTCTCCTTCGCGGAGAGGCTGTCTAGCCCCTGGGCGGCGTATTGCGAGATCGGAGCGCTTAAGGCGCGGCATTCCTTGTCGCTGTAGCCTAGGCTCTTGAGCGTGCTGCCAAGGAGATCGTCCACATGGACGGGCGGATGGGGCAGATGGGGGAATTCGTCTTTGGCGGGGTAATACCTCCCGACGTACAGCTCCCCGTGGTAGACGTCGACGAAGTCGGCGTCGGTGAAGATGTAGGGGCCTTTCAGCTTGCATCCGTTCTCCTCGCCCGGATCGAGGTTCCCCATCACGTAGAAGGTGTTCTCCAATCCCTGCGAGGCGTAGAAATAGGCGGCCGGCTTCGGGAGGCGGAAGATGTCGCTTAGGCCGTGGTAGCAGATCCTGTCGCCAGCCCCGAAATCGCGGTGGGTGTTGTAGTCGAAGGCGCACCAAGCAACCGAGCCGCAGAGCTCGTCGTAGGAATAGGAATCGTCCATGACCCGGGCGTGCCTCAAGGCGTGCTCGACCCTTTTGGCTTCGACGTCGAAGCTCTTCGTGGGGAACATGTGCCCGTTATGCTCGGTGACGAGGACCGGGTGCCTGCCCTTGACGTCGCTGAGAGGATCGTCCAAGCCATGCGAGAGGCTGTCGCAGGAGAAGTCGTTGTAGCCGTAGACGTCCTCGAGCAGCTCGCTTTGCTTGAAGTTCCTCACGCCGATCGACTGCCTTTTGGGGTCGAGTTCCTTCTTGACCTGCTCAAGGGTCGAGTAGAGCTCGTGGTCGTCTTGGCTTTCGTCTATCCTCAGCCCATAGGCGACCAAGCAAGGGTGGTTCCTCTCCTTCATGATCATGCGATAGGCGAAATCGCGGCAGGTGGCGCGCCATTTCTTGTCCTGATCTATGTGCTGCCAGCCGGGGATCTCGTCGATCAATAGGAGGCCGATCCTGTCGCAATGGTCCAAAAAGGACTCATCGTCGCTATAGTGGGAGGTCCTAACGAGGTTCGCCCCCATCCCGAATTTGAGGATGTTCGCGTCGTCTTCTTGAAGCGCGGCGGGCGCGGCGGCCCCGAAGTAGGGGTAGGTCTGGTGGCGGTTGAGGCCCCTGATCTTGACGTTCCTCCCGTTGAGGAAGAAGCCGTCGGGGGTGAAGCGGACGCTGCGGAAGCCGACTTGATCCTCCCTCTCATCGTCCCCGTAGATGGTCTTCAAGGTGTAGAGGTAGGGGTCGTCTAGATCCCAAAGGCGAGGGGCGCTGAGATCATAGACCTCGCCCAAGAACTCCGCGATGGGCTTCCCTTCGCGGCAGAGCACGTGGCTCACCTTGAGCTCGGGGGTGGGGTTGATGAGCTTCGTCTTCACCTCAAGATGCCCCTCCATGTCGGCGGAGATCGCAAGCGAATCGATGTAGGAGGAGGGATGGGCGATCACCTTGACCGCGCGGTAGATGCCCCCGAAGGTCATGTAGTCGACGATGTCCCCGAACGGCGGTATCTTCTTGTCCTCGCGGCTATCGACCACGACGATCAGCAGATTGCCCTTGGGCTTGATGAGCTTGCTGACGTCGATGTCCACGGGCAGGTAGCCCGAGACGAAATGCCCGAGCCCTATCCCGTTGAAATAGACCTGCATCTGCAGCATCACCCCATCGAAATGGAGGATCTTGACGGGGAGGTCGGGGTTCTCGTCGTCGAAGCGCTTCTCATAGGTGTATAGGCCCTGGTACTCGCCCTCGTCGAAGAGGTGGTAGGGGAGCAGCTTCACCGTGTGGGGGAGGTCAACTCTCTCGGCCTCCTCGGGGAGCCCTTCGACGTAGCGGGGCTCATATCCCGGGAGGAAGCCCCAGGAGTAGGAAATGGATTGCGTTTTTGGCATGAGGCTATTCTAGAACAAAAAAGGGCATCTTTGTCTTCGAATCGCATCGTGGGGGAGGGGGAATTGTGATAGGCTATCCCTAACATGATCAAACAGCAGAACAACGCCTTCCATCTGAAAGGCAAGCACGCCTCTTACCTCGTCCGCATCAACCCCGTGGGGAAGCCCGTCCTCGATTACTTCGGAAGCGCCCTAAGCGATGAGGAGGACCTCTCCTGCCTTTCCTTCGACCCTTCCTTGGTGCCGGGCAGATCGGTTTCCTATAGCCAGGAGCGTCCTGAGATCTCCCTCCGCTACCTCCCGTTGGAGCTCTCCACCAGAGGCAAGGGGGACTACCGCTCCCCGTCTTTGAAGCTCGAGAACGAGGACACTTCCCTATTCGACTTCGCCTTCGCCTCCTCCTCCATCAGGGAGCCTCAGGAGATGGAGGGCTATCCCACTCCCTCGGGGGCGGATTCCGAGCTCGTCCTTCTCTTCGAGGACAAAAGCGCCGGGGCTGAGGTCGAGCTCCATTACCTCGTCTACCCCGAAAGCGACGTCTTCGGAAGGTACGCCCTCGTGAGGAACCTCTCCGAAAAGACCCTCACCGTGAGGAAGATCTCCTCCCTTTGCCTCTCCATCGAGGACAAAGGCTACAAGCTGCACGGCTATCGGAGCGGATGGATCGACGAGTTCCATGAGGAGGTCAGCTCCCCGAGCTCGAACCAGATCCGCATGGAGAGCTCGAGCGGGGCCTCCAACGACCTCCATAACCCCTTCTTCTTCCTGGAGAAGGAGGGCGGAGGCTATTCCCACGGCGACTGCTACGGCTTCAACCTCGTCTACAGCGGCGACCACATGGAGGAGGTGGAGAAGCAAAACGGCTACCTCCATATCCTCTCCGGCCTCAGCGAAGAGGATTTCGCTTGGCCCTTAGGGAAAGGCGAATCCTTCACGACCCCCCTCGCCGTCTTCACCTATTCGAAGGAGGGCAGGAACGGGATGGCGAGGAACTTCCATTCCTTCGTCAACGGATGCGTTCTGCCCCCTTCCCATCGCTACGCCCCTCGCCCGATTGTCTACAACAACTGGGAGGGCACCTACTTCAAGTTCGACGAGAACAAGCTCCATAGCCTCGCTAGGCAAGCCAAGAAGCTCGGCGCCGAGCTCTTCGTCCTCGATGACGGCTGGTTCGGGAAGAGGGAGGACGACACCTCCTCCTTAGGCGATTGGACGGTGAACAAGAGCAAGCTGCCCAACGGCATCAAAGGGCTAGGCAAATACCTCCATAAGAACGGCCTCCTCTTCGGGCTTTGGTTCGAGCCGGAGGCGATCTCGCCAAAAAGCGAGCTGTATTCCTCTCACCCGGACTGGGCCATCGCCTGCCCCGGCAAAGAGCCTTCCTTAGGCAGGAACGAGCTCCTCCTCGACCTCACTAGGCCCGAGGTGGCCGATTATCTATGCGAAACCCTCTCCTCCCTCATCGAGGAAGGGGAGGTCGACTTCATCAAATGGGACTACAACCGCCCTTTCTCAGACGTTGCTAAGAACGAAGGCGCCTACGCGCATCGCTACATCCTTTCTTTATACGCCTTGCTGAGGAGGCTCCGCGATAGGTTCCCCGCCCTTTGGATGGAGAACTGCGCCTCAGGAGGCGCCAGGAACGACCTAGGCATGTTCTCCTACTTCGACACCGGCTGGGTGAGCGACGACACCGATTCCTATCAGAGGTCCCTGATCCAGAAGGGCATGGCTTTGGGCTACCCTCTCTCGGTCATGTCCAACCACGTCTCCGCGAAGACCAACCACCAGACCCTGCGCAAGAGCAGCTTCGGCACGAAGTTCGACCTCGCCTGCTTCGGCGTGCTCGGATACGAGCTGAACCCTAGCGACCTCTTCCCCGTCGAGGAGAAGGAGGTTCAGGCGCAGATCGCCTATTACAAGGAGAACAGAGAGGCCCTGCAGTTCGGAGAGTACCGCCTGCTCGAGGATTATCATGATAGGGGCGTATTGATCCAAGAGGTCCATAAGGACGGGGTGGCCCTCGCGAACTATTCGCGCTCCTTGCAAGTGCCCACTCCAGAGGCGAGGAAGCTGCGGCTGGAGATGCTGGAGGAAGGCGCCTTCTACGATTACTCCGTCAGGAAGGAAGATCTGTCCCTATTGCGCTTCGGAGGCCTCGTCAACATGCTTTCGCCCATCCACCTCAAGGAGGAGGGCTTCCTCATCAACGCGCTCAGTCACCATAAAGCCTTGGAGAACGAGAAGTTCGAAGGGACGATAAGCGGGGCGGCTTTGCTTGGGGACGGATTAAGGATGAAGCAGGAGTGGAGCGGCACCGGGCTGAACGAGAACGTCGCCGTCATCGGCGACTTCGGCGCGAGGCTCTACCGATTCGCGAAAAAGGTTTGACAAGCCCTCTCCCCGCGCCTATGATTCCTCTTGCCGCAAAAGGCAGACATCGCGGGGTAGAGCAGCCCGGTAGCTCGCCAGGCCCATAACCTGGAGGTCGATGGATCGAAGCCATCCCCCGCAACCAAGGCAAAGCAGGCTCCTTCGGGGGCCTTTTTTCGTTGCTTCCCTCCCCCTTGCGCGTAAAATGGTGCCTGCAGGAGAAGACAATGAGCAAGAAGCCGAAGATCGTCTATTACCGCGACGCCCTCAACGACGACTTCGCCGGGACGAACATCAAGAAGAAGCCCTTCCCCAAGAACTACAAGTACGTCCATTGGCACAACCCCGTCTGGTCGGTGGCCTCCTTTTTGCTTTATTACTTCCTCGCCTTCCCCATCCTCTGGCTCGTCGGCAAGATCGGCTACGGCATCAAGGTCAAAGGCAAGAAGAACCTCCGCATCCTCTTCAGGAGGGGGGTCTTCTTCTACGGCAACCACACCCAGATCGCCGACGCCTGGCTCGTCCAGTGCTTCATCGCCCGCCCCAAGCGCACCTACGTCCTCGCTGACTCCGACGCCATCTCCATCCCCTTCATCCGCCCGATCGTCTCGATGCTCGGCTGCCTGCCGATCCCCGATCTGGAGCACAAGGAGGGGTTCGAGGAGGCCATCAGGCACCGCTATTCCCAGAAAAGGGCCATCGTCATCTACCCCGAGAGGCACATCTGGCCCTATTGCACCCACATCAGGAACTACCCCGACGACTCCTTCGTCTACCCCGCGACCTTAGGCGCCCCCGTCGTCGCCTTCTGCACCACCTACCGCAAGCCCCATTTCTTCCCCAAGCACCGGAAGCCCAAGATGACCATCCACGTCTCCCGCCCCTTCTACCCCGACATGAAGAAGTCGATCCCGGAGAGGAAGAAGGAGCTCCGCGACTCCGTCTACGAGTTCATGCTCGATTACAGCGCGGAAGAAGAGAACATCGAGCACATCGCCTACCTCCCCGCCCCGAAAGAGTGAGCATATCGCAACACAAGCCCCCAGACCTCTTTTATAATGGGGTCACAAAGGAGAAAAACCATGGAACTAAAAGGATCCAAAACCGAAAAATGCCTCTTAGAGGCCTTCGCCGGCGAATCGCAGGCGAGGAACAAGTACACCTTCTTCGCCTCCAAGGCCAAAAAGGAGGGCTATGAGCAGATAGCCGCCCTCTTCCTAGAGACCGCCGACAACGAGAAAGAGCACGCCAAGATGTGGTTCAAATACCTCGAAGGAGGCGACATCAGGGATACCGCTTCCAACCTAGAGGCAGCCGCCAGCGGCGAATCCTACGAATGGAACAGCATGTACCCCGAATTCGCCAAAATCGCCGAAAGCGAGGGCTTCCTAGAGATCGCCGCGAAATTCCGCATGGTCGGCGAGATAGAGAAGCACCACGAGGAGCGCTACAAGAAGCTGCTAGAGAACGTAAAAGGAGGCGTCGTCTTCGTCTCCAAAGACGTCGCCGTGTGGAAATGCCGCAACTGCGGGCACATCGTCATCGGCAAATTCGCCCCGAAGATCTGCCCCGTCTGCAATCACCCCCAATCCTACTTCGAGCTCTCCGTCGCCAATTATTGAGGAGAGGAAACCCCCTATGCCGGGCCCCCGCCCGGCATTTTTAGTAGGGGAGGGCGAGAAAAAGCGAAATTCGCTGTTGAAAAGCGGAAGGGAAATTCGGATAATAGTGCTCGCGCAACCGCGCAGACGGACCATTGGTGTAGTGGTCAAACATGTCTCCCTGTCACGGAGAAGATCACGAGTTCGAATCTCGTATGGTCCGCCAAATTCTCAAACCTAGTGTCCTTCAGTGCCGTGCTCTCCCCTTCGCATCGGTCCTGGGCGCTTCGCTTGGCCCGATAGCTCAGCTGGTAGAGCACGGCACTGAAAATGCCGGTGTCGGCGGTTCGACCCCGCCTTGGGCCACCACTCGAAAAACAAGCGCTTCGGCGCTTTTTTTCTTCGCTTGGCCCAGGCAGTCGACCCGCTCTCCACCGTCATTTTCCTCCCACACGGCGACTTGGGACCCCGCTAGGCGCCCAAATCGCCTCGTCCGACTTTGGGTAAAAAGAGGAATTCGCCTTTATATATAGGGTGGAGGTACATAAAAAAATGCACAACTACCAAAGACGCCCCAAAGGGCAAGCCGGGTTGGATTTCGAAAGCAAATTCGTCACCGCCCTCAACGGCAAGACCTACGGGGAGCTGAAAGGCAACATGCCCTTCCTCATCCATCGCATCTTCCCCGGGATCAAAAAAACCGACATGATCCTCGCCCAGAAAGCCGACCCAAGAGGCAAAAGCGACGTCTCGCTCTTCACTAACGAAGGCAAGGCCGAGATATCGCTAAAAAGCGTGGACGGGGATCTGATCCACAGCTCGCCGAACGAGAAGTTCATCAGCTATCTCTACCATCTCGGCGTCAGCGAGACCTCGCTGAAGACGCTGCTTTTCTATCTTTACCGCGATGGCAGCACAGACGGCTCCGGAGAGAGGAAGTGGACCTACGAAGAGACGATGTTCCGCCTCTCCAGGCGCATCAAGGATTTCAACGAAGAGGTGAACGCGAACAGGGAGCTCCTACAGGATTGCCTCGATCTCGCTCTCTTTAGAGGCAACCACCCCGAGCTCCCTCCCGCGACCTGGCTCTACCACGGCAACCTCGACGCGGGGTTGGCCGTATCGCGCTACCAGGTATCCATTTGGGCTAGGAAGGTCCTCGACATGGATTTCATCCGCAATCCCCATATAGGGCCGCTCCACATTAGGCCCTATGCCCAGACCATGAAGGATACCTCGAAAAACAAAGACAAACTCGACTGGCTCCGCCTCAAGTGGGTGGGAATGGACTCGAACCTGCAGTTCATCTCCTCGAAGCTGCCCGCGCACAGGAGAAGCAAATTGGGCGGGTGAAGAAGGGCGCTTGCAAAAAAAGACATCGAAACGAATCTCAAATAGCGACATTCACATGCCCCGAGCGAGGCGGAATGTCCGCTTTTCCTTGCTTTCGGAAGGGGGGGGCTATCATTTCCTTAAAAGAAGCCTTCGGCTTCGTCTTATGTGCATCAGTTTGTCTGGCCCGGAAGGGCAAAGCAAGAAGAAGGCGAAGGCTCTGCAAAGGAGTTTGCTTATGAAAAAAAGATGGTACCTAGGGATCGCCAGCCTCATCGCTTTGGCGACGCTCTCTTCCTGCGTTATGGGGGATGTCTCAAGCGAGTCCACGGATGAATCCGCCAGCGAATCCGTCAACGACCAGATCTACGCGGTCTACGAGGCTTACAAAGCCAATGGGGGCACCCTTTCCTATGAGGATTGGCTCGCCTCCATCAAAGGGGAAAAAGGCGACAAGGGCGACAAAGGGGATAAAGGAGACAAAGGAGACTCCGGCTCCGACGGAGTCGACGGAAGCAATGGCAAAGACGGCAAAGACGGATCCTCCCTCTTGACAGGGAACGGCGTCCCCTCTTCTTCTCTGGGCAAGAATGGCGATTCCTATATCGACCTCGATACCTATGACTATTATGTGAAGGCAAACGGAATCTGGACGAAGAAAGGCAATATCAAAGGGCAGGACGGCTCGAGCTCAAGTGGGGCTGGCGAGGTCGCCGTCACCTACGTCCCAGCCATCTTCAAGAACTGGGACGGCACCAAGCTGTATGAGTTCTACTACGAGAAGGGCAGCACGATCGTCTATGACGGGCCGGCCCCGACTAAAGATGACACGACCGTCGACGGCCACACGGCCCATTGGACCTTCAAGGGCTGGGACAAATCTCTTGAGAACATAACCGAGCCCACGATCTTCACCGCGGAGTTCGAATCCCTCGTCAACGTTACCTTCAAGAACCACGATGGGACGGTCCTTGAGAGCAAATCACTCAATTTCGGCGATACCCCGGCCTACACGGGGGCGACCCCGACAAAAGCCAGCGACGTCGATGGCTCAACCACGATCACCTGGACCTTCGACGGCTGGGACAAATCCTTCGGCCCCGTATACGAGGACACCATCTACACGGCGACCTTCAACAGCCCCAACGCGATCAAGTGCACCTTCAAGAACTACGACGGGACTGAACTCGGCGTTTCTTATTGCGGCGTCGGCGGCAGGGCGGTCTATGACGGCCTCACCCCGACTAAGGCCGAGAGCGAGAGCGGCGGCACGGTTACCCGCTACACATTCAAGGGTTGGGACAAATCGGTCACCAACATCCAAGCGGACACCACCTTCCTCGCCCAATACGACGAATCCACCTACTACGTCTGCAGGTTCGTCGATTGGGACGGGACCGAGCTCAAGCAAGTGACCGTCGCCCAAAACGGCACGGCGAATTACGGCTCCACCCCGCACAGGGACCCCGTCTCCAGCGGAAGCAGCGTCACCGAGTACACCTTCAGCTCCTGGGGGAGCTCCACCTCGGGCATCACCGCCCCGACGACGTTCACGGCCACCTACACCTCCAGGACCTATGAGGGCTACATCGTCACCTTCAACGACGCGAAAGGAAGCAAGCTGATGAGCACGCCCGTCGCGACGGGAAATACGGCATATTACCCAGGCCTCATAAGCGAAGTGGTGGACGCCTGCTATTCCTACGATTCGAACAACGTCACGATGTTCGTCGGGTGGGGCGATTCCCTAGAGAACATCACCTCCGCCAAGACCTTCACCGCCCAAACGAAGACGATAAGCCGCAGGAAGAACGGCGAATACCCGCAGACGAAAGTTACCGACGATTCGACGATATCCGCGCTCAACGGACTCACTGCCAAAGACAACCAAGGCTATTACTCCTACAACGGAGAGAAGTACTCGAAGGAGACGAGCTATCCCTATGCCTGGCGCAAGGTCGAGCCCATCAAGTGGCGCTACCTCCGCAACGTCTCCTCCTCCGTCGCCGAGTTCATGTCTGAGAAGATCCTCGCCAACCACGTCTGGAATAGCACGTCTTCCGATTACGAGGACGGCACGCACGCCAACAATTACGCGAAATCCGACATCAGGAGCTGGCTGAACGACGATTTCCTGAATCAGGCCTTCTATTACGACCAGTCCCTTATTCAGACGGTCACCGTCGACAACGGGCCAGCGACTACTTACAGTTCGACCAACGAATACGCATGCGCGAACACGACGGATAAGATCTATCTGCCAAGTTACCAAGACGTGATAAACAAGGCATACGGGTTCACCAGTAATGCTAATCGCATCGCCTACAATGCCGATGGCGAGGCAGATTATTGGTGGACCAGGTCCCCGGACCCGGACTACCCGGGCTACGCGTCGAGCGTGGGTTCGGACGGGTACGCGTACAGCTACGGCAGCGTCGGCAGCGCCGGCGGCGTCCGCCCGAGCCTTCAATTGTTAGTCGCGTAACGAAGTGAAGCGAAATCTGAAATCAATCGCCGCCCCCATCCAAGGTTTTGGGGGCGGCGTGAAGGAGAACAATGGAAGAGAAAGCAAAAGAACAAGTGCCTGAGAAGAAGGAGACGGAACTATACGTCTTCATCAAGGCGAAGAACCTCGCCGAATACATCATGCGCGTAAGCGCAGGCGCGCCGGTGAAATTCCGCTACTCCGTCTTGACCCCTCTCATCCAGAAGAGCCAAGACGCGATCTGCCTGCTCTATGAGGCCAACGAGACCCCGGTCGAGGATCCTCTTAGGAAAAAGCTCATCAGGGAGGCGATAAGCAAAGTCAAATGCGTCGCCTTCATCGCTAGCTTCGCCGAGATGAGGGGCTGCTTCAGTGAGCATAAGGCGGAGGTCATCGCGCGTTATTCAGGAGAATGCTTGAAGTACATGCAGGGGTATCTCAAAACCTGCAGGGCTTAGGCATAAAAAGGAAGGCGCTATGAGCTCATGCCGCCCGTTCTTGGGGTGGTTGGTCCCCGAACCCGAACAACCCGAACAACGCGTCGAACGTGAATTCGGACGGGAACGCGAACAACAACGACAACGTCAACAACGCCAACGGCGTCCGCCCGAGACTTGTCTCAAAAAGGATGCTTCGCCATCTTGGTCAAGCGCAGGCCTCCTTGCGGGATGAAAAGACAGACCCAAGAGGCCAGAAGAGAGAAGGGAGTGCCCTTCCTGGTCGCGTAAGCGACGAACCCGCCGCGGGGCGGAAGCGACTCCTTAGGATTCCCTTCCCTGATCCCCCGCGGCCTTTTATATATAAGGATAACAACCGATGCTGGAAGAGATATTCACCTACGCGAACCTCTATAAGGCCCACAAGAAGACGAGGAAGGGAAAACTATACAAAGAGGAAGTCGCGTCGTTCGAGCTCAATTATTCATACGAACTGAATAAGCTGTATGAGGAACTAAACAAAGGCAGATACCGTCTCTCCCCATACAAGACCTTCTATCTATATGAGCCCAAGAAAAGGAAGGTGGACGCGACCTGCTATAGGGACAGGGTGGTGCAATGCTGCCTCGTGGACAATTACCTCAGGCCCCTTTTGGAGAGGCGCCTGATCTATGACAACGCCGCCTGCAGGAAGAACAAGGGGACCGACTTCGCCAGAAGCAGGGTGAGGAGATTCCTCCTCAGCCTATTCAAAAAGCACGGAAGGAGCTTCTACGTCCTCACCTTCGACGTCCATCATTACTTCGAATCGATCGACCACGAGATATTGAAGGGCAAGCTAAGGAAGATCATCAAGGATGAGGATGTGCTTGCCTTTCTCTTCATGGTGATCGATTCCTACGAAAGTGAGCCGGGCAAGGGGCTCCCTTTGGGCAATCAGACCTCCCAATGGTTCGCCCTGCTTTATCTAGACAGGATGGACCGCATCATGAAGGAGAGGTTCCGGATCAAATGCTATTCTCGCTACATGGACGACGGCATCGCTTTCAGCTCGGATAGAATCCTCCTCAAAGAAGCCTTGAAAGCGATAGGGGAGGAGGCCTCTTCCTTGAAGCTCTCCTTCAACCCGGGGAAGACCGCCGTCTTCCCCGCCAGGCAGGGCTTCTCCTATCTTGGCTTTTCCTATCGCCTCACTGAATCGGGGAGGGTCCTCGCCTTCATGGCGAGCAAGAAAAGGAGGAGGCTGCTCCGCCACCTGAAAGCGGCGCATCTAGATTCTTCGGTCCTCCTTTCCTATTTGAATTACCTGGCAACGCGCTCTTCCCACCATGTCCTCGTATCCTTTTTGGAAAGGAAGATGAAGGAAAGGAAAAGCGAAGAGAAAATGGGTTGCGAAGCGCCTGGAGTAGGAAGGGAAGATGGTGTTGAGGCAAGGGCTGCGGAAGCTGGCCGCTGACTGAGGATCTGATGCCTGGGCCCGCCATTCAAAACGCTGATATTGTTTCGCAAAAGTCACTGTATTTTATTCAGGGGATCGTGACTTTTCGCTACCTGGTGAAAACTTGGGCGCACTTTTCTTATGAAATGGAGCCTCGAAAAATACGCTTTCCCATAGACTCGGGACTGAGGAAACGCATCTGCTTATAAAGCCGATTCCTTCCGAAGGCTATTTCGCAAGAAAACTGACCATGTAAATGGGCAGCTGGATGATCTTGCCGCTCTCTTTCATTAAATTGGTTTCCCCAAACACATACGCCTTCTCGACTGCTTAGGTTTTCATGATGTTGTTGAGCGCGGTGCGATTGTAAATGAGCATTTGATTCGGTTTGCCCGATTTGATTTCGATCGGCAGGACCTCGTTTTTGTATTCCACTAGGAAATCGACCTCGCCGTGCTTTTTGGAATTGAAATAGAAGAGTTTCTCACTGAAGCCATGTGCACTGGTAATTGGAAGCGGACATAACCTTCAAAGAAGGTTGATGGCGACATACATAACGAGGGCGAAAGAACGCCTTGCAGCGTCTTTTGCGCATGCCACAAAGGGGAAGGAGAGCCCAATTCCCCCGCAAATGGAAAAACGATTCTACGACCG
>CAVAGB010000002.1:0-131274 GCA_963588055.1 Erysipelotrichaceae bacterium | reverse complement strand
GGCGCAGGGCGTAGGAGACCTCTTTGCTCAAATCGATGTAATTCATAATCTTTCCAAATCCAAGGCACTGTACCTCTTTTTCAATATTCTTCCGTTTGCTTTGATGAAATAAAAATATTGGTTTGTTTTGAAATGCCAGAAAAATGAAGATATCTCCCCTTCTATGTTTTTATCAATGATCCGGACTTTGTCACCCCATGAAAAATCAGGAGTTTCGTAGACGTGAAATTCCCTCTTAAAGAATTGCATCGTTCTTTCTGGCGTGTACATGGTAATGATGTCGCCCTCTTCAGCTATTATTTTCCCAACTATTCCTTGGTGCCCGGATAGATGTTCGGGACCCCCTCCGTTGTACCAATCGGCATCTTCTTTGCTAATTGGAGCTTCCCACAATGTAGAGCCGTATTTTCCTATCAATGATTGCATCTTTATTTCCTTCTTTTATTTGAAAAACTTTTCTATATATTTTCTAAAAGCGATATCGGCGTATTTCATCGATTTTATATTTGGTTTGAAATGACCGCTTCTATCGTCCCATGTATCGATTTTACCATTTTTAATAGTAAGCATCCCTGCCATTAGCACCACGGGATCTTTGCCTCCGATTAACGAAGGATGAGGTGTGCGAAAGTTTATTCCGCCGTTCCTTTTCCCAACAATGACGTTCCCTTTTTCATCGATAACATAGGTGTAAGTTCCGTGCGCCACTTTTCCATCGATATAAATTTTCCCGTCCCGAATAGCACTTTCCAAATTGACTGCGGTTGGATTTTGGCGATAGCCATTTGTTTCTGACCATGTTCCATCCTCTTTGTCTTTTTGAAGCATGGGTTCATCGACATGGTAACCAAAAGGGCTATAAGGCTGTGATTTTTCCCCTCCGCTGATGCCCTGATAGCCGCTAGAGCTTCCGCTTCCCATTTTAATGGTCTCCTTTTTTCAATTTGAGGTAAGGGTCAAAATGAATAAACTGAGTTTTCTCGAGCAGGCTTCCAAAAACGACTTCGGGCATCGGCCCGTGCACTAGGATGGTTTTTGGATGAAGCTTTGATAGCAACGCGATCAGTCCCATACGGAAGTAATGCTTGTTTTCGTCGGAACGGATGCACCCGTGAGTGCTGATCGCTACGATGCTATTTTTTGGAACCCCATCAAAACAAAATTCAAAGCTCCTTTCATCTCCCCATCGGACATCCGCTACAACTTTTAATCCTTGCATTTGGAGATAATGCCCTACTGCACGGTTAAAATAAGTGTTCGTAATTTGAAGGCACAAAGGCATGTCTCTATATAATGAGCAATCTGGGCTGATGACAAAATTGAATTTGCGCAGGTCTTCTATGTACTTATCCGCGTTTGTAATGATTTGAGGGAACGTCACATCGTGCATGAAAAAATGAAGTGCCTGATGATCGCCGTCTTCTATTTTCCTTTTGTCGAATGGTATGAGTTTTTCAGGTATTTCAACTTGTTGTTCTAACAAGACAGGGATTTGAAATTTGCCTGTAAACGTCGCCCCCTCTACTAAATAATGGCAATAACCGTCATCGATTTTCATTTTCATTGCCCGAATTTCCTCCTGCTACAAAATTGCTTTGCATAGCCGGAGTTTAAATGGCGAAAATGCTTATGTCCTCATTTCGGAAAACAATAAAAGTGCCCATAAAAACTAAACTTTTTTCTTATGCTTGCTTCTAAGAGGCTCGCTTTATCACTTTGGAAAAGAATTATATTTAGTTCGTTCTCCGAGCGCTTTGAATCCTTCCACCTCTAAGAGGGAGTTGACTGCCTCGATTTTCATCCGCCTGTCCAAAGCAAACTTATAGATCATATGCAATTTTGTTTCGTTTAGAGAATAGCCGGCGGAGGCAAGCAAGGAAAACCATATGTCGTGGGGCATACTAAGACCGATTAGAATCGCAATCACAAAGGGGAATGATGGAATATATCCGTCGTCTTCGTGCAATTTATAGAAAATGTTTGAGTTCGATATGTTCGTTTTTCTCGAAAATGCATTTGGGGTGTTGATGTGTCGATATTTCATCTCTTCCCGACATCGAACCGCAAATTGTTTGCCTTTGTACCGTTCTGATTCTTCTAAAAAAGCACGCAGCTCGCTTTGCGCTGAGGCTTCGTTTCCACTCACGGAATCAAGGCGATTTTTGGGCTTGGAAACAGCACGTTTTGCCTCGGAAAAATTCTCGCAATTTGAACTTTTGTTTGTTGACATTGGCTTTGAATTTTCCCAGTAAGCTCCTCGTTCTTATTATCCACAGCAGATGCTGTTTTTCTAAGGAAGAATGCAGGAAAAATTTATATTTTTATAAATACCTATGCTTGCTGCAACAACGCTTGAGTTAACGTTGAAAAAAAGTGCTGTTATATCTATCATTTTTGACATGTCAAAAGTCATCGCGGTCGCCAATCAAAAAGGGGGCGTGGGGAAAACCACGACCTCCATCAACCTTTCAGCCGCTTTGTCCCATCTGCAGAAAAAGGTCCTGCTCATCGATCTTGATCCCCAAGGGAATTCCGGACGCGGGGTAGGCATTGACATCACGACCGTCAAAAAATCGATCTATGAGGTCCTAGAAGGCAGACTTCCCATAAAAGACTGCGTCATCAAAACCTCCTTCGATGGTCTTTGCCTCGTTCCTGGCAATCTGCGCCTAGCGGGATTGGAGGCTTCGCTTTATTCCAACGCCGTCCCCGAGCCTTTTGCTTTGCTCAAGAAAGCCTTGACCCCGATCAGAAACGATTACGACTACATCATCCTTGATTGCCCGCCTTCGCTGGGGCTGCTCTCCATCAATGCGATGGTAGCCTCCGATTCCGTCATCATCCCGGTTCAATGCGAGTACTTCGCGATGGAGGGCGTCGCCTCCGTTTTGAGTTCCATCTCGAATATCCAAAACGGCTTGAACAAAGAGCTCAAAATCGAGGGATTCCTCCTCACGATGTACGATTCTAAAACGGTTTTGGGCACCGAAATCGCCGCAGAAGTCCGCCGTTTGTTCCGCGAATCCACTTTCTCTACCGCGATTCCGCGCAACCAATCCGTCCAAGAATCGCAGGCAAGGCAAATGCCTGTGACCGCTTTCCGCCCGACCTCTTCCGGCTCGGTTGCCTATTTCGCGTTGGCGAGGGAGATCATCGATCATGAAGGGCGATGAGAAGAAGCATCTTTCCGCAAGCCTGAGCGAGCTCATTGAGAAATTCTCCCAAAACGACGTCATCGCCGAGATGGAGAAGGAGTATCAAAGCGCTCCCGCCAAATTGGTAAATATCGCCTCCATCGTCGACAACCATTTCATCTCCGGCGTGAAGATCGCCAAGTCCGTCATCGAGTACTTTTCCTCGACCCTCAAAGAGAAAGGCGTCTTCAATCCTCTCGTCGTCACTCCAATCGGGGAGAAGTTCGAGGTCGTCCTCGGGCGCAAAAGGTTCCTCGGGGCCAAAAAAGCTGGCCTAGTTTCCTTGCCCTGCGTCATCAAGGAGATGAGCGAAGAAGAAGAGCTTCTCATACTTTTGGCTGATAACCGCGACCAAAGGGAGAGCAACGTCCTAGAAA
The DNA here is from genome assembly GCA_963588055.1 of Erysipelotrichaceae bacterium. Lineage (GTDB taxonomy): Bacteria > Bacillota_I > Bacilli_A > RFN20 > CAG-826 > Alloenteromonas. The sequence continues at coordinate 127,703 of CAVAGB010000002.1, read as the reverse complement.
TGGCGCTCATTTGCTCCTCTTTGCAAAAGCGGTTTGGGTACACCCAACAAATGCTCGCCTCGCTTTCCCATCAGTCTCGCTGCCAGATCACGAACACCCTTCGTTTGCTGCGCCTGAGCCCTGAGCTCCAGGAGGAAGTGAGCCTAGGGAAACTGAGTTATGGGCATGCAAAAGCCATCGCCTCGCTAAGCCCAGAAGAGATGGCGCAAACGGCGAAAGTGATTCATGAACGCAAACTTTCCGTCCGCGAGACGGAACGCTTCGTCTCAAACAAAAAAGCAGGCACAAACCCCGTTGAGGAAGCGTGCATTTACGACATTCCGAATCTGAAATCCCTTAAGATCTCAGGCAAATCAGTAAAGCTTAATTTTGCTTCAGAAGAAGGAAAGAGCGCGTTTTTGCGGGGTTTTAGAAGAAAATAAAAACCAGCAAGGCGGGCTTGCTGGCTTTTGAGGATTTTTCTTATTCCTCGCTGATCGCTTGGACAGGGCAGTTGGCGATGGCGTCGTCAATTTCGCTCTCGTCGCCATCGGCGATGACCGAGGCCTTGCCGTCGTCATTGAACTCGAAGATCGAGCTGTGGCAACCGACGCAGAGGCCGCAGCCGATGCAGGTGTCCTGATCGACTTTTGCTTTCTTATTAGCCATTTTGATTTCCTCCAAAAATCGCTTGCAATTATAAAAGGCAGTTTCAAGAAAGGCAACACGTCGTCAAAAACGCCCTTCTTCCGTGTTCAAAAAAGGAATCTATTCTTTTAGAATAACCCCAATGGAAACGCGCATGGAGAGATATCGCAAATACCGGGATGAGATCCGCAACATGGCGGATGAATCTTTCCCCCAAGCGAAGAAGACTCCCTCTTTTCCGGAACAGCCCGAACTTGATTCGGACCCTTCTGGGAAAAACAGCCCTTACTACCTCTATGCGAAGCGTCTGAGAAAAAGAACTTTGATCCTTCTTGGCCTATTCCTTCTTTGCGTCGTTGGGTTCATTGTCTGGTTTTTCTTGCTCCAGGGGAGGAAAGGTTGAACATGTTCATTTCAATTGCCATCGATGGGCCCGCGGCCGCGGGCAAAAGCACCGTCGCCAAAATCGTCGCCAAGCGTTTGGGATACGTCTATATCGATACTGGCGCTATGTACCGCGCTTTCACCTACGCCGTCATCAAGGCCGGCTTAGACCCTAAAGACGAGGAAGCCTCTTGCTCCTTGATTGGCAAGGTAGACATCGAGCTGACTGAAGATGGCCGGGTATTCTGCAATGGGGAGGATGTTTCCAAGCCTATTCGTGAGAACGAGGTCTCCAGCAACGTCTCTTACATCGCCTCTTACAAAGCCATCAGGCTTGAGCTGATCAAACTGCAGAGGGAGCTCGCCGCGAAGCAAAACGTCGTGATGGACGGCAGGGACATCGGCAGCTACGTCTTGCCCGATGCCCAAGTGAAGATATTCCAAATCGCCTCCGTTGAGACGCGCGCCAAGAGGCGTTACGATGAGAATCTCTCGAAGGGCATCAAGACCTCCCTAGCGGAGGTAGAGGCCAACGTCAGGCAGAGGGACTACATCGATTCCCATCGTGATTTCGACCCCCTTATGAAAGACAAGGACGCCGTGGAGCTTGATACCTCCGCGATGAGCATCGACGAAGTGGTCGAGGCCATCCTTTCCATCGCGAAAGAGAAATTGGGGGCGTGACCATGAGCCTGCCTCTTATTGCCCTCGTAGGGGCGCCGAACGTCGGCAAATCGACCCTCTTCAACCGCATCGTCGGAGAGCGCCTTTCCATCGTTGAGGACACTCCAGGCGTGACGCGCGACCGCCTTTACGGGACGGGCGAATGGCTGACCCGCAAATTCCGCATCGTGGATACGGGCGGGGTGGAAATTGCCAATCGTCCCTTTCAAATTCAGATCAGGGCCCAAGCCCAAATTGCCATCGACGAAGCCGACGTCATCGTTTTCGTTGTCGATGGAAGATTGGGCGTGACTAACGACGATCGGGTCGTCGCCAAGATGCTTTACAAGTCTGGGAAGCCCGTCATCCTTGCCGTGAATAAAATCGACAACGCCGATCGCTTAAGCGATGCCCAAGAATTCTATTCCCTCGGTTTAGGGGATCCCATTCCGGTTTCCGGCGTCCACGGAATCGGCGTGGGCGATATGCTCGACAAGATCATCGCCGATATCCCTGAGAAGGAAGACGTCGATTACGGCTCCGCCATCGCCTTCAGTCTCATCGGGCGTCCAAACGTCGGCAAATCGTCCATCACGAACGCTTTGCTTGGGCAAGAAAGGGTCATTGTCAGCGACATTGCTGGCACGACCAGGGATTCGATTGACACTCCCTTCACAAGCGAAGGCAAGAACTACGTCGCCATCGATACGGCTGGGCTCAACAAAAGAGGGCGTATCTTCGAGGCCATCGACAAGTACGCCGCCATCCGCTCCCTTTCTGCAATCGATAGAAGCCAGGTCGCCGTCGTGGTCATCGATGCCTCCACCGGCATCCTGGACCAAGACAGGCACGTCTCCGGCTATGCGCTTGAGGCGAAGAAAGGCATCGTCCTCGTCGTTAACAAATGGGATCTCGCCCCGAAAGGGATGGAGCAAGGGACTTTCGAACAGGAGATCAAATCCCGTTTCAAGTTCCTCGACTTCGCAGAGATCATCTTCGTCTCCGCTAAGACCGGCAAGGGAATCGAAAAGATCCTCCCAGCCATCGAGAAAGCTTACGAAGGCTGCAACCGCCGCATCCCGACATCCGTCCTCAATGAGATCGTGCAGGACGCCCAGATGATGAACCCGACCCCGGAATTCAATCATGGGCGCCTCAAAATACTCTTCTCCAATCAGGTTGCCGTGAATCCTCCGACCTTCGTAATGTTCTGTAACAATCCCTCTTTCGCGCACTTCTCTTACACCAGATATCTGGAAAATCGCCTAAGAGATTCATTTGATTTTTCAGGCACCCCGATCTCGATTCTCTATCGCATGAGAAAATGAAAGGGCTTACATATTTTGAACCTTTAACATATATGTTAAGGATTCTCGAAAAACTTAGACAATGTATAAAAAACGGCTAAAAATGCCGTGCGAAAATCGCCGTTAGAATGACGCTAAGTGTCATTCAAAAATAAAAAAAGTTTTGCAAAACATTCGATGACGTGTTAACTTATGGTCAAGATTAAGCATTAGGAGGAAACACCAAATGAACAAAGCTGATCTCGTCTTAGCCGTTGCCGAAAAAGCGGAAGTCTCCCGCCGCGATGCCGAGGCCGTCGTTGAAGGCGCCATCGACATCATCGTCGCCAAGCTCATCGCCGGCGAAACCGTGAAGCTCTCCGGCTTCGGCAACTTCGACAAGAAGACCCGCGCCGCCCGCACCGGCACCAACCCCACCGATGGCAGCAAGATCAATATCCCTGCCCGTGAGACCATCGTCTTCAAACCCTCGAAGACCCTCAAAGAAAAGCTTCAGTAATCGTCTTTGCTGGAACCAAGCGCCCCTTCGGGGGCGTTTTTCTGTGCTACCATAGCCTCATGGATTTGCCCTTGCTCACCTCCTATGCGCGTTTATACAAAGAACATGGGCATCTTCTCTATGCGATTGGGGGCACTAGCCGCGACGCGCTGCTTGGCATAACGCCCAGCGATTTCGATTTCGTAACCGACGCCACCCCGGAAGAAAGTCTCGCGTTCATCCCCGGTGCCGATCTCTCCTTCGCGAAGTTCGGCTCCATCAAAACCAAATCGAATGGCGTCGAGATCGATATAACCACCTTCCGGGAAGAGGGCGATTATCTTGATTTCCGCCACCCTTCCTACATCCGTTTCCTCTCTTCTCCTGAAAAGGACAGCGTTCGGAGGGATTTCACGATCAACGCCTTGTATTTGGATGAGCAGGGGAAAGTGCTTGATTTCCATGACGGGCTGGCCGATTTGAAGAACAAGACGATCCGTTTCATCGGCGACCCCGTTAAGAGGATCAGGGAAGACCCCCTCCGCATCCTGCGTGCGGAGCGCTTTGCTAGGCGCTTGGGCTTTCAAATAGATCCGCTTAGCAAAAAGGCGATGGATGAGAATCGTTTTCTTCTTGAAAAACTGAACCCGGAGAAGGTGAAGAGTGAGGAGAAAAAGGGTTAGAATAGAAAAGCTATGTATCCGAGCAACGTATCCATGGACGCGGTCGACTTCCGCTACCTCCTCCTTGAAAACTACAAACGCCTCAATATCCCTGAGGAGAAAGTCGTCACCTTGCTGATGGTCGATCATCTTCTCCGCGGGGGCAACTATTTCATCACGGGCGACTTGCTTTCGCTCAAGATGAACCTCAAGACGAGCAAGTGCGATGAGCTTCTGGCCTCCCTCATGAAGGAGGGCTATCTCTCCTATGAGACGATAGAGGGGAAGATGAGGACAAGCCTCGAGCCACTGAAGAAGAAGCTCTATTCACTTTTCCAGGCTGACATATCCAGAGCGAAAGCGAGCCTCAACTCCGCGGAGAAAAGCGAGAGGCTTGCCAGGCTTTACGCATATTTCGAGAAGAGGCTCAACCGCACGCTTTCGCCGTTAGAAAGCGACATGATCGACACTTGGCTTGATGACGCCTACAGCGAGGAAGCCATCAAAGACGCCCTGGAAAACGCCATCGCCAAAGGCAAGAAGACCATCAAGTCGGTCGACAAGGAGCTGCGCACGCGCCGCGTGGCCGATGACATCGCCAAAGAAGGCTATACCGGCGTCTCCGACTATTGGGATAAAGACATTGAACGCACGATTGAACTTGCCAAACAAAAATGGAAAGACGATGAAGACAAATAAAGCCCCCTTCATCTCCTCCTCATTGATCGCACATTACCCAGACGCAAAATGCTCGTTGGCTTTCTCTTCGCCTTATCAGTGTTTGGTCGCCGTGCTGCTCAGCGCCCAGTGCACCGACGAGAAAGTCAACAAGGTCACGCCTGAGCTATTCAAGAAATACCCTGATCTATGCGCCTTATCTCGGGCGGGTAGTGGGGATATTGAAAAGATCATCCATCCTTTAGGCTTGTATCAAAACAAAGCCAAAAACCTGCAAAACCTAGCTCTTTTCCTCGTAAATAACTTCAATGGCGAGGTTCCTAGCGATTATAAGACGCTTGTCTCTTTGCCTGGGGTTGGCAACAAAACCGCCCGCGTGGTTTTGATGGAGGCTTTCGGCGAGCCCTCTTTCCCGGTGGATACCCATGTCGAGAGGGTGGCTTCGCGCCTTGGCCTAGCGAAGCGGGCGAAGAGCCCTTTGGAAATCGAGGCAGTCCTTGAAAAGACCTTTCCACCAGATGAACAAAGCAAGCTCCATCATTGCTTCATTTCCTTTGGAAGGGATATCTGCCACGCGAGAAACCCGGAGTGCAATCGCTGCTTCTTGAGGGAAGTTTGCCCTTATTTCTTGAAAAACAGTTCTTTCAAAACGGGCAAATAGTCGTAACGAGGAGAGAAGGTTTCTTTGATTAGGCGCCCGTTCTCCTCGATGAAAGAGAGCGTCATCGAGGCTCTGGGCCTCTCTTCGTAGAAGCCGATCACTTTCTCGGCCGGGACGAGGAAAGTCTTCCCAAGCAATTCGAAGTGGATGAGAAAGAAGGCGATGCCTCCTTGCCTAAGCACCCTCTTCAGATGGTCGATCTGCTGAGGCGGGATGTTTGCGAGGGGAAAGGAGGTTTTGCTGCGCGTGCTTTTCGCTTCGAAATCGATGTAGCGCCCTTCGCAGACACCGTTGTAGTCGGTGGTGGATTGGGTTTCGAAATAGGCCTGGGTGATGGTCGCCCCATGCGAATAGTCGACTTTGACGACGTTGATCGGGGTGGGGCGCTTGGTGATCAGGCAAAGCCCCTTCTCGCGATAATAATCGTTCGATTCGTTGATATCCGCCTCAAAGCTCATCCCTCTATTTCCTGCTAGAACGGGGGCTTTTTTGTATTTTGGTTGGGATTTTGCGGAGTTTTTGAGCCCAAAGGGTTTGACGCCGGAAGGATAGTTCATGACAACTCCTCCTTCACCCATTGCTGGAAATCTTGGGCGGTGACGTCCTTCCCGTTGGATAAGGCTAGAGCGGCCCTTCTTAAGGCGGCGCTCATCGTTCCACCGTTGGAGAGGATCTTCAGATAACGCTCTTGAATCAGCTCTTTTTGCTCTAAGAAGGCGCTGTAAAGTGAAACGAGGTTCCTCGCATCGCTTAGCGCATCATGGTTCTTGCCCACCATCGGGGCGCGTAGCAATTCACAGGCATGCTGCAAAGAAAGGACGTTGCCTTTGTCGTCTTTGACGTAAGAGGAAAGAAAGCTCGCGAAATCCAGGTAATGGTGCGAGATGAAACTTACGTCCTCGGTGAAGGCGTCGGGGTTGTTCTCCGCGGAGCTTTTGAACATCACGATGTCTTGGCTCCCATATGCGAGGAACATGCTGTGGAACCAGTCCCCGCCGACGTATTTGCGGAACCCTTGTTGGGCGAGGCGAAAAGAGACCCCCTCTTCTTGAAGCATCTTATCCGTGATGCCGGTCATCTCGGTGACGACTGGGCCCACATTGTGCTTGGGCAGGATGTAGCATTTGAAAGGCTTTGAGATCTTCTTGACCGTCAAATCGTCCTTCAAATAGACCTTCCAAGCGCCGATTTCGATTGCCTCGTGGCTGATCTGGGTTCCTTCCAAATCCATGAAGACCAGTGTCTTACAATCTCTTAGCTTTTTCTTCAGGGCTTTCACGTCAAGAATTATAGCTTCCCAAAGACCCGCTTTTGTAGGGAGCAAATTTCATCGCTTTCGTTGATAGGGCGGGACGATTTGAATATAATTCAAAAGGAGCGAGGCATGGAAGACAAAACGATATTCCTCAACGCGGACGACATCCTCCGCGAGAAGTTCACGCCGAACGTGAAAGGATACGATCCCGATGAGGTCGACACCTTCCTTGATAGGGTCATGAACGATTATCGAGCCTTCGAGAGCTACTTCCGCGAAAGCAAGGCCTACATCGTCGACTTGGAAAGCCAGCTCCGCAAGGCGAAGGAAAGCAACAGCCAGCTCACGGTTGAGAACGCGAGGATGACCAGCCGCCTTGCCGGGGTGAAGGACTCTTCGAGCGTCAACGCCAGCAACCTTGAGTACATCAACCGCATCGACAAGCTTGAGAAAGCGCTATGGAAGGTAGGTATTGATCCGAGCAACATCAAATAGAATCATTCCGGTCTGGACGACTGCTGCCGAAAGGTAGAGGAAAGTCCATGCTCGCACCGCCTGCGATGGCGGTAGTGATTGCGCTGGGGAAAGAATCAACCCCAGGCACGCGGGAGCGCGTGACGGCGGAGGAACTTCTCTTGAGAAGGGAATCCCTAAGGTGCCACAGAGACGAGCTTGATGGCGACATCAAGATGAAACGAGGTAAACCCCACAAGCGAGAAACCCAAATTTGGTAGGGGAAGCGCCCAATCCGAACTGAAGGAAAGGGAGCCGGCGAAAGCCGAGATAAATTGCCGTCCTAGACAAAACATGGCTTATAGGACCGGACACTCATTAGAAAACCTATGAAAATCAATCTTCCAACGAAAATCACAATCCTTCGAATCGTGCTCGTCGTCGCCTTGCTCATCTTCCTCTTCGTGTGGGCTTTGGGCGGCAAGTTCTTCAATTGGGTCACCCCTTATTTAGGCAGCGTCCCGCTCGTCGGGCTGATTGCGGCCATCGTCTTCATCGTTGCTTCCGCGACCGACGCGCTGGATGGATATCTAGCAAGAAGCCGCAACGAAGTCACTGACCTTGGCAAATTCCTCGACCCGATCGCCGACAAGATGCTCGTCAATTCCTGCCTGATCTTCTTTGCAATCCCCTGGGAATTCAATCCAGGCGCCCTGTGCATTCCCGCATTTTGCGTCATCCTCATGGTTCTGCGCGACCTCGTCGTCGACACGATGAGATTCGTCGCGGCGAGCAAAGGCAAGGTTGTGGCCGCGAACATCTTCGGAAAATTGAAGACCGTCTTTCAGATGATCGCCCTCCCCATCGTCATGCTAAACGGCTGGCCGTTCTCTTATTTTGATTTGCCCTGGAACCCCTTATGGCGCATCGCCACTATCCTTATATATATAGCGACGGCGATGTCCCTCATCTCAGGCATCATTTACGTCGTCAAGAACCGTCATGTTCTGAAGGAGGAATCCCATGATTAGTGCGCACGACCTTTTGCAAAGGATGGCTCAGCGGAATTTGAAACTAGGCTGCGTCGAATCCTTGACCGGCGGGCTCTTCGGCTCGACCATCTGCGAGATTCCCGGGGCGAGCATCGTCTACAAAGGCGGAGTCATCGCCTACGATCCGAAAGTCAAAGCGAACGTGGTGGGGGTGAAGGCCTCCGACATCGAGAAATACGGCGTGGTTTCCCCTCAAGTCGCCGTTGAGATGGCCGCGGGAGGCAGGAAACTCCTCGGGGTCGACGTCTGCGTCTCCTGCACCGGCAACGCCGGGCCCGACGTGCAAGAAGGCGGGGAGCCCGTCGGCACCGTCTATCTCGGCCTCGCCTATCAAGGGAACGTTTGGAATATCCCCTTGCATCTAGAAGGCAGCCGCAACGAGATAAGGGAAGCGACCGTCGAGGCGATGATCGCCTTTGCCGCGAGCTTATTTCCAGAAGATTCGAAATAAATTGGGTAAAACCCGAAATTCTCTTTTATTGAATGGTGGAGGCATTATCAAATGGTAAAAGCTAATCAAAACATCAACACCGACAAAGACCAGGCCTTGGCAGACGCTTTGCGTTCCATCGAAAAGGCATATGGCAAAGGCGCGGTCATGCGCCTAGGCGACCATCCGAAGGTGGACGTGGACGTCATCCCGACCGGCTCCATCCTCCTCGACCAAGCTCTTGGCGTTGGAGGTTATCCAAAAGGGAGAATCATCGAGATCTACGGCCCCGAATCTTCCGGCAAGACCACGCTCGCCTTGGAGGCTGTTGGGCAAGCCCAGAAAAAAGGAGGCCGCGCCGCCTACATCGACGCGGAGCACTCCATCGATCCCGAATACGCGAAGAAGCTCGGCGTCAACATCGATGACCTCATCCTTTCTCAGCCCGATTCCGGCGAGCAGGCTTTGGAGATCTGCGAGATGCTGGCGGAGAGCAATGCCCTCGACCTCATCGTGGTCGACTCCGTCGCCGCCTTGGTCCCCCAAGCTGAGCTGGATGGAGTCATGTCTGACAACCAAGTCGGCTTGCAGGCGAGGCTCATGTCCAAAGGCATGCGCAAAATCGCCGGCGTTTTGGCCAAGACGCGCTGCAGCGTCATCTTCATCAATCAGCTGCGCGAGAAGGTCGGCGTCATCTATGGCAACCCCGAAACGACCACCGGCGGGCGCGCGCTTAAGTTCTACGCGACCATCCGCCTTGACATCCGCCGCGCCGAAGCCATCAAAGAAGGCGCGAACGTGATCGGCAACACCGTGAAGGTCAAAGTCGTGAAGAACAAAGTCGCCCCTCCCTTCAAATCCTGCGTCATCGAGATGATCTTCGGGCAAGGGATCTCGCGCGAAGGCGAGATGCTCGATCTCGGCGATAAGTACGGATTCCTCAAGAAGACCGGCTCCTGGTATGAGTTCGAAGGGAACAAGATCGGCAACGGCAGGGAAGCTTGCAAAGCCTATCTTCGTGAGCATCCCGACGTCGCCGCTAGCATCGAAAAAGGCGTCCGCGAAGCGATGAGCAAGGAAGCCGCGAGCGAAGAAGACGCAGAAGAATGACGTTCGATTCAAAAGGAAGCGCAACCGCTTCCTTTTTTGTTGCCCTCACGGGTACAATCAAAGAATGAAAAAAGACATCAACGTTTGCTATTTCCAATCCGGTGGTCCTACCGCCGTCATCAACTCCTCTCTCTATGGCGTCCTCAAGGAAGCCAAAAAGAAAGGCGTTCATGTTTTCGGATCCCATAATGGCATCGAAGGACTCATCAAAGACGACCTCATCGATCTATCTTGCTTGGATGAGAAAGACATCGAGCTCCTACCTCAGACCCCAGGCGTCTTGCTCGGCTCATCCAGGAAAAAGCTGAACAATGATGTGACTATCTGGGATTCGATTTTGAAAACCCTGCAAAAACACGATATCTCAGCTGTTTTGCCTAACGGCGGGAACGATTCGATGGATACCTGTGCCAAACTCGGCGAGCACTTCTCAAAGAGCGGGATCAGCGTTGTCGGCATCCCAAAGACCATCGATAACGACCTTGCCTTGACCGATCATTGCCCCGGCTTCGCCAGCGCCGCAAGGCACGTCATGAACCAGGTTAAGCTCATCTCCATCGACGCCCATAGCTACGGCAAGGGCAAAGTGGTCCTAATTGAAGTGATGGGCAGAGAGGCGGGTTGGCTTGCCGCATCCTCAGATTTGCTGGTAGCCCCTTTCCACCCCGATCTCATCCATCTCCCCGAGAGCGACTTCTCTGAGGAAACCTTCCTCAAGGAAGTTGAGGAGGCTTACAAAAGGAAAGGGACCTGCGTCGCCGTCCTATCCGAAGGGATCCCCGTTCATCACGACACTTTGGCGTTCTACGATTCCTTTGGGCACGTCTCGCAGGAAGGGGTCGCCCTTGAGCTCGGCAAATTGATCAACAAGAGACTCGGCATCGGGGTGAGGACCGTGATTTTGAGCACGCCCGTCCGCGCAAATCCGTACTTGGTTTCGAAACAGGACTCCTTGGAAGCATCTGAGCTAGGCGCTGCCGCCTTGGATGCGGCTTTAGATGGACAAAGCGGAGTCATGATGGCCATCAAACGCCTTTCGAATGAGCCTTATTCCTATGAGATCATCCCTGTTCCCGCAAAAGACGTTGCCAATAAGAACCGCCTCTTCCCCAAGGAATGGATTCTTTCAACCTCGTCTCTTTCCCCTGAATTCCATGCATATCTCAAGCCTCTCTTGAGAGGCTCAATCGATGTGAAGACCGACGAGGAAGGCCTCTTCCTCTCCGCATCGCTACAAAAGTAAAGTCGAATTCCGATACACGTCCCCTCTCCTTTTTCATTTTCGAGGAAAAGGGTCATTTGTCGCTACTTTTTCCTCGCCTAACTTGTTAGAATAAAGCCGTACCAAAAGGTATACACCCATTGTCCTATTGATTGGGTTGCTATAGATCAAGTTCCCAACTTAACTATATAAGCAAAACATACGTGTAGCCTGGGTGCTCTTTATGCAGGAGTTTTATTATGAATGAATTGTCGATCACCTTCCTCATCCTCGCCATCGTCGGATGGCTCGCGGCCATCGCTTTGGCCGTCGTTTTCCTCATCGGGAAAAGCAAGACGAAAAGCGCCTCGCGCAACGCCGAGGAAATCCTCCATGACGCCAAAATCAAAGCCGACCACCTGACGAAAAACGCCGAGCTCGACGCAAAGCAAGTCGCCTTCGAGGCCAAGAAGAAAGCGGACGAGGAAATCCGCATCCGCAAAGGAGAGATCGCAGACGAAGAGAAGAAGCTCGACGCCAGGGAGCAATCCATCGACGCCAGGGATGCCGCTTTGATTCAGAAAGAGAATAACCTCGACGCGAAGAAAGAGCAGCTTGAGCATGAGATCGAGGTCAACAAGAAGAAAGGCGAGGAACTAGACGCCAAGATCGGGGTCATTCTCCAGGAACTCGAAAAAGTCGCCGGCATGTCGGTGAAAGAGGCCCATGACGAGATCATGGCCCGCGTCGAAAGCAAAATGGCCAGCGAAATCGCCGCTTATATCAAAAACAAGGAAGACGAGGCGAAAGCCGCCGTCGAGACGAAGGCTACGAACCTTCTCTCCCTCGCCGTCCAGAAATACGCCCAAGACGTCGCTACCGAAAGGACGGTCTCGGTCGTCGCTTTGCCTAGCGATGAGATGAAGGGCCGCATCATCGGGCGCGAAGGAAGGAACATCAAAGTTCTCGAATCGCAGCTTGGCGTTGACCTCGTCATCGACGACACCCCTGAGGTTATCACCGTCTCTTGCTTTGATCCGATCCGCCGCGAAATCGCCAGGCGCTCTCTCGAGTATCTAGTGAAAGATGGCCGCATTCAACCCGGCAGAATCGAAGAAGTCGTTGCCAAATGCAAACGCGAAGTTAGCGAATCCACCCAGAAATACGGGCAGGAAGCTTGCTATAAGCTCGGGCTCAACAACATCAACCGAGAGCTCATGGGTTACATCGGCCGCCTCCATTACCGCACCTCCTATGGGCAGAACGTCCTTCAGCACTCCATGGAAGTCGCCTATTTCGCCGGCATCATGGCTGGCGAGCTCGGGCTTGATGTGAACCTCGCCCGCCGCGCCGGCTTGCTCCACGACATCGGCAAAGCCGTCGACTTCGAAATCGAAGGAAAGCACACCGAGCTCGGCGCGCAGCTTGCGAAGAAATTCGGCGAGGGCGACGTCGTCCTCAACGCGATCGAGAGCCACCACGGCGACGTCGAGGCGCGCTACATCATCTCCCACCTCGTCGCGGCCGGCGATACTTTGTCTGCCGCCCGCCCCGGCGCCCGCAGCGAGACCATCGAGACCTACATCAAGAGAATCGAGCAGCTTGAGACCATCGGAAAATCATTCGATGGCGTTCAGACCGCTTACGCTTTGCAGGCCGGCAGGGAGATCCGCGTGATGGTGATCCCTGAGAAGATTAGCGATTCGGAAGCCGTCGTGATGGCCCAGCAGATGAAAGAGAAAATCCAGAACGAGATGAACTACCCTGGCGAAATCAAAGTTTCAGTCATCCGCGAATACCGCGCGATTGAAACCGCCAAGTAAGCATGAGGATTCTGTTCTTCGGCGATATCGTCGGACCACTCGGCCTAGCCGCGGTGTCCGACGTTTTGCCGTTTTTAAGGAAGACGTATCACCCTGATTTCGTGATCGCTAACGGCGAGAATGTCACCAAAGGCAAAGGGCTTTCCTATAAGGATTACGCGTCTTTGATCGCCCTTGGCATTGACTGCGTTACCTTAGGCAACCATTGGCATTCGCGCAACCAAATCGACAATTACATCGGCGAGGCCGATCTGCTTGTGCGTCCAGCGAATCTCCTTTCTTTCCATAAAGGTACGGGGAGCGCCGTCTTCAAAACGGAAGAAGGCGATCTCCGCGTCACGAACCTCCTTGGGCAAGCTTTCATGACTGAAGAGGTGAGGTCTCCTTGCGAGACGATGAACGCGTTGCTAGAAGAAGGGGAGACGAAGTTCCATTTCGTCGACTTCCATGCCGACAGCACATCAGAGAAGCAAGTATTCGCTTACGGCTACGATGGGGAAGTGAGCGTTGTGGTGGGGACCCATACGCACGTTCAGACAAACGACGCTCATGTCTTGCCCAATGGGACCGGCTACATCAGCGATGCGGGGATGTGCGGAGGTTACGACACAGTTATCGGGGCCTCGAAAGAAAGCGCCATCGACCGCTTTATGTTTCAAAATCCCGAGGCCCGCTTATCCTTTCCTAACGAAGGGGATAAGCAAGTCAATCTCATCCTCATCGATCTAGACCCCATCACAGGGCTATGCAAAAGCATCACCCCGAAGTTCTATGTAAACGGAAAGGAAAAACGATATGGCACGGACTGAATTCGTCTCTCTCCCAGATATGAACAAAGCGCGCAGCAGGGAGAAGAAAGCAGAGATTCTGCGGGCCGACATAAACGTCCCTTCCGCGGTCGCTGCTTATGGAAAAGGCCGCAAATACCTCATAAAAACGTTTGGATGCCAAGGAAACGTCAGGGATGAAGAGGTCCTTGGCGGATATTTCGAACTGGCTGGGATGAGCAAGGCCAACAGCGATGAAGAGGCGGATGTTGTCATCATCAACACCTGCGCGGTCAGGGAGAACGCCGAGGAAAAAGTCTACGGCGAGATAGGAAAATACAAAGCCAAACATTACAAAGACCCGGAGCATTTCATCCTCGGCGTCTGCGGATGCATGATGCAAGAAGAGGGCGTGGCTGAGAAGATCATGAAGAGCTATCCCTATGTGAACCTCATCTTCGGCACGCACAACATCCAGGACATCCTGAAGCTTTTGGACGCCCATCTGAGAAGAAAGAAGGATCTCGTTTCGATCGTCTCGGGAGAAGGGAATGTCTTCGAGAATCTTCCCTCAACGCGTCTAGACAACATCAAGGCCTACGTGAACATCTCCTATGGCTGCGACAAATTCTGCACTTACTGCATCGTCCCTTACACCAGGGGCAGGGAACGCTCTAGGCCGTTAAACGAGATCGTTGACGAATGTCGAAAACTCGTCGACGAGGGTTTCCAGGAGATCACCTTGCTTGGAGAGAATGTGAACAGCTATGGCAAGGATTTCGGCGATGGGACGAACTTCGCGACCTGCCTCTCGAAAGTGGCTGAGACGGGCATCCCTCGCCTCCGCTTCATGACGAGCCATCCTTGGGATTTCTCTTCTGAGATGTTCGAGGTGATCGCAAAGTACCCGAACATCATGCATTGCATCCATCTGCCTTTGCAATCCGGGAACAGCGAAATCCTCCGTCGGATGGGCAGGCGCTACACCAGAGAGGAATATCTCGCCCTCGTCAAGGAGATCCGCGAGAAGATCCCGGGCTGCGCCATCACCACTGACATCATCGTCGGCTTCCCCAATGAGAACGAGGAACAGTTCATGGATACCTTGACTCTCTGCGAGGAGGTCAAATACGACGCGGCTTTCACCTTCATCTATTCCCCGCGCAAAGGCACTCCTGCCGCGGCGATGAAAGACAATGTCTCCGACGCGGATAAGCACGAGAGGTTCAACCGCCTTCTGAAGGTGATTGAGCAAGGGGTGATGTCCCATTCCTCCAAGATGCTAGGGAAGACCTATGAGGTTCTTGTCGACGGCCCCTCCAAGAAGGACCCGCGCATGCTTTCCGGCTACACCGAATCGGGCAAGCTAATCAACTTTGCTGGCCCTGCCTCTTTGAAGGGGCTCATCGTCCCCGTCAAAATCTTAGAGGACCATGCCTTCTCGATGATCGGCGAATTGACGAGGGACCCTTTGCTTCTTCTGGGTGATAATCTCGCCAAATGCTTGAAAGACGAAGCGGAGTCGAAACGCTATTTCGAGGCAAAAGAAAGCTTTGAGAAAGACCCTTCTTTGCAGATGCTGCGCGACGCGATCGAAGACGCCCAGAAACGGATGATGTCCTACGCAAACCAGCAAAACGAGGAAGAATACCAGAAGGCGAAGAACGATTACGAGTCGTCTATGAAGCAGTACAAAGAGCACCCGGTCTATCTCAATTTGGAAAACGCAGAAGAAGATTTGACTGGACTTTTGAAGGAAATCAGCGGGGATTTGCAATGATTTTGGTTTTGACTGGGCCGACAGGAAGCGGCAAAAGCGCCTTGGCGGTCTCTCTAGCTAAGCGCCTTGGCGGGGTCGTTATCAACGCCGACGCCTATCAGGTCTATCAAGAGTTAGGCATCGCCACCGCGAAGCCTAGCGAATCCATGAGAATGGAAGTCCCGCACTATCTTTTCGATTTCGTCCCCCTTGATTCCGATTACAACGTCGCCGAGTACCAAAGCGATCTGCGAGGGGAGATATACGAATTGGCTAAAACCTCCCGTCCGATCATCATCGCAGGAGGCACCG
The DNA here is from genome assembly GCA_963588055.1 of Erysipelotrichaceae bacterium. Taxonomy (GTDB): domain Bacteria; phylum Bacillota_I; class Bacilli_A; order RFN20; family CAG-826; genus Alloenteromonas. The sequence goes on along the minus strand of CAVAGB010000002.1, from coordinate 112,081 downwards.
GTCTCTACATCAAAGCGGGGCTATTCGATTATGAGTTCCCTGAGGAGAAGGAAGTCGATATGTCTTCTTATGAAAGCCTCGAGGAAGATGAACTCTATCAGAAAGCCTGCGAGATCGATCCAACTGGGGCCAAAGCCATCCATCCGCACAACAGGCGGAGGGTGCTGAGGCTCATCCAATATTTCCTCGCGACGGGGAAAAGACGTTCGGAGTCGCTCGCCGAGCAAGAGCACAAACCGCTTTTCGACATCCGCTTCTATGGGATGGACATCGAGCGGGGTGATTTATATCCGCTAGTTGAAGAACGGGTGGATAGGATGTTTGCCTTAGGCTTGGAAGAGGAGAACCGCTCCCTCGTCCAGAAATACGGCCGCAACCCCCACGCTTTCCAAGCCATCGGGGTGAAGGAATTCTTTCCGTATTGGGATGGCAAGGCTAGCCTAGAGGAGACCAAGGACCTCATCAAAGAAAACACGAGGCATTACGTGAAAAAGCAGATGACCTGGTTCCGCCATCAGTTCCCGATCACTTGGATAAAAGGGGAAGAAGATCTCCTCTTGGATCTCAGCAAAAGCGATTTGCCCCTTTCCTAATCGGAAAAGGAAAGGATAATTTAGGGAATTCGACAGGAGGAGCCTTGTTATGTCTCTTTTGAAAATCAACGAGATCGCCAAGAAACTCGATTTGTCTGAGGACGACATCGAGATGTATGGCAAATACAAAGCCAAGATAAACCCGAACGTGTATGAGTCATTGAAAGACAAACCGAACGGGAAACTCGTTTTAGTGACCGCGATCACTCCGACGAAAGCGGGCGAAGGGAAGACAACCATCTCCATCGGACTAACCGAAGGTTTTGGAAAAATAGGGCAGAAGGCGCTGCTTTGCCTGAGGGAGCCTTCTCTTGGGCCAGTCTTCGGACTAAAAGGCGGAGCAACGGGCGGAGGCAAGGCTTCTATAGCCCCAAGCGAGGACATCAATCTCCATTTTACGGGGGACATGCATGCGTTGACCTCCTCAATCAACCTTATCTCTGCCGTCATCGACAACTCGATATACCAAGGGAATCCATTGGACATCGACCCAGACCGTATCGTTTGGAGCCGGGCGATGGATATGAACGACCGCGCTCTGCGCGACATCGAGGTCGCTGAGAACGACCCGAAAGCCACGCCCCATCATTCCTCTTTCGTCATCACCGTCGCAAGCGAGCTCATGGCGATTCTTTGCCTTGCAAAAAGCGAGGAGGACTTCTTGTCGCGAGTCGAAAAAATCATCGTCGCATATAGCAAAGCGGGCAAGCCCATCACCGTGAAGGACCTCAAAGTGACCCATGCGGTGATGCGCCTTATGAAAGAGGCCCTTAAGCCGAATCTCGTCCAAACACTTGAGAACAATCCCGTCCTTGTCCATGGCGGGCCGTTCGCCAACATCGCCCACGGCTGCAATTCCATCTTGGCGACGCAGCTGTCTTTGAAGCTTGCTCCTATCACGATCACCGAAGCGGGATTCGGAGCGGATTTAGGAGCGGAGAAGTTCCTCGACATCAAATGCCGGGAAGGAAACTTCCATCCCGATTGCGTGGTCATGGTCGCGACGATCCGCGCCCTCAAAATGCATGGGGGCATGGCTTTTGAAGATCTCGCCAACGAAAACGTAGAAGCCCTCAAAAACGGGGTTGGGAATCTTCAGCGGCATCTTGAGAACATCAAAAAGTTCGGCGTCCCGGTCGTCGTCGCAATCAACCATTTCGCTCAAGACAGCGAGAAGGAAGTCGCCTTCCTGGAGAAGTGGTGCGAGGAGAATGGCTATCCCCATTCCTTCGCAGATGTCTATCTGGAAGGGGGAGATGGGGCAATCGATCTCGCTAAGAAGGTTAAGTCCGTTTTGGAAAGCACTCCAAGCAATTACCATCCTCTTTATGACCTGAAAGCGCCATTAAAAGAGAAAATAGCCAAGATTTGCGGCGAAATTTATCATGCTGGGTCCGTCGTATATGAAGAAAAAGCCGAACAGCAGCTTGCCATGTACGATCGCATGGGGTACGGTGATGCCTATATCTGCATGGCCAAAACGCCATCGAGTTTCTCTGATGATGCCAAACTCCTCGGCACGCCGGAAGGGTTTACGATGACTATCCGCGAGGTGAATCTCTCCGCAGGGGCGAACTTCGTGATTCCCTTAACGGGCAAGATCCTCACGATGCCCGGTCTTCCGAAGGTTCCGGCAGCCGTTAAGATGGAGGATCTTCCGTGGTGAACGAACCGCTCTCCCTTTACGATGAAGTGGAGATGAAGCGTCCTCATCCTTGCTCCGCTCGCTCAAAACGTTTTCAAGTCGTTCGCGTTGGGGCTGATGTCAAAATCCAATGCTTGGGCTGCGGCAACGTGATCATGATGGACCGCGACGCCTTCAACAAGAAACTGAAAAAAATCATCGCTCATCATTCCAAAATATTGAGCAAAGATTAAGAAAAACCCTCATTCGCTTTTATTACTAAGGTGAAGGAGGGATTTTCTTTGGCCTCGATCGTTCTTAAGAACATAGGCAAATGGGTGAGCGACGGCAAGGGCAAACGCTGGCTTTTTCGTCACGTGAATCTTTCTCTGCCTTCCAAAGGGTTCTTCGCCGTCAGCGGGCCTTCGGGCTGCGGGAAAAGCACTTTCCTTTCTTTGCTCTCAGGGCTCAGCAAGCCAAGCGAGGGAAAGATCTTCGTCGGGAAGAAGGATCTGACAAGTTTTTCGGGCAACGAATTGGCCGTCTATCGTCAGAGAGCGGTGGGCCTGGTGTTCCAGCATTATAACCTGATCGATTATCTCAGCGTCCTGCAAAACGTCACGTTGCCGCGCCTTTTCGCCGCGGGCAGCAGAAAGAAAGCCGAGGCGGAGGCAAGAACTCTCTTGGACCATGTCGGTTTGGCCGGGAAGGAAAGGCAAAGCGCCGGCTCCTGCTCAGGGGGCGAGAAGCAGAGGATCGCTATCTGCAGAGCCCTGATCAACGACCCTCACATCTTGCTTTGCGACGAGCCGACTGGGGCGCTTGACGAAAGATCATCCGAAAAAGTGATGAGCATCCTCAAGGAAATATCGAAGAAACGTCTGGTCATCATCGTAAGCCATAACCAGAAGCTGCTCGATCGTTATGTGGATTGGCAATGGAAGATAGGCGAGCCTTGCCCAAACTTCCAAAAGGAGAAAGCTCCTTGGAAATTGTCCGGGGGAAAGGCCGGAGGAAAAGGATGGCAAGGAGCCTTCCTGAAAAAGAACCTAAAAAAGCATTTCCTGAAGAACGCGATTTGCCTTCTCACCGCCTCCCTTGGGATTGTCGCGGGGCTATTGAGCTTTGGCTATTTCAAGGGGAATGAAGCGGCGGTGAGCAAGCAGGCGAGGAGCGCCTTCGACTACAGGACGATACGCCTGCAGGAAGAAAGCAAAGTCAGCGTCGCCTCTTCTCCACTCAGCCTCATCGAGACGCGGCGGCCGTCCATCAACGAATGCCTCGATATGCTTGGCGACATCAAAGCCGACATCCGCCTGGATTTCTCTTACTTCCTCCCCGAAGCCTCCGTCTTTGTTTACAACGAGGAGAACCAAGATCCCGTTTCGCTTTATCCCGTCCTTTCTTTCGAAGATCCATTGCTTTGGGGAGAAGAGGGAGGGCTGGCCGACCGCACCGAGTTTTGCTTCGTCAATGAGGCCTTCGCGGAACGCTATGCGGAGATATCGTTAGGGGATTCCATCCGCGTTCCATATTCTTATGAAATTGAGCAATCGGATGGAAAAATAGAGGCTTTTTACGGGGATTTTGAATTTGAAATCATGAAAATCGTCAAGGATTTTCCCTTTATGAGCACCCCGAAAATCTATTATTCTTACTCCGCTTTCGAGAGTTATTTCAAAGAGAAGGAGCTTCCTGGTGGGATCAGCATTTACGACTATGTCGACCAAGCGAAAGACAACTCTTCCTACAGCGCCTTCTCTCGTTACGCCTTTTGTTCGACCTATGAAGACGCTGATGAACTATGCGCGCTATGTTCTTCCAAAGAGGAGGGAATCATCGCCTCGAGCAATGTGGCCACTGCTGTAGAGAGCTTCTCTTTGCTTTCGAAGGGGACGACCTGGTCCTTGTTCGCCTTCACCTTGATTTCTTTGATTTCGGTGGCGGTCGTGATGGGAATGAGCAATTATTCCTCGTTCCTAGAAGAGAGAAAGGAGAGGGCAATCCTCATTTCTTTGGGCGCGTTTAGAAGCCAGGTCGATTCGATATCCTATCTGGAAGCCCTGCTTTCGGGCTTGGTCTCTGGGCTGATATCTTTGCTGGTATGCCCTTTGGCCTCCTATGGGGGCAACGCGCTTTTCCAAAGCAAATTCGGGCTTGAGGGCCTCATCGATATCCCTTTGCTCAATTACCTTGGCATCCCTTTGCTCATCCCCATGATCGTTATGGCTTTTTCCGTTCTCTTCAACCTTCTTTGCTGCCTTTTCCCGTTGCTTCGGGCGAATGCGGCCAACCTAAGCGAGGAGCTGCGCGATGAGTGAGGGAATCGTCTGCAAAAAGCTCATCCGTTCTTTCGGGGAACGCAAAGTGCTCAAAGAAGTGAGCTTCTCTCTCCCCCCAAAAGGCCTTTATGGCATCGCTGGGGCATCGGGCTGCGGGAAAAGCACTTTGCTGAACATCCTTTCCCTCCTCGACAACGATTACGGAGGAGAGTACCGACTTTTCGGGAAGAATCCCAAAGCGTGGGACGAGACCAAGAAAGCCCATTATCGATTGAGACGCATCGGGTATGTGTTTCAGCAATTCAACCTACTTGAGTTGGAGACGGTGGAGGAGAATCTGCTTCTTCCTTTGTCAGCATGCTTCGATTGTTCCAAGCGCATCAAAAAGCAGAAGGTGCAGGAGGCCCTTAATGGGGTCGGTCTAGGCGGACTCAAGAAAAGGGTCGTCTCCACGCTTTCGGGCGGAGAGAAACAAAGGGTCGCAATCGCTAGAGCCATGATCAACAACCCTTCCATTTTGCTTCTCGATGAGCCGACGGCCGCTTTGGACAAGGAGAATGCCATCAAAGTGTTTGAGATCCTGCGGAAACTGTCATCAAGGTGCCTGGTTGTGGTGGTGAGCCACGACGAGGAGATGCTTTCTTCCTATTGCGAAGGGATATTGAAACTCGACGATGGCGAACTCTCTTCCTTCGTTGAGCCTAAGCAAGACAAAGCGAAAACCGCGCATGCCAAAATGGCTTTGGCGGAAGAAAGGCAACCTCCTCGCTTTCCTTTCCTCGCTTTGCTGAAGCACGCTTTTCACTTATTGAGGCACAAGAAGTGGCGATCCATCGTCACCGAAGCCTCCATTTGCTTCGGTTTGATTGGCATTGGGCTCTCTTTCTTTCTCTCCTCCTCCCTTTCCAAGCAATTGAATTCCTCTTTGTCTTCCATCGTTCCGGAGAATCAGATCGTCATGGGTAAAAGGAAGGAGTCTTCCACCTCCGTCTCAAATGTCTACGCCTACGACCTCGAAGGGATGCGTTCGCTCTGCAACGACTATCAGAACCTGGTGATCGATTATGGGGCGAGCTACCTTCTCAATTTCGAGGAGTGGTTCTGCGATGACAATGACTTCTACGCCATCCAAGGATCAAAGAGCATTCGCTTGCAAGGCTTCACAATGCGTTCGATCAACGATTATCAATGGCTCGATTGCAATCGCGAGGCAGTTTTCTATCCGACCACCCCTTCGACGATGGATTGGGACGACGTGGCTTTTGGGCTGACTTACGCGAACATGTTCCAACTTTGCTCGGGGCTTGGGATCGAGCGCTCTTTCGAAAGCCTCGGGACATATCTAGACGAAAATCCTTTGACGGTCGTCGTGAACGCGAGCCATACGGAATGGGGTTTTCAGGACGAGCAGATGTTCACTTTGGTGGGGGTGACTCAAACGAAGAAGAACACGATTTTCCATTGGGACCATCTTTGGGCGAGGGAGATCCTCGTTGAGAGGATGAACTTCAAGCCCGCGAAGATGGGCGACTCCTCCTCCCCTCAAGCGATCTACGAAGTCCCTTACATCGAATTCTCCAAACACCCCTCGGAATTCCTGAAGCTCATCAGACACGATGAGAAGAGGAAGAACCTGGTCTTCGAGAAGGCAAGCAGCCTCTTCTTGGCCTCTTTGCTGGAAGAGGGAGACCAATCGCCTTACACGCGTCTATATGTTTTCTCTTGCGACAAGAGCGGGCCTTCTTGGGAGGAGATCGCCACCATAACCGAAAGCGATGAGGGGATCATCGGGAGGGACATCGTCTCAAGCGTCGGCATTTTCGCCTCAAACGATTCCGTCCTCACCGGCATGGCTACCCATCTGTTTTTCTCCCCAAACGAAAGCGAGGTCATCGACGTCTCGGAAACCTATGCGAGGCTGCCTTATTCGCAGAAGGACGCCTCCGTCGATCTGCCTAGCGCTTGTCGCGACGCTTATATATACGAAAACTCCGCAAAACCCCGTTTAAGTTACGATTGTGAAGGGTTTTCGCAAGGAAACAAGCCTTCTTCCTTTGAGGAGATAGGGCTCTCCAGCGCGCTGTATGAGACTTGGGGCCGCCCTGAGGAGGTCTACGTCGCGGGAGAGGTCTCCGCGGAGGAAAACGAGGACTTCTATGACCGCACTTTCACCTCTTCCTGCCTCAAAGTCGTGGGGGTGAAAGAAGAACAAAGCGAGACGATCTATCTGCCAAGCGATTGGTCGGCCGACTTCTATTTCTTCTCTTTGGACGCCGATCCCTTCCTTTTGGAACCCACGGGTGCCGTTTTCCAAGTCAGTTCAGATACAGATATATCATCTCTTATCGATAAGCTCAATCGGGATTACCCGGCCTATCGTTTCACCTCTCCTAGCCTCGAGGTATCTTCCACAATCGAGGAGTCTCTTGGCTACATTAAAGAGGTCTTAATCTGTTTCTCGGCTTTCTCGTTTTTGATGTCTTGCCTTCTTTTCATGGTCGTCTTGGGGATCACCATCAAAGAGAATGAGAAGGAGAATCGCCTTCTCTTTGCCCTTGGAGCGAGCCGCTCCGACATCTGCAAGTCCCTCTTCTGCCATACCTTGGTGTCCACGCTAGGGGCTTTGCTCTCCTCGATCGTCTCGATGATCATCCTGGAATTCGTGGTCTCGCTCTACCTTAAGGAAGAACTCGGCGGCTCGTCATCCTTCCGCATTTCTTGGGAGCCGATTCTCTCCATGTGTGGCTCAGCTTTGCTATTCTCGCTCCTTGTTTTATTGACGATTTTCCTGCGGATGAGGAAAAGAAAACTTTGGTGAAATTGCTTTGCTCATTCCATGATGAAAAGTGATACCATTTCCTACGGCCAAAATACCTTTTAGGCGTTGGCTAGGAAGGTTAGGAGTCTCATGAAGGGAACAGTCAAAATGTTCAACAAAGAGAAGGGTTATGGTTTCATCACCGCTGAAGACAACCAGGACTACTTCTTCCACTATTCCGCTCTTCTGATGGACAACTACAAGATCGCCGAACCCGGCGAGCATGTAGAGTTCGAGGTTGAAGAGTCGAATCGTGGGCTACGCGCTAAGAACGTCAAAAAAGTCGACTAATTCTTACCTAGCAGGTAACGCCTCCGGAACGTTTCGGGGGCTTTTTTTACCCTTTCTCACACGCGCGCTGCGCGTTAGAATTATCCAGCCAATCCCAAGGAAGTAGTACTATGCCATTAAAAGCCGGAATCGTCGGTTTGCCGAACGTCGGAAAATCAACCTTGTTCAATGCAATCACCAACTCGCACGTAGAAGCCGCCAATTATCCTTTCGCGACCATCAACCCCAACACGGGGGTTGTGACTGTCCCCGATGAGAGGCTCGATTTCCTTTGCGATATGTTCCGCCCGGCGAAAAGAGTCGCCGCCACCTTCGATTTCTATGATATCGCCGGTTTGGTCAAGGGCGCTTCCAAAGGGGAGGGTCTCGGCAACCAGTTCCTGGCCGCGATACGCGAATGCGATGCGATCTGCGAGGTCGTCCGCTGCTTCGATTCGAATGAGATCACCCACGTCGAAGCTTCAGTGGACCCGGAAAGGGACATCAATATCATCGACCTCGAACTTTCCATGGCCGATTATGAAAGCGTTGTCGCGCGTTCAGGCAAGCAAGGCATCAAAGCCAGGGTCGCCCACGATAAAGTCGCCCAATACGAGATGGCCATCCTCGCGCCCCTTGAGAAGTGGCTCGGCGAGGGAAAACCCGCTCGCACCTGCCCTGACCTAAACGATGAGCAAAAGGAATATGCGCGCAAGAACTTCTTCCTTCTTTCCGCCAAGCCCATCATTTACGTCGCTAACGTTGCCGACTCCGATTACGCGGACCTTGATAATTGCAAATACTATCAGACGGTCAAGAAGATCGCGGAAGGGCAAGGCGCCCAGTGCATCCCCGTATCCTGCGAAATTGAATATGAGATTTCTCAGCTCTCCGGACAGGAGAGAAAAGAATTCCTGGAGACCCTCGGTGCGGAGGAAAGCGGGCTCGATAAACTCGTCAAAGCCGCCTATCGTCTGCTGAACCTCTCGACTTTCTTCACCTGCGGGAGCGATGAGTGCCGCGCCTGGACCTTCAAAAATGGCATGACCGCCCCCGAATGCGCGGGCATCATCCACACCGATTTCCAAAAGGGCTTCATCAAAGCCGAGGTTTATGATTTCGATTGCCTTAAGCAATACGGCTCAGAAACCGCGGTGAAAGAAGCGGGCAAACTCCGTCAGGAGGGAAAGGACTATCGGATGAAGGACGGCGACGTCGTCTTCTTCCGGTTCAACGTGACCAAATGATGGACGTCAGAATCGGCATCGGGGAAGACATCCATCGCTTCGTCGCAGGGAAACAGCTCGTCCTCGGCGGGGCGAAGATCCCCTTTGATAAAGGCCTCCTCGCCCACAGCGACGGCGACGTGGTGCTTCACGCCGTGAGCGATGCCTTGCTAGGCGCGCTCGCCTTGGGCGACATCGGCCATTATTTCCGGACCGACGACCCGAAATGGGACGGCGCAGACAGCCAGAATATCGTCGCCGAAGTCATGCGAATGGTCAAAGAGAAGGGCTACCGGGTCGGGAACCTCGACGTCATCATCTTGGCGGAGAAGCCGAAGCTCGCCGCCTTCTTGCCCGAGATGAAAGAGAACCTCGCGAGGCTTTTGGAGGTGGATGTCTCGCGCATCGGCATCCAAGCCGGCACGGAAGAAGGGCTGGGCGAAGTGGGCCGCGAAGAAGGCATCCGCGCGAAAGCGGCGGTGCTCGTCTGCACAGAAAGGGAATGAAAATGGACAACGAAACGAAATTGAAGCAAAGCCTGATTCCTGCTTTGAAGGAATTCGGCATCGAAGCAAGCGAAAGCGACATCGTCATCGAACGCAGCAAGGACCCATCCCATGGCGATTACGCGACCAACTGCGCGATGAAATTCGCTAAGCGCATTGGCAAGATTCCGCACGCTTTCGCCGAGGAATTGTCTGCCCGCCTTTCACTCGATTACGTTGAGAAGATCGAAATAGCCGGGCCTGGCTTCATTAACTTCTTCTTAAAACACGGGGCTTTGACGGATGTTTTAACCAAGATTTTCGAAGAAGGAAACTCTTTCGGCAGGGCGCCTAGGAATGGGAAGAAAATCGACATCGAATATGTTTCGGCCAACCCGACGGGCGATTTGCATTTAGGCCACACGCGCTGCGCGGCGGTAGGGGATGTCATCTCCTCTTTGCTTGATTGGGCAGGTTATGACGTCACCCGCGAATTCTATGTGAACGACTGCGGCAACCAGGTCGAACATCTCGGCCATTCCATCCGCGCCCGCTATCACGAAGCTTTCGGCGAGCCGCTTGACTTGGCGGAAGACGATTATCATGGCGCAGACCTCATCAAAATCGCCGAGAGAATCAAAGAGCAATACGGCGACCGCTATCTGAAAGACGACCAAGAATCGCATGACTTCTTCATCCGCTTCGGCATCGATTCGGAATTGGAGAAAATTTGGAAGGATATGGGCGATTTCCGCGTCCATTTCGACAAAGTCACCTACGAAAGCGACATCCGCAAAGGTGGCAACATCGAGAAGACCTTGGCCAAGCTCAAAGAGAAAGGCTACGTCTACGAGAAAGATGGCGCCACTTATCTTGCGACGACCAAGTTCATCGACGACAAAGACCGCGCAATCGTGAAGTCGAACGGGCTCTACACCTATTTCATGCCGGACATTTGTTATCACTATGACAAGATGAGTCGCGGCTTCGACCACCTGATCGATGTTTTGGGCGCCGACCATCATGGCTATATCGGCCGTATGAAGAGCGCCCTGATGATGAATGGCTACCCCGAAGATGCTTTGGAAGCCCAATTCGTGCAGGTTGTCCGCGTCTACAAAGACGGGCAAGAGGTGAAGATGAGCAAGAGGACGGGCAAAGCAATCGCCCATCGCGAGCTCGTAAGCGACGTGGGCGTGGATGCCGTACGCTATTTCTTCGTTGAGCGCAGCGCTTCGAGCCACCTCGATTTCAACTATAACCTCGCGATGGAGCAAAGCTCTTCCAACCCCGTTTTCTATTCTCAATATGCCCATGCCCGCTGCGTCTCTTTGCTGAAACTTGGCGAAGAGATCGAAATCGATATGAGCGGAAAGATGCTGAAAGAGCCTTCCGAACTTGCGATTTTGAAACATTTGGCCGATTTTCCGAGTATGATAGAATCCGCCGCGAAGGAGAGGGAACCCGCCAAAGCCGCAGCCTACGTCCACAAGCTCGCCGGGCTCATCCATGAGTTCTACGCCGCTTGCCGTATCATCGACAGAGAAAACATTCCCTTGACCTCCTCGCGCCTAGGCCTTATAAAGGCTTGCGAAATCGTCTTGGAGAACGGCTTGGGGATCCTCGGGGTCTCCGCTCCTGAGAAGATGTGAAAGGAAAAAACACCATGAAGAAAGAATCAATGATCGACCTCGCCTATAAAATCCTCAGCGAGTCTGATGAGCCCATCGCCTTTAAAGATCTTTGGGACAAAATCAAAGTCGAGCTCGAGATCGGGCCGGACGAAGAGCAAAGCAGAATCGGCCATTTCTACACCGACCTCTCTTTGGATGGGCGCTTCGTCCAAGACGGCGACTACACTTGGAATCTCCGTTCCAGGACCCTTTTCGACAATACCCGCATCGACACCAACGTTTTCTATGAAAACGATGAGCAAGAGGCCGACAGAGACGAGACCGACGTCAAGGAAGAGGCTGAGTACAACGCTTCCGTGGCGGGCGAATCCATCAACTCCGACGATCAGGAAAGCGAAGACGGCGATGAGGCCTCCCATAAACCCGAGACTGCGGCCGATCTTGGCGTGAAGATCATCTGATCGCATCTGTTTAAGCCATCTAGACGCTCCCGCGAGCGTCTTTTTTCTTCCCCTTTGAAAGGAAATCGATTATCTTAATAGGCTTTCCTATGGGGAATTTCGCATCGTTACTAAAGATAATCGCCGAAGAGAAGACCATCACCATCTGGGGGCATGGCATTCCCGATGGGGATTGCTATGGCTGCCAGATAGGGCTTAGGGAGATCATCAAGGAGAATTATCCCAAGAAAGAGGTCTACGCCATCGGCTCCGGGGTGCCTTCGTTGTTCGGAAGGATCTCTCCGATGGATGCGGTTAGCGATGAGAAAATCAAAGAATCGCTCGCAATTCTGGTGGACGTCTCTTGCTTAAGGAGGGTCGAGGATCAGCGCGTAAACCTCGCGAAGAGATTCATCAAATTCGACCATCACGATCCGAACAAGGCGGGAGAAAGCTTCCCTTATCCTGACTTCTACGTGGATAGGCATAAGATCGCCTGCGCGGAGATCATCGAGAATTTCGCGACGCAAAACCGGCTTAAAATTTCCAAAATCGCCGCAGAAGCCCTATATGTTGGAATCCTTACAGATTCGGGCTGCTTTCGCTTCTACGGGACGAATCAAGGGACTTGCGACGCCGTCAGAAGGCTCGTTAAGCTTGGCATAGAGCCCATTTCGATTCGACAAATCGTCTACTACGAGGATGAACGGACCAAGGCGTTCCACGCCTATCTATGCTCGCGCGTGCAACGCTATAAGGATATAACCTATGTCTATTTGAAACCCGAGGATTACCTTTCGCGTGGGATGAGCTATGAGGAAGCGGGCTCGATGGTCAATTGTATTGAGACCGTGTTTAGCCCGCATATCTATTGCCTGTTTACGGAGGATGGAAAAGGGTTCGTCCGGGGCGAGCTAAGAAGCGACAAAGGCTATCCCGTTCAGCCTACTGCGACCCATTTCAAAGGCGGAGGACATCTTTTCGCCGCAGGTACGGAAACTCATTCCTATGAAGAGTCCATGAAAGTCATCGAAGAGCTCAGCAAGGTTAAGCCCTTAGTCATATAATTTTCCGGAGGGAAAAGACATGTACGAGAAAGAACTAGAAGCCGCGATCAAGGCGGCGAAGCACGCCGAGACGAAAATCAAAGAGATCTACAAGACCGATTTCGCGGTCGAGATAAAGGGCGACGATTCGCCAGTCACTTTGGCCGACAAGACAGCTGATGCAATGATCCGCGAGGATTTGGGAAAAAGGTTTCCCGATTATGGTTTCCTGACTGAAGAGAGCGTCGATACCAAAGAGAGGCTGCAAAAGAAGGCGATATGGATCGTCGATCCGGTTGATGGAACCAAAGAATTCGTCAGCCGCAACGGGCAGTTCACCACCAACATCGCTTTGGCCGTGGATCATGAGGTCGTGGTGGGCGTCATCAACGTCCCAATGCTCGATGTCCTCTATTTCGCGATAAAAGGGCAAGGGGCATATCGCCTCAATAAAGATGGCACACGCACGAAGATCCATTGCTCGGTAAGGACTGAAGGATTGAAGACCGTGCGATCCATTTCTTTCTTCAACGAGAAAGAGAAGGCTTTCTACCTGAAGCATCAAGACCGTTTTGAGGGCGAAGCAACCCCAATCGGTGCTGCTAATAAGTTCTGTGTGATCGCGCAAGGGGATTACGATTTCTTCTACCGCATGTCCTCTGGAACGAAAGAGTGGGACGTCGCGGCAGGGGACTTGCTGATCCATGAAGCCGGGGGCGCGATGGTCCAGCCTAATGGTCTTCGCTTTCGTTACAACCGTGAGGACGTCTATAACCGCGAAGGTTACATCATCGCGAATACGAAGGCGAATCTGATTCTAGATTAGGATCTGGAAAAGCCCGCAAAACAAAGGTATTTTTCAGCTTTTGTTTCCGCGGGCAGACAGCTTTATAGTCACTTTTCTTCTGCTCGTCCAAATTTCAACATTGGGCCCATTGTTGTCTTGTATCTTACTGAAAAAGGGCTATTCTATAGCCCGAAAGGAGCCAACATGAAAACATTCAACAGTCTTCCTAGGCTTGTTCAGTTCATCCTTCTTCTGATCCCTGGCGTCAACTGGATCCTCGAACTCATCGTTCGTATCTCTGCCGTCATCGAGAGCCCGAAGGGAACCCACAACATTTTGGGACTCATCCTTGCCATCATCCCCCTCACCGGCACGATCCTTGGCTGGGTTGACCTCTTCTGGGTTCTTATGTACAAGCACCTTCTTTGGGCCAACGACTAAAGAAATTTGGAAACGAAAACCCGGCTCGATGGCCGGGTTTTTATGTTGGCTCAGATGCCCGCTTTGCTGAGGGCTGCTTCTTGCTTCTTGGCGAGGTATTCGCTCATCATGTCCGAGGGGATGTCGTCGGTTTTGACCGCCATCACGCCCGGGACTTCTTCCATCAAAATGATCTCCACTCCGGCCGAGATGTCTTCCCCAGCGTACATGCAACCGCTGCAAGCTCCGGTCATCGTGAGGTAGACGATGCCGTCGCGGAATCCGATGTATTCGATGTCCCCTCCATCGCGCTGGAGGAACGGGCGCACCTTATCGATGGTGGCCAAGATGAGTTTTTCCGTTGAGTCTTCCATAATTTCCGTTCGCAATTGTAGTCAGGTCTTTTCCCGTTGCAAATGATACGCTTTTTGTTTGCTATTTTCCCTCCTGCAATATAATGTTTCGGCCCATGGGAAAAGAAAAAGGAAGGACGTCCCTGCAAAGGAAAATCATGGCCTCGATCTATGAGCTTTCCTTGATCGGGATGAAGCCAAGCAACGAAGGTCTCGTCCATCTTCTCCAAGGTTCCCCTGCGGCGAGAGACTATGCTTCTTTAGTCGCTTTCTCCTCTCTTGCTTCCCTCTCTTCCAGACGCGGTAAAGCCGCGATCAGGAAGCTTTGCGAGCAAGGGGTCATCTCCTCAACCTATTCTTCGAAAGGGGACGATTACTACCTTTCTCTTGAGGATGGCTACGTCGAGGAAAGCAAGGGTTACTTCGCCCTTCTATCCACGAAGGAGAAGAAAACGGTGAAGCGCAAAGTCGAGTTCATAGAAAGGTGAAACAACATGAGCAAAGAACTTAAGAAATTCTCGGAATGGCCCTTCAAGGTCCCTTCCATCAAGAAGGCGGTTGAAAAAGAGAAGGCTTTCACTGCCTCTCTCCTCGCCTGCAAAAGCGGCGAAGAGGCGCTCTCCGTTTGGAAAAAGCACGCAAAAGCCTCGGATTCCTTTGGAAATGAGGTAACTCACATCTCCGTCCTTTATTCACTGGACACGACCAACAAGAAATACGAGGATGCCATGAACGCGATGAATGAAGGGCTTCCCCTCATCCAGGCGGAGAGCAACAAATGGAACGAGGCCCTCCTCAATAGCCCTTACCGCCCCTTCTTGGAGGAGAAGCTTGGCTCTTTCCTCTTCAAGATGATGGAGTATCAACTGAAATCCTTCGATGAGAAAGTGATTGAGGAAGCCGTCGAGGAGAGCAAACTCTCCATGGAATACGATGCGCTCATCGCCTCAGCGAAAGTGGAGTTCCGGGGAAGCACCTACAACCTCCCTCAGATGGGCAAATTCCTTCAAGACGTCGACCGGCAGACCAGGAAAGAAGCGGCGGAGGCTTACTATTCCTATCTCGATGCGAATATCAAAGACAAAGCGGAGGAGCTTTACGACAAACTCGTCAAAGTCCGCACGAGGATGGCCAAGAAGATGGGCTATTCCTCCTATACGGAATTGGCTTATCTGAAGATGAGCCGCTTCGATTACAACCAAGACGATGTGAAGAGGTATCGCGACCAGATCAACGAATTCGTCACCCCCATCGCCTGCAAGATCATGAAGGCGCAGTTCAAGAGGACGGGGATCCGCAATCCGAAGTCCTATGATATTGGGCTTTGCTTCAAAGAGGGTAACCCGCTTCCGAAAGGCACCACCCACGATAAGATCGAAAGCGCCAAGAAGATGTATGCCGAGCTTTCCCCCGAGACAAGCTATTTCTTCTCTTATATGGCCGATCACGAGGTGATGGATCTCGAGGCGAAGCCAGGAAAGCAGTCGGGCGGCTACATGACCTACTTCCCTTCTTACAAAATCCCCTTCATCTTCTCCAACTTCAACGGCACCAGCGGAGACGTCGATGTCTTGACCCACGAATTCGGGCATAGCTTCCAAGCCTATATGGCAAGGGGCATCTCAATCCCCGAGTACCGCTCCCCGACGATGGAGGCCTGCGAAATCGACTCGATGTCCATGGAATTCTTCGCCGAGCCTTGGATGGGTCTCTTCTTCGATGAGCCGAACAAGTACCGCTACATCCACTTAGCCGATTCGATCACTTTCCTCCCTTATGGAGCCACCGTCGACGAATTCCAGCACTGGGTCTACGACAATCCCGACGCGACCCCGGCTGAAAGGGATGCGAAATGGGTTGAGCTCGAGAACAAATACACCCCGTACAAGGCCAAGCTATACAAAGGCTGCCCCTATATGGAAAGCGGCCATCGTTGGCTGCTTCAAAGCCATATCTTTGGTGTCCCTTTCTATTACATCGACTACACTTTGGCCCAAGTCATGGCCTTCGAGTTCTTCAACCTCGATAGGAAGAACCACAAGCTCGCTTGGAGCCGTTATCTGAAACTCTGCAAGATGGGTGGCAAATACCCTTTCCGCACCTTAGTCGTCAAAGACCATATGAAGGATCCCTTTGAGCCGGGAGTGGTGGAAAAAGCCATCAAGCCGCTTCTCAAGGTCCTGAAGTCATACAATCTCGACTAATAAAAGCAACATCGGCCCTATCCCACTTAAGTCTGCAAACTTAGAGAAGCTGGCAGGCGAAAGAAGGTTAGGGCCGATGTTAGCCTTTGATGCCGTCGCTTCCCTGAAGACTTTCCGTCGAAAGGGGGAGGCGGCTGGAGCGGATGAGAATGCAAAAATCCCCACGGAGGTTCGCTTCAGGGGTTTCGCATGTCGGTGTTCTCATTAGCTTTGTTTGGAGTTAATAGAAGACGGCGGAGGATGTCGAGAGGCTCTATTAGAATACACGATAGAACGCCAATCTCCTAATCTTATTTTTCTTTATCTTGATTAACATATGCGAGGCATCCTCGCTTGAACTATCGACGGCTCCTAACTTATTTGACAAAGGCAAGGGAATTTTTTGGCTGTATCTAAATAGCAGAATTTGATAATCCTATCTGGTGCTTTTTGCCTGCGTCATCTCCAAAAGTTTCTCTTCCTCTTTCGAATTTGGTCCTAAACGTGAGATTTGGCCCACGATGTTTTTAAATTCTTCCTCACTAAGCAATTCGCTAAGGTCTTCCTTTGATAGATTTTCAAGACGGCAGCCGTGTTCTTGGATTTTTCTTTGCAGCTCCAAGGAGTTGTTCTTTATCTCATCGCCCAGTGTTTTGGCGTTCAGATAGCCACGCACGCCTAGATAGATCATGACCGTCCCCAAAGCCAAGACGCCCCCTAAGGTGACCCATGACAAAATGGCGATCAGGTTCTCCAGCCAAGGGATGTTCAGATAGAGGTTGACCAAAAGGAACACGGAAAAGAGGGAATAAGCCCCGATGAGCATGTCCAAGGAGGCGACGGCGATGCTGAAAGGTTTGCTTTGCTTTTGGAAGGATATGTAGTTCTTGATGCAAATGGCCAAGCGGAAAAGGCCATGCGCGATTTGGAATATCAGCACGATCGCCGCGCTTTGCTGGAGCTCTTGCTCGCTTATCCAAATGATTCCGAAGGCGTAGAGGACGCTCAGCCCAGAGAGAAGCGCCCCTACGTAAAGAAGGATTTTGTTCTCTCTTGCCTCCGCTAGGCGCGCGTTGTAGACGTTGCGGTGGATGGCGTTCTTCCAAAGCAAAGCGCTAAGCCGAATCGCCCCAAGAGAAAGATAGATGAGCGCAATGCCAACGTATGCGGGGTTCCTCTCTCTGATCGCGGACGCGGCGGAGACGAGGACCGTCATCAAAGAAGAGGTGACCACGATGTAGTTCCCTACGCCGTGCCTCGTTCCGAATACGACCATCTTCCTAATGCGGTGGATGGCTTGACCTTGAAGCAGCAAAATCGAGAACAAGGCGTTTTGGATTAGGAAGAGAAGCAGGAAAGAAACCCCGGAAAGGATGGCCGAGAGATTCGCGTCCATCTTCGTCGCGTTGCCTAAGTAAGCGAAGAGAACGGCAAGGAACATGGAAAGGGCGATGCAAAACGAGCAAAGCGATTCGCTCGATAGGGTGATCCTTTTTTTGATATAAGGCATGAAGCGAAAGAAAAATAAGACGAGTTCTGCGGAGATTTTCGAGAGGAGAAAGAGCAAAGGGACGAAACCGACCTCGGAAAAAGAAAGATTCTGACAGCTAAAAACGGCCAGGATCCAAGGCAAGGTATAAAAGGTTTCCGCGACTCCCATAGACAAGGCAAGGCGCGCTTTCGCCTCTTTCGCTTCGTCTTCATCGCAATGCCGATTGGCCAAAGTGTAAGAAAGCGCGTAGACCCTCCCCACCGCCTCGAAGAGGAAATAGGCGGCGGCGAAAAGAAAAGGGATCAGGGCTTTGCTTCTGAAGAAGGCGAAGAAAGAGAAGAAGACCACGGCCTCAAGCGATAAGGCAAGAGAGAGGAAGGAGGTGACCATCCCCTTTATCTTCATGAGCTTGCTGTCCATGGGCCTATCCTACCATGGCGAAAGGGAATTGCATCACGCTATGAAAAAGCCCGCCTTTAGGGGCGGGCCAAGCATCAATGGAATGCCTTCATCATCAAGGAGTTCAGGTTCTCAACGAATTGCTTTTTGTCTTCGATCTCGAACCCTTCTAGGAGCAAAGCCTCATCATAAAGCAACTTGCCGCATTTCTGGAGTTCCGCATCGTCATTGATTGAAGAGATGGCCTTGAACAAAGGGTGATCAGCGTTGATCTCGAGGACCTTCGTCGCCTTCGGCTTCTCGTTCTCGCTCGCCCCGGGCTGCTCGTCCAGGACGCGTTCGACGTTCATTGACATGCCGTTCTTGGTCGTGATGCAGACGGGGGAGTCAACGAGCTTCGTGGAGAAGGCGACCTCGTCAACTTTTCCTTCCAACCCCGCCTTCATCTCATCGAGGATGCGCTTGTTCTCGGCGGTGAGGCTGTCGAGTTTGCTCTTCTCCTCGTCGGTGAGCGAGTCCTTGTCTTCACTAGCGATGTTCTTGAAGCCGTGTTTGTCGTAATCCATGAGGGCCATGATGGCGAATTCGTCGATCTCCTGATCGAGGATCAAGACGTCGATGCCCTCTTTCTTGAATTTCTCAAGCTGCGGGAGCATCTTGATTTCATCCGCGGTCTTCCCGGAGGCGTAGAAGATGTCCTTCTGCCCTTCTTTCATGGAAGCGACGTATTCCTTGAAGCTGATCGGCTCGCTGGAGTTGAGCGAGGAGAACTGCAGGAGGTCCTGCAGATCGTTCTTCTTCATGCCGTAGCTCGAGTAGATGCCGTACTTTAGGTAATTGCCGTAGAGCTTGAAGAATTTGTTGTAGCGTTCCTTGTCGTTCTTTTGCGTAGCGGCGAGCTTCTCGAGGATCTTCTTCTCCAGAGAGCTTTCGATCTTGGTCATCAGAGGTGACTTCTGGAGCATCTCGCGCGAGATGTTGAGCGGGAAATCCTCCGAATCGACGAGCCCGCGACAGAACTTCAGGAAGTCGGGGACGAGCTCTTTGCATTTGTCTTGGATGAAGATGCCTTTGCTATAAAGCGCGAGGCCCTTTTCGTAGGTGGAGCTATAGAGGTCATAGGGGGCGTGAGCCGGGATATAGACGAGGGCGTCATAGGAGATGAGGCCTTCGATATGGACGTTCAAGGAAATGAGGGGATCCTCGAAGTCGTCGAACTTGCTCTTATAAAATTCGTTCAGTTCTTGTTCGGTGACTTCCTTCTGATTTTTCTTCCAAAGGGGGACCATCGAGTTCAGGGTCTTGTCTTCGGTGACGTCATGGGTCTTCCCTGGGATCTCTTTGCCGTTCTCGTCTTTGTCTGCTTCTTGGCGGGTCTCCATCATCTTGATCGGATAGCGGATGTAATCGGAGTACTTGCGGATGAGCTCCTCGATCTTCCAATCCTGAAGATAGGTGGAATATTTCTCCGAATCGGTGTCGCCTTTGAGATGGATGATGACTTTCGTCCCGTGGTCGAAATCCTCTTTCGCGTCTTCGATGATGTAGGTGTCTTTGCCCGAAGAGAGGAAGCGGTGGGCCTCTCCGTTATGGGGCTTGGAGATGACCTCCACCGAATCGGCGACCATGAAGGCCGAATAGAAGCCGACGCCGAATTGGCCGATGATCGAGAGGTCTTCCGCCTCTTTGGCCTCTTGGTATTTCTTCGCGAAGTCCTTCGAACCGGATTTGGCGATGGTCCCAAGATTGTTCTCCATATCCTCCTTGGACATGCCGATGCCGTTGTCCTCGATGGAGATGGTCTTTTCCTTCTCGTTCTTCTCGATGCGGATTTCCCCGGTGGACGCTGGGTAATTCTCCGCGTCGGTCAAGGAGAGGAAGCGATACTTATCGATCGCGTCGCTCGCGTTGGAGACGATTTCCCTGAGGAAGATCTCCTTGTTGGAATAGATGCTGTTGATCATGAGGTCCAGCAGCTGCTTGGACTCAGCCTGGAATTCTTTTTCTTCTTTCATTTCGATGTTCCTTTCGAATTCACATGGAGTAATGTAGTCGTTTCTTTAGCACTGTCAAGTGATGAGTGCTAATTTTCGAAAACGACATCTCAGCGCTGTGCCGCGGCTTTCTTTTAAGCGGGCGGGAGCGTCCTTTTTTAAGAGCCCGTCCAAGAGTATCATCTTGGCGTCATGGCGGAGAAAGAGACCAAACCCAGCAAGGAGAAGTGGATCACCACGAGCAAGGTGCACGTCATGTGCATCATCGCCGTCTTCACGGCGCTTATGTGCGTGCTTTCGCCCATCTCCATCCCCCTCGAACCCGTCTCGATCACTCTCGCTACTTTGATGGTTTATCTCCTTGGGGCGGTTTTCTCGTGGAAGATCTCGCTCCCCATCGTGCTCATGTATTTGCTTCTAGGAATGGCGGGCATGCCGATCTTCTCGAAATTCCAAGGCGGATTCCAGGTCCTAGCCGGGCCTACGGGCGGCTTCCTGATCGGCTATTTGCCCTGCGTCTTGATCGTGTCCTTGCTCGTATCCAAGTGGAAAAGGAAGATATGGATTTACCCCTTGGCCATGGTTTTGGGAACGATTGTGCTTTATTCCTTCGGGGTCGGCTGGTTCTTGATTTACAGCCAAGGAAGCTATGATTTTGGGAAGGCGATGCTTCTATGCGTCGTGCCTTTTCTGCCAGGGGATGCCTTAAAGATCGCTCTCGCCACTTTCGCCGGTTTTAGGCTACGGAAGTTCGTGGATTCGCAGCTAGGCTGCCCTTGGGAAAAAATCGAAAAAAAGATTAGAAAATAAATTTCGGCGATGGTTAAAATTCACGCGTTGCGAAATTAGTATCGACTTTTGTAACGCAAGTGAAATCAGTTTCCGCTTTGGTAGCAACACCGCAAAAGAGCTGTGACTAGGAGGAAACTTTTTCATGCAACAAAACTCTTATTTTCTAACGGAGAAACCTTTTAAGCTCCTGCTTAAATTCTCCCTTCCCTGCATCGCCTCGCTCCTCATCAGCGCCCTTTACAACATCGTCGATCAGGTCTTCATCGGCAATTCGAACGTTGGGGCCATCGGGAACACGGCAACCACGATCGTCTATCCGATCATCTGCATCGCCTTGGCTTTCGGCTTGATGCTTGGCGATGGCACGGCGTCTTTCATGTCCATCACGATGGGCAAGAAGGAGAACGGCAAAATCAACAAAGCGGTGGGCGTCGGCTTCTTGGCCGCAATCGTCATCTCAGCGATTTTCTTGGCCGTGGGATTCCCCCTTCAGGAGCAGATTCTCTCCCTCTTCGGCGCGAAGACCGCGGAATCCCTTGCCGCCGCGAAGGAATATTCCTTTTGGATTCTTGCCAGCATGCCCTTCTTTATCGTGCTCAATTTCCTGAATCCGATCGTCCGCGCAGACGGCGCTCCGAAGATCGCCATGATCTCGAACGTCTCCGGCTGCGTGCTCAACATCATCCTCGACGCGATCTTCATCTTCCCGCTCAACATGGGGCTCAATGGCGCGGCGCTAGCCACGGCCATCGGCATAGTCGTCTCTTTCCTCATCAGCTTCATCTACGTCTTCAGAGCCAAATCCTTCCACCTTTCCTGGAAGGACCTCATCCCCGATTTTCGCCTTCTTTGGGAGGTTGCTAAACTTGGTTTCTCAAGCTTCCTCACCCAGATTTCGGTCGTCATCATCAGCGTCGTTTCGATGAACATGCTCGCAGAATACGGCATGCAGTCCAAATACGGGGCCAATGACCCTCAGGCGATCATCGGCGTCGTTATGAAGGTGTTCTCGATCTTCGTCAACATCGCCGTCGGCGTCGCGGCCGGGTCGCAGCCGATCGTCGGCTACAACTACGGAGCGAAATCCTATGCCCGCGTCCGTCAGATCCTCCGCTATGTTCTGATCGCGACCCTGGGGATCGGCGTGGTGGCCACAATCCTATTCGAGACGATCCCCACGCAGATCCTTTCGATCTTCGGTTCCAATTCCACCCAGCCTGAACTTTATATGGAGTTCGGCGAGAAGGCGATGCGCATCTACCTTTGCCTTATTATTTTCACTCTGGTCCAAAAGGTCACCTCGATCTTCCTGCAGTCCATCGGCAAGCCCGCGCAGGCGACCATCCTCTCTTTGATCCGCGAC
This sequence comes from Erysipelotrichaceae bacterium, assembly GCA_963588055.1. Classification (GTDB taxonomy): domain Bacteria; phylum Bacillota_I; class Bacilli_A; order RFN20; family CAG-826; genus Alloenteromonas. The sequence goes on along the minus strand of CAVAGB010000002.1, from coordinate 89,880 downwards.
GTCATCGCCTTCGTCCCCGCGACGGTCCTGCTGCCTCTCGCCCTTCAACTGGACGGCGTTCTCTGGGCAGCCCCCGTGGCGGATCTATTTGGGATCGCCTTCTCCATCCTTTTCCTCGCCCTTGAGCTCAAGAAAATCAAAACCGAAGAGAAGAGTCAGAAGGCCGAACTCACTTTGGGAAAATGATCTAAAAGCATCAAAACATCAAAAAAACGGCGCTTCTGCGTCGTTTTTTTTGCATTTGGTGCGGGTTGCCGGACTCGAACCGGCATGGGCTCATCACCCGAGGGATTTTAAGTCCCTTGTGTCTACCATTTCACCAAACCCGCGCGTGGAGGATTTTATCACTTTGGAGTAGGCCGAATAACCCCCTAATACGAAAAAACGCCCAGCTCATTGCTAGGCCCATTCGCATCCCTTCACAATAGAAGAGATGGTCCCCCGCGTGAGGCTCGAACTCACGACCCCTTGATTAAAAGTCAAGTGCTCTACCACTGAGCTAGCGGAGGATCGTGGCTGGGGTGACTGGGATCGGACCAGTGCATCAGGGAGTCAAAGTCCCTTGCCTTACCACTTGGCTACACCCCAATAAAAAGGTGGTGGGCGAAGATGGATTTGAACCACCGAACCCGAAGGAGCTGATTTACAGTCAGCCGCGTTTGGCCACTTCGCTATTCGCCCACAAAGATCCGTCCACGCGTTTTTGGACCCCAACAATTTGGTGGATGCTACAGGGTTCGAACCTGTGACCCCCGCCTTGTAAGGGCGATGCTCTCCCGCTGAGCTAAGCATCCGCGGGGCGCTTCAAAACGCGCTCAAGTATGATATCACCTGAAAAACAAGAGTGCAACGAAAAATAAAACCCCTTTTTCAAGGGGTCTCGATGAGCGAATTCTTTCGATTAGAAGCCAGGTTTTCCCAAAAGGTGGAACATGTTCTTCTTATAGATCTCCACGCCTGGCTGATTGAAGGGGTTCACCCCGTTCAGATAGGCGCTCATCGCGCAGGCTCTCATGAAGAAGTACATGAGCTGGCCTAGGTTAAAGGCGTCCATCTTGGAGATGGTGATCACGATGTTGGGGACTTTGCCTGAGTTGACGTGGGCGTCCAAGGTGCCTTCGAAGGCTTTCTTGTTCACGTAGTCCATGCCCTTCCCTTCAAGGTAGTTTAGCCCGTCGAGGTTGTCCTCGTCATGCGGTATCTTGACATCCTCCGCTGGGCTTTCGACGTTGAGAATCGTCTCGAAGAGCAATTTTGAGCCGTCTTGGACGAATTGGCCCAGCGAATGGAGATCGGTGGTGAAGGTGGCGGAGTCGGGGAGAAGGCCTTTGCCGTCCTTGCCCTCGGATTCTCCGTAAAGCTGCTTCCACCATTCCGTCAGCTGCACCAGCTGGAGCTTGTAGGTGACGAACATCTCTGCGGATTTGCCCGAGACATAAAGCGTTCTGCGCGCGACGGCGTATTTATAGGCTTCATTAAGGGCATCGGTGTCGTATTCCTTTTTGCCTGCGAGGGCCCCGTCCATGAAGGCGCGGATATCGATGCCTGCGGCCGCCATCGGAAGCAGCCCGACCGCGGTGAAGACGCTGTATCTTCCGCCCACGTCATCGGGGAGGACGAAACGCTCATAGCCATATTTCTTTGCCAGTTCGATGAGAGCGCCGCGGGCTTTGTCGGTGGTCGCGAAGATGTATTTGCTCGCTTCCTTTTTGCCGACTTGCTTCTCAAGCAGCTCCTTCACGAGGCGGAAACCGACGGAGGTCTCGGTGGTGGTTCCTGATTTGGAGATGACGTTGATCGCGAACTTCTTGCCTTTCAAGAAAGAGAGCACCTGATGCCCGTAATCGGAATCGAAGGTGTTGCCGAAGAAGATAATTTTGACCTTGTTCGTGGGAAGGAGCCCGTTGATGGCTTCGATCGCGGCCCTAGCGCCGAGGTAAGACCCCCCGATCCCGCAGACGACTAGGACGTCGCAGTTCTTCTGGATGAACTCGCCCGCTTTTTCGATGCGCGCGAATTCTTCCTTATCGTAGGTCTCTGGGTAATTCGCCCAGCCAAGGAAATCGCTTCCTTCGCCCGTCTTGTTGTCGATGGATTGATTGATCCTCTTGATTTGCTCCGCGTAAGAAGCGTAATCGATGTTGATGATGGCGTTATTGGTGTCTACTTTGATCATAGGTTTTCATCCTTTGCGTTTTCGCTTTTCACCCATTCGGGAAGCTTTTCCTCCAGGGCGGAGAAATTCACTTCCAAGGGGTTTACCCTCTTCTTTCGGAAGGCTTTCCTCCTGTCGCTTGGGCTCATCTGCTTCAGCGACACACGGATATTATCACTTTCCGGGTTCACCGCGATGACTTTCACTGTGTAGATGTTGCCTACGGAGACGTAGCCCGAGAAGTTGTGGATGAAGGAATTGGAGAGCTCGCTTATGTGGAGCAGCCCTGTCCATCCTTCGTCGAAGAGCATGATCGCGTAGCAAGGATAGACTTTGACGACGACCCCTTCAGCGATGTCGCCCACTTTTGGAAGATTCATTTCTCGACCTCCTTCTTGAAGCGTTCAAGATCCTCTGGGTAATTGATTTTGTAGTTGTTGGGGCTCCCCTTCACGATGGCGACTTCTTTTCCTAAAGCGCGCACTTGGCTCGCTTCGTCAGTCGAAATCTCCGCAAAAGTCAGCTTTTTCAGCAAGGAAAGGCGGAAAGTTTGGGGAGTTTGCGCCAAGAAGGTGGTTTCCCTAGGTTGATAGGAAGAGACGCTATCTTTGTCTAAACTCACGAAGACGGAGTCAGAGCAAGGAATAGCGGTGACGCTTGCGCCAACTCGCTTCGCTTTGGCGATTCCTTCTTGGATCATCCTTTCATCGAGATGAGGGCGGTCGGCGTCTTGGATGAGGATGATGCTATCGTCTTCGAAACCCCCTTCCTTGAGGAAGGAGACGGCGTGCTCGACCGACTCGCTGCGGGAAGAGCCGCTATAAACATAATGCAGGGGTTTGCTGCTGGGGTCATTCCTAACTTCCCTCTTGACCCTCTCTTCCAGATCCTTCCGGACGACCAAAACGATCTCGTCGATCTCAGGGGATGAGTCCAAGACGTTTAGGGGATAGCAAAAAAGCGCCTTTCCGTTCACGGGCAACAGCTGTTTGGGCGTGTCCCCACCGAAGCGGGTGGCGCTGCCCCCTAATAGCAAGATGGCAATCTGAGCGCTCTTTTTCACGAGCGCTATTCTACCACGGGCGAAAAGCTAATTATTAGCCTTCTCTTGGGTGACGTTCTTTTCCTCACGATGGCGGAGGGACTCGTTGATTGAGATGCCTTCGATGATGAGATGGAGGATCCTTTCTAGGTCTCTGCCGGCCGTGTAATCGGCGACGCAGGAGTAGTTGACCCTGCCGTCTTCGACGAGCTCCGCGGATTTCTCCTCGTTTCCTTTGGGGTAGACGGCGATGGATTTGCCACCGGAGTTCTTGACGATGATCATCGCCGGGACGTCGGTCATCCCATCCCCAATGTAGATCATGTTAGACGTGGGGATGCGCTTGGTGTTCGTCTTCTCGTTGATGGTCTTGTCGTCGGTGACGTCGATCGCGCCTTTTGAGATGCGGTAGAAGTATTGCGTCTTCTGGGTGTAATTGACCGCCATCTTCGGCCAAATGGCTTCGCCCGTCTTCGGGTCGTAGATGTATTCGCAGCCGTAAATCATCTTGAATTCATGGGCGATGGAGCAGCCATCGATGATCTCTTTGTTGCCGGAGGAGATGATGTAGTGCTCAATCTGGATGCCATGCTCCGCCCCAAAGTCGTTGATGCGTTTGAACCAAGTGGAGACGCCGGGGAAGAATTTGATCGGTTTGCCCATCTCATTGAGGAATTCCCTAGTCACCTTGATGCCCTTCTCTCTGGCGATGAGGGGCATCATATATAAATAGGATAGGATTTTGTCTCCGCCCGTCTTATCGGTGAAGTCCCCTACCTTCCCCCAAAACTCAGCGGGGGTCATACCCATCGCGGGGATGAAGCCGAAATTCTGCATGTCGGTGACGGCTAGGGTGGAATCGAAATCGTAGAGAATTGCGGCGATCGGTTTTTTGCTCATGGGATTCCTCTTTCTTTTGCCGTAATGATAATATCCGCGCACAACATCGTCAAATAAGGGGTTTTTGCGCCTTTCCCCTTCCTTATAAGGGGGTAAAATAGGTCTCATGGAGCCTTATCAGATCATCCTCCTCATCATCCTCTTGCTGCTGTTTTTCTACATCAGCGTTTTCCTGCTCGTCCTTTCTAACGCCCTCTCCTTCCGCAGAAGGCTCAAGAAGAGGGGCGAGGCGCTCATGATCCTTTGCCTAGAGAAGCAGGACGTCTTGCTTGCCTGGGCCGATCTCTTCATCAAAGAAAAGCACAAATTCAACGAGGAAGACCAAGCGCTTATCGCTTCTTTGAAGGCGATCGAGCTGAAAAAGCCGAACCAAAAGGATTGGGAGAATGCGATTGACGTTCTAAAACGGGCCAATCGACGCCTGAGCTATCTTACGGAGAACATCGATTGGGGGGATAGCAAAGGTGACAAGGATTCCTACGTGTCCACGATGCATGACCTCGACGCGAATTACCGCCAGTCCCTAGCGATCTACAACGCGGATATCGGCGCTTACAACTACTGGGTTTCCATCCCAGGCATATCTTGGCTGTTCTATTTGGTCGGATTGAGGAAAAGGCAGTCGTTCAATTAGAACGTGAGCTCGTAATCGACGAGACCGTCGTAGAAGTCTTTTTCGTGTGAGACGATGATGACTGCGCCAGGGAAGCGCTCAATCGCCTCAAACAGGGAGTCTTTGGCTTTCTGATCCAGGTGGTTGGTCGGCTCGTCAAGGACTAAGAAGTTGCTTTTCTTGAGGGTCATGAGGGCGAATCTCGCTTTCGTAACCTCCCCGCCTGAAAGTTCGCTCATTTTGCGCATGGCGAGCTCTTTCCTCACGCCTACAGCACCTAAGCAAGTCCTTATCTTGGTATTGTCGAGCTCTGGATGAGATTGCTTGATGAACTCGAAAGGCGTCAAGGAGAGATCAATCTTCTCATCCTGGGAGTAGTAATTCACATTCGTTCCCTCAAGCCACGCGTAGCTTCCTCCTAAGGAAGGTATGACATTGAGGATGGTTTTGAGGAACGTCGTTTTTCCAACTCCGTTTTGGCCTAAGATTGCGATCTTCTCGCCTTTTTTAAGCAAGAAGGAGATCGGATCAAGCAATGGCTTTTCGTATCCGATGACCAGCTCGTTGACGATGAGGGGCTTTTCTCCGACGTCGTGGGTGAAGGGGAAAGAGAAATGTACCTTCCCCTCTTCTTTTCCGGGGGCTTCCATCACATCGAGGTGGGCAAGCCTCGCCCGATGGCTTTTTGCCGCCTTCGCCGAAGTGGCGCGCACGATGTGCTTCGCGATGAAGGCTTCTTCTTTCTTGATGTAGCGCTGCTGCGCCTCGTAATTCTTCTGATACTGCTCTTTGTCCAGCTCGTGCTGAAGGAGATAGGAATCGAAATCCATCTTGTAGCGGGTGATCTGCTGGTTTTCCAATACGAAGACGACGTCTGCGATCAGGCGGAGGAAAGCCTGGTCATGGGAGACTACCAAAAAGGCCTTGGGGTAATTCTTCAGATAATTCGCTAGCCAAGCGACTTGGCTTTGATCGAGGAAGTTGGTCGGCTCATCCATGATGAGGACGTCTTTCTCCTCGAGGAGCATCTTGGCGAGGTAGGCTTTTTCCCTTTGCCCGGAAGAGAGGATGTGAAGCGGCTTGGCGAGGTCGTTCTTGTCGAAGCCTAGACCGTCGGTGAGGCGGCCCACTTTCTCTTGCAGAGAGTAGAAACCCTTCTGGTTCAGCTCATCGCCTATTCTCTCGGCGCGGTTGAGGAGTTTCTCGTAATCCCCTTCGCCCGATGCCGCTTTGACATAGAGGCCTTCCATTTCCTGTTCCTTGTCGAAGAGGTCTTGGTAGACTCCGTAAAGATATTGCGAGACGGGCATGTCCTGCTTGACCTTAAGCTGCTGATCGAGGTAGGCGTAGGTGATGTGGTTGTCCCAGTGGACGGTCCCTTTGTCGGGCCGTTCCTCGCCGACGATCAAAGAGAGCAAGGTCGTCTTGCCGCTTCCATTCACCCCGACCAAGCAAGCGTGCTCACCTAAGTTCAGATGAAGCGAAACGCCTCTATAGAGTTGCTTATCCGAATAGTTGAATTCGATGTTGTCGAGCTCGAGAATCGCCATAGCCGCGAAATTATAGCGCTTTTGGTTTTCCTTTTCTTCTTTTTGATTTACGCTTCGAAAACCCTGCAAAACAAGAAAAAGAGCGGGTTTTGCAAAGATTTCTTATGCGTGTTTTACCACATGGATATGAAACAAAAAACCAAGCGTTTCCGCTTGGCTAAGTTTTCGCTGGTGCGGGGGATGAGATTTGAACTCACACGGGTTGCCCCATACGCCCCTCAAACGTATGCGTCTACCAATTCCGCCACTCCCGCAGCGAGAGGAATTATAAGAAAGTTCCCTCGGGGTTGCAAATACTATTTAAGCGAATTTCGGGAAGAAGACGCAGGCCATGGCGAAGTAGATGAGAAGGGTGGCCACATCCATCACTGTGGTGAGGAGGGGCTGGGCGAGCATAGCGGGGTCTTTCTTGATGGCGGCGCTGGCCATGCAAAGCAAAGTTCCGATTGCTTTCGAGAAGGTGATTGCGATGAACATCGTTAGGGCGACCAAGGCGGCGAAGATCAAAGAATGCGAAGCGAAGTCCGCCCCGCTGACTGTCAGCACGCCGTCCACGTATTTCCCGTTGAAGGCCGAGCCATCCCAAATGGTCATGCCGCTGAAATCAAAGACTTTGCCGGAGGTGTCTGTGACCACCCCCATGCTCACGATTCCCGTATATTCTTCCATCGCCACCCAAAGGAAAGCGAAAACCGCAACGAAGCAAGCAACGACCAATGCCGAACGGACTTCTTTCCAAACGATTTTAAGCGTTTGCTTTGGACCGAATTCATGGATGGCCAAACCTCTGATCATGAGTCCGGTCGTTTGCCCCCCGGCGTTTCCGCCCGTATCCATCAAGGTGGGAACGAAGGAGATGAGAATCGGCAAAGAGGTGAAGATGGTCTGGCTTTCGAGACGGTTCAAAACCATGGTCGTGAAAGTGCCCAAAATCAGCAAGGCGATGATCCAAGGGAAACATTTCTTCGCGTTGCTCCAGATGGAGGTCTCGCTATATGGGCGGTCGCTCGGCTCCATGTTGGTGATGCGGGCGAGGTCCTCGCTGGACTCTTCTTTGATGACGTCGACCGCGTCGTCGATGGTGATGACGCCGACGAGGCGATCGTCGTCGTTCAAAACGGCTAGAGCGTTCAGGTCATAACGGGAGAACATCTGGCCGACCTCTTCTTGGTCGGTGCTGGTCGAGACGGATACGACATCCTCGTTCATGATGTCTTTCAAAGTCTCGTCTGGTTTAGCGAAGATGAGGTCGTCGAGGTCGACGGTCCCTTCGAAATGGCGGAGCTTGTCGCGGACGAAGATGGTGTAGACGGTCTCCGCGTCCCTCCCTTTCTCCCTGATCTCTTGAATGGCCTCATCCACGCGGGTGGTGTCGAGAAGTTCGATGTACTCGGTGGTCATCAAAGAGCCGGCTGTGTCTTCTTTGTACTTGAGGAGCTGGTTGATGTCTTCGCGCATGTCCTTGTCGGCGGCGCGGAGGACTTTCGAGGCGAGGTTGGCGGGCAACCCTCCGACGGTGTCCGCGACGTCGTCGGCGGCTTGGGAGTTGATGATCTTTACTAGGTCGCGGTCGGTCATCGCCTTGATGAGCTTTTCCTTCGTCTCCTGGGTGAAGCCGTCGAAAAAGTCGGCGGTGAGAGCGCTGCTCAGATTACGGAATATGTAAATGAGCTGCTCGGGGCTTAGATCGTTGGCGGCTTCGGCGATATCGATGGTCGGGACTTTGTCAAAAATCTCGATGAGACCCTTTCTGTCTTTGGCTTCGATTAGATGCGCGAGCTCTTCTTCCGACGTCTTCTCTACATCGATTCCGTTGTCGTTTTCCGCTTCGTCCTGACTACTGAAAGGGGCCCCCTCCTGAATGGTTTCGTTTTTGATTTCATCAGAGCTGTTTTCCTGCCCTTCGGTGGGCTTCTTCTCTTCTTCCATAAGCGGCCTCCTTTCTTCCGCGACTAGGATAGACTTTTTCGTCCTCGTTGGGCTAGGGAATTCGCGTTTCTTTTTGCCTTTTCTTGCCCTTTGGGCAATCATATTCGCATGAAGTGCGCTCTCATCATCCCCATCTACCAGCCAAGCGAGCTGGTTTTGCCCTTCCTTTCGAAGTTCGAGAAAGGGGATTTTGATTATTTCGTGATGGTGGATGACGGCTCGGGAAAGGATTATGGGCATATCTTCGACCAGGTTAAGGGGCTTGGTCTTTTCACCTTGCTGCGCCTAAACAAGAACAAAGGCAAAGGAAGGGCGATGAAAGAGGCGTTGCGTTATCTGATGAAAAAGGATCCCGAGCTGGGAGGGGTCGTCACGGCGGATGGGGATGGCCAGCACGCCTATGAAGACATCCTGAAGGTACGCGACGCCCTTTTATCCCATCCGGATTCGGTGGTGCTTGGGACAAGGAAAAGAAGCGATATGCCTTCCCATAGCCAAAATGGTTCGTGGTGGAGCTCCTTCTATTTCAAGATCATGACGGGCGTCTCGCTGGAGGATACCCAAACGGGGCTTCGCGGCATCCCTAAATGCCGTTTCTCCTCTTTTTTGGCGAGCCCAGGGTCCCGCTATGAATTCGAGATGGGCTTCCTTGCTGGGATCGCTAGGGAAGAGAGAATTGTTGAAATGCCCATCCAAACGATTTATCTGAACGGCAACGCCGGCACCCATTACCGTCGCGTCATCGATTCCATCCGCATCGCTAGATTCCCGACCTGTTACATTTTCAGCGGGGTTTTGCTGGGCTTTTTGGATTGCTTGTTTTATTGGCTTTTTGCGGGGAATTGCTTCGCTCAGACTTCATTGGGAGCTCTTTTTGCGGGGTTATGCTCTTCCGCGATCTGTTTCCTCCTCTATGAACTGTTGACCCATTGCTGCATCTTCTTCATTCGCCCGAGGATGAAGAAAACCATCTTGGATTTCTTCGTTTTCCTCCTCCTCTCCTTGGCTTGCTTTGGGCTCTCCTATGGCTTTTCCTGCACTGGCTTAGGTGCCCTGCCTTCGCGCATCCTCGCCGATTCTTTGCTCTATCTTGCTTTGATCGTTGGCTCTTCTTTTTTACCTACGGGTTATCGCGCGGCTTATTTCCTGAACCGCTGACCTATATATAAGGAATAAAGGGACGACGCCCTCCTTTTTCTTTCGCTTTGCTTGGCAAGGTCTATAATGGGGCGCGTCACAAACAAAGGAGCAATCAAAATGTCTGAATCCGACAAAATTCTAGTTGAGACCAGCGCGCGCCACGTCCACGTCACCCAGGAGACCTTGGAGGTCCTCTTCGGCGCAGGCCATCAGCTCACCGCTAAGAAAATGCTTTCCCAGCCTGGCCAATTCGCTTCCACCGACAAAGTGGAGGTCCTTGGCTATAACGACCCCAGGAAAGACCCCGAAGGCAAACTCCCCCGCCCGAGCATGGCTTTCTCCATCCTCGGCCCCGTCCGCGACCATAACCAGGTAGAGGTCTCCCTCACCGAAGCCAGGAAGCTCGGCGTCTCTGCCCCCGTCCGCGAGTCGGGCGACATCAAAGGATCTGGGAAATGCACCCTCAAAGGGCCTGCTGGCGAAGTCGACATCGAAGAAGGTGTCATCGCTGCGAAGCGCCACATCCATATGACCCCCGAGGACGCTGAGCGTTTCGGAGTCAAAAACGGCGAGATCGTCTCCGTCAAAGTCGACACCGGCAAAGGCAGGGCCACCATCTTCGGCGACACCGTCGTACGCGTCTCCAGCAAATACGCCCTCGCCATGCACATCGACACCGATGAGTCCAACGCCTGCTGCGGCTCCGGAGTCGTCTATGGGGAGATCGTGAAGTAAGCCCTTATGGAGAAAAGCTACATCTTCTCTCCCAAAGGCGTCTGCTCGCGTCAGATGGAGATCATCTACGACGGCGACACGATCGTCTCCCTGCGCGTCATCGGCGGATGCCCCGGCAACCTGCAAGGCGTCGCTTCCTTGGTGAAGGGAAGGAAAATCGACGACGTCATCGCTTGCCTCGACGGACTTAAGTGCGGAGGCAAGAGCACTTCCTGCCCTGACCAATTGGCTCAGGCCCTGAAAGAAATTAAAGCATTGAAAGCCTAATGCCTGGCGGTGGGGCGAAACCCGCCGCTTTTTTAGTGGGCTGCCCCTTGTAAAGCGAGGCGGATCACCCTATAGTTTCCTCGGCAAAAAGCCAGACATCAAGAAGCGCCGTCAACACAACGTAACCAGGGCGCTAGCAACTCCTCTATAGAGGTAAGTGCTCGTTGTGAGCCCTTGCCCACAAGGGAACGATGCTTGGAGGAAATGCGCACTGCCTCGGTTGCCTTCCACATGTGGGAGGTATTTTTATTGCCTAGAGGAGAAAGAAGGTCTCATGAAAGAGAAAATTTTGTTCAGCAGCGAGTCGGTCTCCGAAGGGCATCCCGACAAAGTCTGCGACCAGATCGCCGACGCGATTCTGGATGAATGCCTCCGCCAAGACAGCAAGTCGCACGTCGCCTGCGAAGTCTTCGCCACGACGGAGTTCGTGCTTATCGGAGGCGAAATCACCACCAAAGCGAAAGTCGATTACGAGAAGATCGCTAGGGGGGTTCTCCGCAGAATCGGCTACACCGACAAAGAGCTTGGCATCGGATGCGATACCTGCCAGATCAAGGTCCTCGTCAAAGAGCAGTCCCCCGACATCGAGCAAGGAGTCGATAGGGGCGATCCCCTCGCCCAGGGAGCCGGCGACCAAGGGATCATGTTCGGCTATGCCACCAACGAGAGCGAAGGCTATATGCCCTTGCCTATCTCCATCGCCCATAAATTGGTCCGCAAAGCCACAAAACTCCGCAAAAGCGGCTTATTTGTTGGCGCGCGCCCCGATATGAAGAGCCAAGTAACCATCGATTATTCCGATCCAAAGAACATCAGAATCGACACGATGCTCATGTCCATTCAGCACAATCCCGACGTCGATATGGATGCTTTCAAGGCTTATGTCTATAACTCCATCATGGCTCCGGTCGCGGAGAGCTTTGGGCTCAACACGGACTTCAAAGTGCTCATCAACCCCACCGGTCGCTTCGTTGTGGGAGGGCCCGCCGGGGACACCGGCCTCACCGGGCGCAAGCTCATCGTCGATACCTATGGAGGCAGCTCGCGCCATGGCGGGGGAGCTTTCTCTGGGAAAGACCCTTCCAAAGTCGACCGTTCCGCCTCTTATTATGCGCGTTACATTGCCAAGAACTTAGTGGCCGCCGGCGCCGCTGATCGCTTGGAAATCCAACTTAGCTATGCCATAGGGGTGGCTGAGCCGATCTCGCTTGGGCTGGCGACTTTTGGGACCGCCCACGTCGATGAGGATAAGATTCTCGAAGCGGTGAGGCGCTTCTTTGATGCCCGCCCGGGCGCCATCATCGCCCAGTTTGGGCTCACCACGCCGAAATTTGCTTACGCTGATACCTGCAATTACGGCTGCTACGGCCGCCCTGATCTGGACTTGCCGTGGGAGAAACTCGACAAAGTGGATGAGTTGAAGTCCTTCCTGTTCGCCAAGTGAAGTTGCGCGAAGGAAGCAAATTGAGAATTTGTTGACGAAAGGGGTGATAATACGCCCCTTTTTGTTTAGAATAATGGTGTTGGTAGGCCCCAAAAGGGCTGGAGGTAAAATATGAAGTACCAAATTATCGGGAAGAACATCGAAGTGACCGATTCTATTCGGTCCGAGCTTGAGAAAAAGCTCGGCCGCATGGACAAATACTTCGTCATCGATGATTCCGTTTTATGCCGTGCCGTCGTTCGCTCCTACTCCGTTGGGGCCAAAGTCGAAATCACCATCTTCACCAAGGAGATGACCTTCCGCGCCGAAGTCAAAAACAACGATCTCTATGCCGCCGTCGATCTCGCCATGGACAAGCTCGAAGGACAGATGAGGAAACTCAAGACTCGCATGGACCGCACCAAGGAATCCGCTTCCTTGGGCAGGGCGATTGCCCTCGAGAACATCGTCGAGGAAGAAGAGGAAGAAGGGGAGGAAGAAGTCGTCAGGACCAAGTCGATCTTCCTCGAGCCGATGTCGATCGACGAAGCCATTACCAGGATGGAGGCCATCGGCCATAATTTCTTCATCTATCTCGACGATGAGGAGAACCGCATCTCCGTCGCCTACAAGCGCGAAGACGGCGGCTATGGCGTCATCGAGGCTGAGAACAAAATCGCGAAATAAGTCCTTCTACAGACTGGGAAAGGGCCCTTCGGGGTCCTTTTCTTTAGAAAAGAAGTGAACTGAAACGCCAAAAAGGTTAAGATTTCCCTCGCATATGAAAGGCAAAGTGATCGCAACTGACTTAGACGGGACCCTCTTCTACCCGAAGAAGATCTTTTCGATGTTCACGCGGGCCAACAAGAAGTTCCTCAGGCGCTTCATCGCCGATGGGGGAAGGCTCGTCGTCGTTACTTCGCGCGGCTTGCCCTTCATGCACAAGATCCCCAAAAAGCTGGGTGCCCCCTGCGATTTCATTTGTTGCAACGGGGCCATCATCTCCGCGGATGGGAAAATCGTGAAGAAACAGGCCTTCCCCGCGAAGGAATTCAAGCAGCTCATCGATGAGCTCAGGGAGCGTTACCACCCGAAGCTCTTCCTGCTGAACAGCGCTACCAAAGGCACCATCATGACGCGCACCTTCACCTCTTTCTGGACCCAGTTCCTCTACTTGACCTACGAAGCCTTCCAAGGCGTCTACCACGAGAAGAACGTCCGCAGCGACCACATCTTCTACGACGAGATCGAGAAAGAGAACGGCTACAAGATGATGTTCCTGGTGGGATTCAGCAAAAAGAAGAGGGCCCTCGCGGAAAGGATGACTGAGGAATTGAAGGTTAAATACCCCGAATTCTCCTTCTCCTGGGTCAACCAATTCATCGAGGTGGCCCCGAAGGGCTGCACGAAAGCCGAAGGCGTCGCCTTCTATCTTGCAAAGCTAGGCTTATCTAACGATAATACCATGGTTGTTGGCGATTCCGGCAATGACGTCCCCATGTTCGACGCTTTCCATGAGCAAAGCTACTGCATGGCCCATAGCCCCGCATCCGTCAGAACCCACGCCGCCCATGTGATCAAAAGGGTGAGCGACTTGGAAGAAGTGCTATACCCGTCTGAGGATAGCAAAGCCTCGAAAGGAAATTAGAAGAATGAATCAGATCAGCGAAGTCGTTACCACGCTCGAACACTACAACGTGGCCGTGAGGGACACCCTCGAATACTGCATCCGCAAAGACAGCTACGATCCCAAGCTTTTCGAAGAGAAGAAGCGCTCCATCTTGGTCGAGGTCGATCAGCACACTCCGCTCAAGGACATCATCGACCACTCCGGAGAGAACGGCGAGAAACTCGAGAAGGCGATCCGCGATTTCTACGCGGAAGTCTACGGCGATGATTCCACCATCCTCAAAGCGGCCGACGACGGCCTCCGCGTGGACCACAATCAGCACCTCGCCATCTACCGCCACGTCCTCCCCATCCACGAGAACGTCAACAACATGATCATGGGCGTGCTCGCCAATGGCCATCAGAACAACCTTGACGTCGCCGACGTCGAGAAGCTCCACGACGCCGATGAGGCGATGTATCGCGGCGTCGCCTACATGGCCCTCGTCAACGACCTCTGCCGCCTCTTCAACGAATACAACCAAGCCAGGAACGAAGCCAAAGGCGAGGAGACCCCCGCCTCCAAATTCATCGGCAACGACATCTCCGCCGTCATCCAGAACATCAATTTCGTCCGCAGCAACGCCAAAATCACCAACGCCGTCTACAAGAACATGGAAGATAAGATCGTCGGCCTCATGGAGAACATGACCGGCCGCCGCGACCTCCCAGTCGGCAAGAAATTCCCTGACGTCATGAGGGAGACCATCGAGACCATCAACCTCTATGTCCGCGACACCGAAGCCGCTTTCCGCGCTATCTACGTCCCGACCGTCAATGCTCTCATCGAGCAGGTAAAGGCCGACGAGGAGGCTAAGAAAGCCGCGGAAGCCGAGAAGAAAGCTGCCTGATCATGGACAAGAAGCCGACCAAGAAACTCAGCACCAAAGAACTGGTGTGGTATGTCATCGCCGCCTTTTTCGGGGTGGCTGGACTCGCCTTCCTCATCGTGGGGATCGTGGGGGAACATCTCCCCTTGCTCGCTAGCGATAACGGCATCTTGGTCTCCGAGAAAGTCTGGCTCACGAGCTGGTCTCCCCTAGGCTACCGCTATTGGGGCCTCGTCCTCATCGGCGCTTCCGCGCTTCTAGCCGTCATCTGCCTCACCTTCTTCGCAAGAGAAGGGGACAGGGATTCGGAAAGGGCGCTTCGCCGTGCTCAGCGACTTGGTCTTGCGAAAGAGCAGGAAGCGGAAGTCCCCTCCGAGCCGAAGGCTGAATAAGCAAAGAACCGAATTTGAACCGGGGCTTAACCGCTCCGGTTTTTTGTGCGTGGCCTTCTTGCTTGGGCCCGAAAAAAAGAAAAGCCACCTTTCGGTGACTTTGAATTGCCGCTGGCGGAGGAATGGGGATTCGAACCCCAGCGCAGTGTTACCCGCCTATGAGCTTTCCAAGCCCACCCCTTCGACCACTTGGGTATTCCTCCACATTGATTGAAATGCGGCAAGAAGGATTATAAGAGGTCACCTAGGCTTTTTCAATCGCTTTTTTAAGGCGTTCGAAGGCTTCGAAAAAGCAAGCGCCACGCCTATAATTTGGCCTATGGCGAACGAAGGTGCCTCATCTTTGGGAAGGGGCAGAATATGGCCCCTTGTGTTCAAACTGACCATCCCTGCCGTCATCGCCCAACTCATATCCTTTTTATATAACGCGGTTGACCGCATGTTCGTTTCGAACATCAAAGGGAGCGGCATGGAATGCCTTGCCGCTTTGGGTATTGTTTTGCCGATCACGATCATCCTGCAGGCCTTCGCGAACCTGGTTGGGCTAGGCGGCTCGCCGAGGGCGAGCATGAAGCTCGGCGAAGGGAGGAAGGATGAGGCGAATCGGATCTTCAACAACGCTTTCGTCCTTTTGCTGCTCCTGGGCTTGGTTCTTAGCTTCGTCTGCTTCTTCTTCTCGGAGCCTCTTGTTAGGCTCTTCGGATGTCCGGACAGCTCATTGGGCTATGCGACCTCCTACCTTAAAGCCTATTCCATAGGGATCGTCTTCGTTTTGCTTGGGCAAGGGCTCAATCCTTTCATCACCGCCCAGGGGCGGTCGCTCTTAGCGATGATATCCATCTTGATCGGAGCGATCATCAACATCGGGCTGGATCCTTTGTTTATCTTCGTCTTCCATCTGGGTGAGACCGGGGCAGCTTATGCGACCGTGATCAGCCAGTTCTGCTCTTTCCTTTGGATAATGGCGATCTTCTTCACGAAAGAGAGCGTCTTCCGCTTTTCTTTCAAGCAAATGAAACCGGATGGAAAAGTCATCAAAAGCATCCTTTCCCTTGGTTTCTCCCCATTCGTCATGACCGCGACCGAATGTCTCATCCAGATCGTTTTCAACGTCAATCTCAATTGGGCGAGCGGAGGAGATAAGGATTACACCGCGGCGATGACGATCATGCTCAGCGCCTTGCAACTGATCTCTTTGCCTTTGAATGGCATGGGGTACGGCATGCAGCCATTCGTGAGCTACAACTATGGGAAAGGGGATGTGGACAGGCTCAAGAAGGGGATCATAGACGTGACCATTCTCGCCTTCGTCTACGCGGTTTTGACTTGGGGGATTTCCCTCGCCTTCCCCGAGATGTACGCCTATTTGTTCAGCGCGAGCGAATCCGTCTTCGCCTTGGTGAAGACCTACACCCCTTTCTTCTTGATGGGCTGCGTGATGTTCTTCGTTCAGATGACTTTGCAGAATGTGAACGTCGCCTTAGGACAAGCCAAAAGCTCTCTTTGCCTGGCCGTGCTTAGGAAAGTGGTGATCCTCATCCCCCTTTGTTTCTTGCTCTCCCATTACCTAGGCTGCTTCGGCGTCTACCTTTCAGAAGGCATCGCCGATTGCTGCGCGGGCATCATCACCTCGATTACCTTCCTCATTCTCTTCCCGCGCATATTCCGTAAAAGAAAAGAAGAGGTCGAAAAAGCTGCAGAAACGGAAAATAAGTGACTTTTGCGGGTTTTCCGCATCCTTTCTTTTGATTTGAAAAGGATGTTAGAAGAAAGGGAAGAAAGTATAATTCGCCTAAACGAGATCGAAGAGAAGCAGGCCTATGAAAGCGTCGTTCTACACGGAGCAAGAAAAAACCGTCTTCGAGAAGAAGACCCGGATCAGCTTGGTTCTAGGCATCGTTTTCCTTTCCCTCACCGCGATTGGCTTCGCCCTCACGATCATCCTCTCAACTTACGAGACCAAGATCCTTTGGATGGTCTTCGGCTGCCTCTTTTGCATCATTGCCTTTTCTCTTGCCTTCCTTTTCTTCGCCCAATGGAAAAGGCGCGCGAACGGGCTTGGGCTATATAAGAAGGTCCTCGCAGATGAAGGGGAGATCTGCAAAGGGAGGGTCTTGTCCATCAAAGAGAAGCCCATCGCCCTCGCTGGAGGGCTTGAATCCTATCCGCTTGAAGTGGAGGTAGGAAGGGACCAGAAGAGAGTTCTCTACCTTTCCTCCGATAAAAGAGGGGCCTTCAACATCGAAGTGGGTTCTATCTATTCTTTTCGCGTCTCTTCCCTCTACATAAAGGAGATCGAGGATGCCTAAGTTCGGTTTGGGAAAGCTCTTCCGCCATTACTGGGCCTTGCTTGGCGTTCTTTGCGTTCTTTTGGGGCTTGGGCTTTGCTTCGGAGTCGAGCTTAAAACCACCCCAAGCGCTAGAGAGACCTTCTCTTTGTTCATGGATGTCGCCTACGGAAGCGTCGAGACCGAGAAACTGCAAAGCCACATCAAAGAGGTCGACCCCTCGATCAAGCTCGTCGGCGTGCTTTCCTTCGACCCCGCTTCCAGCGACTACGAGACCTATTATTCCTCCGCGATCAGCTGCGACCTCTATCTTTTCTCAGGCGATTACCTCAAGGATAAGGACCTAAGCGAATTTGCTTCTTTGGATACGTTGGGCGTTAGCGACGGCTATCAAGTCGACGGAGTCACTTACGGACTGAAAGCAAATCTCACCGAGAATGAGTATTTTCCGGTGCCCCAAGGCACCTATTATTGCTTCTTCAGCAAGACGAGCGTCCATCTTGGCTCGCTTTCCGATTCCAGCCAAAGCGAGCTCGCTTTGACGTTGGCGAAGGATCTCTTCCGCGTGAGCCTTTGAATCCTGCCAAAGGATTCGGATTGAATCAGGTAACCGGCACGCTCTTGTCCGTAAGGGCATGCGCGAAGCCCGTAAGCTGTTTTTGTTATATACTATCCCGGCAATGAAAGAAGTCGTCATCACCAGCAACAACGCCGGGCAAAAAGCCGAGAAATTCGTCAAGAAATACCTCTCCGAAGCCCCTCTTGGCTATATCTACAAAGCCTTTCGCAAGAAAGACATCAAAGCCAACGGTCATTGGATCAAGAAGGACTACCTCCTCAAAGAAGGGGACGTGCTGAGGATCTACGTGACCGATCAGCAGCTTGAGGACTTCAGAAAGCCCCGCCCGGCCGAGAAGAAGCCCTTCCCTTACCCAATCCTGTACGAGGATAAGAACGTCCTCATCGTCTCTAAGCCCAAAGGTCTTTTGGTATACGGAGACAAGACGGGCGTGAGGGAGACGCTAGGGAACGCCGTGCTCGATTATCTTTATCTAAAAGGCGATTACGACCCCGAGGATTCCTCCTTCACACCCTCCCCCGCCCATCGCCTCGACCGCAACACCTCAGGGATCGTGGTCTACGGCAAAACCGACGCGGGCCTCAAAGACCTCACTGATCTATTCAAGACGAGGGAAGGCATCTCCAAGCGCTACCTCGCCTTGGTCGTCGGAGACCTAGAAGGGGAAGGGGAGATCAACAAACCCTTGAAGAAGGACGAGATCTCCGGCCGCGTCTCCATCTGCCCCCTCTCTAGTGGAGGCAAAACCGCGCTCACCAAATACAAAGCCCTCGAACACCACGGGGACTACACCCTCGTCGAATGCGACCTCGTCACCGGCAGGACCCATCAGATCAGGGTCCACCTCGCCTCCATCGGCCACCCGATCGTCGGGGATGAGAAGTACGGCGACTTCGCCGACTGCCGGAAGGTTAAGAAGCTGACGGGACTGGAAAACCAGTTCCTCCACGCCTACAAAATCTCCTTCGGAGAGCTCAAAGGGACCCTCGCCCCGTTGTCGAAGAAGGAATTCGTCTCCCCCTTGCCTCAGGAGGAGCGCCTAATCATTGAAAAGCTAAGCGCAAATAATCTAGAATAACGCGCGGCAGGTACAACTTATGGACATCGAAAAAAGCTATCAGGAATGGCTCGCCTCGCCCTTGCTCAGCAAGGAAGAGAAAGCCGCTCTCCTTTCGTTAAGCGAAGAGGAGAAGGAAGACGCCTTCTTCCAAGAGGCCCCCTTTGGCACCGGAGGCATGAGGGGCAAGCTCGGATTGGGGCTCAACCGCATCAACCGCTTCACGATTGGCAAAGCCTCCTATGGCCTAGGCCTTTTCCTCAGGAAGACAATCAAAGACGCCGAAAGCAAAGGCGTCGCGATCAGCCACGATAACCGCGAGTATTCCCGCGAATTCGCCTTGCTGTGCTCTTCCATCCTCAACGGGCTCGGCTTCAAGACTTACCTTTTCGATTCCCTTCGCCCCGTCCCTGAGCTCAGCTACGCCGTGCGCTACGCGCGTTGCGCTGGCGGAGTCATGATCACCGCTTCGCACAACCCCAAGGAATACAACGGCTTCAAGGTCTACGACGAGACCGGCTGCCAGCTCACCCCGGATTCGATCGCCCCTCTTTTGGAGATCCTCTCCTCTTTGGGCAACCCCCTTTCCATTGAGATGGAAGATGACGGCAACGGTGAGCAAATCATCTTCGACAAGAACATCGACGATTCCTATTGCGCCCTCGTCGAGGACATCCAAATCCATCCTGAGCTCGACAAAAGAGGTTTCAAAGTCATCTATTCGCCTCAGCACGGCGCGAGTTATGAGAACGCGATGCGCATCTTCACCGAGCTAGGCTACGAGATCATCCCCGTGAAGGAACAATGCGTCCACGACCCTTATTTCGGGGCCACCAAATCCCCGAACCCCGAGATCCCGGAAGCTTGGGAGCTGAGCCTCCAATACGCGGAAAGGCACCACGCCGACCTCTGCGTGATGACTGATCCTGACGGCGATAGATGCGGACTTGCCTACCTTTCCAGCAAAGGAACCTACGAAAGGCTCACAGGCAACCAGTCCGGTGCGCTTCTCATCGACTACATCCTCTCCGCGAGGAAAGAAGCAGGAACTCTGCCAAAAGACGGGGTCATCTACGACACCATCGTAACCTCCAGCCAAGGCGCGGACATCGCTAGGAGCTTCGGGGTCAAGGTGGAGAGCTTCCTAACCGGCTTTAAATTCATCGGCGACCGCATCGGCTATTACGAGAAACTGGGCCATGGGCCTACCTTCATCTTCGGATATGAGGAATCCTACGGCTGCCTCATCTCCCCTTTTGTGAGGGATAAAGACGGCGTCCAGGCGATTTTGCTCTACACCGAGATGGCCCTTTACTACAAACGCAAAGGCATGCCGCTAGACGTCGCTTATGAGAATCTGCAGAAGAAATACGGCTACCACGGGACCGATCTAGTTAGCGTCTACTTCGAGGGGCTCAGCGGCCACATCAAGATGGACAAGATGATGGAGGACCTCCGCAAAGAAGGGCTCAACGAGATTGATGGCATCAAGGTGAAGGAGATCCGCGACTACGAATTGGATCTGATCACCCATGACGATGGAAGCACCGAGCCGATCGTTGGGCTCCCGAAATCGAACGTCCTAAAATACGTCCTCGTCGATGGGTCGACGGTCACCGTGCGCCCCAGCGGCACCGAGCCGAAGATCAAATTCTACATCGAAGCCGTCTCCAAAGTGAAAGAAGGGCTGAACGAGAAAGTCGCCTCCATTTGGAGCTATCTCGTCAAGAAGTTAGACCTTCCCGCCTAAGCAGTTGAAATGTTTGCCCCTTCGGCGAAAGCCCAGGGGCTTTTCAAACGCTTTAAGCGAAGAGTTCGATCAGCTCTTTGAGGACCCCGTCTTCGTCGTTGCTGAAGCGAGTGTTCCTGAATTCGGTTTTCATCTCAGGCGACTTCGAGTTCCTCATCACGAATGGATGGCCGGCGGAGAGGAGCATCTCCCTGTCGTTGAGCGAATCCCCGAACGCGTAACAATCTTCTTTCGCGATTCCGTAATAGTCCATGATGGCGCGCAAGGCCTCGCCTTTGTTGGCTTCTTGGTAATAAAGCTCGGAATACAAAGAGCCCGTCCAATGCCTCCATCGCAGAGGGGGGAAGTTATTCACGATCGCCTCCAAATCCACATCGCGTTCCCTTTCACATTTGAAGACGACGGAGTAGGGGTCTTTATCCAAAATCTTGTCGGGATTTCCTCGGATGAGGTTCATCCCTTGCTTCCAGAAATAGGAATCAAGGGAAGGATCTTCCTTCAGGCAGTATATGCTGTCGCCCTCCTCTGCTTGGAAGCCAAGGAGAAAAGAGGCGGCTTTTGCGTAGATTTTTAGAACCTCATCCTTACAGAAAGCGTGTTTTTTCTCTGGGAAGTCTTTCTGGAATGGGGAATAGAGGAGGCCGCCGTTGTAGCTGATGAGAGGAGTCTCTAAGCCCAATGCCTCGTAATAAGGAAGCATCGAGCGGGGAGGACGCCCGGAGGATAAGACGAAGAGGACGTCTTTCTCTTTCAAGGAGGAGATGAAGGAGATGGCTTCCTTAGAGAGCGTGTGCAGGCTGCTTAGCAAGGTTCCGTCGCAGTCGGCGACGATGAGCTTCCTTCTCTTTTCCATGGGGTGCATTTTACTATGGATAGAGACGGGAATCGCGACCTATTTTGCAAGCCCCATGGTCTAGGGCTTCTCTCTTCCTCGAAATGGCGCCTGCGATTATACTTACCTCGTTATGATAAAGATCTACACCTCCCCAAGTTGCGCGAGCTGCCGCAAGGTGAAGCAGTGGTTCGATGAGCAGAAAATACCCTACACCGACCACAACATCTTCGGCGGGCTGACCCCAAGCGAGATCAAGGAGATGATCGTCAAGTCCGAGAACGGGACAGACGACATCATCTCCCCGCGTTCGAAGATCGTGCAGGAGCAGCACATCGATTTCGATTCGATGAAGATCTCTGAGCTCATCGATTTCATAAGGGCTAACCCCACCGTCCTCCGCCGCCCGATCATCGTAGACGACAGGCGCATCCAGGTCGGGTACAACAGCGAGGAGATCCGCACCTTCATCCCTCGGGCGAGGCGACTTGCCAATGAGGCCTGCTTAGCCTGCCCGAAGTATTTAGACTGCGATGGGCATAAATGAAAAAACGGGCGCGTGGCGCTCGTTTTCATTGCCTTATTTCCCAATCGCCCTCATCGCGCGGTGAACTTTGGTGGCCGTGGAGAATTCGCAGGGGATGTTGTTTTGGTCCAATAGGTTCTTCAATACCTTCCTAGCCCCGTCCAAGTGGTTGTACTCTAGCTCAATCTCGTAATCGGTCTGCCCTGAGTAGTCGTTCTTATCGATGGAGAGGAGCCCATCCTCGTAATGGACGTCGATGCGGTAGGTGGTGAGGGAGGTCAGGATCTTGAGCTTGCTCACGTCGAGGTCTAGCATCGTTAGGAAGCGCGCGATGTCCTTGCAGGGGAAGACCCCTTTCTGAAGCGCGTGGAATTCCTCTTCGCTCATCGGGTAGTTCTTCTCAAGGAGCCCTTCCGAAAGAGGGGTTTTGAGGGTCATCTCATAGGAGTTGTTTTTTAGCCTCACGCGCAAAGCGATGCCTTCTTTGGCGAGGATCCTCTCCTCCGAGTCGATGTAGTAGTTGGTCTGAGCGTAGCCCTTCTCGTCGGGGAAAAGGGAGATCAGCTTCTCGTAATCCTGCTTCCTCAGAAGGACTTTGGCTTCAATTTCAATCGCGTTGGACATATTGCTTACCTCGAGTGCTATTATACCCACGCTTATGAAAAATGAATCCACCCAACAGTTCGCCTCTTGGCTCGCCTCTTCCTCTTGGTGGCTGGCCCTCATCCTCGTTGGGATTCTTGCCATAGCCGTCGTGCTGGTTCTCCTCACGGGGAGAGGCAAAAAGAAGGAAAAGAGGCAGCTCGCCTCGAAGGACACCTACCTCGAATGCTTCGGAGGAGAGGGCAACATCGTCGATAAGAAACTCGTCGGCTCGCGCATCGCAATCACCCTGAAAGACACCTCGATCGTCGACCAGGAGAAACTGAAAGATGCCGGAGTGGACGCCTTCATCCTGATGTCCAATCGTCTCACCCTCGTCGCCAAAGGGGACGCGAAGGAGCTCTACTTCATTCTCTTCGGAGAAAAGGCTTGACGTGGAGGATCAAGTCCTCCGTCGGCAGGCCCATCACGTTGTCGTAGCTCCCTTCGATGTAAGAGACGAGGGGGAAGCCGTCTTGAATCCCATAGGCCCCAGCTTTGTCTAGGGGCTTTTTCGTCGCGACGTATTCCCTTATCTGCGCTTCGTTCAAGGGATTGAAGTGGACTTTGGTGGCCACTGTGCGGCTGATTTCCCTGCCTTGCCTTAGATAAGTGTAGCCAGAAAGCACCGTCTGGACTTGCCCCTGCTCGGCAAGAAGCATCCTGACGGCGTCCTCCTCGTCTTTGGGCTTCCCTAGGATCTCGTTGTGGAGCACCACGACGGTGTCGCAGGAAAGAATCTCCTCGTTGGGGTAGCGAGAGAAGACCTCATACGCCTTCATCTTGCTCTCTTCCAAAGGCAAAGCGCTTGGACTCAGGTGAAGGCTCCTTTCGTCGTAGTTAGATGGAATCACCAAAAAAGAAGGAGCGACTTTCTTGAGAAGCTCCTTTCTTCTGGGGGATGCGCTGGCGAGGATCAGCATCTTTTGCCTGAGGCGTCCATGACGATGGGGACGACCATCGGACGTCTGCCCGTCTTCCTCTCGATGTATTTGCTGACGCTTGATTTGATGGCGGTCTTGATGGAACTGAAGGAGACGCGGCTGGATTTGAGCGCCTCTTTCAAAGCTTCGTCGGCGTGCATCTGGGCGTGGCGTATGACGTGGGTGGCTTCGTTTGCGCTGAAGCCCCTGGCGTAAACCACGGGGGGCACGAGGACGGTCCTCTTGCGGGGGTCGATCGTCATGATGACGGCGGCCATGCCCTCGTTTTGGAGGATGGCGCGGTCGTTGATCGCGGCCCCGGTGACCCCGTCTAAACCCGTTCCATCGATATAGACGTCGTCGGCTTGGATGTGGCCTCCGCGCGTGACGACGTGGTTCTTCAATGAGAGGATGTCTCCGTTGTCGCAGAGGAAGACATGGTCCTTATCCATCCCAAGCTGCTCGGCGACCTCCCCATGCAGGCGGAGCATGCGGTACTCGCCATGCGCCGGCATGAAGTACTTCGGGCGGATGAGCCTTTGAAGGAGACGGAGCTCCTGGCGCGAAGGATGGCCTGAGGAATGCAAAGAGAAGGCGAGGCCGTTTTGCTTGACGTCCGCGCCGAGTTTGACGAGGTTGTTGATGAGCCCATCGACGAGCGCTCCGTTGCCAGGGATCGGGTTGGAGGAGAAGACGACGGTGTCGCCCGGGACGATGTTGATATGGCGGTTCTCGCCGGAGACGATGCGGCTTAGCGCGGCCAGTTTCTCCCCTTGGCTGCCAGTGCAGAGGATGCAGACCTCGGAGAGTTTGAAATTGCGCACCTCATGGTCTTCGATGACCGAGGCATCGGGGATCTTGATGTAGCCAAGCTCCCTGGCGATCCCGACGACGTTCTTCATCGAGCGTCCGAGGATGCAGATCTTGCGTTTGTGCGCGACGGCGACCTCGACCACCTGCTGGATGCGGTTGATGTTGCTGGAGAAGGTGCTCACGATGATGCGCCCCGGGGCTTTCTCGAAGATCTCCTCGACCCCTTTCCTGACCGCGGTCTCGGAGGGAGTGTAGCCTTCAATCTCCGCGTTGGTGGAGTCGGCGAGGAGGAGGTCGACCCCCTCATCGCCCAAACGAGTCAGCTTGTTGATCTCGAAATTCGGCCCGACCGGGGTGAGGTCGATCTTGAAGTCGCCTGAGTCGATGATGCGCCCTTCCGCGGTGTTGACCACGATCCCGAAGGCGTCGGGGATGGAGTGGGTGACGCGGAAGAAGGTGACGGTGAAGTCGTTCCCCACCTTGATGATCGAATCCTGATCGTATTCGACGATCTTGATGTTGTCCTTGATGCGGGCGTCCTCGAGCTTATGGCGGATGAGTGCGCAGGCTAGCTTAGGCGCGTAGATGACGGGGACGTAGATGGAACGGATGAGGAAGGGGATGCCTCCGATGTGGTCCTCGTGGCCGTGGGTGATGAAAAGCGCCTTGACCTTCGCGCGGTTGTTCTTGAGATGGGTGTAGTCGGGGATGACGTAATCGACGCCCGGCAGATTCGCCTCGGGGAACCGCACCCCGGCGTCCAACAAAATGATGGAGTGGTCGTTTTCGATGCAGTAGGTGTTTTTGCCAACTTCCCCTAAGCCGCCTAAAGCGTAAATGTTAACCGGTGATTCGTACATGTGATAAACCTCCCCACAAAAAGAGATAAGCGACTTCTTTTGTGTTCGTATCGGCTGTCGTGGTTAATATAATGCCTTTGCCCACGACTTGTCTAACTTTTTGTGATGAAAGCCTTTTCTTAGAAAAGAAAAACGCCGAAAAAGCCTTTTTGCCCTATCCCGTCTTCTTAAAGCAAGGCTTCCGAATTCGTGAACTTGAGGATGCTCGCTTCGTCGGAGAGTGTTTTCAACAGTTTCTCCAAGCGCGTCCATTTCTCTTCGGAGTCGAGCTCATAGGAGTGGCCCCAGATGAAAAGGACTTCCTTCTTATGCGGCTCCATTTTGATGAACCTATCGACGAGCTCATCGAGGAAAGGGTCGGCGAAGTGGGCGCTCGGCTCGAAATGGAGGAGGTCTTTAGGGACGTCAAAGGAGCGGGTGCTTTTCACCCCTCTGCACCAAGCGATGCCCGATTTCCTTAGGATTCGGTCCACGTAGGCGTTGCTGGGTCCAAATGGTGTGGCAAAACCCTTGATCTCCTGCTTGAAAAGGTAAGAAAGGGCGAGGACGTCTGAAACGATTTCCTCTTCCGTCTCCTCTTCGTTCCTTTCGCTTAGAAAGGCGTGGCTTTTGCCATGAGAAGCGATTTCAAAGCCTGCATAGACCTTTATGGCTTCTTCCGGGGTCAAACGGAAAACCTTTTGCCCGTCATGGTCCCAGCATTGTTCGTGGGACATCAATCCCGAATTCAGATTGAAGGTGGCTTTGATGCGGTAGCGTCTGAGCAGATTGGCCAAACGGAGGTCGTTGTTGACCCCGTCGTCGAAAGAGAAAGTGACGATCTTTACGGACTCGTCTTTAGCAAACATAGGCGCCGGGGATCTTCTTGTTTGGATCCCTCTTGTCGATGCGGTCGTAATAGAGGATGCCGTCGAGATGGTCGATCTCGTGCTGAAGGACGATCGCGTCGTAGCCTCTCGCGACGATGGTGACGTTTTGCTTCAGCTTGGCTTCGTAGGCCTGAACTGTGATCTTGAAGTGGCGGATGACGTGCCCTGGATGCGACTCATCGACGGAGAGGCATCCTTCGCCCGAATCGAGGTAGGCTTTGCGAACGGAGGTGGTGGTGATTTTGGGATTCACGAGCTGATACTCTGTCTTGCCGTCCTCTTTCCCTTCCTCATCGTAATTGGGATAGGAGATGACCAGCATCCTAAGCTGCTTCCCCACCTGCGGGGCGGCGAGCCCGACGCCTTCCCTGGCCTCGGGGTGCTTCTTCCTGAAATTCGGGTCTTGGGTTAGCAAGAGATAGCGGAGCATCTCGTCGATGAGCTCTTGATGGGAAGAGGAGAGAGGCAGTTCCACCTCTTTGCATCTTTCCCTTAAGCTGGGGGCGGGGTCTTTCACGATTTTCAACATATCGGGCGGATTATATCACGCGTGAGCGAGAGCGTTTCCTAAATTGATTTTGGCTTATGGAGGGAAAAAGAAAAATAAGCGGGTTTTGCGGCCTTTTGGCGAGGAAATTAACGCAAAACCGCGCTTATTTAGTTTGCGCAGTTTCAGATGACCAGGCTATGGACGACCTTCGTCGTGTACTCGCGGTCGCTCAGTTTGCTTACTTCGTCGATCGTGAAATCGGGCGTCGCTCCATTGTCGATGTTCTGATAATGGGAATTGCTCTCGGTGGAGAGGACCGAATTGCCGGAGATGTTCAGAACCGTTCCGTCTGTGGTGATGAGGGGGAAGACCTGACAGGTGCCTCCTCCGGAAGTCTGCCCGATGATCTTCACCTTCTCGCTTGCCTTGGCCAAACAAGGCAGGGCGTTTGCGCAGGAGTAGGAGCCTTTGGAGGTGAGGATGAATTTGTTGTAGCCTTTGAGGGTGTCGTCCGCCTCGTCGTATTTCCCGTCGAAATTGACGTCTGCGTGGTAGTAGGTCGTGCTATTGGAGTGAGTGAGGGGATCGCTGATGCAGACGCGCGCATCGTCCCCCAGCATCCAACCCAAGGCGAAGATAAGGGCGATCTCCTCTCCTCCGCTGTTGCAGGTGAGGTCGACGACGACGTTTTTGACGTTCGGGTCGGATTTGATCATCTTGTTCGCGTAGCCGATCACCCCGAAGGCATCGGTCTCGCTGCCGGTTGTGTCCACGGTGTAATAATCCGGGATGGCGCTTATGAGGCTGAAGCTGTCAAAGGTGACGTAGGCGGTGTCCCCGTCCACATAATAGGGGGCGTTGTACTCGGGATGCTCCGCGTAGTTGAGCTTCCTGCCCGCTGAGGCCGCTTTCATGGCCGCCCCTAGATCATATAGGCCTATGTTGTAGTTGCTGAATGAGGATTTGACTTCCGCCTCCTCGTTCGCGTTGATGTAGGTGCCTCTATGCCCGGGGGAGCAATGCCCGTCGCCGAAAGAATTGTAGATGAGGGTGTACAAGGCGTTCAGATAGGTTTTCCCATCGGTGGAGAGAAGGCCATCCTTCAATCCGCTTTCGGCGAGCTCGGTCCTGAAATCGGAGAACCCATGCAGCTTGCTGAGCCCATATTGGTAATTGAGGTTGAGGAGCAATGAATTGTAAGAGAACTCCGCGAGCTCTTCGCTTCTTTGCTTCGAGTTCTCGCTATAGAAGCGCGCGAGGTATTCCACGCTCCCGCCGTTTAGCCCGGAGAACACGTAGATGCTTTTGCCGCTATAGATGAGATTGGTGTAGGTGTAACTGAGGAAGAAATTGTTGAAGAGGTCCAGAGGGACATAAACCTTCTCATCCCATTCATGGATCGCGATGCCATATTCGCTTAAGGGAATCGTTATGGGGCTGCCTAGATAATAGAAGGATTTGACTCCAGAGCCCCTTGTTTGATGGGTCACGTATTTGATGGAGGAACTTTTTGTCGTGTCGAAAGGAAGGATGTCATAAGGGGTGTCATTATAGGAATAAGCCTGCAAAAGCCCCGTATTTTCAATGTAGAAGGTCTGCTTCTCCACGTCGAAAGCGGCTTTGCCGCGATTGTTCAAAGTGATTGTGTATACCTTCCCTTCGCGCGTTAGGCTGTAGGTTGATTTGCCGGGAGTCTCGTAGGTTATCCCCGCGTCGAAGATGACTTTCCTCAGCCGCAGCGCCTCGCCTAGCTCGATGTAGGGGATCTGCTTCCCTTCGTCGAAGAAATTGAGCTTCGCTTTGTTCACGGCGCTTAGGGAGTTCATGTAGACATCCACATCGATCTCATTGAGCGTCGCGGCTTGGCAGGATTGGCAAGAGGAGGAATCGCTTTGCTGGTTGTTGCTGCAGCTAAGCAAGGACAGGGCGAGCCCCGCGAATATAAGGACGTTGATCTTTTTCTTCATGTCTTCTCTCTCCTAAGATGCGCCTAATTATAGGGAGAAACATCCGCGTTTCATTCAAAAAAGGAAGGATGGAGACCCCATTGCAACTTTGAAAGAGCTTTCACCTGGGAAGAGGTGCTCTCTAGCCCCTAGGCGGAGATTCTTCTAGAATAGTTGGCATGAACGAAAGAACCTACAAGGCGCTATTGTCTCTGAAAGAGGCCCTCCATAGCGACCCTCGTTATCTGAAACTTCAGGAAGCCGAGATGGCCCTTAATCAGGATGAAGGGGCCATCGCCTTAGCGAAGGAAAAAGACCGCTTGACCGAGGCTTATGAAGAGGCGCGTTTCCATTATGGGGAGAATTCCCCTCTCGCCCAGGAAGCGTGGCATAACCTATATATAAAGAAGAAGGAGCTCGATGAGCTGCCTTCAAGCGAGGCTTATCGAAAGGCCTACGCCCCTTTGGCGGAGATCTATCGCGAGCTCGATTCCCTTCTTTTCGACCCTTATCGGGAGAAGCCTAGATGCGGAGGGAAGCAATGATCAAAGTCATCGGAGGGAAATACCGCTCCAGGATCCTTCAGACCCCTGAGGAAGGCACCTTGCCCACGAAGAACATGGTCCGCGGGGCGATGCTTTCTAGCCTAGGTGACCGCATCGAGGGCGCCGAGGTCCTCGACCTTTTCGCAGGCAGCGGGGCCCTAGGCATAGAGGCGCTTTCCCGCGAAGCGAAAAGCTGCCTATTCGTTGAGAAGAGCGCGAAAGCCGCGAAGGTGATCGAGGGCAACCTCGCCTCTTTGAAAGAAAGCAAAGGGGTGGTCTGGAACTGCGATTACCTCACCGCTTTGTCTAGAGCCAAGCAGGAGGGGAGGAGATTCGACATCGTCTTCCTCGACCCGCCTTACGCGATGAAGGAATCCTATCAGCTCGCCGTCAGCTTCCTTCTGGACGAAGGGATGCTAAACGAAGAGGCGACCTTGCTTCTAGAATACGAAGGGACGATCCCCTTCATCAATAAGGGCTTCCCCTTTGAAAGACGCTACAAATACGGCAAGACCAACGTGCTTGCCTTAAGGAGGGTTTTATGAAAATCGCCGTCTATCCTGGCTCATTCGATCCCATCACAAATGGGCATCTCGACATTCTGCAGAGATCCTTGAAGGTCTTCGACAAGGTCATCCTCCTTTTGGCCACCAACGGAGCCAAGAAAGGCCGCTTTACCACGGAAGAGCGCCTAACGATGATGGAGGAAGCAGTCAAAGGCATCCCTGGAGTCGAAGTCGATTCCTATGATGGGCTAACCGTCGAATACTGCCTGAAGCACGATGCAAAAGCCATCATCAGAGGATTGCGCGCCGTGACGGATTTCGAATACGAGTTCCAGCTTTCCGCGGCGAACCATTACCTCAGCAAGGAGGTCGACATGGTCTTCTTCATGGCCGCCCCTTCGACGACCTTCATCTCCTCCAGCGCGGTGGATGAGTTGGCGATGAATGGCGCTGACGTCTCTAGCCTCGTCCCCTTCTGCGTCGCAGAGGCCTATTCCAAGAAACGCGGGCAATAAGATAACGTTGAGTTGGCGTCTTCTCGCTTAGGGAGGCGCTTTTCTTTCGCACGAAAAAAGCCCGCGAGAGGCGGGCTGAACGATCTGCGTAAGCTCAGTCGTTGATGTAGAACTCGCTGAACTCGTTGGAGGTGTCGGTGGTGGTGTGGTTCCACATCTTCATTAGAAGAGTGGCTTTGTCGTAAGGCTGGTCGCCGCTGACTCCGAAGAGGATCTCGGAGAGCCCAAGGCGGCCGAGATCGAAGGCCTTCTCGGTGAAGTCGACGAGGATGACGGTCGGCTTCACGAAAGAGGAGGAGTCGAACTTCGTCCCCGCGTCGATGAAATTGTCGTAGTTGCTAGAGGAGGTAAGACCCGCGTTCTTCTTGTAGGGGCAGAGGTCGAAACGCGCGCCGGCGTTGGCGAAGAAGTCGAGGTCATCGAATTTGGCGAGGTAGCGATTGAAGGCGATTTTGTCGGCTTCGATGGGGAAATCCTCGTCGTTGGTCGAGTCCTCATCGGTGTAGATCGTGGAGAAGGCGAAGGGCAGATAGTCTTCGGAGGTGTAGCGGTTGGGACTGCTGGGGTTGCCCCAGTTGTCCTCGAGGGTCTCGAAGCCCTCCTGGACCTCATCGGAAGCGCTGCTGTCTTTAGCGACGTAGACGAGGTAGAACTTCTTGCCGCCGGCCTTGTCGATGATGCTCTTATCGGAGCTGGCGTTGAAGGCGGCTTCCCATTCGGCATAGGTCTCGAATTCCTTGACGCCGGCGAAGTTGGACCATTTGAGCAAAGCGTAGGTGAGCTTGTCGGCCTCGGAGCCGTCCTCGACGTCTTTGATCTCCTTCGTCTCGCCCTCGAGGGTCTTCCTCTGGGCCATGTAGTAAGCGGTGGAGGTGCCGACGCCGAAAGACTGCACCCAAGAGGTGGCCTTCGGGATGGAGAAGATGACGGCGAAGATCGCGCCGACGATGAGCAAGGGCTGGACCCAAGCGGTTTCTTTTATCCAACGCCAGAGCTTGGTGAGCGAAGCGTTCATTCCCTTTAAGAAGTTCATATAGTCGAATTGCCTCCGAAAAAATGCGTCCCGGTTAGACAGCGGTGTAATCATATCATTGCACCTAAAGGCGGGCAAGGAAGTTTTACCTCGACTTACCATAGGTAAGGAAAGAAGGCGGGATGGGCATTATTCGATATTCTCGGCGCCTGTTTTTAAGGGCGTTTCACCCGCCTTCTTTCAAAGCGCTTTTATTTGCCCCGCGCACCCTTACAAAGAGGTATGCCCAAGCCTATAATAGCCGGGCAATGAGCAACAAGAGAACCTTCAAGCAACGCTACGACGACTTCATGTACGACCACGTCCCGTTGAAGTGGATCGTGGAGAACGCCTGGGTTCTTTTCGTGAACCTTGCCTCTGCCTTCATCCTGGCCCTCGGCTTCAAATGCTTCCTCGCCCCTTCCTTCGCCGACACCGCCGGGAGGCTCACTTCTGGGGGCATGAGCGGGGTCGCGCAGAACCTCATCCTCGTCGTCGACTTCTTCACGAATAACTGGGGGGATGCGAACTACGATCTGCTTTACGGCATCCTCTATTTCGCTCTGAACATCCCGATTTTCTTCCTCGCTTTCTTCGGCATAGGGAAACGCTTCGCCATCTACACGATCATCAACGTCGCGATGGTCTCTTTGATGACGAACATGTTCGATTTGCCTGGGCTAAGTTCCTTCGTAGACGGTATCGCCGAATTCGTCAATGAGAACGGGGGGATGGTCGGCAGAGCCATCTTCGCGGGCATCTGCACCGGGCTAAGCAGCGCGATCGCCTTCAAGGTCGATTGCAGCGGCGGGGGAATCGACGTCATCGCCTATTACATCGCGATCAAAAAGTCCGTCCTCGTCGGCAAATACTCGACGATCCTCAACTTCGTAAACATCTCCTGCTACGCCCTTCTTTCCACCTTCCACGGCGTCGACGCCGCCACGGCTTGGGGCAAGGTCCTCTTCTGCATCATCTACCTCTTCGTCGTGATGCTCGTCGTCGACCACATCAACGTGCGCAACAAGAAGATGGAGATGGAGATCGTCACCGACAACCCGAACCTCTCCGACTTCGTCATCTCCAACCTCCCCCACGGCGCGACCGTCACCAAAGGCGTCGGCGCCTTCACCGGCAAAGAGAAATTCATCATCACGGTCGTCCTCTCCTCATATGAGGTCAAGAACGCAGTGAAGCTCATCCAGGAAGTCGAGCCCAGCGCCTTCATCAAAGTGCAAGAACTCAAACAGGTCTTCGGGAAGTTCTATCTGCCCCCGATTCGCTGAGAAGCGTTTCCTGGTTGCTTGAGTTGGTTGGGCTTTCCTAAGCGTTTTTTGCCACCAAAAACCAAAATCACTGATCAAAATCAACAGAACCTCCGACTGTGTCGGATGTTTTTTAACTTCACTCACTGTGAAGTAACGAGTGAAGTAGGTGTGAAGTTTTACTTCACTCTCACTTCATTTACCCGTTTTCGGTTGGCGCTTAATCGGTCTCGGGGCCTTCGCGTTTTAGAACATCGCGATGATCGCCGCGGAGGTGATCATGAGGGCTTGGAAGAGGAAGGAGGAGATGAGCGCCCCATAGAGGCGGTTGTTCCATTTCCTGGTGATGAGGGTCCCCAAAGGAATCGTGATCATGTACATCAGGAGCATGTTCTGCATCTGGCCGATGAAGCCGGAGTAGGATCCGATCACGAGGTAGAAGAGGACGAAGAGGAAGAGGGCCACGTATTGGACGAGGTTGTAAAGCAAGGTGACCCACCACTTGGCCTTGGCTTTTTTGAGCATGTCGCTTTCCACGCCCGAGATGTAGTAGCCAACCGTCATCAAGGGGGTCGCGAAAAAGAGCCAGAAGAGGCGGATGTTCCAGGGCAAGAGATTGTACATCGTCATTTTGAGGACGAACCAGACGAAGGCGATGGCCACCAAAGAGACGACGATGGATTGGATTACGTCCTTCTTCGTGGAATGGATCTTGAAGGAGAGCCTAGGCAATTTCCCTTCCGTCCCCTTGAACTTGCCCTTCCTGTAGAAGAAGAGCATCACCAGGCCATATCCCGCGATGCAGCACATGTAGGGGATGTTCATCACCGGCGAGCCGAAGGGCATCAGGATGCACAAGCAGCAGATGAGGAAGCCCATCAGCAATCCAGGCAGCCAAAGGAGGAGCTTCCTGAGCAAGAAGGATTTCGCGTCGAGCAAGGTGGGCACATCCTCCTCCAAAGGGATCTCGCCTTCTTTTACTGGCTTTGGGGAGCGGTTGAAGGAGAGTAGGGCCAAGAAGACCCCGACCAGGCCGAATCCCCAGCCGAGGTAGACGAAGCTCATCGTGCCGCTTTGGTAAGAGGAAGCCTTCCCGGTGATCGAGAGGATCGAGTCGGAGAGGTATCCGGCGAAGGTGGGGGAATACATCTGATAGGAATGGAGGACGCCTGGGGCGATCCCCACGGTCACCTTCGACCCATAGGGGCTATTGGCCACGAAGCTGGCCGTCCCGTCTTCCTGGGCGGAGCTGCCGCTGAGCCTTTCGGAGATCCTGAGGATGTCGTAAGAAGAGACGACGTCGTCGGCGGTTGAGCCGAAGAGGTAGGCGTTCACCCCTTCGATGGCTTTGGGGGAGTAATCCTTCCAGGGGTATTCGTTCTCGTCGTCTGTGCTCGCGAAAAGGGAGGCCTGCGCGTTATGCCTGTAATTCACCTCGGGGGAGAAGAGGATGATGTTCTTTATGCTCTTCTTGCTCACCTTGGTCTCCGCCCCTTCGATGTGGTAGTCGTACATCAGCCGGAGAATCGCCCTCCCTCCCATCGAGTGGCCCATCAGGATGATGTTCTCGTAATCGATGTTGGAGATCGCGTGGAGGTAGCTAACCGCGTCGTCGATCTCCTTGGGGATCTCGTCGGTCTTCGCGTTATCAAAGCCTATCCTCCCGAAGGAGTTGCCTTGCCCTGAATAATCAAAGGTCATCACCGACATGTTGTTGCTCAGGAAGATGTCCGCGACCGGCCTCCATTTGGCCCTGTCGCAGGAGTAGCCCGGGCAGATGAGCACGGCGTACTCGGCGTCTTTCTTCTCGTAATAGGTCCCGTTGAGGGTCACCTCGTCTTCTTTGTAGGTGGAACTGAAATAGACCTCCCTCCCACCGAACGTGCTGAAGGAGCAGGTGAGGATGAAAGCGAAGGAAAGCAGCATTGAGCAGAGCCCAAAGATGAGGAGAATGAGGTTCTTTTTCTTCATAAGTGCCTTATTGTAACACGCCTTACTTGAAGGGAGCCCAAAGCAAAAAGCCATGTATGCGGGACGCGGATGACCTATCTTCCTTGGCTCGAGGTAAATCAAGAAGGCGCGTTTTGAGGGAAGTTTCCTTTCAAAAAAGGCCTGGCTGACCTTCGGCTATCTTGGTTTGCCATTTTTGCTAGATGCCAGGCTGCGTTTCTCTGCAAATTGCGAAAAACGAAAAGTAAATGAAACGTGCGTAACGGCTTTGGTGACCTCGCATCCATCAAAACCGAGGTCCTTTCTTCTTTCTATTTGCTATCCTTATTTGGAAGGTTAGACGCCTGAAGGAAGATGCGCGAAGCGCCATATCAAGAGAGGGAGAGGCCGATGAAAATGAGTTTAGAGGAATATAAGAAGCAGGTCGAAGGTGTTTTGCTTTTGATCGGTTTGAACCAAGAGAAAGCATCTTCCCTCATAAAGGAGAAGGAAGGCGAAATCCTTTCCTCTTACGGGGAAGGGGATGCCCCTTCTTTCGCCGCGGCTAAAATCAGCGAAGGATAGCCGGAAAAGGTTTTGCAGACAGTGTTTGCAAAATGTTTGGAAGTCCTTTGCCGCTTAGCTTAAGACATGCGAATTTAAAAAACTGGAAAAATTACGAGTTTTACAATTGAGTGATTTGAAGCTTTCCAACTGAGCGAGAAAAACCGTTGCTTAAGTAGGCGCCCGCTATTTTCCCTCGCCTTTATGCTCAAGGAGATAGAAGGCCCTTTGCCTCGCCATTTCCCCTTGCAGTTCCTCTTCGCTTGGGAGGCACGCTTCATATTGGGACACGTAAAGTCTATCTCCCGCGGGGAGAGTCGAATATCTCGCGACATCCTCGTCTTTCTCCGAGCAAAGGACGATGCCGATCGTGGGATGGTCCTCGCTTTGCTTCTCCCTTTCGTCGTATATCTGCGCGTACATGCCCATCTGCCCGATGTCCTGATGGGTCAATTTCCCCATCTTCAGATCGATCAGGACGAAGCATT
Organism: Erysipelotrichaceae bacterium; assembly: GCA_963588055.1. GTDB lineage: Bacteria > Bacillota_I > Bacilli_A > RFN20 > CAG-826 > Alloenteromonas. The sequence continues at coordinate 54,836 of CAVAGB010000002.1, read as the reverse complement.
TGAGGATGTAGTTATAGAAAACCAAGTCGACGAAGTAGTCCTCTTTCTCCGTGCGGATCCTCTTTTGCCTGGCGACGAAGGCATAGCCTTTGCCCAGTTTCATGAGGTAGTCCTTGAGGCTGCTTATGAGATGACTTTCTAGGCCTTCCTCCCTGGATTCGTTATGCTCGGGGATGCCTAGGAACTTCAAAAGATCGGGATCCTCATCGAGCCGCCTGCTCTTTTCTTTATGAGGGCCCTTCGTTTGTTCGATCGCCTTCTTCTTCGGGCTTTCCTTGCCTTGGGAGGCGAGGGAACGGTAGTAGCTTTGAGAGGAGACTTTGCTTTGAAGAGCGGGGACGCTCCAGGATTGCTCTAGAGCCTTTTTCTCGTACCATTCCCTTGCTTTTTCATCGTCCACTTGCAGCAAAATCAGGTAATGGGACCAGGAGAGAAAAGATTGTGCAGACAGTGTTTGCACAATCTTCGGATTCGTTCCGCAGGAAAGGGGAAAAGATTTTGCAGACGGTGTTTGAAAAATGTTTGGATAAGCTTCGTAGAAAGAAAGAAAGCGGTAGAGATCCTTCGCGTTGCATTTGCTTCCGCATCTCTGATTAAGCTCTTTTGAGAGGGCTGTGATGATGCCTAACTCAGGATTTTCCTTTCCTTTGCTTTTAAGCCCTTCTTCATGAATCCTTTTGCCGATCAGCCAGTTCCTTTTCAGCAAAGCCTCGTTGGCGAAGCGATAGGCGCATAGGCCGCTTTCCTCAATCAGCTTTGAGACCTCGGAGAAAACGTCTTTCTGGGGGATTTCCTCAGGGAGAATTTCCTTTTGGATCTCCTCTTGGAACTCGTGGAATTTGCTTAGGAAGCCATAACTGGGCTTGAAACGCCCTTTCTCCAGGCGGTTTATCGTCGTGAAGGCGACGCCTAAGCGATGCGAAAGTTCCATTTGGGTCAGGTTATGCGCCTTCCGAAATCTTTTGAGTTCGTCTTTGAATTCCACGCCGCGGAAACCTTTTCCTCGGAAAATATAGCGCAAATGCAATAATTTGTCAATCTTTTGGCTTGGAATAGGCCCATCTTTCGCTTTGGTGAAGACCGTTTTCACTCATCTTTGTCCGCTTGTTGAAGGTAGAAGAAGGCCTTTTGCCTTGCGATCTCCTTTTTGAGTTCCTCTTCGCTGGGGAGGTAGATTTTGTATTTGGAAGCGTAGAGCTGATTGCTTAGATGGAGGCTTGAATATCTTGCCACGTCTTCGTCCGTGTCGGGGCATAGCAAGATTCCGATGGTGGGATTATCGTCTGGCTGTCTTTCCCTTTCGTCGTACATCTGGACGTACATGTCCATCTGCCCGACGTCTTGATGACTTAGCTTCCCGGTTTTGAGATCGATCAACACGAAGCATTTGAGGATGTAGTTATAGAACACGAGGTCAATGAAATACTCTTGCTTCTCCGTGCTGATCCGTTTCTGGGAGGTGACGAAAGCGTATCCTTTGCCTAGTTCCATCAGGAATTTCTTGATGTTCTGAATCAGACACTTCTCAAGATCCTTCTCCACGTATTCGTTGTTCTCCGGGATATTTAGGAACTCCAGAATCGTGGGATTTTTGATGAACTCCAGGCTGCGGTCTTCGGAAGAGCCTCTGGATATGCTGAGCATCTCTTTCTCCATAAGATCCTTTCTTTGAGAATTGAGGAGTCGGAAGTAATATTGGGTCGAGACATTCCTTTGAAGAGTGCGCACGCTCCAGGACTGTTCAACAGCTTCTTTCTCGTACCATTCCCTTGCTTTTTCATCGTCCACCTGCAGCAAAATCAGGTAATGGGACCAGGAGAGAAAAGATTGTGCAGACAGTGTTTGCACAATCTTCGGATTCGTTCCGCAGGAAAGGGGAAAAGATTTTGCAGACGGTGTTTGAAAAATGTTTGGATAAGCTTCGTAGAAAGAAAGAAAGCGGTAGAGATCCTTCGCGTTGCATTTGCTTCCGCATCTCTGATTAAGCTCTTTTGAGAGGGCTGTGATGATGCCTAACTCAGGATTTTCCTTTCCTTTGCTTTTAAGCCCTTCTTCATGAATCCTTTTGCCGATCAGCCAGTTCCTTTTCAGCAAAGCCTCGTTGGCGAAGCGATAGGCGCATAGGCCGCTTTCCTCAATCAGCTTTGAGACCTCGGAGAAAACGTCTTTCTGGGGGATTTCCTCAGGGAGAATTTCCTTTTGGATCTCCTCTTGGAACTCGTGGAATTTGCTTAGGAAGCCATAACTGGGCTTGAAACGCCCTTTCTCCAGGCGGTTTATCGTCGTGAAGGCGACGCCTAAGCGATGCGAAAGTTCCATTTGGGTCAGGTTATGCGCCTTCCGAAATCTTTTGAGTTCGTCTTTGAATTCCACGCCGCGGAAACCTTTTCCTCGGAAAATATAGCGCAAATGCAATAATTTGTCAATCTTTTGGCTTGGAATAGGCCCATCTTTCGCTTTGGTGAAGACCGTTTTCACTCATCTTTGTCCGCTTGTTGAAGGTAGAAGAAGGCCTTTTGCCTTGCGATCTCCTTTTTGAGTTCCTCTTCGCTGGGGAGGTAGATTTTGTATTTGGAAGCGTAGAGCTGATTGCTTAGATGGAGGCTTGAATATCTTGCCACGTCTTCGTCCGTGTCGGGGCATAGCAAGATTCCGATGGTGGGATTATCGTCTGGCTGTCTTTCCCTTTCGTCGTACATCTGGACGTACATGTCCATCTGCCCGACGTCTTGATGACTTAGCTTCCCGGTTTTGAGATCGATCAACACGAAGCATTTGAGGATGTAGTTATAGAACACGAGGTCAATGAAATACTCTTGCTTCTCCGTGCTGATCCGTTTCTGGGAGGTGACGAAAGCGTATCCTTTGCCTAGTTCCATCAGGAATTTCTTGATGTTCTGAATCAGACACTTCTCAAGATCCTTCTCCACGTATTCGTTGTTCTCCGGGATATTTAGGAACTCCAGAATCGTGGGATTTTTGATGAACTCCAGGCTGCGGTCTTCGGAAGAGCCTCTGGATATGCTGAGCATCTCTTTCTCCATAAGATCCTTTCTTTGAGAATTGAGGAGTCGGAAGTAATATTGGGTCGAGACATTCCTTTGAAGAGTGCGCACGCTCCAGGACTGTTCAACAGCTTCTTTCTCGTACCATTCCCTTGCTTTTTCATCGTCCACCTGCAGCAAAATCAGGTAATGGGACCAAGAGAGAAAAGATTGTGCAGACAGTGTTTGCACAATCTTTGGGAAGGCTTTGTAAAAGTCGACGCAGGCATAAAGATTTCGGCGGCTGAACCCCTTTCCATATTTCTTGCATAGCTTCTTGGCCAAGTTTGTTATGATTTCTAGACCGTAGTTCGCCTTCCTTGTATCTTTTAGTTCTTCTTCGTAGATTCTCTTTCCAATCAGCCAATTTCTCTGAACCAAAAGGACGTTGACGGATTTGTATGCGGCATGTCTGGCTTTCTCGATGAGCGAAGAAACATCGGAAAAGACGTCCCCCGTCTCCTCAATTGAGATGGAGACGTCGGGGAGCGGCGCTTTCTTTCCCTTTGTCTTTAGCAAAGCCTTGGGCTGTTTGGCTTTCTTTGGTTTTTCTTCGGATCCCATATCGAATGCCTCCTCACCTTATTAATAAAGGGGAATTCGGGGGTTTTCTCATATGGGTTTGCGTTTGGCCGACATTCGGTGACCTTCGAATAAAAACACGGCTTGTGCAATGACTGCTCAAGCCGTGTTTGCAAGGCTCATTCAACCGTGACCGACTTGGCGAGGTTCCTCGGCTTGTCGGGGTCGATCCCTTTGCCGATGCTCACGTAGTAGGCGAGGATCTGCAAAGGCAAGACGGCGAGGCTCAAGGAGAAATGGTTGTCGATGTGTGGGATGCCTATTTTGCTTCCTTCGAGTTTGGCGTCTAGTTTGGCGTCCTCATAAGTCAGGGCGATTACCTTCCCCTCCCTGGCTTTGACTTCAAGCGCGTTGGAGAGGGTCTTCTCGATGAGCTCCTCCTGGGTGAGGAGGGCGATGACGCTGACTTTGCTATCGATCAAGGCGATCGTCCCATGCTTCAGCTCCCCGGCGGCGAAGGATTCGGAATGGATGTATGATACCTCTTTAAGCTTCAAAGACCCTTCCATCCCCAAAGCATAGTCGAGCCCCCTGCCGATGAAGAAGACGTCCTTGTCGCCAAGCATCCCCGTCGCGAGCTTCTGCAAGGGGGTGATGTCCTTCAAGACGAGCTCCATCTTCTCCGGGATGGAGGAGATCTGCTTCAGATAGTAGGTATATTTGGCTTCGTCCATCTTCTTTTTCTCATAGGCCATCTTGATGGAGAGCAGATAGAAGACGAGCAGCTGGCAGGAATAGGCCTTCGTGGTGGCGACGGCGATCTCTGGGCCGGCGTAGGTGTAGATGGTGGAGTCGGCGTCCCTAGCGATGGTGGAGCCGATGACGTTGACGATGGAGAGCGTCTTTACGCGATGGGATTTCGCCTTGAGCAAAGCCTCTTCTGTGTCCCTAGTCTCCCCCGACTGCGAGACGAAGATCGCTAAAGAATCCTCTTCTAGAGGCATCTTCCTGTATTTGAATTCGCTTGCGAGCTCCACCCTGACGGGAACTTCGCAAAGGTCCTCGAAGAGGTATTGGGCGGCGACGCCGGTATGGTAGGCGGAGCCGCAGGCGACGATGTAGATCCTTTTGTAGGAAGAGAGCTCCCCCTCCTTAATCCCGCAGGAAGAGAAATCGATCTCCTTGCCTTTGAGGTATTTGGCTAGCGTGCGCTTGAAAGCCTCCGGCTGCTCATAGATCTCCTTGAGCATGTAGTGGTGGAAGCTGCCTTTGCTCGCATCGTCGGCCTTCCAGGATACTTTGACGAGTTTCTTCTTGTTCGTGATGTCGTTGCCGTTGAGGTCAAAGAAGGCGATCTTGCCTTTTTCCAGATAGCCGCATTCGTAGTCGTCGACGTAATAAATCTCGTCGGTGTATCTGATCAAGGCGGAGGCATCGCTAGCTAGATAGCTTTCCCCATCCCCTTTGCCTATGATGAGGGGGCTGCCTTTCCTAGCGAACCAGATCTGATTCGGGGATTCCTTGAAAAGGAGGGCGATCGCGTAAGTCCCCCTGGCCCTGACCAAGGCCTTGTTGATCGCGTCTAATGGGCCCAAGGAGTATTTCTTGTAATAGTAGTCGATCAGCTTGATGAGGACCTCGGTGTCAGTCTCCGAATAGAAGGAATAGCCTTTGGAGAGGAGCTTCTCCTTGAGTTCCTTGTAGTTCTCGATGATGCCGTTATGGACCCCGACGACGTTGAAGTCGTCGCTATGATGGGGGTGGGCGTTCTCTTCGCTTGGCGCCCCGTGGGTCGCCCATCTGGTGTGCCCGATGCCGAGCGTCCCGTTCAAAGAGGGGTAGCCGGCGAGTTTCTTCTCGAGGTTAGCGATCGCCCCGACGGATTTGATCAAATCAAGTCCTCCGTCCTCTTTTCTTACGGCGACTCCCGCGGAGTCATATCCCCTGTATTCGATCTTCTTCAGCTCGTCTAATAAGATCTCGCTTGCCTTCTTATTGCCAGCATAGCCCACGATTCCGCACATAATCTATCTCCGCTTGATTCCTTAATTGGCTAAGGCATATGCCTAGCCAAGCCCGGCAATCTTATACGGAAGGAAGTCAAGTTTGATTTACATCGCGGAAGATTTTTCGTAAGAAAACGTCGTTTTGCGCCTCTTTGGATACCTTATTCCGCGTGTTGAACGCTTTCTATGATTGTAATGTTCTCTTGTCATCCGTGATTCTGGGACGCGTTGAAACTCTTCCCACGCGTATATCCTTATATATAAAGGGAAGAGGATGAATAGGCGGCGCCATCCTGCGTGCTGAAGCGAAGGAAAACCCCAACGATTAGGCCGTCGTCAGATTGTCTCTTTCTTTCATTGGGCATATAGACGTGCCTGTCCCCCTCCTCATTTTCCTTCATGCGTACGGGGCAAAATGGCAAATTCTTCCGTATTCATTAGAAAAGATTCGGTGGCATCGATGGAATTTGATGATTTGCTGATGATTTGTGTTGAACAAAAGAAAGGCTTGAGGTGCCTATAATTTGCTTAATCTCGTTTTTTAAGGCACATTAAGCAAAATATAGAGGGGTGTTTAAACCAATCTAGAGCTAGCCAGCATAGGAAAATGATGGTTGGAGGTTCGCTCGCGAAGATGCGCGGCGATTATCAGGATCTGAAATTGCTCATCCAATAGAGCAAGCGATCCTTTTCGACGTCGAAGAGCTTGGCTTTGGAGCGCGAGCTATCCGTGGAGAGCAGGCCGTAGGAAACGAATCTGTTGAGGATCTTCAAAGCCCCTTGCTTCGACATCTCTGCTTTGGAGAAAGCCAGGAAATCAGAATAGGTGAATTTGCCTTTGTATGACTTGGGCGTACTTGTCCATGAGGCCTTTGTAAACCCTCTCGTAAACCACGTATCGCTTGGCTTGAAGCAGCGAAACAAACCAACTGCGGTCATGAAGAATTCGATTATTCAGCCAGTAGAGGGCCTCTTCTTCAGCCTCACCCTTCCTGTTGGTCTTCGGCTGTCTAACGAAAAGCGGAAAATCGAAGAATTTTCGAATTTTCCGCTTTTTGACCTTTTCGCCTTTTGCGGCCTCTTGCCTTTTAACCCCTTTGAAAGAAGAGAACGGAAGGGACCGGCGCGCCGGCTTTAGAAAGAACGTCAAGCCTAGTAATTCCTTTGTCTATGGCCCGTTACAAACAAGAGGAAAACCCAGATGCTGACGATGTTATTTGCTAATGTGCATTGAGGGTTTTGCCTCTCGCACGCTTTCTTGTACGAGCTGGTATCCCATCTCTTTCAGCCAGGCTTAGCGCATAGAAATTGAATTGATCTGAGAGAACCGATCAAGCCATAAGGAAAAAGCGGAAAATCGAAGAATTTCGTGATTTTCCGCTTTTTATGTGTCCCAACTCTTTGGTCTTTTTGCTACAATCTTTTCGAAAGGAAAAGCGGAAAAACGGAGAAAATCCAAAATTTCCGCTTAAGGCAGAACCATGATAGGGCGTGAGAAAGAACAAGAGGAATTGCGCGAGATATATAGCAGGGATCAGGCGGATTTGGTCGCCGTATACGGGAGAAGGCGAGTGGGGAAGACCTTTTTGATCAAGGAGACTTTCCAGGATGATTTCGCCTTCATGCACGCGGGGCTTTTCTTAGAAGGGGTCGCCCCCTCCGATAGGCTTCTCGCCCAGCTGAACGCTTTCTATAAGTCTTTGGTCCTCTATGGCTGCAAGGAGAAAGAGGCCCCTTCCACTTGGTTCGACGCCTTCTTCTATCTCGAGAAGCTTCTTTTGGAGAAGAAGGGCAAGGACAAGCAAATCGTCTTCTTGGATGAGCTCCCTTGGATGGATACCCCTTCCTCCCATTTCCTCTCCGCTTTCGAGGGCTTCTGGAATTCCTTCGCCTGCAGGAAGAACCTCATGGTGATCGTCTGCGGCAGCGCGGCTTCCTGGATGGAGAACAAACTCATCAATGCGCACGGTGGGCTTTACGGAAGGGTGAGCTTCGAGATTAAGCTTTGCCCTTTCTCTTTGAAAGAGACCCGGGAATTCCTTCGCGAGGAGAGGCGGATGAGCGTCTCCGCCTACGAAGCCGCGGAAGCCTATATGGCGGTGGGGGGCGTCCCTTATTACCTGAACTACTTCAAGAAAGGCAAGAGCGTCCCTCAGAACGTCAACGACATCTTCTTCACGAAAGGCTCGCCCCTCCGCCTTGAGTATGAGCGCCTTTTCGACGTCACCTTCGCCAGCGCCTCTTTGGCGAGGAGGATCGTCGAGCTTCTATATAAGAGGAAGATAGGCTACAGCAGGGAGGAGATCATAGAGAAGCTCTCCTGCAGCGACAACGGCGATCTTTCCAAGACCCTCAACGCCCTTCTCGCCTCCGACTTCGTCGCGACTTACTCTCCCTTCGGGCTGAAGAGGAAGACGCGCTACTACAAGCTGGTCGATCCTTTTTGCCTTTTCTATCTCACCTTCCTTGAGAAGAAAGACTCGGGCGAGAATTATTGGCTGGAGCATTATGGAAAGCCGGAGACCAACGCCTGGAAGGGCTTCGCCTTCGAGAACCTCTGCTTCAACCACATCCCCCAGATCAAGGAGAAGCTAGGAGTATCCGCGGTCGGATGCGAGGTGCTGCCTTGGTACTTTGAAGACGAAGAAGGTAAGGGACAGGTCGACATGCTCCTAAAGAGGAACGACAACGTGCTGAACCTCTGCGAGATGAAATTCTGCAAGGAGGATTATTCCGCCTGCGTCGATGATTTCAAGAAAACGAATAGAAGGATTGAGAAGGCCTATTCCCTTCTCCCGAAGCGCTTCTCCGTCCATAGCACCCTCATCACCACCTTCGGGCTTAGCCAAGGGGAATATGCCTCGACTTACCTCGACGTCGTGACGTTGGAAGACTTAGTCAGATCCTAAGCGAAAAGCGGAAAATCACGAAATTCTTCGATTTTCCGCTTTCTGCCTCAAGTGGGTGCGCGTTAAAAAGACGAGAATAGCGGTCTTTGCAAAACCGTTTCGATCACCGTCTGCTGCGGAATGAAACCCTCTTCACAATGCCGCGGTCCGTATCGCGAAATAGTAAAGAATAGTAAAAGATAGTAAAAGAATTCGAGAATAGTAAAAGAAAGTAAAGGATAGTAAAAAACTCAGACGGGAAAGCGGGATTAAGGAAGGCCCAGAGGCTCGCTAGGATGCTTTTTTGCTCGTGCACTTATCGTCGCTAGCTTCGCCGCTGCTCCCCGTGCCGGCGGGGGTGAGGACGCTAGAAGTGGAAGAGGGATAATACAAGACGATGGTCTCGTTATCGATCGTGGTCCTCCTCCAATACAAAGCTCTAGAGGCATCCGCGTCCCCGATCTCGAAGAAGACGTTCGATTTGGTGTAGGTGTTGCCTTCGATCTCGGTTCCGTCGGCGTTCTTGATCTTGGTGAGGACGCCGTTCTCTTTGGTGACGAAGTCGAAGGGTGCGTTGAAGGTTCGATCTGGCGTTGTACCGCTGGAACCGCCGCTATCAGAGCCGATATCCATGTAGACGATGTACAAAGACCCATTCATGAATTGATATCCGTACAACGTAATCGCGAACTCCACGCCATTATTGATGTCGGTTTCGGATATAGAGGTGCCATAGTAATAAGCTTTGTAAGGAGAAGAGGCGTAAGGGACTGAAAAACCGACTACCTCCGCTTCTGAATCGCTAGAGAAATTGATTGCTTGTTTGCTGTCATCTGGCGTGGAGAGAGAAGACGAATAGTCCTTTGGACTAGATCTCTTGAGCTTCCAAATACGAATGTAAGAGGTTTTTGCGTTCTCGTTTACGCAGACGAACTCGAAAGTGCCTGCCTTTTGTGGCGCGACCCAAATGCAGTTGTTCGGGACAAGGATGTTCCCTGAATAGCTGCCGACTTTTCCCGATTCGATTCCATAGTAGCCGCTATCTTTTGTCATAGTCTCTGTAAGAGTGTTCGGCGTGCCCATCCTGAGCACGGAATAGCCTTGCAGCACATCCCCGCTGACGGCGGTCTCGAGGTAGGTTTTGACGCGGTCCGGCACGATTGTGACGTCTGAGTAGTACGTGGTATCATTAAGCTTCGGAATCTGAATATTCTCGAAATCAAGGACGGAGGAAGTGTAGTGGTCTTTGAAAATCCTCATGGAGGCAGTGGTGTCGATGTTTGAGGCGACTGTCCCTCCGACGTAGTAGCCGATATTGGTGGAACTGGAGTTCGTGGCGATGGTAGAGGCGTTCGTGACCGTCCTTCCCCCAACTGTAATCGTTCCGGATTTTTCGGTGATGGAGGCGCTTGAATCCGGCTGGAAGGGAATCGCCGTGCCGGCTTTGATGACGCCATCGCTTCCATCGGTGGTCAGGCTGAATTTCGTTAAGAATGTGTGCAGGCCGCGGATGTTGGTTGAAGTCCCATAACCTGCGTCTCCTCCGCTTCCTCCCCCAGAGGTCGTCTCCCAGCTGAATTTGGTCTTGTTGTAGCTCCCGACCAACGTGTATTCGGATACTTTGTCGAAATCCGTGATCTTGCTTGTCGCCCCGTCGATATCCATCTCCGCATAATGGACGCCGCAGTTGTCGATGACCCCATTCGCGTATCCCGCGAAGATGCCCACGAGGAGGTTGTTCTTGTTGGTCTTGATGGTCAGCTCGTCCAGATAGAGGTTCTTCACCTCGTTGGTGGAGCTGCTGTAGGTGGCGGATGGGATGCTGTTGTATTGCCCGATGATGCCGAAGAAGCCGACGATCGCCCCTTGGCTGTCATTGAACTCATCTTTCTTGAGCCTGGAGTTGTCGTTTTTCAGCATCTCGGGGTAGGTCTTGATGTAGTTGTCTTCGATGCGGTTAGCGATGGTGAGGTTGCTCACCGTGTGATTGTTCCCGTCGAAGTTCCCTAGGAAGGGGTATTTCTCTATGCCGCAGGGAGGGAGGACGTAGCCCGAGGCGTCGATGTCCTTCCCCAGCTTGAAGTAGGTCGTGGGGATCTCCCCTGTGGTGCTGTCTGCCTCATTGAAGTAGCCCATGTCCTGGAGCCAGGCGAAGTAATAGAGCTGCTTGGCGGAGACGATGAGGTAGGGGTCGCTTTCTGAGCCGTCTCCGTCTTCGAAGTAAGATCCCGTCGCCTCGCCCGTGATGCCAGATAGGCTGGCGCTGGTCTGGGGGGCGGAAAACCAAGAGAAGGAGGAGAGGCCCAAAGTGCAGCCAATGGCGATGAAAGAGAGCCCCAATAGCAACGCGGGCTTCTTGATCGCATCCTTCCTCTCTTCCTTCATCTCGACCTTTCTTTGTGAGCAAAGAAAATCATAGGTTTTTTCTGGGGGGGGCAAGCCCCAATTGGACTCCCCATGGGGCGACGAGCCTAGAGAGGATGTGCCTCCTTTCCGCCTTTGTAGGAGGAAAAGTCCCTCGGATTTTTCCGAAACTTAGGCGAAAAGTCGCTCCGAATTTTCCGAAAGCTAGCCAAAAGTCCATCGGATTTTTCCGAAAATACAACGAAACTGCCTCGGATTTTTCCGAAATGCCCGTTGCTTCACTATGCTTCATTATTTCGACTTTGCCTTTGCGTGGTCTTAGCGAACGGTTGATTCGCTTGGGTGGCGGATAGCATGAGTCCTATTTTGTCTGCTGGCTAAGGGAACGACCTGCTTTTTCGTCCCCGTTTAAAGGATTTGCGGTATTGCTTTAAGGAGGTGGGTGGATTATTCTTTCTTTAGCGATGTAAATAGTAACTTACCTTGACATCCATATACTGAATTTGAGCCATTATGAAAGCCTCTGATTACTTCAAAATCAAGACGAAGAAGGACCTTCTTTACAATCTTTGCCCCCTCAAGAACCTCGTCACTGTTCTTAGTTGTGGCTTGCTTAGTCACAGGCTGGCTGCCGAGCTCAATCATCAAGATTTATCGGATAGGGACGTTCAGTTCAGACGAGAATGCAAGAATCTGCATAACGGGAAACCTTTGCATGAGTACGCCAACCTTTTCTTCGATTACCGCAACCCGATGTTCTACAGGCTTTGCCGCGAAGGCAAGCGTGAGGACATCGCTATCGTCGCCTTTGATTCCGCGGTGCTCGATATGCCAGAATGCATCGTCTCCGATAGGAACGCCGCGAGTGACTACGCCTCCTTCTATGACCCGATTGCTGGGCTCGAATCCCTCCGCTTTGATCTGGTTTACGCCCAATATTGGGCCGATAGCGGCGATCCGGTCCAAGACGCCTTTCGTAGATCGATCAAGAATGCGGAAGTCCTTGTGCCGGAGGCGATACCTTCCTCGTATATCCGCTTCGTCTTCGTTTATAATGAAAGAGCCAAAGCAAGGATTCTTGCTTTCGATAAGGCCGTTGAAATCGCGGTCAGGCCAGAGATGTACTTCTAAGGGACAGGCAACATGAAAACGCTCATCGGTAACATATTCGACAGCCGCTGCGAGTGCCTAGTCAACACCGTCAACTGCGTTGGGGTGATGGGCAAAGGGGTCGCGTTGGAATTCAAGAAGAGATACCCCGGCAACTACAAGGACTACGTGAGCCGTTGCGCCAAAAAAGAGCTGCGGCCCGGCCAGCCTTATTTCTATCGCGACAACGGAAGATTGATCCTCAATTTCCCCACGAAGGACCATTGGAGGATGCCTTCTAAGCTGCGCGATGTGGAAGAGGGCCTGGACTGGTTCCTCGCTCATTACCGCGAATACGGCGTCGAGAGCGTCGCCTTCCCTCCTTTGGGCTGCGGCAATGGGGGCCTCTCCTGGGAAGAGGTCGGTCCTTTGATGTACCGGAAGCTCAAGGGCCTGCCGATCGAAGTCGAGGCCTATGCCCCATACGGCACCCCCTTATCCGAGCTCCGTGAGGGCTTCCTCGCGCGAAGCGATGCGCCGAAGCGCTCGGTGGGGGAGACCCCTTCCAGGATCAGGCCTTCTTGGTATTTGATCCTCGAGGCGATAGCCGAACTCAATCGAAGGCCCTATGCCCTGAACGTCGGCAGGGTTATCTACCAAAAGATCTGTTACATAATGACTGCCCAAGGCCTAGACACGGGATTCACCTTCAAGAAGGGCAGTTACGGGCCTTTCTCGATCGAGGCGAAAGAGGCCCTGCGCTCGCTTTCGAACGCGAACTTGCTCAGCGAGCGCCCCTTTGGGGATATGATCCGGGTCGAGGTGAGCGGAGATTTTCGCTTCGACGAAGGCAAATTCACTCAGAAGGAGATCGACATCCTGAGGCGGACCGTCGACCTCTTCTCTAGAGTCCATTCCAGCGCCCAGGCGGAGATGGTGGCGACCGTCGTCTATGCCTTCAACGCCTTGGCGGGGAAGGGCGAAGCGCCCGACGATCAAAACGTCTTCGATTACGTCGCGAATTGGAAAAAGGGCTGGGAAAGCGAAAGAAGGAAAGAGCTCCTTTCCACGATTTACTACCTGGAAGGGGCGGGTTTCATCTCCATCTCCGTCCCCGAGGATTCGAAACTGATCAAGGAGATCGATTTCATCTGATCGCCTTGGCAAATGGCCCTTTGGGAAACGCGGGCTTAAATCCGGAGGCTAATCCTCCAGCAGCCTTCTCAGGTGGACGAATTCCTTGAAGCGAGGCAAGGCGAAGGCCATCTCTCCCCTACGCGACACGTCTAGCACCCCCTTCTCATAGAGGCGCTTCTTGTAGACCTGGATGGCGCCGTTGCTGAGGCGGAGGGATTCCAATACCTCCTTTTGGGTTTTCCCTTCCTCCAAGGCGAAGAGGATCTCCTTCTCCTTCTTGGAGAGGTTCTCCCACATGAGGGAGTAGGCGTTCTCGCCTAGCTTCCTGTCGAATTCCTCTAGGCTCTCCTCGCTGAGCCCCTTCTCGTAAACGAGGGAGCCCAGCAGCTGATACCCATAGGCGTAGCCCTTGCTGATCTTGCTCATCTTCGCGGCCTCCTCGTCTCCTATCTTCAGGTGCCTCTTGTAGGAATAGGCGACGGAGGAGAGGTCGAGGGGCGAGAGGAAGAGCTTCTCGCACCGGAGTAAGAAGGTGAGCCCTTTGTCGCGGGAGAGCTCGGAGACGTTCTCGTAGAGGCCCGTCATCAAAAGGGAGACGGGATGGCCCTCTCTAACGAATTGCTGGAAGGAGAAGACGAAGTTCTTCAGATATGGGGTGGGGGAGACGTCGTCGACGGTGACGATGGCTTGCCGCCCTTTCTTTTTGAGGTATACGAACATCCTGCTCAGCAAGGCGGAGACGTCGGCGATGTCTTCTTTGCCCTTCAAGGAGAAGCTCAGCCCGTGGAAGGAGAAGGAGAAATCCGCCTGGAGGAAGAGCTTCCTCAGCTTCCCTTCCTCATAGAGCCTCGCGGCGAGCTGCTCCTCCATCGGGCTGAATGGGTTGAGATCGCAAATGAGGTAGCCTTCCTTCTTGAATTCCTGGCTCATCTTCGTCAGAAAAGCGGTCTTGCCAGAGCCGCGTGGGCCCGTGATGATGTAGGCCTTCTCCTTCGCGGGGAAAACCGATCTGAGCAAACTTTCCTCGCTGGAGCGGTCGATTGAGCTTTCCGGGGCTATCCCGAATGTGGTGCTGAATGGATTCTGATTCATGTCCGCGCCTCCTTGTCTATCCTTAATATAACACCTCGTTTTGTCATTTCAAAAATCTTTTGTCATTTGTTGTCATTTGTTGTCATTTTCAGATTCTTTTGTCATTTGTTGTCATTTCGCTTCTCCTTCAAAACGCCCCGCTTCCTCCTTTGCGCGTGCTATCCTTTCGCTTGATGGAGGGCGAAGCATGGAATGGAAGGACGGAAAGAGGCGATGCCTTTGGGCGAACCCCTGCAACGAGCTTTATCTCCGTTACCACGACGAGGAGTGGGGCCTGCCCGTTTACGACGACCATCGCCTCTTCGAGACCCTTCTCCTAGAATGCTTCCAGGCGGGGCTCTCCTGGGAATGCGTGCTGAATAAAAGAGAGGCCTTCAGGGAAGCGTTCGACGGCTTCGATCTAAATAAGGTATGCGCCTATGGCGAAGAGAAGATAGAGGAACTAATGGATAATCCTGCCATCATCAGGAACCGTTTGAAGATAAGCTCTTCCATCGTCAACGCGAGGGTCTTCAGGGATATAAAGAAGGAATGTGGGAGCTTCTCTTCCTACCTATGGGGCTGGACCAAGAACGAGGTCGTCTATGAGAACGGCCGGGTGAGTTCCCCTTTATCGGATATGATCTCCAAGGACCTCAAGAAAAGAGGCATGAGGTTCGTGGGGAGCCTCACCGTCTACGCCTACCTTCAGGCGGTGGGGGTGATCTACGCCCATCAGGATGGGTGCTTCTTAAAGAGGGAGCATAAGGAAGATTGAAGGGGATCAAGTCGGCCTTCGTCTTGCTTAGATCTTGCTTAATATCTTACTTGACGTACCTTTGGTTTTTGCTGTTAGGCTTGCTGGGGATCGTCATTCTGACTAAGCCGTTCTCAAGGGCTGGATTCAGATAGGAGGAGCGCAGGGTCTCCTTCGATTTGATGCCAAGCCTCTTCAAGAGCTCGTTGGCGGAAAGGGGGATATCCGGCTCCATGACCTCAAGCAGCCTGTTGACTTGGTCGGATATGTTGTTAGCCTCCCTCTTCGCGCTTTGGAGGATCTCGTCAACGGTCTCGTCGATCATCTTGAGCATGAACTCGATGAAGACGCTGGCGTCCCCGTTTTTATGGCAATCCGAGATGGCTTGGTAATATTCGTTTTGATATTTTTGTATCCGCGATTCGATGGGGATGTACTCGAAGAGGGGCTCCCACTTCGTGAGCAGGACGTTCTGCCACAGCCTCGCCGTCCTTCCGTTGCCGTCCCCGAAGGGATGGATGAAGACGAATTCGTAGTGGAAAAGACAGGATTTGATGAGGATATGGGTCTCCCCATCCTCTTTCAGCCAGGCGAAGAGATCCTTCATCAAGGATGGGACGAGGTTTTCGGGAGGGGCCATGAAGATGAGCTTGTCCCCGTCGAAGACGCCCTCCCCACGGTTCCGATATTTCCCGGCGTCCTCTTCGATGAGGTCGGTCAGGATGCGGTGGGCCTTCAGGAGATCCTTCTCGCTGTAGCCGTCGAAATCCTTGATCATCTCGTAGGCTTTGTAGGCGTTCTTCACCTCTTGGATCTCTTTCTGCGGGCCGATGACGGCTTTGCCGGCGATGACATCTCTGACCTGATCCAAAGACAGGGAGTTCGCCTCGATGGCAAGGGAGGAATGGACCGATCTGATCTTGCTGTTCCTTCTAAGCGTGGGCATCCTCTTCAGAGAGCTGAAAGAGGTGACCTTGGAGATTTTCTCGGCGATGGAGATGCAGCGGTTAAGCATCGAATTCGATATATCGAATGGGGGTTTGTACATGTTTTTTTGCTCCACCTAATTATACATCATCTTCGTTGAACTTGCTTAAATCTTGCTTAATATGTTGCTTATTGTGTGAGTGTCACGCCCAAAAAGAGGCGAGCGAATCATCGCAGACGGGGGAACATACAAGAGGATCTACCGCGACCCATGGGGCTTCCACCCCTTGTTCGTCAGATGGTCTAAGGAAGACGCGATCAGGATGTATGAGGAGAGGACCGGGCCAAACGCCTCCTGCACCTGGCCGTAAAACGAGGAATTCAAGAAGGATTACCCGACTTTGGAGAAGTTCCTCGAATATTGGGCCAAATGCATGATAAGGAAATAGGAACCCATTGCCTATTTCCTTATTTATTCGCTTTCAGCAGCGCGGCGGAAACCTCGCCCTCCACGAGCAGATGGTTGCAGAAATCGTCGTAGGATTGGATCTCTTCATCGCTCTTGAGAAACTCCTCAGGATGGCTTCCGGCGGTAAGGAACCAATCGTTCATCTGCGTCCTGTCCATCTTCTTGCCGCTTGGCTCGATGGCGATCTTCCTGGCCCTTTGATAGAGATCGTCCATCTTCGAAATGAGCTCCGCCTCTTTTTCGGGGGAAGGGCTTCTGAAATATTCGTCGTAGCTTGCGATGAAGCGTGTGCCCAGCCTGATCGCCAGAGATATCGCCTCTGCGCGCCTCATCGGCGCATCGGGGTTTGGTTCCGGATCGCTCGTTGCCTTCTCTGACCAATTGTAATTCGGGTCTTTCAGCTTTGCGCGCAGATAGGATTGCCTGGACTCTTTTATGGTGGCTTCCCCGTTCGCGGGGCTTTCCCAGTTCTCGTCGTCCTCCGCGTCGTCTTCCCATCCGCATTCAGAGCAGATTTCATTCATGCCTCTTTGCTCAAGCGTCTTCCTTCCGCAGACGGGGCAGGCGAAGCGATAGATGCTCAGCGGGACGAGGAAGCACTCTTTGCTTCTAACGTTTTCCGGGAGAAGCTCCTTCAGATCCTCTTGCTTGCCGAGCAAGAAGCGATTGATCGTCCCGTATCCGTAGGAGAAGAGCCTCTCCGGGCCCGCTCTATAGAGGCGGATACTCGCTTCTTTGCTGTCATATCCCTTGGAGAGAAATTCTTCGATGGCTTTTCTCGCTTTCTTCGCCTCCTCCCCCAGGAAGGCGTGGTAGAAGACGTAATCGTAGTCTTTGCCTTCCTTATGAGGGTCGGAGAGGGCGTAGAGCTCGCTTCCTTCCTGGAAGGAGTTCACGAAGAAAAGCGCGTCCTTAGATTTGCTTCTATAAAGCCCCTCGCAGACCTTCTCGTTTTCTTTTTCCAATTCGGAGAGAGTCTCCGTATTCGTCCCGTCGTACCACGCCATAGCTTTGTCCTCCTGAATGCCTTCTTGCCGTCTTTTAATCCTTCAAGGCCGTTTTCGAGATTCATTCTCCTTTGGCCTTGGCTTGAGCTCTTTGGAGCAACCCGTTTCCGATCGCGATGTCGCCGTCCTTCTTTTCGCCCATCGCCCATCATTATGTGAGACGATGGAATGACTTGCAATTCTTGACGGAAGTTAACTACGTTAAGAAATCTCGGCCTTTGAAAAGCGAAGTCTTTGACGGCGGAATTTCGATTGCAGTGGACGTATCAGAAGCGTGGTGATAGCCGCTCCCCCGGGTGACAAAAGCCCCTCCGGCCCTTATAATTGAGGCGAAGCGAGATGCCGCCCCCTATGGGCAGGGGCCGAGAGGATGGAAGCCCGATGACAGACTGGATAGACAGACTAATTGGGCGCAACGGGAAGCGGTGCAGAAGCAGGGAGTTCCCGAACTCATCCCCAACATCCTTGGGAGATGCAGCATGGTGGCGTTAGCCGGAGTGGAAACGCAGGGGCCACTGGAGTTGGGGCTTGCTCCCCAACACTGTAATGGCGGGCTCAACCTCAAGGAGAGAGCCGAAAAGGCGCTTTGCAGCGATGCGGGCGCCTTTTTCATTGGGGCGATACCCGACAATGAAAAAAACTTAACGTAGTTAACTTCTGTCAAGAGTTGTCTTTGCTTTTCTTGCCCCCTACATAATATGGGCGTCCATAAAGAGCGAGGTTAGGGACAAGCCCGACGACCCTCCGCCAACCTGCTTTACCAAGCAAGGTGGCAAAGCTTGAGCGATGGAAAAGGTTGCTTTCCTTGCCCATCGCTAGCCGCGATGGGCTTTCTTCGTCCCGATCAGCGCCTCTTGGACGAAAAGAAAGGAAACAAAAAAGATGGAAAAGCAAAGAACGAAATGGAAGACGAAAGAGAAGCGAGCCAACAGGAAGAAGAGGGCCCGCTTCATCGAGCTTGACTTCAATAGCGGAGATTCTTATAGAATCCCCGTTGAGGACTTCCTCACGCTCACTCTAGCGTGGGTTGAGGAGAAACATGATTTAGACCCCGAAAAAGGAATCGTCAGGGAGTATAAGGTCTGCCCGGTTGCCTACATCAAACTGAAGAAGGCCGAAAATGAGCTAGACGCCGAACTTTTGAATGATATGTTCGACGACAACAGTCTTTGCGCCCTCCGCTACCTGAGCGCGAAAGGAGACGTCATCGAGACGGTTTCCCTCGCCTACTGCCCAGAAAGCGAGAACTCAAAGGAAAACATCTATTGCTACACCACCTTCGACAAAGAGAAGAATCTAGTCATCTACATCGAAGCGGAGATGAGCTGAACAAGAAGCGAGGCTTTGCCTCATTGAAGCGAAAGGGAGGAAAATAAGGCATGAGAATCTTGTACCTGCATGGCCTGGCGAGCTCCAAGCAAGCCAATACGGCGAGGAAGCTCAAAGGGCTTCTTAAAGGCGATGAGGTGGAGTCGATCGATATCCCGATGAACCCCTTCAAGGCCTTTGAATGCATTTCATCCTTCATCGAAGAGCATCGCCCCGACCTTCTTTTGGGCACCTCCTTAGGAGGCTTCTACGCCTCCTTGTTCAAGGGGCCAATGAGGATCTTGGTGAATCCCGCCTTGAATCCGGATCGGGAGATCAAAAGGATCCTAGGAGGGTTCGGGACCTTCCCTTACGTGAAGGAAAGGGAAGACGGGGCCACGCATTATGAATACTCCAAAGAGGACGAGAGGCAGTTCAAAACCCTTAAGGAAAGGGCTTTGGAAGAAGTCTATCCCCTCACCAAAGAAGCGACCTACGCCTTCTTCGGCGACGAAGACGCCACCGTGAATGACAAAGCCTATTACGAGGAGCGTTTCCTCAAAGAGCACGCCTTCCTTATCCACGCCGAACACCGCTTGAAAGACGAGAACATCCTCAACGACATCGCCCCGTTCATCATATGTTTGAAGATGAAGGGATTCGAAGACGAGCTCCTTAAAAGAGGGGATAAGCCCTTAAGGGAATTCATGAAGGAGTTCTTAGCCAGCCATGGGAAGTGAAGCGGCGGGGATCAAGGCGATCTTCTTGGACATAGACGGGGTGATGAACTCCGCCTATGGCAAGGGTCCCTTTGAGGCGGATATGGAAGTCGGCAAGCTCGCCTTGCTGAAGAAGCTGATCGAAGTCAGCGGGGCCTCTGGGATAATCCTCATCAGCGACCGCAGGTATTCGCCTAGCTACATGAAGGAGTTCCTGCCCGCCTTGGAGGCCCATAAGATCCCATATCTATCCAAGACGAGGAACCCGAAGAAACCAAAAGAAGGATTCGACAACCGGGGGCTGCAGATAAGGGACTTCCTTTATGGGCACGAAGAGATAAAGGGGATGGCCATCTTAGACGACATCGACGACGGGATATCGGGGCTCTTCCCCAAGGAGTTCATAAAGGTGGATCGTTACCTCGGATTGGACGAAGGGGTTTGCGAGAAGGCGTTGAAGACGCTTGGAAGATAGAGGAAAGCGCCCTCATCTCATGGTCTGACTAGACCTTATATGATGGGCGATCGAACATTAGAATCAGGAGCAAAAAGAGAACATGGAGGAAAACATTGATATGAGCGGAAAAAATGGCAGCATCAGCGATAAACTGATCAACTGCATAAAGGACGAAAAGCCAAAGCCGGCTGATCCCAGCAAAGAATTGCAGGGTGTTCTGAAGGAAATATTGAATTCCCAAATTCAGATTTCGATCGATGGAATGGGTCACGTTTTGGACATCGAACCATATTGGTGCGAGTTTTATTTCAGAGCGGGCGCCTCACCCGATCCTTTTTGCGATGACAATCCCATTAAGAATGAAAACGACCACGTATATTTCAGGCACTTTTCCTATAACAAGGAGGCCAAGTCGCATCGGAACCGGATGGACATTTGCCTCGGTAATAAGGACTATCAAGTCTCGATTTTGCTGAAGCGCGCGAAGGTCACGAAGGCGGAGGATTCTTCAGCGGAAATCAATATAAAGAAAGACGATATATACTCCTCGGATAGCCTCATCGCGAAGGCTGTCCTCACCGCCCTGGGGGGCGGAGAAAGCTTCGAAAAAGGCTCGAAGGGACTCGGCAAAATCACTTATAAGCTTCTGCCCCATCAGCACATCAAAGAGGACAAAATCGCCTTCGCCCAAAGGATCAGGCTCCCAAAAGACAAGGACAGCATCGACTCCGATAAAAGGATTGGACTTTCGGAGAACAAAGAGAAAAAGAACGAAGAGAAAGCGGATGGCTGGCTTAATAAGAAATACGCTTTCTTCGACGCGGACACATACACCGCGAAGCTGCATTGCACGGCCGAGGCGATAAGGCGAGCCCATAAGGATTGAATTCCTGCCAAAACGATCTTGAACGCCGCGGCGATCAAAGCCGCGGCGTTCTTCTTTTCCCTGCGTTTTACCCCGTCTTCAACGGGCGGGATCCGGCCATGACTCAAGCGTCTAGAATATATGTTCATAAAAAATATAACAATTTTCCTTGACACCCATTTCCCCGCCCGTTATGATAAAGGCATCGAAATAACGCCCCATCAATTCGGGCGAAAGGAGAAAAGATTATGAAAATGACCTCTGCTTTAGCATGCAAACTCGTCGCGCAGCTCAATTCGGAGAAGGAGGGCTATCTCACTAGAGAGAGGGACTCCTCGACCTACACCGTCGCTACCGGCGAGGAGCCTTATGTCCCCACTTATGACTTCGAGGGCAATAGCGCTCTCATCGCTTCCGTCGATGAGCGCATCATGCGCATCAAGCATGCCCTCAACCTCGCTAATGCCACCTCCAGCATCAAAGTTGGGGACAAGGTTTACTCCGTCGATGAGATTCTCATCCGCATGGCCCAGCTCAACGCCAGGAAGGCCATCTACGACGTCTTCCGCAAGCGCCTTCCCAAGGAGCGCTCCTCCTCCACCGTCCGCTATGGCACTAGGCGCGACGCCGTGGAGTTCGTTTACGCCAACTACGACATCGCCAAGGCCCAAGCTTCTTTCGAGGAGGCGCAGCGACAAATCATCGCGCTCCAGCTCGCCCTCGATAAGCACAACCAGACCTTTGAGTTCGAGGTCGATTATTGACTCTAAGGGGGCTTGACCGCCCCCTTCCCCGCCCTTTCTTCATAAACCTAAGAAAATCTTGTTCATCGTCTAGGTTCACGGTTAAGGTTCGCCTTTATTCCTTATTTGTTCTCTGTTCATGTTCAGAGTCAGGTGAAAGAAAAGGATCAACCGATCCATGGCCCAAGGAAGGCAGGCTTGCCTGCCTAGACTTGAGACGGGAGGTGGCCGCACCCATTGAAGAGAGGGCAAAAGCTTAGGCCTTTCCGGGCTTGGCATCGAAGCATGGGGTCATAGATGCCGCCTTTATTGGAATTCGTAAATGAGAAAGCCCCGGTTCCCTTGTTGGGTTCCGGGGCTTTCTCGCATCTGGCTCACGCCTCTAGCGGATGGATCTCGTAATCGGGGAAATAGAGCACGTCCACGAAGCTTTCTTTGGAGAAAGCCAAGGGGAAAGAAGGGGAATAGATCCCATCTTCGCTTCCTCCGAATATAGCGATGAGGAGATTCTTGTCCAAGACCTCCTCCGATTCGAAGCTGGCCCCTCCGATCGTTTGCTCCATCGCCAATAGCTTCGCTACCCCGATCATGCAGAAGCCCGGGCGGAGCGAGGCGATGGAAGGATCTTCCTCCAAGGCTTTTTCGCAAGCCAAAGGGAGCTCTTCCACGCTGGTGCTCAAAAGGGAGGCGAGGGTGGCGGGGGAGCACCTCAACATATGCCTAGGAAGGAGGGGCGCTTGCTGCTTGCTTGTCTCATTGAACATCTAGAAGCACCTCCGTGAACGCCTCCAAGGCGAAATCTTGTTCTTCCTTCGCCCATTCCCTTCTGTCGTGGAAATGGCGGTCGGGCTGGGAAGAGAGGTAACGCAGCAGCCTTTCGAGGCGTTCTTCCAACCCCGCGTTCGCTTTCGAAGGCGGGAAGGAGGCCATCTTTTCGCGGAAGGCATTGAGGGTTTGCTTGATTGTCGCTTCTTCGCTTTCGCTGAGCTCATGTTCCATGTTCTCTCCGTTCCTCAGAGGCGAGAGCTCTTCGGCGAGCGTCTTCATCGCCTCGCGGCTTAGATTAGGGCAAAAGCGGAGGATGGAATAAAGGGCGTAAGCCCCGATGAGCCTTAGATCCTTTTCTCCGAATAGGGGCAAAGTAGTGCGAATCGCCTCCTCCAAGAAGGAGGGATCCATGCTTTGGGCGTGGCCGACGAGGAACTTGCTCCTTGCCTTCCAATTCTCATCCAAAAGAAGAAACTCGTTTTGGATGGCTTCGTCCCCAGGGGCGTCTTTTTTGGGTGCGGGGCGCCCTCTTTCGACGTTTTTGTGCTTGATCGCGATGCAAACGCGTATCCCCAGGGTCTCAAAGCAGTTCTTGCGCTCCCAAAGCGGGGAGAGTTTTTGAAGGGGGATACAGCATTCGGCGAGATCCCTAGCCGAGCGGTCATCGACCCAATAGGCCAAGGGTTTGCCCTCTTCCTTTTGGAAATCCTCAGGGAATATGGCAAGGGGGTATTCTGCGACCAGAAGCGGGGTCTCTTCATAATGCCTCCTGTCACGGGTGAGCAGTTTGACGCAATCGGCGGATGTTGGGATGCCGATCCGCTTGGATGGGTCCGTCGCACCGCGCGGGAAGTTAAAAGTTTCAAGGAAGCCCTCGTCGAGGAAAAGCGCGGTCCTTTTGAAGCCACTCTTCAGGAACTCCTTCATCCCGTAGTAGGTGTCGATGGCCAAAATGTCCTCGCTTATTAGATGGAGCACGCCTTTCTCCCGGTTGATTATCTTCCAACGGATGGGGAGGTATTCGTAGCATCTGCCTCCATAAGAGAAGTAGAAGCAATCCTGATGGAAGAACGCGCCTGTGGGGGTCCCATCGATCAAGAGCTCATTCTCTTTTCCAATGCCCTCCATGGCTACGTCGACCTCTTTCTGAGGGTAGTAGCCGTACTCAATCGTGTCCTCGCTGACGTAACGCGGAATCTTGTTGTAAACCATTGCAAACTCCTTTCTTTGGTTAAGCGCAAAAGTCTTATAGCCGCCCTTTAGACAACGCGGGCGGCCAGGGACTACCAAAGGAACTTCCTATACATTCTTTTGGTTATTGGGCCTTCGCCCCAGCGCTTTCTTGAGTATATAGGCGCAAGACGCATTTGTCAAATGGAACTTGGTTAAAAAAAAGAGTGAAATTTAATGGTCCGCTAAAACAAATGCTCGCCAAATAAAGTTCGATGCCGTGCGAAGAAACCGCTCATTCTAGGTCAGGCTTGACATCGGCGTCACAACCTCTATAATTTTGGCGTACACAAAAACAATAACAACCTTGAAATGATCACGAAACAACCACCCACGCAATCTTGCCGCTCCCCTTGATCACGGGCTAGATAAAGGCATTGCCTCGCGCGGCCAAATACCCCCTTCATCAATCGACTCGGGACGCCATGCGCCCAAGAGGCTTTAACAGCCTCAAAACGCGGCAAGCAAAAGAAAGGACACATCCATGGAACCATTCAACAAAGTCATCGGCTATCGCAACGAGAAGGAGGACCTTCTCCAGATCATCGACATGCTAAAAAACAGAGAGGCCTACGAAAGCGTGGGCGCCAAGCTCCCCCGCGGGGTCTTGCTATATGGGGATCCCGGCATGGGCAAGACCCTGCTAGCGACCTCGCTCATCGAGGCCGCCGATGTCCCCGTCTTCGCGGTCAGGAGCGTCAAGGAGGCGAAATTCGTCCTCGAGGACATCCGCAAGGCCTTCGAGGAGGCCTCGAAGGAGAGCTGCGCCATCGTCTTCTTCGACGACGTCGACAAATTCAGCAGCTCGAAGGGGAATGACGTCGACGACCCCGCCTTCGTCGCCATCCAATCCGGCATCGATTCGGTGAAGGACAAAAACGTCTTGGTCGTGGCCACCGCCAACAACATGGAGAAGCTCCCTTCCTCTTTGGTGAGGAACGGGCGGTTCGACAGGAAGATCAATATCTGCGCCCCGGAGGGGAAAGATGCTGAGAGGATCGTCGAGTTCTACCTCCGCAAGAAGAAGATCGACCCCAACGCCAACTTTGATGACATCGCCAAGCTGATCAGCTACTCCTCCTGCGCCGATTTAGACAAGATCGTCAACGAGAGCGCGATCCTCGCCGCCTACAAAGGCAAGGGCACCATCGGCACCGAGGACGTGGTGGAGGCTTATCTCAGAGACAAATACAACGTCAGGGAGTCCGAGGATGGGGGAACGCTGGCTAAAGGCGAGGTCGCGCTTCATGAGGCGGGCCACTGCGTCGTCGCCGAAGTCCTCAAAAAAGGAAGCGTCGGCATCGTTTCGACGCGCACGAGGGACGGCTTCACGAAGCTTTGCGTCCCCTTGGAGAGGAGGCCGCAATGCGTTTTGATGGGCCTTGGAGGGAAGGTGGCCAACGAGCTTTATCTAGAGGGCAGATGCGCAAGCGGCTGTTCCGAAGACCTTATGGATGTGACTCAGTATATTCATGATGGGCTGACACACAGCGGGACCAACGGGGCGGGGTTCCTTATTTCTGGGCGTCGCGCTGGCCATTCTAATGCCTGGTATACCCGTGTGGAAAACGCGATGGAGAGTGAGCTAGAGCGCTACCTCTTCCTCTGCCGCGGCATCCTCATCAAGAACAAGGACTTCCTCTTCGCCCTGACCAAGGAGCTTTACGAAAAGCGCACTTTGCTCCATAGCGACATCCAAAGGATAAGGAGCCAGTTCAAGATCGTTTCTTGTCCCGATTATTCCGAGCCCGAGGATTGGGATGATGAGGGCAAGCATGCGGAGGAGGAATTCCTGGCGATCCTAGGCATTCCTAGCAAAGGGCGAGGGGAGGCATCTCTAGGCGGCGCAGCCTAAGCCTAGGCACGGAAAGGGAGGGGCCAAGAAAGGCTTCCTCCCTTGCCTAGGCGATGCTTTTGACGTTTAATGAACACGCAAAAAATAACTTAGGAGGGGAAATGGAATTTAGGAAATTAAGCGACCTCGGGGTCAAACTGAGCACCGGGCAGATACAGGCCAGGAAGGAATGCAAGGGGAGCGAAGCGGCGACCTTCCCTTGCCCCGTCTTGGTGCCTAGGGCGATTGAGGATGGGACGGTGAACCGCGCCTACCTCTCCTCTTTCCGCGCCTCTAGGGAAGGGAAAGACGAGCTGAAGCTCACGAAGAAGGGCGACATCGTCATCAAATGCTCCACCCCCTACAACGCCTGCATCATCCTGGAGGGGGATGAAGGGCTGTTCATCCCTTCTTTCTGCATCCTCATCGAGAACGACGGGGTCATGATCGATTCCTATTATCTTCTGGCGTTCCTCAACTCCAAAGGGGCCAGGGATGCCCTTTCCTCTTGCGGGGTTGGCCAATTGACGATCATCAACAAGAAGATCCTAGACGACCTAGTTATTCCCTGCGCCCCTTTGGAGGAGCAACGCTTGGTGGGGGAGAGATATAAAAAGAGTGTAGAGAAAGCAAAATCCCTCAAGCGCATCCTCGAGCTCGAGGAGGAGTGGAGGGAATCCTATTTCGAAGGGGGAGAGGCTTTATGAACATGAGCGAGGAATTCGATAAGCTTCACTTGCTGAGGAAGAAAGGGCTCATCCCATATTACGGCTTCTTCTCTTCCTCCGTCCGGCTTCTTTTCCTTAGGAAGCTGAGGGGCAAGCCCTCTGAAGGTTCGACTGAGGATTATCGCGCGATGATAAAGAATAGGTCCTTCGACAGAGGGACCCTTAAAGCCGCTTTGCTAGAAGAGGAGAAGGCAAGTTCCTTGGAGGCGAATTCCCTTGCCTCCTCCTTGCCTTATCTCGCCTCTTTGCTTTCGAAGAGGAACGAGGTTTGGAACTACCTCGATTCCGATCTCCCCGAAGCGAAGGAAGGGGAGATGGAATCGCTTCTAGAGGAGCTTTTGAAGTACGCGGACAAGGACTATTCCAAAGGGATGAGCTTCGCGAGCAGATCCGAACTCCTTTCCCCGCTTAGGGAAGCTCTTGGCGTCAAGGAGAGCGAATCCTTCTTGGACGTCTTCGCGGGGTTTTACACCTTGGGTTATGGGATAAAGGCCAAGGAATACCATGGCTTCGATAAGGATGAGGGGGCATTGGGGGTGGCGCGCATGGCGCTTCTTCTTTTAGGCAAAGAAAACATCGGCCTGAAGAAGGCCGAGGTCTATTCCTTGAAGGAACTCCCCTCCAGCGACAAGATCTTCCTCGACGTCTTCTCGGCTAGGTCGAACGAAGGAAGGAAGATAGAGAAGCTCATCCATCTTTGCCTCGCCTCCCTTAATAAGGGCGGCAAGGCGGTGGTGCTATGCAACTCCAAATTGCTTAGCGGCGAGGAATTCAGGGATTTCCGTAAGCTCCTCGTCTCCTCGGGGCGCCTTTCTTCCGTTAGCGCCCTTCCTTCCCCCTCTTTCAGCAAACGCTACCTTTTGACCCTAAGCGAGCAGCCAGGGGAGAAGACGGTTTTCATCGACGCCTCTTCTTTGGAGGGAGAGGACGCCCTGATGCCCCATGAGATCAACTGCGGCCCAAAGGGGAGGTCCCATCCATCTCTTTCGGAGGAGGAGCGCCTCTCCGAATCAGGCGCGGGCAAGAAGGAGGAAGTGAGCAATCAGACGATCCTGGAAGAGCGGAACGTCTCCTTGCTCCCTTCCACGCACTGCAAAGCCCTTCTTTCCGGCAAGAAGAAGTCCTGCAGGGCTTTGGAGGAGATAGAGAAAGACTTGGAGGAGGAATACAAGAGATTCATGGAACTCTGCAAATAGAGCTCGATCCCGTCGAAGGCCTTGCCTAAGGCTTCCATCCAAACCGCGGTTTGGATTGATGAAGGAGGGCTGAGATGCTATAAAACGGGTAGAGCGATTCGCGGAGGCGCGGTTCCTCCGCATAAAGATAAGCTAACCGCAGAAATGGATTCGCCTATATAGGCAGACGAGAGGAAAAAACAATGAGTAAAGTGTTCACAAGCAAAGGGTTAAACAGCCCGGAAGAGTATCTGAAGGCCATGCTTTCTTGCGTAGGAGAAGACGGGGAGATCGCGATCGCGCGCGATTCGCTTGACCAAATCGCCTTCGTCACGGTGGAAGAGGAGAGCGGCGCCTCCTTCATCGAGAAGGCGCATCTAGACAAATCGAAGATCGCCTACCCCGACGTCCTCGCTTTCTATAACCGCGTCCTCGCTTCGCTTAGTAACGCCTCCTTCCCTTCCGAGTTCGCTCAGCTGGAGAAAGAAGGCAAGTTCGGGGAGAGGGTCGCCATGTTCGCCGGGCGTTTAGGACGCATGCTCGAGCTCAAAGCCCCTGCCGTTATTTTGGACAACGAGAGGTGCATGCTCATCGACAGCATCGTCCTCTATTTGGGAAGCCGCGCCTAAGCAAGGCGACCCGCTGCTTCCTGCTTCGTTGGCCCCTATCGCTCCTTTTCGTGATGCGGTGTTGCCAGTTCGGCTTTCTGCGAAAAACT
Source organism: Erysipelotrichaceae bacterium (assembly GCA_963588055.1). Classification (GTDB taxonomy): domain Bacteria; phylum Bacillota_I; class Bacilli_A; order RFN20; family CAG-826; genus Alloenteromonas. The sequence continues at coordinate 27,010 of CAVAGB010000002.1, read as the reverse complement.
TAACGTAGTTAAAGCCTGTCAAGAGTTGTCTTTCTTTTCCTTGCCACCTACATAATGGAGGGGTCTCTGGAAAGAAAGAATCAGGGATGGGGCCCATGGAGCACATCGTGTATGACGAAGGCCTTTCTATCCCCACGGTTCATGGGGTGAGGGGCTAAGTAGAAGAGATGGATGAGGAGAAGGAAGATGAAGGAAATGCGTTACATCAGGCTTGAGACCGTCGATGGCGAGAGCTATGACGTCCCTTTGGAGTCCGTCATAAAGATGCGCCTAGAAGGGGTGTGCGAGGGCCATGAGATCTGCCCTAACGACAAATCCTTGGAAAGGAGAAAAACCTGCCAAAGCGCGCACCTTGCTCTCAGCGGAGAATGGGATAAGGAATACAAGGATTTCCAGATATCCATCTACCAGAGGCTGAGCCTGAGCAACGACCTCTTCTCCATCGCTTACCTCGATGGGGATAAGGGGATTATGGAAAGGATCTACCTCCCTTGGGATTGGAACGAGGAGGACGTCGCTTGCGATGAGGAGAACAATTTCCAGAGCAGCGGGATCGATGAGCTCGGGAATTTGACCATCGACGTCAAACGGAAATGAGAACGGAACAAAGGAGAGAGGAAATGGGGGATAAGATCGAATACGCGGAAAGAAGCGGCCTGCTTGAGGTCGTAAGGGAATGGATCAAGGGGGAGAAGTACGTCGCCGTGTGGAAGCTAAGGGAGGCCTTCACCCTCGACGAGGAGACGGCCGTCGCCGTCTTCTCTTTCCTCATCGAGGAAGGCCTCATCGAGAAGGAGCCCACCTACCATCAGGGGAACCTCGTCAAGAAGGAAGCGGCCAAGCTGCCATTCAAGGTCTATATCATCGACGTGAACCCCGACATCGTCTCCGCCCTCAAGAAGGAGTTCGACGGAGAAGAAGGGGTGGAGATCATGGAGGAGGATTTCGCCCATTTCATGAGCACACATCCCGATATTGATTGCATCGTCAGCCCCGGCAATTCCTTCGGCTTGATGGATGGGGGATACGACAAGGCGATCGTCGATTACTTCGGGACGGAGATTGAGAAGGCGGTGCAGAAGCGCATCGACGAGGGCTATTGCGGCGAGCAGGTAGTCGGCACCTCCTTCTCCCTGGATATCCCGGACACCTCCTATAAGCTGATCCACACCCCGACGATGAGGCTCCCTTCCCCCATCAAGGACCCCCTAGTGGTCTACCAATGCGCGAGGTCCTCCTTGATGGAGGCGCTTAGGATCGAAGCGAAGTCCATCCTCCTGCCCGCTTTCGGCGGGGCGACGGGGAAGGTGAAGCCCGCGATGCTCGCGAAGGGGATGAAGCAAGGGTATCTTCAGATCGTGGAAGGATTGAAATCAAAAGAGGATCCCTATGGAAGAAAAGGAGCCTGAGGAATAGGCGAAAGACAGGGATGATTCCTCGCCTTCTGAGGAAAAAAGGGAGAAACGGCAGAATCTGCCGAACGGAGAAAGGAACTGATCATTATGGATGAAACGAATGAGACAATCGAATTAGAGATAGAAGCATATGATGCGGCTGACCTACTGCATTTTTCTGATTGGCCAAATAGACGCGTCGAACCGCCGGTGCTTTCTATTCGCTTGGCAGACAACCACGGCAAACATTACGATGTCCCTTTGGAGCACGTCATCTCGATACGTTTGGGTGGGCACTTCTCCGAAAGTATCAAAAAGGATTGGAGAAACGAACTGGAAGACGACACAAAAAGCTTTCGGGAAATCGATTTGAAACTCGATGAAGAAGGCTTTTGGCGATTAGCGGAAGGCGAGGGCGGTTTGCGTTCGGCCCTACAATGGCTGAGATGGAGCTTGAGCAGCATCTATTATCTGGACGTAGACGGGAAAATCATCGATCGTTTCGATAAAGGCTGGGATCAAGCCGACTTGGAAGATGAGACTGATGAGCATGGAAACGTGCTCATCAGAATCACTGGGGGCAATCCGCAATAAGGAAGGTTTCTGATAAGGCGCGTTTCTGGAACGCTAAAGAAAACGCAAATTCCAGAAAGAACCAAAAGAATGTTGGGCGGCTTTTCGTTCATTGAAACGCGCCTGCGCGACGGGTCTTGCAGGAGGGAGCGTCGAAAGTGATAATGAAGTTCGATGATGCCATCGATTGGACGGCGAGCCATAAGGAGAAACCATGACCAAAAGCGAATACGAGACCTTCATCAAGACTTTGAGAGACAAAGGATGGCAAGACGAGAACATCGTCGCGATGTTCGTGAAGATGTTCCAGGAGAAGAAGCTATCCAGGGCTGAGTTCGAGGCCCTCCTCGACACCCTTGGATACGAGCTTAAGGGCGAGATGAAAGAGCTAAGCGACGACGACCTAAGGAAATCCCTCTGATCCTTTTTGCTCCGCTGGCGGAGATAGACGAATGGATATCCCGCCCTCCGCGCTTTAGAATAGAGGAAGGAGGGCGATATGAAGAACCAATTCACCTGCATCGAAGGAGGGGCCTTGAAGGTCAAAGGCACCGAGCTTTTCGTGCTCCCTTATTACAAGACGGCGAAGGGCGATCCCAACATCAACGCCGTCCTTTCCTCGGGCATAGAGCCTAGCGACAAGGCGATGATCCTCTCCGAGCATAAGACGGGGGAGATCATCAAGCTGCAGCTCACCGCGAAATCCTTCGTCTGGCTGATCTGCCTCAGCGAGAACATGAGCCACTTCGCCCTGAAGCTCGTCTTGACAAGCGTGCTCAACGAACTCGAAACCACCTCTTACAAATCGATCGTCATCGCCCAGCTCGGCCTCATCGAGACCGGATACGAGAACGAGGAGAAGTGGAAGAGGGCCCAAAACGCGGACATGGAGGCTTATGCGAATAAACACCCAGACGTCTTCCTGACCATGGTCGTCCCCGGGGACGATTACCGCCCTAGAAGCGGCAAGCACTTCGGTGAGGGGATCATCCCGGAAGAAGGGGATGGTGGCAGCCACGACGACGCCCCCGCCAACCTCAGCCATCGCGAGATCTCCTTCAATGACTTCAAGCCCATTTCCTCCTACGTAGGCTACTTCGAGACCTATATCGAAGCCAGGGGAAGGCAGGATGATCTAATCTACACCCATAGCGGAGCGACGATCGAGACCCTCGATGACCTAAGGAGGGAGCTTAAGGAATACGAGGGCAGGGACAGGTTGGAGAACTTCCGCAAATGGGAGCACCCCGCCCCGAAGAAGAAAGGGAAGGGGGTCTATTGCCCTGCCCCGAGCAAGCAGAAGCTGAAGCTCATCATCTTGCTTCTGGACATGAGCCTGAACGAGGCTAAGGAATGCCTGAGCTTCTTCGGCTATGGGCTCGCCCGCTTCGACAAAGCCGACATGGCCTTCGCCTACATCCTCAAGACCAACGAAGGCGTTTGGAAGAAGCCCCTCGATGTGAGGGAAGTGGACAAGTCCCTCTGCAAGAGGTTCGGGAGCGAAGCCTCCATCATCGCCAAAGTGAACAAGAAAGGATAAGGATTATGCGACTATTAGCTTGCGACCCCCTCCATAAGTACTTCTTCCTGGGGGTAACCCATAAAGAAATGGAAGAGCAGGTCATCCCTCTTCAGCAAAGCATCCTAGAGGAATACGCAAACGACCTGCATCCCCATCTGCTGGTCAGCAGCGAGGGGACTAGAGACCAAGAGATAGAGAATCAGAAACTGATAAAGAAGAATCCCTTCACCAGGAGGACCAGGCTCTATTCGGTATAAATTCGAATTTGCACAGCGTCCATAAAAAAGCGCGGTATTAACGGCGCTTTTTTGCTTTCGGTTTGCGATATCTAACGATTTTTCTGCACTTTAGCATCATCTCTATCACTCTCATTGAGAAAGTGGCTGGGTCGCCGAACGAGGTGAAGACCAAGTAGAAAAGGTTCAGCCAACCTTGGAGCGATTGCCTCTTGTAGCCGCCGTGGGCCGCCATGAACTTCTTGAGGTAGCGATGGAGCTCGTTGATCCTCTCCATCGGGTTCGCCTTGTCCGGAAGTCCTTTGTTCATCTCGGTGGTGTAGACCTCCTCGGCACCGCCGACCGCCGACACCAGCGCCCGGTGCGAGTTCTCCCCGTCGTGGATTATGGTCGAGCCCTGGGCGATGCATGGCAGAAGCGCCTTGAGGATCCTCTCTGAATCGGGCTTGCCCCCCCCGCAGACGAACAGGCGGCAGTGGCCGTTCTCGTCCCTGGCCGTGGCCATGCACCAAAGATTCCTCGACAGGCCCCTCGGCTTTCTTCCGCGCATCAGGAAAGCGCCTTTCCTGGTCGATTTGAAATAGATCTCGTTGACATGCACGCGCCCATTCAGCGTCGCGCCATTCTGGCAATTTTCAATCCCAGCATCGCCTTTTTCAGCCAATATGAGCCGGTGCTTTGCGCGTTCATGTTCGTCAGCGACGACTGCGAGACGCTCTCATACGAGCACAGGTTCGTGAGGAACTCAAACCACTCGGATATCGGTATCTTCTTGGAATCGAAGAGCGTCCCCGTAAGCGGGGAGAAGGTCCTAAAGCAGGCGTTGCAGAGCAGCCGCCTCATCCCGTTTTTGTGCTTGCCCTCGCACACGAAATCGGCCGAGCCGCACCAGGGGCATCTCTCCACCTCGATCGAATTTACCAACTCAATCTCCTCGGGCGACGCCTTCCTTGGATGCTTCTGCTCGTTCCATTCCCTGACGGTCGCCTTGGCGAGCTTGGCCACGCAGTCGTCCCGCTCGGACTCCCTAAAATAGGCCCTTACGGTCCTTCGCCCCGTCCTGCGGGGCTTCTTCTTTTTGTTCATGCCGGTCTCCCTTCCTTTGAACGGCCGCCGGGGAGACCGGCAAGCCTCAGTCGGCGGCCGTTCAAAGAAATCTGAGATGCCCTAAAAGGGCGATGGAATTATATCACCGAGGGCGAAAATTTATGGACGCTGTGCAAGTGGCTATTTTGTCCAAATTTTCAATGCTGTTTCGCACAGAGATTCTTGCCTTCGATCTATGCTTTCTCTATTCCATTCATCAAAATTTAAAAGCTCATCGTTTGGTTTAATTACGGATTGCCGATACAAATCTTTTTTTTCGTTAAATGGGCGATTTGACGCAACTATGTTTAGTGGCCCGCTTAAAAGGCACAAATTGCCGATCCTCCATAGATACTCATCATGAACGTCACCGTCCATTTCCGGCCATTCAGAAGCGTCTTGAGGCATAATGTGTTCAATATGAACGTCGCCGTTGTTTAAACTTATCTCTTTGTTGCCGTCTAAATACTTATGAATCTTTCTAAAGAAATATCTGATTTTTTCTTTGTCGCCTTCATTGTCTGAAAATGAATAACCGGCAAAATGAGATTTGAACTGATCGTCGGTTGCAGACCTTTTATTGATTTCATTAACAATGTATTCGGAACTTACGCCTTTGGTGAAAACTTCTGTGGCCAGTTCGGCGAAGAATAATTCGGTTTCATTTGGGTTTGAGTTGCAAATTACAAATGTTCTGAAAACATAATTTTCTAAGGCTTGAGTAATGGCAAGCAGATCATCTTGATTGTATGTTTTGATTCCGCTCGAATCTGCTTTTCTATAAATGGAAATTAAAAGTGGGTGCCATGTAGATGCCTTCATTGTCTTTAAGGCTTTTAGACATTTAATGATCTTTTCGTCGGTTAATGACGTTGGGTTGGCCGGATCGGTTAGATCATGATAAAAAGAGGCGGTGCCATTTAACTGGTCCAAAAGGGCATTGCATTTAAGAGCGCTGTGTTGCAATTCCTTCGTTATATTTGAATATAGGGCCTTAACCCTCGTAAATTGGTGTTCCGAATTCCAAACGCTTCTGATAAATTTAGTAATGTCGGCATTATCTAAATTTATAATGATTTCGTTCCATTTTTTGTAGGACGAATCAACATCACTTGAGTTTGCAAGGATGTAATTTTTGAGCAAATCGGTTGAAGCCAGATCGATGCCTCTGTCATTTAAAGTTTCAAATATGGTATAAGCTTCATCGAGATTGTCGTCCTCGAGGTACATCACCTTAAAAAACTTTGTTAATTTTTCATAATATCTATCTAAAATTTCTAATTTCTTGGTTAAGTCTTTCTCATCTTTAATGAGGTTCTTGATGTGCTGGTCTAAAAACTTATAACTTGCCCGGATAAGATATTTGCTTGTTTTGGACTTTAAGGTCTTGTTTAAGGCTTCGAATTCTTGACAGATGATCTTTACAAAAAAGTCATTGTCTATATCGTTTTGGACTAAATTTAATTTTTGATTATCACTAGATTCGGTGCTGTCGTATCCTATAAGCTGCTCAATCTCGATAGTGTGTCTAATCAATTGGCGAGCTTTTCTTGATTCTTTATCTTTGATTTTTTGTTGAATGTCATAGTACGACGCCAGAAAAGCCCTGATAAACAGAAAACTTGTCGTTATTCTTTGCTGGCCATCGATAATATAAAGCTTATTTTCTTCTTTGTTGCGGTGCACAACAACCTGCCCGTAAAAATGCATTTCATTATTATTTTTCACTAGGAAATCAAGATCATCCCATAGGTCTTCCAATTCGTCCTTCGTCCATGCGTATGATCTTTGATATTTCGGGATGTACATTTTATATTTGATCACTTCATCTAAAGGACACATTTTGAAATTTGAAATTGCCATCTTTCTTGCTCCCAATTACTCTATAATTTCGTTTTTGGCTATTCTTAAGAGCCTTACTTCCTGCCGATTTTCTAGATAGTTTGCTACTTTTTTCGTAGACCAACGAGCGCATTTAAAATGTATCACCGAGACATCAGGCGATCAAGATCTAGGAGCTCATTGAGCTGAATGTTTTTTGCATCACGGAACGTACGAAACTTCCAAACTCAATTTCTTCGCTTTCGGTGGGCCTGTTGAGGCTCCTTCTTTATTAGCCTTGCGTCAACGGAACCCTGATCGCGCCAACCCAAACCTCAGCTGAGCTTTTGCCCGCTTTCTTCCATTTGGATGTATTCCCTCAGGTATTTGAAGGGGTAGGGCAAGACGGTGAAGCTGTTGTATTTCACGAATATGACGCTCAAGGTCGCGAGGATGTCGGCTATGATATTGTCCCCTCTTAAGATGTCGACTTTATAGATCAACGAAGATTTGGGGATGCCTGCCCTCATCCCGCTGCCGATCGGCCCTGCGGAATAGAAACATTCCCCATTCTGCTCGTAGAGGTTGATGTCGACGATGCCTTGCAGGTATCTGTCTCTGAACGCTTTCGATCTGCTTAAGGAAGGCAAGGAGAATATCTCCGGATCGGGCAGACAATAAAGACCGGTGCAGGAAATGAGGTTGATGTTCCCTCTGTCGTCCATGACGATGGATTTGGATTTCGCATCGGAATCGTCAATCCGCGAGGAGAGATCCCCCAAGACGTCGTTTTTCCCGAAAGAGAGGACGCCTCTTGTCGTCATCTCGAAGCTTCCGTCCTTATGGACCGTCATGAAGTATTTCCTCTGGTCTTTCTCCATCCCGAAATGCCAATCCCCGCGGAAGCCGAAGCTAGACCAGTCGTCCAGCGTGATCCGCTTCTGGTTCACGATGTCGTCTTTGATGACGATCTCTTTGACGATCGTGTTGATGACGGCTTTCGAGTCGTTGATGATTTTGTCGGAAGAGTCCTCCAGCGTTATGCATTGGACGACCTCATCTCTTCTTATGCTTTTGTATGGGTCGCCTGCGTCTTCGTAGAAATCCTTATCGTGCAGGAAAAGGATGCTGCATCCTTCCTTTTTGTCAGCGGCCTTATTCTCAATCAAAGGCTTTCCGATGTAGCTTTCAAGCGACTCCTTCAATTGGAGATAGCTTTCCTCGTATAGAGGGTCGCTTATCAGGTTCTTTATGTAGACGTCTTTGCTTCTTAGTGCCTCTAGGGCGGCGGAGGCGAAGCCCTCATCGCGCTTAGTGGCGATGCTTTCTTCGATCTCCATCTCCGCGAAATCGGCGTGGAGCACATCCCTGTGGCGTTTATTCAGTTCCTCTATTGCTTTGTAGATGAAATAAGCCCGGGTGTCATGGATCTTATCTGAGTTCAAATCCAAGAAAGGGATGTCCGTTTTCCTTCCAGGTACGCCTTTTCTTATATAGAAAGGCCCGCCTTGGTCGGAAGAGAGCTTCCTCCTCAGCTTCCCGTTCATCTCCAGGACATATTGGGGCAAAGCGGATAATTTGGAGCGGTCCAGATTCTTGAAGCAAGAGGCCAAGGAGAAAGTGGTCGCGTTGGCGCTGAGGGCCAGTTCATTATCCACGTCGATCTGCAATGCGACCAGGTTCTTCTTATTGGCTTTCTGCCATGAGGGGTTCACCAAAAAAAGCTTGCCCGTCAGGTTGTTGAAGAGATTCGCCTCGCTTTGGTAGTTGCCTAGGGAGTACAAGAAAAGTCGGAGGAGGATATAAGACTTCAGCTCCTGGCTATATACCTGCGAGATGGAGAGCTTGGGATCGGATAAAGCGTTGCTTAAGGCGAGCTTGCTCACGTTTCCTTTTTTATATAAGGCATAGGCGCACTTCCCATAGTCGAAGGCCACGCTCAAGGCATTCGATTCCAGGATCAAGCCATCTAAGCAGCGCGCCCCTTTGCCGATGTATTTGTCGGAAGTGGTGATCCTGTATAGATCGAAGGATCTGTCGATTCCCTCGTATTCGAAGCTAACGAGCAGCTTATTCGTGCGGGCCATCGCGCTTCGCCTCCAGATACTTGTTGCATAGAGTCCGAACGGCTTCTTCGTTGACGGTGGGAATCCCGTTTTCAATGATGACCAAGCTGGGGATTTGGCACACCCTTCCGTTGTCATGAACTTTGAACTCCGGCTCCGCGACCATGTTGATGATAAAGGCCTTTTTTCCGTTCACCCGGCTGAGCTTGTCATCGATGTGATCGAGGTTATCTTCGTTGCTTTGCGCGTTTCCGCTCCGCCAGTTCTTGAAATCGAAGTAGATGTCCCCGCCGTCGAAGAAATCGAATTTCTCGAATTTCTCTTCCTCTTTTATTTCTTGGATGGGGATCCCCGTCTTGCTCACCAACGCTAACCCAGCCGCTTCCCCAAGCGCCCCTTTGTAGAGGTTTGTGTACGCGATGGGGTTGAGAATGCATTCGTCTTTCTTCCACTCCATCGCATAGCCGTGCTGCTCGAAATAAGCGCGCACGGCGGGCAAAGCGCAAAGCGCCTTCAGATTGGAATCGTTCTCCGAGACTTCGCAGGCGTAGCCCTTCCGGTTTGTAAACGACGTTTCGATTGAGCCCGTGTCCTCGTTTTTCGAGTAGTAAAGGATGTTTTTCAGTCTGCCCCAGGGATAATCGGCGTAAAGGTTTGTGACGCCGCTATCGGCGGCTTCCTTTTTCGTCCAGGTCGGGTGTCGCAAAACGATTTCCCTTACCTTTCTCCAGGCTTCCATGTCGTCTTCGGACCAGCGTATCTTGTTGCTCTTCATCAAGCTGTCCAATTTCTTGCTCAAGCGTTCGGATCTGTCATCGGCCACGTTTTGGGCTTTCTGAAGATCGTTACATAGCGACTGGCCTTCCCCGCCTTTACTGATGAATGCTTGGAACTCGCGGTTCATCGCCTTCCCTTCAACGGACTTGAAATTCAGGCTTTTGTAGATCTCCTCATCAACATAGATGTTGACGTCGTTCTTGTTGGTATCCCTTGTGCGGCAGATGCGGCCAATGGCCTGCTCCAGTATCTTGACGCTGTGGTTGATGACGGATTCGGTCTTGTACTCGTTCAGCTGGTTTTTGCCTTTGTAGAAGCTCCCCATGAAGGTTTTGAAGGCCTTTTTGATCATATCTGCGCTTTTTGCGGGGGAAACCTCTCCGATGCTGCGGAGGCTCTCGGCTTGGTAGATGGCCTTCATGAGGTCTTCTTCGGTGAGCCGTTGATCGTCAGAATGCTTGGGATTGGTGTTCACGAGGATGTATGTTGGCTTCTCAAGGTAGATGGTGTCGATGTCTTTCTGCATCTCGTGTTTTTCGTCTTCGCCTTCGAAAACGGAATACTGAAGGTTCTGTCCCGTTGATGCGGAGGGGTAGCTCGTGAAAAGGATGACCTTCGCGCCTTCGCGGATTTCTTTTCTGTAGGCCTCCTTCTCTTTTTCGAAGGTGTTGCCGAATAGGGCGTGGATCTCCACTCTGCTTCTATCCCCGGTTTCATGCTGGATGAAGCCGATGATTTTCCTGATGGTTTCCTTCGAGTAAGCGTCGTTTCCGTTTTTGAGGTTGTTGTTGGTGAGCACGATCATCGCTTTGCCTTTCGGGTTCAGCAGGAAGGATCGGATGGCCTTTATGGTTTTGATGTAGCGTTTCTGAGGCCAGAGATCGCCTTCGGTTCTGAGAATGTTGGAAAGGACGTCGATGCTATCTTGGGCGGTGAAGATCTCTTTCGCGAGGTCTTCGCTGCTCTCGCCCTCAGCCGCGAAGGTTGTCACGTCTATTCTGTATTTTTGTTTGTCTTGCTCCCTCTTCAATGCGTCGCGCATGCGTTCTTTGTCTTCTTTGGGCAGCTTGTAATAGGCATCGCCAAGCCGCATTTCAAGATAAGGCAAGTTGTAGTTCCCCGTGACGGTTTTGATGTTAGCGGTGGCGGAAATGCCGACGACGATCGCCCTTGAGCAAAGGCTGTAAAGGAACTTCTCAGGGGTTTCGTTCAGAAAGCACATGCTGATGGAGGTGGTGGTGTCGTGGGAGATGTCGTCGATGAAATCGAAATAACGGAAACCGTCCATGTAGAAGTCGCTGTCCACGATGGATTTTTTGGTTTTTGCGCGCGGGAGGGCGAGATCGTCTACGGCCATCCTCTTCAGGGATTGCTGCATTCCGTCATCTAGTTCGAACGGAGATAGGATCGTCGATACGGCCTCCTCGATCTGCATGAGGTCATCGTTTCTGCCCTTTTTCCTGTTGTTGTAGTAGGAGAGGTAATTCCGCGACATCAGGACGATCGCCTTCCTTACGAAGGACAAAGCCCCATTCATCCCGTATACCATCTGATAGAAAGTCGGATCGGCTTTGCCGACCGTCTTGATGATGTTCTGGTTTTTCCTTTCGTCGGTCTGGATGTAGATCTGATTGTTCTTGTCCGCGCTTGAGATGGTGTGGATGGAATGGTCTTGGAAGAGGAAGTTCTTATCCTCGTTTTTCCCTTTCTCCAGCTTGAAGGAATAATCCAAATGGAATTCCTGCCTTCTTTGAAGGAGGACCTTCTCCATTTCGCTGAAAGCGTAGCGGGAGGTCTTCTTCGGCTCTTCCGATGGCCCTTCGAACATCTCGCTGGGGAACTTCTTCTTCGAGGCCAAGGAGGCGGTCAAGGTGGAGAAAAGGCGGAATAGGTCGATCTTCCTTTGGGAACAGGCCTCGATTTGGCTCCGCAGGACGAATTCCTTCGAGGCGTCGATTTCGTCGATGAAGACCAAGGCGCCCTTCGTGCAGTCGTCGTTGATGAAGCGGTAGCTCTTTCCCACGATCGTGTCGTTGTTCCTGCAGAATTTGTCCACGCTCATGAAAAGGACTTTCCGCTTGCTCGTCAGAATGGAGGGATAGAGCTTAAGAAGCCAGGGCCATTGCCTGGTAATCGCGGCGAGCCTTTCCTTTTCGTTATCGCCCAATTTCTTGACTTCCTTCTTGATGTCTTCCCGGAACCTAGGCTCATACTTCAGCATGATGTCGTTTTCGCAGGCCGCTTTCATGTTTGCGATCGCAGGGCCCTGGGGCTGGCCGTCCAGGCTTTTAAGATAGTCGACCCTTTGATTCAGGTCTTTAAACGATTCTTTGCGCTTGATAACGTCCGGGATTTCGCCGGTTACTTCCTTCAGGCGCTCGATGACGCATTGGGAGTTCGATTGGATCCAAAGGCAGTTCTCCTCGAATAGGCTTTCTTTGCCCTCCTTTGAGAACAGCTTTCTAAGATCCTCGTAGGCGTCCTTGACGTTCTTGTTTAGCGGGGTCAGGTAAAACACGCGCTCGATCTCTTGAAGACATTCGCCTTCTATGTACTCCTTCAACAGCGAAATGGCGTTGTAGGTTTTTCCGCTCCCTGTCGGCATATCGATCAAGGTCAGGCCATGGCCGTATTCCTTTTCTTTGCCATTTTGCGCGTTGATGCGGCGCGCTGCGTCGATTCTGGATTCGACGAATCTCTTTACTGCTTCTTGCATGGAGATCCTCCTTATGTGCCTCTATGCTAGCAGGGAGGGCTTTTTCTGCGCAACCAAAATCGAAAAGCGCGTTGGAACTGCTTATCGCTTATCGCTGGCTATATTTGCAGGATGGCTTCTATTTTCGCTATTTTCCTTGCCAAATAGCCGGTTTGAGGCGAATATGGTTTTGATATCCGCTGCCCTCTTTGCTTGGGGGCGCGCCCAAAGGAGCCACATATGAAAATCAGGGATCTGCTGCCGAAAAAGAAGAACGACGATGGTTATGTCAGCAAAAAGAAGGAGATGAATTTCGCGAGCATCGAATCGCTGCAGCCCATCGTGAACGTGGTTAATGAGGCCTCGTCCGCGCTCAACGATAGAACACGCACCATCAAAGAAAGTGCGATTCCCGAGACTTTGGTTGGGGCACTCGGCGCGGGGGTGGGCGGAGCCGCATCCTTCATCGCTCTATATGGATTAGGAACCGTCGGGCTTTCTGCGGCGGGCATAACCTCCGGCCTCGCCGCAGCTGGAGCGGTCGTGGGCGGAGGCATGGTGGCAGGGGTATTCGTTTTAGCCGCTCCCGTGGCGGTGCTTGCCGGGGTTGGGGTTGGCGTGGCTTCGCATTTGAAGAGCAAACAGCTGAGGCAAGAGAAGGAACGCCTTTACAAAGAAGTCTTAAGCAAGCATGAGGCGATCATTCAGGCGATGAGGAGCGAGGCGAACGCAAATAAGGAGAGGCTAGATTATCTGGAGAGCCTCAACATCCTTTTGCAGCAAGCGATCAAGGATCTCCGGAAGGATTTGGGCGTTGCTGCATGAGCAAATACGATTACAGCGAGCTCGAATGGCAGTTGAACAGCGTCTTACTTCATCAGCAGAAGGCGCTTTCTTCAATCAGTCAGCCCTCGATGGAAAGGGCAGAGGCAAGGATATCCGAAAGCGAGGAACTTCTCGCCGGCTTAGGCTATGGCAAACAGCTTGAGGAGATAAAAAGAGGCGAGAGGCCCCTAAACAATAATCAGCCCCGCAAAGTCATGGTCGTCCCTTCTTGGGAGAGGCTTTGCCTTGAGGCGGAAAAAGAAGTGGGGAGCAATTGCGCTTTGGAAGACCTCTTCACCCAAGAGGAGCTGAAAAGCAACGAGGAGGCCGTGAGAAAGCTGAATGAGGAGTATGACTCCTTATACCGTCTGGACACTTTCGACATAGCCCTCGCCGCCTTCGCGGGCTTACTTGGCGCGGCGATAGACATCCTTCTCGTCGGCATCCCAAAGAAGACGCCCGATGGGCTTAAGGGAGGGCCGCTTTCCAATTACATCAGAAACTGGTTCGATAGGCGCTACCCCGAAGAGGAGATGGAGAAGCTGGCGAATTCCAAAGCTAGCAAAGTCCCTTATGACGCCCAGGACAACAGGAACACCGAAATCTGGGTGGAGGGGCTATCCGCCTACTATCATCGCCTCCTTTCGCTTGGGCATGACCCGTTGCTTGGCTTCCTCATCGGGGTGGCCAACATCATGTCGGGCAATATGACGACCATCGATAAAAACGGGAGGATCCTCACGCAAGCCATTGAGGGTTACGCGGATAGGAAAGAGACGAATGTGTTCGCGGCAATCGCCAAGCAATTCACGCATTTCAAAAGCGACGTGACGACCTCGATGGGTCTTCCGGCTCCGTTGATGGGGCTATTCAGCCTTCTGCAGTTCGGGAGCATCGGGGAAGAGGAGCAAACGGTGGCCGAAATCGTCCAGGGGATGTACTACGAGGGCTATGACTTCATCCATTTCTGCTCTTTGTCCATCCCCGTTATGGTGACGGAGGTGGTGGTGAGGCTTGGCTACGCGATTAAAGGGCTGAAGCAGGGCAGGCCTTTGAAGGAATGCATCCCTCTTTCCACGAACGAGGCAAGGCATCCAAAGCTGGGGACGATGCTTTTCATTGCGCATTCCTCCGCGGCGGCGGTCAATGCGGGGAAGGTCTACTTCACGAAGAACCCGATGGCCATCAATTACCCTCAGTGGCTGGCGTTCGGGAAGTATGCTTATAGGCAGTTGAAGTGGTCGATAATGAATAAGCCCGCCAGCAAAGCCGCCTACGTCGATGGGACAATCTATGAGGAATTGGGGGATGTGCTTGATTCCGCAAACAAGGCCTTTGATGAGGCATCGACGGATTACATCGTGGTTTTTGAATGAGGGCTGGTAATTTGCCGAGTCCCTCAGACACGCGGAATGCCTTCAATCGCATCTGCAAAGAAGCCTGGTCGGAGAAAGGCTTATAATAGCGAAAGAGGCATATCTAAATGAACGGAGAAGTCAAACTCGAGACAAGGTTGGTTGGTGACATCGAGGGCGATTTCTACGTCCCGTCTTATCAACGTGGATATCGTTGGGGAGAGGCGGAGGTCATCCGCTTGCTGGATGACGTTTGCTCCGCGAAAGGCCCAAGCTATTGCCTTCAGCCCATCGTGGTTAAAAAGAATGGGAACAGATTCGAATTGATCGATGGCCAGCAGCGCTTGACCACCATTTACCTCATCTATCGTTACATGAGCGAAGAAGGGATGTGCGGACCCAAATTCTCCCTTTCCTACGAAACCAGGGAAAGATCCGCGGATTTCTTGAAATCCTTGGATGAATCCCGAAAAGAGGAGAACATCGATTTCTGGTTCCTTTGCGCCGCTTACGGGAGCATCAAGAAATGGTTCTCCGGAAGGGATGCGAAATCGGCCCTGAAAGAGATCGAGGAGCGCTTTGACAAAATCGTCAAAGTCATATGGTATGAGGTCGATGAATCCGAGGACCCGATTTCTCTTTTCACTCGCCTGAACATCGGAAAGATACCGCTCACGAACGCCGAACTCGTGAAAGCCATGTTCCTTAGCAGGGGCGCCGGCAACGAACTCAAGCAGATAGAGATATCCCTCCAATGGGACAATATGGAGAAGGAACTGCACGATGATTCCCTGTGGTATTTCCTCACGAACAAAAAGAACGAAGCATATCAAACGAGGATCGACCTCGTCTTGGATCTCATTTCAGGCAAGCCCGCGGGCAACAAAGAGGCGTATTACACCTTCTTCAAATTCGATGAGATGCGTAAAAAATCGAAGTCATTGGAAGAGGTTTGGCGCAGAATCCATCAAATGTTTCTGATGTTGAGAGATTGGCATGGGGATCATGAGCTCTATCACAAAATAGGCTACCTCATCGCCTCAGGCTTCCGTACTTTGCAGGAGGTTTTTGATCTCTCCAAAGACAAAAAGAAGGATGAATTCAAGAACGCCCTTGACGGATGCATCAAGGAAAGCGTCAAAATCAATGGCAATTATGCCGATCTGAGCTATGAGAGGCCGTCCGACCAAGAAAAAATCGCGAGGCTGCTTTTGCTCTACAACGTCGAATCTATGCGCCAGCGTCAGCAATGGTTCCCATTCGATAAATACAAATTCGGCGAAGGCGGAAAGGTGACTTGGAGTCTCGAGCATATCCACGCCCAGCAATCGGAAGCCCTGAGGACCCAGGAGGCATGGAAAGAGTGGCTGAGGCTTCATGCCCAGTCCGTCAAGTCCGTAGGTGGCTCAGACGAGCTGATGGGTCAGATGAACGCTGCTATCGCTAAAGACAAGCTCGAGCGCCAGGAATTCGATGCAATCCAGCAGCAAGTCGTGGATTTGCTTTCCGTCAAAGGGAATACGGAATATCTGCATTCCATATCGAATATGGCACTGCTGAGCAGCGCGGACAATGCGGCGCTGAACAACTCGACCTTCGATGCGAAAAGGAACAAGATCATCGAAATGGACAGAAAGGGGGAATACATCCCATTCTGCACGAGGATGGTGTTTCTGAAGTACTACACGCCATCGGAGGGGAATCAGCTTCATTTCTGGGGGCCCGCTGACAGAGTGGCCTATGTTAAGGACGTGAATGAGGTTTTGAAGAATTACCTCGAAGAGCCCATCGCGTTGGAAAAGGAGGGCGATTGACATGGCGACGACGCTTCACTCTTTCATCGACATTTTCGATGCGAGCTTTGGCGAAGGGGCAGATGCAGTGCGGCTGCGCAGAATCGTCATCCCCATCATACAAAGGGACTACGCCCAAGGCAGAGAGGGCGAGGATGTAGAACGCGTAAGAAACAGATTTTTGGAATCGCTTTATAAGGCCGTGACTGAAAAGCCGATAACGCTGGACTTCGTCTACGGCGACATTGATGAGCAAGGCAACATGACCCCGCTAGATGGCCAGCAGCGACTTACCACGCTGTTCCTTCTTCACTGGTACGCCGCAAAGAAAGGCAACGTGCCTGAAAAGGAGTGGGATTTCTTGAAGAGATTCAGCTACGAGACCAGGTACAGCGCTCGCGATTTCTGCACCGACCTCGTTGGCTTCACGCCGGAGTTCAAATCCTCGATTTCAAAAGAAATCGTGAACCAGGCATGGTTCCCTCTGGATTGGAAAAAAGATCCCACGGTCAGCTCGATGCTGGTGATGCTCGATGCCATTCATGGCAAATTCGGGGATGTGCCGAATCTTTGGGACAGGTTCAAAGAGAAATGCATCACGTTTTACTTCCTCCCGATAAAGGATATGGGGATGACCGACGAACTCTACATAAAGATGAATTCTCGCGGCAAGCCTTTGACTGCGTTTGAACATTTCAAGGCGGAATTCGAGCGCGAAATCAGAAACGTAGACGATGCGGCGGCCAATCGCATCATGAGAAAGATAGATTGCAAATGGACGGATCTCCTTTGGGAATACCGCAATAGCGGCACCGCCGCGGGCGACAACACCATCGACGATGAGTTCCTTTGCTACTTCAAATTCATCTGCGACGTGATTTGCTACCGGAACGGCCAATCCCCCTCAAGAAGCGACGATGAGTTTGGTCTCTTGCGGCTGTATTTCTCCCCGAAGTGCCTAGATGCCGCCAAAAACATCGCAACTCTGGAAAGCTTCTTCGATTGCTGGTGTGCCATCCCTGGATATAAATCCCCAACGGATTTCCTCACCTCCTTCATGTCTGATAAGCACGAGGAGGGAAAAATCCTAGTAGAACCCCGCAGATATGGCATCAACATCTTCGAAGATTGCCTGCGCAATTACTCGGATAAGAAAGGCCGCGCCCGGCAATTCCCATTGAACAGAATGGTGCTTTTGTTCGCGATCATCGTTTACCTGCAGAACGCCGAGAAGATAACTGAAACGGACTTCAGACGGCGAATCCGCATCGTAAACAACCTGATACAGAATTCAGAAGACGAGGTTTCGGACAGAGCAGATCGAAACAGGATGACGGCCATTTTGGCCGAAACGGATGCGATTATCCTGACTGGCGCGATCGACGATTCCGTCGAGAACAGCTTCAACGCGAACCAGCTCGCGGAAGAGAAGCAAAAAAACGCCTTCCTCGAATCCGAACCGGAAATGGCCGAGACCCTGTTTGAGCTTGAAGACCATCCTCTGCTAAAAGGTCAGATCGCTGTCTTGGGTTTAGAAAACCTCGAATGCGCAAAGGGATTCGAATCTTTATTCGGATGCGATCTCGATAAGGTCGACTGCGCGATGATGGCCACCGGGGATTACGGCCAGGTCGAGAGGAACAAGTGGCGTCACCAGTACGGCTCCACGATTCAATCCGCCTGGTTTGAACTGTTCCATAGAAGCTCGAACGACGGCTTCGACAAGACGAAGGGAACCTTGGTGAAGTTGCTGAAGTCGAAGGAGGCTTTTTCGGACGGCATCCTGCAGGAAATCGCGGACGATTACCTGCGGGAATGCGAAGCCAATAGCCTGTATCCATTCGAATATTATTACATCAAATACAAGGAATACCGGCCTGGCGCATATGGGAAGATGCACAACAATTCCGTTGCGACGGAACCCTATATGTTCCTGGTCATGCAAACGAAGACATACCTCTCGCCGAATTCCTATTACCCCTATTTGAAGGCGGCTTCGGATGACGAGCATCTTTCCAAGGACGATTTAGGGAGGAGATTGGTTTTCGGGGACGAGCATATCGTCTGCACCAATAGCGGCTATCTCAGAAGGAAAAACGAGGACGATACTGTGGTGGATACAATCGCCATCAAGCAGAATAGCGGTGGAATTGACACGGAAGATCGTATCGTTCTTCTGCGGAAGTACATCAAAGAAAATTTCTAAAGGAAGAGATTCCAGCTGCTTATTTAAGGACCGCAGAAGGATCTGAAGACCAATCTTTGGGGTGTCCGGTAGAAGCGGTGTCCCAAGCGAAAGAAAAAACGCAACTGCTAGGGTTGCGTCCATTCATCATGCTTGGCGGAGGAATGGGGATTCGAACCCCAGCTGGAGCAGGGCCCCACTATCAGTTTTCGAAACTGACCCCTTCGACCGCTTGGGTATTCCTCCGGAGCGCGCATATGATACACCAAGATTTCTTTCTTAGGCAACCTGTCTTTGTGATAGTTACCACTAAGTGGTATGCTTTTGCCCATGGGCGAAAAACTCCTGGAATTCCTTCTCGCGCATTGGCCCGCCTTATTGACGGGAACCCTCTTGCTTTTGGGCTTGGTTTTCCTCATCGTCACCTTCGCCATGGACCTCCATCGCAGGAAGGAATACGAGTCCGCTCTCTTCGACAAGGTCAATAGCGTGCGCGTCTATGTGATCAACCTCCCCCAGAACTCGGTATCCTATTTCAACGCGATCTCGGTAGGCAAAGTCAAAAGGGAGAGCCTCAATGACTTCTACCGCCATTTCCCCACCTCCGAGCAGAAGAGGGTCATGAACTGGGTCAACGCGATCGCCGAGGGGATGCCCGAGGCGAGCGACTTCCTCGAGGTCGACGTCAACGACACCTTCGACAAGAAGCAGTATTTCTCGATGCTCCAAGTGGAGTCGGTCGACTCGAAGAGGAGGATACTGCATCTGCAGTCCTACCTCTTCAAGTACATGGCCTCCAGCAAATCCAGCTCCAGCGGCATCAACCACCATGGCCTTTCCACCTCCAAGGATTTCGCCAAAGCCTTAAGCGGCAAATCCAAGAGGAAGGGGGTCTCGATCGTCTATCGCTTCCTCTACAAGAAGACCCAGAAGAAAGACAGGGAGATCGACCCCCTCGTCTTCAATCAGCTTAAGAACGCCTTGTCTTATCTATTGGGACCTAAGGGGTTCCTCATCGCCTGCAGCGGCAACGAACTCATGCTTAGCGACATGTCGATAAATGAAAGAGCCAAAGCCCTTTTCCTAGCTAGAAGCGGTCTAGTTCTCGTTAACCGCTACTTATCTCTCAACGCCTTATCGAGCCAAATCGAGGTCAGGTGCGGGGCGGTGGAGCATTACGCGAACCCCTCTTCGGCCGAGGTGATCATCGCCGAGGCCGAGAAGATGGCCGAGCTCGCCTATGAAGAGGATCAATCCATCGTATGGTATGAGAAGGGGAAGGAGAACCAGACCTTCCTGAAGGACTCTAGCTACCGCACCGAGGTGGAGCGCATCATCAACGAGAAGAAGCTCGCCTATTTCTTCCGCCCGATCTACTCGGTGAAGGCGGGGAAGGCGATCGGCTACTTCGCCGACGCCGAGCCCAAGGACACCTACTTCGACTCGATGGAGGAACTGAAGGACTACGCGGCCCGCACGCAGGATGACAAAGAGCTTTTCACCACGATCGCGCGCAACGTGATCCCCCTCTTCGTCAGCGAGAGGCTCTCCCCCAAGGAGAAGCTCTTCCTCCCCGTGCGCACGGAGGAGAGGTCGTATCTACTAAGCGTCTTCCCCCGCATCGCCAAAGCCAAGGAAGCCAACCTCGTCTTCCTCTTCGGGGAGAACGACCTATTGGCCCATATGGACGCGGGCTTCCCTAACGGCATCAATAACGACGTCCAGGCCGTCAAGGCCAAGGGGTTCGAGGTGGCCCTTCTTCTGGATAAGACCGAGCTCTCCTTGCCCGATACCGTCTACCCCGTCTTCGATTACTTCGTCTGCTCCTTCGCCAATTCCGGCTCCGCGGCCGAGATGGACGCGCGCATCAGGGCGAAGCTGCACGCGCTGGTAGAGAAGCTGCTCAAATACAAGAAGCCCATCATCGCTAACGACATCCAGGGCTGGGGCCCGATCGAGATCCTGGTCCGCTCGGGGCTGGAATACATATCCAGTCAGGACTTCGCCCCATACGATGCGATGATCCTCCCCATCCCCCCGAAGTCCCTCCGCAAAGTGGGCGACATGAAGAAGTGAACCAAGCAGAAAGGCATCCAATATGGCAGAGAACAACAACAAGAAGAACGACGCGATCACCTCGCGCGAAGACAACTTCGCGCAATGGTACACCGACGTCTGCCGCAAGGCGGAGCTCATGGACTACGCCTCCGTCAAGGGCTTCATCGATTACCTCCCTTATAGCTACGCGATCTGGGAGGAGATCCAGAATTACCTGAACAAGCGCTTCAAGGAGGATCTGGGCTCAAGCAACGTCTACCTCCCGATGGTCATCCCCACCTCGCTTTTCAACAAGGAGAAGGAGCACGTCGAGGGCTTCGCCCCAGAGACCCTGGTGGCCACTCTGGGCGGAGGGAAGAAGCTCGACGACCCCCTCGTCATCCGCCCGACCTCGGAGATCCTCTTCACCGATCTATACAAGAGGCTGGTCTCCTCTTACCGCGACCTCCCCAAGTGCTACAACCAGTGGTGCTCGGTGGTGCGCTGGGAGAAGACCACGCGCCCCTTCCTCAGGGGCTCTGAGTTCCTTTGGCAGGAAGGCCACTGCATCTTCGAGACCGAGCAGGAAGCGATTGATAACGCCTTAAAAGCCAGGCAGGTATACGAGGATCTAGGAAAAGAGCTCCTCGCGATCCCCTTCCTCACCGGAGAGAAGACCGAGCATGAGCGCTTCGCTGGCGCCGTCCACACCTACACCGTCGAGGCCCTGATGCACGATGGCAAGACCCTCCAAAGCGGCACCTCCCATTATCTGGGCACGGGCTTCACCAAGGCCTTCGGGGTCAATTTCTTGGGGCGTCAAAACAAACTAGAGGCCCCTCACCAGACCTCTTG
Organism: Erysipelotrichaceae bacterium; assembly: GCA_963588055.1. GTDB lineage: Bacteria > Bacillota_I > Bacilli_A > RFN20 > CAG-826 > Alloenteromonas. Next base: position 5,790 of record CAVAGB010000002.1, on the reverse strand, counting down.
GGGCGTATCCACCCGCCTCATCGGCGCCGTCATCATGGTTCACGGGGACGACAACGGCCTCGTCTTGCCTCCGCGCGTCGCGCCGATCCAAGTCGTCATCGTCCCCATCCGCATGCAAACCCCCGGGGTGCTTGAGGCTGCTAGGAAGATGGCTGACGTCATCAAAAACGAAGGCGTCAGGGTATACCTAGACGAGGACGATTCAAGGACCCCCGGATGGAAGTTCGCCCAATACGAGATGAAGGGCGTCCCCCTCCGCATAGAGGTGGGGCCGCGCGACCTGGAGAAGGGCGAGGCCGTCCTCACTAGGAGAGTAGACGGCCTGAAGCAGACCCTCAAGATCGAGGACATCGAGAAAGAGATCCCCGGCGTGTTGGACGAGATCCACGAGGCGATGTATCAGAAAGCGAAAGAGAACCTGGAGAGCCATATCTACGAGGTGTCCTCCATCGAGGAGATGAAGGAAGTCCTCGACTCCAAAGGAGGCTTCGCGAAGATGGACTTCTGCGGGGACCCCGAATGCGAGGACCGCATCAAAGAGATCACCGGCGGGGCGAGCAGCCGCTGCATCGCCTCAACTGAGGTCGATGAAGACGCGACCTGCCCTTGCTGCGGCAAGAAGGCCAAGATGAAGGTCTACTTCGGAAAAGCCTATTAAGGGATTTAGCCCGGCTTCGGCCGGGCTTTTCTAATTAGGAAATGAGTTGTTCCTTTTTTTCGTAACCATGGGCATTTTTTAGGCACAAGCCGATGATTGTAGAAAATCTATGCCGGCGATTGTGGAATTCAACGATGGATATGGCCGTGGTATTCGGATGCGCTTTTGGTTGCTTTCGGCTAAACCGACTGATGAATAAGTCGCCTGCCATCAGCGGGAGTGACATAAACCCAAACTATTGTTTTTTGAGCTGTGGAATGGTTTGCGGCTGCAAACGAGACAAATGCCACAAGGAAATGCTTCGTGGTGATGAGGATAACCGATCCCGAGGCCATCAAAGGACTGCTTTGCCATATCAGAGCTTTGAAGATATGAAGCCAAACGCAACGCAATTCGTCCATCAGACTTTTCGTAAACAGAGCCCGTATTTTCACAAAACACCGAATGAAAAGTTCACAAAAAACCGAAAATAAAACTTACAAAACACCGAATCAAAAACTCACAAAACACCGAAAAGTTATTGAAGACCCTGCTTTTTGCCATTAGAATTCTTTCGAAAGGCGGTGTCTTATGGCCAAGGTTTACACGAAGAGATTGATGGAAAGCGCCCTGGAGAGGATGCTCAATTCCAGCGGATGCGTTTTGGTGACGGGGCCTAAGTTCTGCGGCAAGTCGACGATGTGCCTCCGCTACGCCAAGTCCGTGACCGAGTTGAAGACCAAAAACGACATCGAGCTGGCGAAAGCGGACCCAAGGTCCGCCTTGAAAGGAGAAGCCCCCCATCTGATCGATGAATGGCAAAAATCCCCCGACATATGGAACCAAATCAAGAAAGATCTGGATGACGACTACGTTTTCGGGAAATACATCATCACGGGGAGCACGACCCCCATCGATCCGGAGAAGATCCAGCATTCCGGCGCGGGGAGAATCGCCCCGATGACCTTGAGGCCGTTCACGCTCTACGAATCCGGGGAATCGAAGGGAATCGTCTCCTTGAAGGCGTTGCTGGAAGGGGATGAAACCGGCTTCGAGGCGGCTTTCGAAGAAGAGAACCCAGTCGGCCTAGAGGAGATTGCTTTCTATATATGCAGGGGTGGATGGCCGATTGCCCTGCAAGCGAAGAAGGAATACGCGATCGACGTCACCAAGAACTATTACGAAGGCCTCTTTCGGATCGAAGACGAAAGCGATGACTTCGCTCGCTTCCTGAAAGGCAAGGACATCGAGCTTCTCAAACTGATCCTAAAATGCTACGCCAGGAACGTCTCCACGCAGGCAAAAAACACCAAGATGATCGCCGACATCCTCTCTTCCGGATTCCGTTCGAAGCTAGACGAAGACACCTTCTCCTCCTATTCCAAGACCCTGAAGGATCTCTTTCTGATATTCGACATGCCCGCTTGGAACCTCAATCTGAGGAGCTCCGCGGTCGTCCGCACCGCCTCGACCCACCATTTCTATGATCCCTCCATCGCCGCCGCCTCGCTTGGCATCTCTCCGGGTTCCCTCCTCCGCGACATGCGTTCCTTTGGGCTCTTCTTCGAAGACCTCGCCGTAAGGGACCTCTTTGTCTACGCCTCGACTTTCGGGGCCACCCTCAAGCACTACCGCGATAGCAGCGGTCAGGAGGTGGATGCGGTGGTGGAAGCCCAAGACGGCGAATACGGGGCCATCGAGATCAAGTTGGCGAGCGAGGAGAACATAGAAGAGGGGGCCGCCTCGCTCAACCGATTCGAGAGGAAGCTGCGCGAAAGCGAGCTGAGGCTCCCCAAATTCAAGATGATCCTCACTAGCAACGGAACCTGCAGCAAAAGGGAGGACGGGATCTACGTCGTGCCTTTGACTTGCTTGAAGAATTGATTGCGAAGCAGTTGTTCGGGATTTCCGAACAACTGCCCTCTGGCGGGAATCAAGACATCAGTCCTTCAAACATGAGATAGGCAAAACAAGAACGCCGTCTTCCCTTTTCTCCGACATGCCCCCGCCGGTTATGATGAGTTTCAACTCAGGGAGGCGAAGAGAAGAGGATGGCTCGCTTTCGTTATGCTCTTTGATCAAACGTTCGATCTCGCATAGATGCTTCGCGCCAAGATCGATCTGGTCTTGCCCGAGCTTGAATTCGATCAAAGCGTATCTCCCATCTTTTAGATGGAGGACGCAGTCCGCCTCCAAGCCGTAGCGGTCGCGATAATAGGATACCTCCCCGTTCATCTTTGCCGAATACACTCTTAGATCGCGGATGCACAGCGATTCGAATAAGAACCCCAAGGTCTTGAAATCGTAGTTGAAGTATTCGGGGGAGAGGCCTAACGCGGCGACGGCTAAGGAAGGGTCAACGAGGTTCCTTTTAAGCCCGGACCTCGCGGCGCTTTTTGAACGGATCGCGGGGCACCAAGCGGGGATGTCCTCGATGATATGCAGTTTTTGCAAAGCGCCGACGTAGTCATAGAAAGTAGCGCTTGATATGGGCGAAGGCGCGTCGCTCATCATCGTGGTCGCCTTCGCACATGTGCATATGTTTCTCGCGTAGGTTCGCAGAATGGATTCGGCGATGAGAGGGTCCCTTTTGACCTTGTCGATCTTCGAGATGTCGACGTGGCAGGTTTGGTAGAAAAGATCCTCGGCGAGAGCCAGTTGGGATTCCCTCGTTTTGTTTGAGAGCGAGCGAGGCCAGCCGCCGCGGCATAAGGCGAAGACGAGGCTTTCGAAACTTAGTTTTGATTCGACGAAGGGAATCTCCTTTTTGAAGAAGAGCTCGAGGAGGGAGGCCTCGCCCGTGGATTCCCCACTTTCATAAAGGCTCATCGGGTACATCTTCAAGGTCGATATCCTGCTTGTCCCCGTATGGGGCGTCTCGACTTCCTGCGCGGAGGAGCCCGTCAGGATATAAAGGCCGTTTTCGCCTTCGTCGTCGATGGATTTTCTGATCGCCCCCCAAATTTTAGGGGCGTCTTGCCATTCGTCGAATAGCCTTGGCTTTTCGCCGATAAGCAGGCGGGAAGGCATGCTGTTTGCAACGGAGAGGTATCTTTCCCTGTTATCCTCATCCTGAAACTCGACGAAGCTTTTCGCTTTTTGCTTGGCGGTGGTCGTCTTCCCGCATCCTTTTGCCCCGACGATTAGAGCTCCGCCGAAGGCATCGAGCTTCTTAGTCAGCAAATCGTCGGCTATCCTGCTTCTGTATTGGGGTTTCATCGATGGTTTCTCCTGTCGATATTGTGGGATAGAGCCGGGAGAAAGTCAACGCTGCTTTACACTTTAGCGGTGTTTTGGTAAACACTTTAGCGGTGTTTTGGTAAACACTTTAGCGGTGTTTTGGTAAACACTTTAGCGGTGTTTTGGTAAACACTTTAGCGGTGTTTTGGTAAACACTTTAGCGGTGTTTTGGTAAACACTTTAGCGGTAAACTTAGATTTATTTTTGGCGAAAACGCTTCAAAATTTGGCATTTTCGCCAAAAATAACCCTTGAGAGCAACAACTGATCGAGTGATGCGTATCATCAATAAAACGACTCAATGTGAGGATGAGAACGGTACTTTATGCTTTAGCGAATAGATTACGATTCGTTGTATTTCGCCAAGCGGTGTCGGAGCTCGCGCTTGCAAAAAAACGCTATTTGAGGGCGCCTTCTATATCTGTGACTTGCATGGCTTGGGATAGCGCATAGGCGACGTTTTTGGATTTTGCTTTTCCCTTGCGGCTTATGAGGTCCATTTCCAGCAAAGCGGTCAGGCTCCTGCTTATCGTGGCTCGTGAGACCCCAAGTTTCTCTTCCAATTCATTGGGGGCGATGCCGCGGGGATTCTCTTTGAAGATCTTGAGCATTTTCTTCTGCAGCTCATTTAATTCGGGCAAGTCCAAAGAAGCTTCCTGATGGAACTGCGTCTCTTTCTTCTTCTCATCGTACAAAAGGTCAGGCAGCCTGAGGATGAAGAAGCCCGCTTGGCAGATGACTTCTGGGCACGGTCCTTCGGGCGAAGTCGAATAAGGGCCGAAGATCGTCCCGAAGCCAGATCCCGTTCGTTCCATTAAGTGGGCCACGTCGAAGCAGGCCGCGATGATCTCGTTCCGCCTTATCGAAGGGACCCCGTTGACCGCGTATTCCTCGAACCTTTGGGGCAAGAGCCAGTTGCCTGGCGAGGTAATGTCGATGCGGTCATCGTAGATGTCCACGTCGACTTGGGTGCCTCGGATGGAGTAGTCGCGGTGGGCGATGGCGTTCACTAGGGCCTCCCTAAGTGCCTCCTTAGGATAGGAGAGAAGGTCCTCCCTCCCTCCGTTTGGCAGCTTCTTCCATCCGGTTGAGGTGTTCAATTCGATGAAATCCATCGCGCGCAGGAAATTTTCGGCGATCCCATCCCGGAAGAACTTCCTGCTGATGACGTATCCCGTTTTGTCCCTTCCTTTCCAAACGCGGCAATGGACGGCGGTGTCGCCTCCTTCATAGCCGTCTTTGAACATGACTAGCCCCGTCTTCGTCTTTCCTGAGGCTGTGATCGCGCCTGCGCTGATGAGCTCTTTCAAAGAAGGGATGGAATGATCGGGGCGGTACTCTTTGCAGATTTCAAGGTAGCTTGACCATTTCTTCTCATCGTAATCCTCATCGCTTTCGAAGTCGTCTACACCGAATTTCCTTTTGCCTAGAGCGATGATCTCTTCCGGCGTCGCGGGTAGCGAATTCGCGTCTCCTTTGACGAAGACCTCGTTCCTATAGTCGCCTTCGTGGTAGCGGACGATCCCCTCGTTGGGAGAGACATGGACGACAAGGATGAATTTTTCGCACTCGTCATCGATGCTCACGGCCTCGAACTTGTATTTCACTTTGGGGAATATGTGACGCTCATTGATCAAATCGATTCGATTCTTGCTTTCATCGATCTCTTTTTTGCTGAGGCCGAATGCCTCGCCGTCGTCTGCGACGCCCACGAAAAGAAAACCGCCGTCTTTATTCGCAAAAGCGACCAAGGCTTTGGCCCAGCTCAATGGGTTTTCCGCGTTCAATTTGGCTTTGAACTCATGCTTCGCATCTTCCATGATTGCCTCTGGGTATAGTTCGTTGATTTTCATACGAAACCCTCCTTCAAGTGCCATTATACATCATCGTCACATCATCGTCACATCATCGTCA
>CAVAGB010000001.1:0-143052 GCA_963588055.1 Erysipelotrichaceae bacterium | reverse complement strand
CGCTGGGGAGGAATCCGAGGTAGCCGAGGTGGATGAGGACGGTCAGGGCGGCGTCTGGGGAATCCACCTTGGAGAGGTCGTTGCTAAAAAGCCCCACATTCACGGGGACGCTCTCCCCGGCGAGGAGGCGCGTCATCGTCCCTTTGAGGAAGCCCCCGTCGAAATTCATGTAGTTGGCCACCGCCTCGGTCGCGGAGGTGGCGACCCAGTAGTCGCCGCACCTGCCTCGGCTTAAGGCGGTCGCGACGGACTTGGGGTTGTAGATCTCGACGCCGCTTAATTTGTATCCGTCGTACCAGCTCTTGATCTCGGAGAAATCCATGCCGTGTTCTTGGCAAAGGGATCTGACCTCGCCTTCGGTGAAACCGAAATGAGGGGCGAGGCGATCGGGTTCGATCATGTTGTATTCGCAGAACATGTTGAGGGCCGACTGGGTGTTGTATCTCCTGATGGGGAGGATGCCGGTCATGTAGACCAGATCGAAGCAAGAGGAGGAGCGGGAGGACTTGAAAAGGGAACGGAGGAACATCGTGTAATCGTCGCAGAGCTTCCTATTGCTCTCCTGCTCCCTGTAGATGACGTCCCATTCGTCGATGAGGAAGACGAAGGTGTCCCCCTTCTCGGAATTGATCAGCCGGATGGCCTCGCCTAGCTTCAGATCTTCGAAATTTAGGTCTGGATAGTTCTTCGCGAGCTCCGAGACGACCTCCTCGTTGAGCTTCTTGAGGAAATCGTTGGGGTCGTCGAGGTAGGCGTAGACCTCCGCCATGTCGACCCAAATGACGTTGCGCTTATTAAGATGTTCTTCGAAAGAGGGATCTTTGGATATGGCGAGGTCTTTGAAAATCTCGCGGGAATCGCAGCCCTTCGAGTAATAGGCGTTCAGCATGGAGAGGGCCAAGGTCTTCCCGAATCTTCTGGGGCGCGTGACGCACAGATAAGAATCTTCGGAGCCAAGAAGGGAGTTGCACTCCCTGATGAGCGGGGATTTGTCCACGAAGATCTTGGATTTTAGGTATTTCCGGAACTTCGAGTTGTCGGGGTTGAGATAAATGGCCATGGCTTCCTCCTTCCGCTTCTATTCTACCATACCGAAAGAAAGGGCGGAGGCAAGGATTGGACGTGGATTCGGAAGGCGAAAGGCGGAAGGAAAAGCCCCGCGGAGGGGCTTAGGCGTTTCTCTTATCGATCAGGAAACCTTGATGGTGATGCAGGGGCGGATGGACGCTTGCTGATCATTGAGGGCAGCATACTTCGACATCGCTCCGCCACCCAGCACCTTATAAACCTTGTAGTAAGATACATTCGAAGGGGAACGGGTGTAATAATAGCCGTATCCACTCTCAGCATTAGCGTAGGTGCATAGCGCGTAGTCGGTCGTGGAGCACATGAGATCGGACGCGTTTTTGAAGTAGGCGGAATTGACGCAGTCTTTGTAGCTAAGCAAATAGACCTTGTCGAAGGTGTTGTCGCAGGCGCATACGTTGGGTTCGATCCCCGTCGTGGAGGCGGAGTTGTCGACCTCGACGGTCTGGACCAAAGAGGAGTCGAAGCTGAAGGCGTCCTTGTAGAAATCCCCATTGATATAGTCGCGGATGTGGGACTGATCGTAGTAGATGGGGCCGCTGCTCTTGGCGTAGATGACATCCCCTCGAAGGAGGCTGGAGGAAACAAGGGAATAGGTCCCCTCTTCGGAAGAGAGGATCCTCCATTTGATGGGCTCGACCTTGAACCAATGGATGGTCGAGGTGTCCTGGGGGGTGATCGAGGTGCCGTCGGAAAGCGTGTAGCTGTTGCTGGCGTGTTGCCTGGCCGAGGCGTAATAAGCGCCATTAAGGTAATACCATCCGCGGTCGGTTTTGTAAGAGGAAGAGGAGGAAGCAAGCGCGGTGAGCTGGCTCGTTATCGCCGCATCGCCCACGTGGCTCTGCGGGTAGTAGCCGTAATAGACCTCTTTCGCCTCGTATTTGGCGACGAGCGTCCTCTCGGAGGAGGCGTAGTCCCAGCTGGTTCCGCTGCTAGCGACGAGTTCGTCGCCTAGATACCACCCAAGGAAGGAGTAGCTAGTGAAGGTGACTTTCCCGAGGGAATGCTCAAGGGCGTTCTTCGGGGTGGGGAGGGTATAGGAAGCGCCCGAGGTGAGGGAGAGCGTGTCCTCCACTCCTTCCCCTAGCGTCCCATTCCCCGCGTCGAGGGCGTAGGTATTGGCGTCCTCGGTCCATTTGGCCGTGTAGGCCGCGCCAGAGAGCCCCTTCCAGATGGCGGAAGAGGAGACGCGGCTGCCGTTAGAATCGTACCAGCCTAGGAAGGCGGATCCTTCCTTGGTGGGCGTGGGCAATTCGTAGGATTGGTCGTAGGTGACGCTGAGGCTGTTTACCTCAACGCTTCCCCCGTTGGCGTCGAGGGTAAGGGTGCTGCTAGTGGCTGCCCAGGAGGCGTAAAGGGTGATGTCGCCCACGACGCGGTAGCCGTTACCGGAGTCCAATTCGCTTCCGTCGGATTTCTTCCACCCCACGAAGGTCCATCCTTCGGGCGCGGTTATGCTAGGAAGCGCATAGGATTTGCTGTATTCGACGCTCATGGCGTCTAGGCGCGTGTAGAGCTTCTCGTCCACGAAGGAGACCGAGTATTGGTTGCAGGTGTAGTCCGCGTAGAGGTCCAGATCGGAGGTCACGGTGCAGCCGGAGAAGGACCAAGGGCAGTTAAGCCCATCGTCGATGGTGTACCAGGAGGTGACCTTATATCCGGCGGTGGCCTCTCCGTCAGGGACGCTGAGTTTGGAGCCCGCTTCGACGCCATTGAGGGTCTTCACGAGGTCGTTCCCGATGTGGAACCTGACGGTGTAGGAATCCTTCTTCAGCCTGCCGAGGTCCTCTTTGCTGCCGTCGCTATAGGTGATGATGAGGTTGCCCTTCTCATCGTAAGTGGCGCTCACGACGTAGACGCCCATATCGGTCTTGACGTTGCCTTTTTTCTCCCAGGAGGAGGCCCCTTTGACGTAGACGTCGCCGTTGTTCGTGTTGAGGTAGACGTCGCCTTCTTTGCCTAGGCTATCCTCGGGGGCGGAGGTGCCGGTGAGGATGGTCGCGCCATCGCTTCCCTTGTCGCCTTTGTCCCCCTTATCCCCTTTATCGCCTTTCTCGCTTTCCCCGCTTCTGATCGAGGCGAGCCACTCGTCGTAAGAGAGAGCGCCTCCGTTTGCTTTGTATTCCTCGTAGATCGCGTAGACCTCCGAGATGCTGGAAGAGGCGTCGCCGACCGTTTTCCCGCAGGAGGAAAGCAGCCCTGCTATCGATAATAGGGCCAGGCACAGAGCTTTTTTCTTCATCATGATGGATATCTCCCCCGCCGACTTGCCGGCGTCGACGCGCCTGCGGGGAAACACCCGCGCGCGAACAATGGGCAAATTCTACGAAAACGGGCGCAGGAAAGCAACCGCGGCCCTTTTTGCCTTCGCCCGTTCCAAACTCTTCTCGCTTACAAGGCCAGCAAGGAAACGCCTCGCAAAATGGAAAGGCGCATCACTAAGGCTCAAAAACGCGAAAAGCATCGATGAGCCCGATGCTTTTTGTTCAAGTTTTGCGAATGTTCCCTGCTATGCCTCAAGTAGCGGACAAGAAAGTAGTACCATAGCAAGGCCTGAAGGAATCAAAGAAGGAGGCGAGAGCGGAACCCAGAGGACCCGCTCAGCCTTCAAGCGATCTTCTCGTACTCCCCTGGGTAATAAAGGACCAAGGCGAAAGGCATATCCTCGTCTCCGCCGACCTCGCAGAAGGCCACCTCGCCATCATAGACCTCGCAGACCAGGCACTCGGTGCCTTTGGGGACCATGAACCTATCATCTCCCCACTTGGCTTCCTTCTCGATGAGCGTCCTCACGAGGTCGCCCATCTCAACCTTCGCTCTCCCATCCATCGATAGTAAGGCCCCCTACTTGTCCCTGTTCCCTTCCAAGGGGAACTGAGAGGCGTTCATGCAGAGGATGAGGATCCCGGCGATGAGGTTGACGAAGAGGAGGGTCAGCACCCCGAAGGAGATCGTCTCGTCCTTGCTTTTGGCCGTCCTTATCTTCTTGATGGTCACTAACCCCAGGGGGATGGTGACCGCGTAATATAGGAGGCCTAACAGGCAAAGCGCGTTGGCCCCCAGCACCGTGAAAAGCGAATAGGTCATCGATAGAGGCGAGGAGACCATCCCGATGATGAGGAACACCTTCACGAGGACGAAGGGGACCCCGCTTCCTCTAGGCGCGCTAGAAACCTCATCGTGAGGGATGCTCGCGTAGGTCGGCTCCTTAAGGGATTCCTTCGGCTCGTCTTTCTCCAATAGCCATCCCAAGGTGACGTTGAATACCTCGCATAGGGAGGCGAGTTTATCGGGGGTCGGCGAGATGGAGTCGTCCTCATAGGAGGCGATGGTCGCTAGATCCACCCCCAAAGCGGAGGAAAGCTCTTCCTGGCTCATCCCCCTTTGCTCCCTGCAGAGCTTTATCTTCTCTCCTAAGCTCATGTCCTTCTCCTCCTTGATGCGGTCCCCTTATGGGGAATCCATGTCCGGATTGTAAGGCGAATGGGGGCGAATGCAATACTCTTCAGGGCATTCCCTTCGCGATCAGCGCCTTCGCCTCGGGTCCGGAGAAATCCAAAAGGATGCCCTTGGCCTCGCATAGCCTCTTCAACGCTTCCTCGCTGTCCAAGGAATGGTAGGCCTCATAGACCCGGTAAAGCTCCTCGGGCTTGACTTTGCTGTAGAAGACGTTCACCGGCAGCCCGGTGCAAGAAGAGTAATAGGCCATGATGTAGCCGATCCAAGCCATCACGAAGGAAGGGTAGACGTCGTTCCCCCGCCTGAGCTTCTTTTCTTTCTTCAGGAGATTGTATGCCTCTGGGACGTCTAGGCAATCGTAGGCGAAGCAAGGGGAGGAGATGCGCTTGGCGAGGGAAGAATAGGCGTAGGCCTTGATGAACACCTTGGAGGAGCAGTCCCTCATCTTCGTGGCGTAGACGAAAAGATCGCTCGTGAAGCGGCAGGATAATAAGGAGACCTCGCGCTTTTTCGTAGGAGGAAACCCTTGATGCGGTTTTTCTTCCCCGCCCATCCGCGCGAGGCCAGCATAACCCCCGCTATCGTATTCCTCTATCCTGATGGGTTTGAATCCCTGCCTTTCCAAGCAGACGCAGCGATGGCCCTCCCCTTCCGTCTCCACCTCCCCGCTATGGGCGAGGTGGATGTGGCCGAAGACGTTGAAGAAAGGAGGCGGGCACTCCGGCAGGGGGGCGTGAGAAAGGAGGAACCTCCCCTTGAGCAGAACGGGGTATTTGCTCACGTATTCGAAGCCGATGGAACGGTAGAACTCCTCCTTCCAGTTGTCGTGGTTCCCCATCACCATCCTCTTCCTGCCGTTTAGCGAGGCGGCGATTTCCCTCGCGAGTTCCTTCTTCCCGCAGACGAAGTCGCCGAGGAACCACACCACGTCTTCCTTCCCCACCACAGCGTTCCAGTATCTGATGAGCATGCTGTCGTGCGCGTTTAGAAGATAGGACAGCTTTCCCTCATCCCCCTCGTATCCCTGTTTTAGATCCTTCACAACATCGCTCTTATCCCTTCCAAGATATTTGGCGAGTTCCCACAAGCGGCTGGGCTCGTACTTGAGGATGTTCTTATGATGGAAATGGGTGTCGCTGATGAAATAGGTGTTGCTCATAGGCAAGTCGGGAAGCGAAGGCTTCCCCCTCCTTTCCGATATGATAGCAAAGTTAAGCGTTAGTTGACATATAGAATGGACAACACCGCGTATTATCTGTCTTTTGCTTCTTTTCGCGACAAAAAGCAGGGACGCCGCCCCGCTTCTTCTTCATTGTGATCTCAAGCCGTCCTGACCCCGTCTTCGTCCCAGATGTAGCCCGCGTAGCTAGGCTCGTCGACGAAGGGATTCCGGCCGTAGCCCTTCTCGCATAGGTAGTCGTTGATCTGGATCTCCATGTCGCTGGGCTCGTATTTCGCGTTCCACTCCAAAAGGGTCTTCAAGGTCCCCATCGTATGAAGGGCGGTTTCATCGCCTGGGTTGTTGGACAATTCCAGAGGTTTGCTCCCTTGGGAGCTCCCTCCGGTTCCGCAGGTGCCGTAATAGGCGGTGGCGGCGTAGAGGATGACCCTCGCGGCCTCTCCCCTCGCCCCCTCGTAGCCGCAGCTGGCGGGGTCCCATTCGTTGGAGGAGGTGCCGTAGAATTTGTTTCCCCTGCTGGAGTTCTCGCTGGTAAGGGTGGGACGGACGAGGAAGGGGTCGTTGCCCGGCCCGTTCTTCTTGCCGCTTCCTCTGCTGTTTGGCCAGGTGTGCTCCCTGTTGCATTTGTCTATGGTGGTCGTGCAGGCACCGTTGCCGCTCACTCCTGCCGTCGTGCCCGGCGCGGCGTGGTAAAAGGGGACGAAGGTGCTTGAGCCTTGCGGGTAAGAGGCCGCCGCGGCGCCGATTTCTAGGCATGCGCTGTAGGTGGCGGTCTTTGTCTTGTACTTCTTGATGAGGGTCTGCAGCTCGCCGCGGAAGGCGTTGCCTATCTTGCTTAGATCAAGCCCCGCCCAATAGGAGCTTGGGGTTAGGCTAGAAGAGGAAGCATCGCTGGATGAAGAAGAAAGCGATTCGCTGGAGGAAGCGCTGGAAACGACGCTGCTCTGGCTTGAGCTGAGGGAGCTTGAGGATGCCCCTTGTCCCCCAACCGCGCAGGAGGAGGCAAGGGAAAGCAGCAAGATCGATAGCAACGTTGCCTTCTTTTTCATGCCCCCCTCCTTTTTTGGATAGGCAAACTCTAGCAAAAAGCAGGGTTGCCCTCAATGAGGAAAGAGGCTCGCGAAGGCAAAAAAGGGCCCCGCGGATGCTATAATCGCCTCTAGAAGGAAGATCGGGCATGCTTAAGGTGTTCTGCGTCAAGACAAGCGAGTTGGAAGGGAACGACCTCTCCTGGCTTTGCCCCTATAGGAAGGCGAAGGCCGACTCCTGCCTTCAGAAGAAGGACCGCCTCCTCTCCCTTTCCGCCTCCTTGGCTTTGGAAAAAGGCCTCAACAGCCTTTCCTTGACCCAGAAAGAAGCAGCCTTCGGCCTCTCGAAGAAAGGGAAGCCCTATCTGATCGACCATCCTGAGATCCATTTCAGCCTTTCCCACGCAGGAGAGGCCTCCATCGCCGTTTTCGCTTCGGAGGAGATAGGCTGCGACTTAGAGAGGAAGAGGCCCTGCTCCATGGAAGTGGTCAAGCGCTGCTTCGCTTCGGAGGAGAGGGATTACGTGCGATCCTCCCTAGACAAAGAGGAGGCCTTCACGCGCGTATGGGTATATAAGGAAAGCTTCCTGAAGGCCATCGGGGAAGGCATCGCCTACCCTTTATCTTCTTTTTCCACCGTGGACAGTCAAGGCAATATCCTCCTAAGGCAAAGCGGAGACGAGAGGCATTGGCTCATCGAAGAGATAAGGATCGAGGGCTACATCGCCGCGATCTGCCATCAAAAATAAACGGTCAATTTAGAGCAAAACTCGCAAGTTTGCGGATTATGTTCATCATTTTTTGAAGTATTTTGTTGATTATAATCCGCAAACTTCCTTATTCCGTTATATAATTAAGCCAAAGAGGAGGATGGAATATGGTGACGATGAACGAAAGCCAATTGCTTACGCACATGAGGAACCTCAACCCCTGGTGGGTGAGCGGCGAGGTGGATAAGGACCTCGTGCCGGATTTCAGGCGGAACGAATACGAAACCATTCGCGAGGCCTTCCTCCTCGATCCGCGCCGCTTCCCGGTCCTCTCGGGCGCCAGGCGCGTCGGCAAATCGACTTTGATGTTCCAGCTGATCGATGAACTGCTTAGAAGCGGAAAGGCCAAGCCGAGGCAGATCCTCTACTACTCCTTCGATTACCCGCCAAACGACGAATCGACGGTCGAAAACATCCTCGAGGCCTACCGCACCCACGTCTATGGGGAGAAGGACTTCTACCTTTTCGTGGACGAGATTCAGAACGACGCATCATGGAAAGCCACCTTGAAGCAGCTCTTCGATTTCAATAAGCGCGCACGCGCCATCGTCTGCGGCTCCTCCTCGGTCGAGCTCGAGAAGAAAAGCGGGGAGAGCGGAGCGGGGAGGTTCCTCACCATCAAAATCCCCACCCTCAGCTTCTACGAATTCTGCGCGTTGAACGGCAATAAGATCGAGATAGGCGAGATCGATCCCTTCAAGATCCACCTCCTCCCCCTGCCCGAGCAAAGCGAGATCTACATGAAGCTCTCTTCGCTGAGCAACGAGTTCTTCCGCTACCTGAAGCTAGGCGGCTTCCCCGAGTTCTCGCATTTCGAGCCAAGCAGCCGCCTATCTCAGGCCCTCATCGATCAGGTCGTGAGCAAAGCGATCCGCCAGGACATCGTGAAATCCTATTCCTTCCGCGACGCAGACGCGCTCAGCAATCTCTTCGTCTACCTCTGCTACCGCACCTCGGACGTGATCAACGTCGACGCGATATCGAAATCGATTGAGATCGACCGCGCCACCTGCAACCTCTTCATCGACGCCCTCGAGAGGGCGAACCTCATCTACGTGTCCGAGCAATTGCACGCCGGAGGGAAGAAAGCCCTGAACAAGAAGAGGAAGATCTATGTCTCCGATTATTCGATCCGATACGCGATAACCGGGAGCTGGGACATCGTCTCGACTCCCCTTGAGTTAGGCTACGCCATCGAGACCCTCGCCTACAAACACACCAGGGACTACTTCGCCAGCCTCGACCCTTGGCTCTACAAAGTCGGCTTCATGAGAGGGGAAGGCGAGAAGGAGATCGACATCGTCATCCAAGAGGAAGGGAAAGACATCCAATACGTCGAGGCCAAATACCGCAACAACTCCCGCATCAAAGACAGCGACGGCATCGTGGTGATGGGGCTCGAGGGGACGCCCGGCTACGTCATCACGAAGGACAACCTCGACTTCGGGCTGCAGGAAAGGGGCAAAACCAAGCTCTACCGCATCCCCGCCGTCGCTTACGCCTATCTCCTCGGGAAGGCGAAAAGCGCCCGCTGAAGAAAGCCAGATCAAAAAAAGGATGAGCCCATTTCTTTTCGAGCCCATCCTTCGATTTCCTAACGAAGAGCCCCCAGAGATGAGGCTAGGGGCCCATTGGAAGCGATCAGTCGAGATGGGGCCCGGCCTTGACCAAGGCCTTGCCCTTCTCGTTGTCTTCGTATTTGACGAAGTTCTTGATGAAGCGCGAAGCGAGGTCTTTGGCCTTCTCCTCCCATGCGCCTTTCTCCGCGTAGGTGTCGCGCGGATCGAGGATGGAGGGATCGACCCCCGGCAAAGAGGTGGGCACCTCGAAGTCGAAATAAGGGATCTTCTTGGTCGGGGATTTGAGGATCGAGCCGTCGAGGATGGCGTCGATGATGCCCCTGGTGTCCTTGATGGAGATGCGCTTGCCCGAGCCGTTCCAGCCCGTGTTGACGAGGTAGGCTTTGGCCCCGCTCTTCTGCATCTTCTTGACGAGCTCCTCGGCGTATTTGGTCGGATGGAGCTCGAGGAAGGCCTGCCCGAAGCAGGCGGAGAAGGTCGGGGTGGGCGTGGTGATGCCTCTCTCGGTGCCGGCGAGCTTGGCGGTGAAGCCGCTTAGGAAGTAGTACTGGGTCTGCTCGGGGGTGAGGATGGAGACAGGAGGGAGGACCCCGAAGGCGTCGGCGCTCAGGAAGATGACGTTCTTCGCCGCAGGGCCGTGGGAGATCGGCTTAACGATGTTCTTGATGTGGTAGATCGGATAGGAGACGCGGGTGTTCTCGGTGACGGATTTGTCCTTGAAGTCGATCTTGCCTTCATCATCGACCGTCACGTTCTCTAGCAGCGCGTCCTTCTTGATCGCGTTGTAGATGTCCGGCTCAGAATCCTTATCGAGGTTGATGACTTTCGCGTAGCAGCCGCCTTCGAAATTGAAGACGCCGCTCTCGTCCCAGCCGTGCTCGTCGTCTCCGATTAGCAGGCGCTTAGGATCGGTGGAGAGGGTGGTCTTGCCGGTGCCGCTGAGGCCGAAGAAGATGGCCGTGTTCTCGCCGCTAAGATCGGTGTTGGCGCTGCAGTGCATCGAGGCCATGCCCTTCAGGGGGAGGAAGTAGTTCATCATCGAGAACATCCCCTTCTTCATCTCCCCGCCATACCATGTGTTCAGGATCACCTGCTCCCTGGAGGTGAGGTTGAAGGCGACCACGGTCTCGCTGTTGAGCCCGAGCTCCTTGTAGTTGCTCACCTTGGCTTTGGAGGCGTTATAGACGACGAAGTCGGGCTTGAAGCCCTTCAGCTCCTCCTCGCTAGGGCGGATGAACATGTTCTTGATGAAGTGGGCCTGCCAGGCGACCTCGACGATGAAGCGGACCGCCATGCGGGTGTCCTTATTCGCCCCGCAGTAGGCGTCGACGACGAATAGGCGCTTATGGGAGAGCTCCTCCAAAGCGAGCTTATGGACCTCTTTCCAGACTTCTTCGCTCATCGGGTGGTTGTCGTTAGGATAGCTGGGCGAGTTCCACCAGACGGTGTCCTTGCTCTTCTCATCCACGACGAGGTATTTGTCCTTGGGGGAGCGGCCCGTGTAGACGCCGGTCATGACGTTCATCGCGCCAAGCTCCGTCTTCTCTCCTTTCTCATACCCCGTGAGTTCGGGGCGGTTCTCTTCTTCGAAAAGGAACTCGTAGGAAGGGTTGCGGACGACTTCTTTGGTCTCCGCGATGCCGTATTGGCTTAGATCGATCTGATCCATGTCTTTTCCTTTCATTGCTTTATCCTTGGGGTGAAGGGTGGCTTCGCCCGAAGAAACTTTGATGATGGCCCCGTTTTCTTGCTCAAGGAGGAGCCTCCCTTGCTCGTCGATCCCTTTGCCTAGGCCGCTTAGGCCCTCGCAATAGTAATCGAGGCTTATTCTCTTCCCATAGAGGTAGTCGTGCCTCTTGAAGTAGCCTAGGGAGAGGCTTGGGGAGAGGAGCCTCCCTTCCAGGGTCTCTAGGACCTGCCTGACGATGGCGCCCGGCTCGAAGGTCCTGCCGCTTTCCAGATAGAGGCTCGTCGCGTTGGGGAGATCTTCGGGGAAGGAAGATTGGTTGGCGTTTATGCCTATCCCGATCACCGCGCCGAGGAAGGAATCGCCTTCGTACAAACCCTCGACGAGGATCCCCGCGGCCTTTTTGCCATTGACGTAGACGTCATTGGGCCATTTGAGCGAGGCGGGGAGCCCGTTCATCTCCAAGCTCAGCCCCACCGCTTCCCCGGCGGCGAAGGGCAATAGGGGCAGCCCCTTCTGATACCCCTCGCCCTTTAAGAGCAAGGAGAAGGTGATCGCGCCCTCTTGAGCGCTCCATCTTCTCCCTAGCCTGCCGTGCCCTTCACTCTGGGAAGTCGCGGCCACGACGGTCTTATCAGGCAAGGAGAGGTAGTTCTCCTTGAGGTAGTCGCTGGTGCTAGGCAAAGAGGCGAAATTCAGGAACTGGTAGCTCATGCGGAGAACAGCATTATCAGCAGCCCCGCGGCGACGGCGCTGCCGATCACCCCGGCCACGTTGGGCCCCATCGCATGCATGAGGAGGAAGTTGCTCGGGTCTTCCCTGACCCCTTCTTTCTGCACGACCCTGGCGGCCATCGGGACGGCGCTCACCCCGGCCGCGCCGATCATCGGGTTGACCTTGCCTTTGGTGATCCAGCACATGAGCTTGCCGATGAGCACCCCTCCGGCGGTCGCCGCGATGAAGGCGATGATGCCTAGGGCGAAGATGAGGAGGGTCTTGAAGTTGAGGAAGTTCTCCGCGGTCGCCGTCGCCCCGACGGTGAGGCCGAGGAGGATGGTGACGATGTAAAGGAGCGAGTTGCTCGCATTCTCGACTAGCTTAGGCACGACGCCGGATTCCTTGATGAGGTTCCCGAACATCAGGCAGCCGATGAGGGGGGCGCAGCTAGGGACGATCAGGGTCACCAAGATGGTGACGATGATCGGGAAGAGGATCTTCTTGGTCTTCGAGACGGGCTTAGGCATGTCCATGTGGATCCTCCTCTCCTTCTTCGTGGTGAGCAGCCTGATGACGGGCGGCTGGATGAAGGGGACGAGGGCCATGTAGCTATAGGCCGCGATGGCGATGGAGGAGAGCAATTCCGGCGCGAGCTTGGTGGTCGTTAGGATGGCGGTCGGGCCGTCGGCGCCTCCGATGATGCCGATGGAGCTCGCCTGGGCGGCGGTGAAGCCGCAGGGGATGGCGAGGAGGAAGGTCAGGAAGATGCCTATCTGCGCCGCGGCGCCCAGAATGAGGGTCTTGGGATTGGAGATGAGCGGGCCGAAGTCGGTGGTCGCCCCGATGCCTAGGAAGATCAAGCAGGGGTAGATCTCGAATTTGATGCCGTAATAGAGGTAGCCCAATAGGCCGCTATAGGAGGTCGTGGTCTTGGTGACGTCGATCACCTCGTCCCCTCCGGGTATCAGGATCCCGAGCAGGCCGCTGTAATCCTGATGGATCTTCACGGCCCCCTCGACCACCTGCCCGGCATCGTTTAGATGCGTGTAGGTGACTTCGTATATGCCGCTTAAGGGCAAGTTGGACAAAAGCATCCCGATGCCCATGGGGATCAATAGGTAAGGCTCGGCTTCCTTCCAGATGGCGAGGTAGAGGAGCAAGCAGGCGATGCAGATCATGATGAGGTTCTTCCATCCTCCGTCGACGAAGAACTGGCTGATGCCCGTGCTGCCCCAGAATCCCTGGAAGAAGCCGCCCAAGTCATTGGCTAAGGCGAGGTTCATAAGCTTATCCCAAAACGATCAGGGGATCCTTCGCGTTGACCGCGCTCCCCTTCTCCACGCTGATGGAGACCACTTTCCCATCCGCGGGGGCCTTGATCTCGTTCTCCAGCTTCATGGCCTCGAGGATGAGCAGGCTGTCGCCTGCTTTGACCTCGTCCCCCACTTTCACCAAGACGCTGAGCACGGTGCCTTGGAGCGGGGCCTCGACGGTCGTGCCTCCAGAAGGCGCGCTAGAGGCGGCTGGGGCTATTTTCTTCGCTTCCGGGGCAGAGGCAGCGGGCGAAGCGGCCTTCGCTTCCTTCACTTCGAGCGGCTCGGTCTCGCTGACGGAGAGGATTTTCACCTCGTAGGTCTTGCCGTTGACTTTGACTTTGTAGATTCTCATTTCTTTTTCTCCTCATCGATTAGCTTGCAGGAGGCGACTTCGAAGTCCTCCTTGCAGCTTCTGCGGTAGTCGATGCTGGCCACGAGGATCGCGGCCATCATGTCCTCATCCGCTTTGGTGCCGTCTTTCAAGGTGACGGTCTCCTTGACGTCGAGCGCCCTGATCCTGTTCATCGCGCCCAGCAGAAGGGCGATGATGGCGAGGACCACGAAGACGACGACCACGCAAAGCAGGGAGATCAAGACGGCGTCGCCGAAGCTGTTGATCTCCCACATCTGGCTTAAGGCGATCATAGGCTCACGGAGAAGCTCTCCGCCTCCAATCCGTATTTCCTCTTCAGGAAGGAGATGGCCACCTGATCGAAGAGGGCGATCGAGAGGACGTCCTCGTCGCATTTAGCGATCTTCTTGTATTCCTTCTTCAGCTTCTCGAACTCGGGCTGCAGCTTGTCGGCGGGGCGGTAGGAAATCACCTCATCGTCCCCGATGATCTTCTTCTTCACCTCGGGATCGATTGGTGCGGGCGCCTTTCCATAGAGCCCATGGAGGTAATCCTTGATCTCCTTGGGGACCATCTTATACCTCTCTCCCGAGACCACGTTCATGACGGCCTGGGTGCCGACCATTTGGGAGAGGGGGGTCACCAAAGGAGGATAGCCTAGGTCCTTCCTGACCGCGGGCACTTCCCTAAGGACCTCGTCGAACCTGTCCATGGCGCCTTGCTTATCCAGCTGCGACATGAGGTTGCTCAGCATCCCTCCCGGGACCTGGTACTTCAAGATCTTGGGATTCACAAGAAGCGCCTTCGGCTTCAAAGTGCCCTTCTTGAGGTACTTCTCGACGATGGGGCTGAGGATCGAAGCGGCCTCATCGAGCTTATCCTGATTCAGGCATGGATCGTATTCGGTGCCCTTGAGGCAGTAGTTGAAGGCCTCGGTGGCGGGCTGGCTGGTGCCTCCTGAAAGAGGGGAGAGCGCGGTGTCGATGATGTCCACCCCCGCCTCTATCGCCCTTTGGTAGGTGAGCTGGCAGACGCCCGCCGTGCAGTGGCTATGGAGCTCGATGGGGAGCTTGGTCCCCTTCTTGAGCTCGCTGATGAGCGCATAGGCGTCCTCGGGGAGCAAGACCCCGGCCATGTCCTTGATGCAGAGGCTGTCCGCACCCATCTTCTCCACTTCCTTGGCGAGGGCGAGGTAATAGTCGACGGTGTGGACGGGGCTAGTCGTGTAAGAGAGCGCGATCTGGCAGTGCCCATGGTACTTCTTGCAGGCGTCGACTGCGCTTTTGAGGTTCCTGACGTCGTTTAGGGCGTCGAAGACGCGGATGATGTCGATGCCGTTGGCGAGCGATTTCTCGACGAACTTCTCGACGATGTCGTCCGGGTAATGGTGGTAGCCGAGGATGTTCTGCCCCCTGAAAAGCATCTGCAGCTTCGTGTTCGGGCAGGCCTTGCGGATGGCGCGCAGCCTCTCCCAAGGGTCCTCGTCTAGGAAGCGGAGGCAGGAGTCGAAAGTGGCCCCTCCCCACACCTCAAGCGCGTAGTAGCCCGCCTTGTCCAGGACGGGGGCCACCTTCAAGATCTCTTCCGTGGTCAGGCGCGTCGCAAGAAGCGACTGCGAGCCGTCCCGGAGAGCGGTGTCAACGATTTTGACTCCCATTTTCTTCTTTCCTTTCTTCAGTCGGTAAACGAAAACCGAAATCCCGTTCATTGTAGCATTTATTGATGCGCGCATGCGCGCCTTGGAAGGATTTTGCTCATTTTTGAGCGAATCTTCCAACCGATAAATCGCTAAAGAAAGAAGGCGGTTCCGAAGGTTTCTCTTCCCCTGCCTCTCCTTCTGCTCTTGCTAGCCCTTGCCTACGCAAAGCTCGCGCATGAGCAGGCGGAGGCGAAAAAAGAAGGCGCTAGTGTGCCTTAACCTTCCAAAGCGCAATGGTAGCAAATGCTACCTTTCCTTCATCATGTTTTCTAATCTCTCCTCCCTACTCTCCAGGTTCACCTTGCGATCGGAAAGGATGAGCTGGGCCGCCTTTGAAGGGTCCATCGTGTGGTAAGGCTGATAGACCGCGCGGAGGTAGGAAGGAGGAATCACCTTGAGGGCCCTCTTGCTGGGGATGCCGTATAAATAGGATATGACGCGGTAGATGTAGCCCATCCAGTGGAGCTCACCCGCCCCATAGACGGCCCCCGAGGAGCCTTGACACTCCTTCTTGGCCTCGGCGATGGCGCTTTCCTTGGAGAAAGAAGGGTCTTCCAAGGGGAAGAGGTCGAGCGAAGCGGCGCCAGGCGAGCGCATGAAAGAAGAGAGGAAGCGATAAGAAGGGATGGAAAGCGAGGAGGAGGCCTCGAAGATCTCCCCCTGCGCCTTCGCCAGGGAGAGGCAATCCTCGTCAATCCTTTTCGAAGAGCTCATCGATGAACTTCCCCCTCCTGCGGTATTCGAGCAGGGACATCCTCACTTTGTTGAGACTCTCCCCGGCTTCCTTGGCCTTGACCTTCAGATAGTCCTTCTTCTCCTTTTGGCAGAGATAGAGGCGATCGATGGGGGCGAGGCAGGAGATGGCCTCTTCGCTCTTCAGGACGTGCTGCTTCCCTAGATCGGTCATCGAGAGGGCGTGCAGGCAGGCCTCATCGGTGATCCTCCCCCTCATGAACTCCCCGAGGATTTCATACATCTTGTTGTCGGCGATCGGGGCGATCAGATAATCCAGGGACTCCACCTCGTCGACGATCGCTTTCACCGCGGGGGGCACTTCCTTCCCTTCGAAGGCGCCGCGGTAATAAAGGATCGCGTACATCCATTCTCTCCCGACGGGAAATTCCTTCATCCTCAGCCCCGTTTTCGGGGAGAAATAGAAGCAATAGACCGAGGAAGAGGGCGAGGCGGCGACCCAGGTCGCGCCCTGTTTGAGGCTCTCCCCCAGATAGAACCCGTCGCCGAAATCGTTAGGAGGAAGGGAGTGCTTGTTGTCCACCTCCCCCGCTATCTCTCCTCTGGCCCCATGGAAAAGCAGCGTCCTCTCCCCTTTTTCCTCCTCGTAGAACCTCGCCTTCTCCTTGTTGAGGTTCAGCCCTTCGGAGTAAGAGTAGGAATAGATCGCCTCCAAGGTGGCGGGGCGGGGGAAGACCTGAGCGTTCTCGATGCGGAGGATGTTCGACTTGGAGAGCTTCAGCTCCTCCCCGAGCTCGGTTTGGCTCACCTCGAAGAAGGAGCGGATCCTCTTGAGGTCCTTTGCGACGTCGTAAGTTCTCATAGCATTATGGTAGCAAATGCTACCTTCATTTAAAAGCGGCATCGTCGTTTTCTTTTCCATAGACGCAAAAAGATGGCCGTTTCTTACGCAGCCATCCTATATTTTCGTTTTTCGGCTAGGAACGCCACGAAACGGCCTTATGGTTCAGATACTCTCTTTGTCGCGGTCGAGGACGACCACTCCGCTCTCCCTCGCCCTCACGGCGAGCTCGATGCGGTTCCTGAAACCCGTCTTAAGAAGCAAGGAGGCCACGTGGTTCCTGACGGTGTTGACGGAGATGACCAAGGCCTCGGCGATCTCCTCGTTGGTAAAGCCCCCGGTCACGTAGCGGAGCACCTCAGCCTCCCTCTCGGTCAGCTCGTCGCTGTAGCAGAGGCCGAGCTTGATGCGCGGGCTGGTCGAGGGGAAGCTCTTCTCCCCGTCTAAGACCTTATGGATGAGGGAGAGGAACTCCCCCTCGTCGTCTTTTTTATACCAGAGGCCGTCGCAACGGTAGAGCTTGGCCTTCTCAAGGTAGCTCACCTCCGGCATCGAGGTGATGATGAGGATCTTGATCGAGGGGTGCTTGGCTTTGATTTTCCTCGCCTCCTCAAGCCCGTTCTCGTTCCCCGCGGTGAGGACGTCCATGAGCACGAGGTCGATGTCTCCCTTAAGGCAATACACCTCCGCCGAGGAGGCGGCGATCACCTTGCCAACGAGGGTGAGGGTGGGGTCGGCGCTCAGGTAGCGGGCGAACAGCTCCGCGGTCAGGGGCTGGTCTTCCACCAGCAGAATGCGCTTCTTCATATCTTCCCCTCCATTCTAATCTCGACCTTGAAGTTTGGCGAGGCGGAAATCTCCATGCTGCCGCCTTTCCTCTCGACCAAGCCGCGCAACGTGCTTAGCCCAGAGCCTTCCTTCAGCTCCCCTTCTAGCGCCTCGCCGTCGTTATAGATCGAAAGGGAGCGGCCCTCTTCTTCCTCGCGATAAGCCACGTAGAGGTTCCTCGCCCTGCCGTGGCCATAGGCGTTAAGGAGGCATTCCCTCGCCGCCTCGTAGACGAAGGCTTCTTCCGATGCGGGGACCCTATCCCCAAGGTAGCTCACCTTCACCCCGATCTCCTTTCCGGCTTGCTCTAGTTCCTCTAATAGCCCTTCCCCCACTTCCTTTTTCTCTAAAGACACCGCATCCTTCGCCTCCCTCTCGAGGTAGATCAAAAGGGCTTCCTTCTCCTTTTCGCTAAGATCCTTGCCCAGGCAGCTCTTCGCGTATAGGAGCAGCCCGCCGAGGTCGTCATGGATCCTCTTCTTCGCCAAAAGGTTCTCCTCCTCCTTCTTAAGCGAGGCGATCTCCTCGCCCAGCCTGCGGAGCCTCTGGTTGCTCCGCTCAAGCTCCTCGTTGCTCCTAGCCATCTCAAGGGTCAGGCGGTAGAGCTCGGTGACGGGGGTGAGGTTGAGCTCATGTACCTTGCCTCTCCCGATCTGGTGCTCGGAGAAAGAGAGGACATAGACCTCCCCGGAGGAGGCTTGGTAGGCGCTCCCCTTGCCGAAAGCGACCTTCTTCCCGTCCCATTGCCCATTCTCCAAGCGGGAGAGGAAGTCCTTGACGTTCAGCAAGGAGCCCCTCATGTGGGACTCGGCGAAGTCGTATAGGTAGCGGTTGCTAAGCAACGGGGTCCCCTGCTCGTCGTAGAAGCAGACCCCCGATTCCATCGCGTCGTAAGCGTCTTGGTAGGAAGAGAGGGAGAGGTTCTTCCTCTTCCCGTGGGAGAAATAGAGGAAGAAAGCCATCCCGGAGAGGAAAAGGGCCAAAGAAAGGCCGATGGTCAATCCGTTGGGCAGGCTGTCTAGCATCCTAGCGAAGGGCTCAAAGCCCCTCTCGTAGCAAAGCAAGACGAAGAGATGGGCGAAGGAAAGGAGAGCCATGGCGGCGCAGAGGGACTGGGAGAGGATTTTCCTCTTCCTCCTGCTGGCGGCGAGGATCATGACCGCGAAATAGAAAAGGAAGGAAAGCAAGGGCAGGAAGGCGAGGAGGCACCTTAGGAGGCCGGGCAAGGAACGGTAGATCATGCTTTCCCCTCCGCGTAGCTGAGCTTCAGCAAATGCCCTTCCTCGCTTATCTTCTCCTCCCTCTTGCCTTTGAGCAAAGGAGGCAGGTCGACCTTGGAAGAGAAGAAGAAACGCAGGCTGGCCTTATTCCCTTCTTTCTTCAAAGCGAGCAGGAAGAAAAGGCCCTCGGGGAGCGATTCGGCGACGAGCTCGAAGTCCTCGTAGATCCTTAGCATCGTCTTCTTCCCCATCTCCCCTTCCCCTTCTAGGGAGGAAGAGGAAGCGCAAGGAAGGTAGCGGAGCGATTCCCCGATGCAGAGGTAGAGCTCCTCCAAAGGCACGTTTCTCTCCTCCTTCAGAAGGAGGTTGGCCTTCCTCTTGAGGTAGGCTAATCGCAGCAAAGCCTCGCTGACGTTGAATTCGTAATCGCCTTCCTTAGCCATCTCCAAGCACAGCGAGATGTCCGGCAGGAGGCTCCTCCCGAGCTGGTTGATGGTCCTGAAGATCTCCTTCTTCTCCTTGATGGAGGCCTCCTTCCCCTTGAGCTCGTTCTCATAGACGAGCAGGTCCTGCTCGCCTAGTAGCTCTTCCTTGTTCTCCGCTAATCTCCTCTCCAAAGAGCGCAAGGCGGAGAGGTCCTCCTCCACGAGCACCCATCCCCCGGCGATCTTACCGCTCCTAAGCCGCACGTCCCCGTCGATGAAAATCTCGCCGCGGAGCGAGTCCTCCCTCTGTTGCAGGCTAGGCAAGATTGCCCGTTTCGACTTGGCGATCAAACTCCCTCCCTCGTCGATGATGAGGGCCTGGGTGCTGGAGAGGGAGAAATACTCCTCGTAGGAGTCGTTGCTTGGGAAAAGGGAGATCGGGATGCAGCTTTCGAACATCGCCAGGAAGCTGAAGCACATGAGCTCGGGGATCTTATACATCGGCAGATTGAGGAAGAAGAAAGCGGCGTCGAGGATCACGCAGAGAGACAAAACCAGGAGCGGCAGAAAGAAGAACTTGTTCCTTCCCCCCTGCTTCCTGCAGCGGTAGATGAGGAAGATGAGGGAGAGGAAAAGGAGGGCGATTATATAGACCATGAAGAGATAGAAGAGCCAGTTGTGGACGTAGCTATCGCCGCTACGGTCGCCTTCGGGCAGGATGAACGCCCATTGATGCAGGTCGTTGGTGAAGATGAGGATGGCGAAGGTGAAGGAGATGAGGGAAAGGGTGATCCCAAGGGGCTTCCTCCTCTCCATCGGGACGACCATCACGGCGATGAGGACCGGGACGAAGAGCTCGGGGAGGTAATAGGCGTACCAGAGGTAGCGCTTGATGGTCTGCTCCATGGGGAAGATGGAGTACCGCGCGAAGCGGAGGATCAGGAAGTCCAATAGGAAGGAGGCGATGCCGGAAAGCAGATAGCGGTTCCTTCTGTTCGGCATCCTCCTCTGCACGGAGAAGGCCCAGAAGAGGATGAGGGAGAAGAAGATCGCGCAGGAAAGCAGAGAGAAGAAAAGGGCGAGGGGCCCCTTCACGAGTGTACCCAGCCATTCGAAGCAGCCGGCGAGGACGAAGAAAGCGAAATAGAGGATGTAGCGGCCCGCTTTCTCCTTGATTTTGTCCATGCGGAAATTCTAAGCCGGGAGCCTTCTTTTTTCCACTCCCGCGAGGGGGGCTATTCGCTAGCAAGCGTCAGCTTCCTTAAGGGGAACCAAGTGGCTTTCGCCCTGACTTCGGAGGGGGATCCATCCTCCAGCCTGACGAAATTCACGCAGGATCCCTCCTGGAAGCCGCCGTACCAATACGCCCACCCATCCTCCTTGAAGCAGATGATGCCGAGGTCATCCTCCCCCTCTAGCTTCTTCTCGATCAGGTCGTAATCGTAGATCGAGACGGGGATGGAGTTTGCGCAGAGGGCGTTGAACATCCTGACGGATTCCTCGGTGCAGCAATGCAGGCCGCCGGAGAGAAGGAAATAATAGCCATCGTCGCATTTTCTTGGGAAAAGGTGGATCCGCGTGCGGCTGGAGCCCTCGACGATCTCCCACATGTGCGACGGGTTCTCTATCTCCCATTTCTCGCTGACGCTGAGGGAGAGCCACCTCTCGAATTCCTCCGATGAGCCCTCGTCTATGGTGCTCAATCCCCCGTCGCGATCGTCGCCGTATTTCTCGAACATCTGCTTCGGGCTCCGCCCTTCTAGGTCCTTAAAATGCGCGCCTTTGTAGCAGATGGAGCAGATCTCGTAATACCTGCCCGCGGTGAGAGAAGGCAGGCGGGAGGTGGGGAGGCGCTGCGAATACTCGCCCAAAACGAGCTCCTTCCCATAGCGGAGGAAATCCTCGACCTCCTTCCGCTTAAGCCCCTCCAGCTGATTCTTTTTGCTGCCTTTGACTAGCCGCCAATACAGGGAGCGCTTTATCTTCCCCTCGCGGTATTCGTAGGGGAGGTTCTTCTCGACGTAGTCGTTGTAGGTCCCTTCCTTCAGCATCCTCACCACCTTCTTTACGACCTGCAGGAGGTAGGCGTTCATGCGGTTGAGGGGGAAATGTGTCCAAACGGAAGCCTTCTCCCTTGGGTTCCTCCTGGCGAAGCAGGCATCGTCCACCCAAAGCGCGGCGTAGCCCTCCTCCTCAACCACTTTCATCTCGTACCAGGCGTGCTTATTGGGGTAGCGCCTCGCGAAGGCCTCTTCGTATTCCTCCTTGCTCGTCTCTTCCGGCTCGAACCAATCGTCGTAGCGCATGAATTGGGAGAGGCTCCCCCGCGGGACGGGGAAGAAGAAGCTCCAGTAAAGGGGGTCTTCCTTCAGCGGGGCGATCTGCTTTATCTCCTTCAGCAACTCAGAGAAGGAAGCCTCCCCCTCCTCGCATAAAGGGATGGGTTTGCTGTCGAGACCGGACGCATGGTAGCGAGACACATAAAGATCCATCTCCGGCGCGCACATGAGGATTTTTCCGCTCATATCCTGACTCCTATCCGAAAGCCGCCCTAAGCGAAAGCTTTCTGGACAAAGGATATGCAAAAAGATAGATATGTCAAGTATTTTGCTTTTTTGCTATCGCCCTTAAGAAATTATCCGCTGTATTTCGCAATGGAGATCCTATCTTGCCAAAAAAGAAAAATCCCGATGGCTGGTCGGGATTTTTGGATCGTCTATCAAGCTTCGACGGGCGCTTCGGCCTGGGCTTGTGCTTCGTCTTCCTTATGCCTTTCCTCCAAATCTTTCACGATTTGGGCCTCCTCGGCTTCGTATACCTTGAAGCCGAAGCGGAGAAGGAGGTAGGCGGCGATGATGGAGACGAGGATCGTCCCGATGATGATGGTGCCGAAGACGATTAGGGACTGCTGGGAGATGTTCGCCCCGGCCTCGGCGATGAGGGAGTTCCTGGCGGTCTCGCTGATCTCCTTGCTGTTGTATTTGCCTTCGGCCTCGCTGATCGTGTTGATGAAGGCCGTCGTGCCGGTGGCGGCGTAGACGATGAACTGCAATCCCCTGTTCATGCCGGAGCAGAGCTTGACGTCGAGCGGGCGCCAGGCGAAGCAGATGGATTCCTTCCTCTCGCCGTACTTCCACTCGTTGTAGTCGATCGCGTTCTGCATGAGGACCAATAGGCAGAGGTAGAAGATGCCGCTAGCCCCGAAGAAGAAGAACGAGGTGAGGTAATAAAGCCACATGCTGCCTCCGAGGATCCAGAACGTGTTGGATTCATCGGGCGTGTTGTAGGCGAGGGGCTTCTCCCCGAAGAGGGGGAAGGCGACGAAGTAGAAGACGAGGTAGCCGACGACGATGATGGCGCCCATCGTCGTGAGGATGGTCCTTTGCTTCATCTTCTTGGAGAGGACGGGATAGAGCAATTGGGCGAGGACGGTCGCGACGATGTAGATCGCTAGAATCGCCGTCGCCACGAGGCCTCCCTTCTTCCCGCCGTAGCCGAAGACCATGTAGAAGTAGTTCTGGCCGATGCCGGTGAGGATGAAGGCGGCGAGCTGATAGAAGAGCAAGGCCAAGACGACGAAGAGGAGCTGATGGTTCTTGATGACGACCCTGAAGAGGTCGAGGATGCTCGAGGATTCGGAGATCTGCTCCTGGACGGAGTCGCGCTGCTTCTCCTTGCAGAGGAAGTAGACGGCCAGCTGCGATGCGAGGAAGAAGAGGGCCACCAGAGATCCGATAAGCGCGTAGATCTGCGCGGTTGAGAGAGGGATCATCCCGGGGAGGAGGTACATGCAGAGGGTCATCACCGCGGTGCCGATGGAGGCGGCGACGCTGACGTTGGTGGTGATTCTGGCCCTTTGCTTGGGGTCGTTGGTGAGGGAGGGGAGCATCGACCAGTAGCCGATGTCGTTCATGGTGAAGCAGAGGTCCCAGAGGAGGTAGCCGACGATCATGAAGGCGACGTATCCCCATCCGTCCCCTCCTACCATCGCTAGAGGCACGAGGAACATGAGGGCGACGCAGAAGGCGTTCCCGATGGCGCCGATTGCGATCCAGGGGCGGTATTTGCCCGACTTCAGGTGGACCTTCTCGATGATGAAGCCCATGATCGGGTCGTTGAGCCCGTCCCAGACGAGGGCCACGATCATCGCGATGGTGATGATGCCGTATTGCGTCTGGAAGACCGCGGGGTCGCTAGAGAGCACTCCGGCGGTGATCGCATACTGCATGAGGAAGGTGCCGATCATCGTGTAGCAGGCGTCGCGGAAAATGCCCGACCACGGATAGAGGATGCGGGTGAGCTTGGGGACGTTGTCCCCTTCGAAGGTCCTGTTGCTGAATAGGCCTCCGCCAAATTTCTTTTTCATGTTTTCACTCCCAAAAAAGATTTACGCCCATTATATGGGGTAAGCGCTTACTTACAAGCGAAAACAAAGCGTTTCAATATCGTTTTTTGATATTTATTAACTGACTTAATAAATTGAGGCGGAAGAAGCTCAGATCATCCTGCAGTTGCTGATCATGTAGAGGTAGCTGTTGGGCGACATCGCGGGCTCCTTGCTATCCTCTTCGTTTGGCCAGATGGGGAGGATATCCTCTTCCAGCTCGGGGAGGGGCGAGCCAGAAGAGAGATGCTCCTCGATGCGGCGTCTGGCCTCCAATAGCCTTTCCTTCACCCCGGCGTTCTTGATCTGCCCGATTTCCAGCCCTTGGGGTTTGTTCTCTTTCAGCCACCTCATCCGGTAGCTCTCCGCGAAGGCGTCGACTTGCTTCACGGCCTCCTCGATCTCGGGGAGCAAGGCCTCCAAGGCGGCCTGATCGCCTTTCTTGTAGGCCTCCCTCATCCTCAGCCCGAGGGTGAGCTTGGAAGAGAGGGCGAGGCAAAGCGAAGCGAGGTAATCGAAGAGGTACCCCCACTCCCCCACCCTCTTGGAGGCTTCTAGAAGCTTTGCGGCGTGCTCTTTGTAAAGGAGGGCGTCCTTTGGCTCGACGCGCGAATCGAAGATCCCCAGCAAGGGGTCGTTGTAATAAAGGTAGCGGCATGCGTTGACGCAGAGGAGGCCATCCTTCCTCTTGTGGGTGAGGAAATTCGGGGTCTCAAGCAATTTGAAGTCGTCGTAAGAGAAGCCGAAAAGGGAGTGGAAATCGCCCTTGATCAAAGCCATGTCGTCGATCCCCTTGGCCTTCTCCGCGGCGAAGAAGAGGGTGGTTAGGGTAGAGAAGGCGGAGCAATCCATCCCATCGTCCCCCCAAGCGGTGAGGATGACCTTCCTCACGCCTTTCTTGCGGCAGGCTTCCAAAGCGGGGGCGCAGGTTTGCTCG
This sequence comes from Erysipelotrichaceae bacterium, assembly GCA_963588055.1. Lineage (GTDB taxonomy): Bacteria > Bacillota_I > Bacilli_A > RFN20 > CAG-826 > Alloenteromonas. The sequence continues at coordinate 118,850 of CAVAGB010000001.1, read as the reverse complement.
CCATAGCTCAGCAATGGGGCGAATCCGGTCCAAGTCCAAACCCCTCCTGCGAAGATGACGTCCTCATTGATCGTGCGGTGCTTTTCGATCATCCTCTCATAAAAAGATTCGTCCGTGTGGTAATAATCCCAGTAGACCTGCTTCACGGGAGGGAGGCCCATGAGTTTCTTGGGGTCGGGCTTGGCGCCCTCATCGTAATACCCGCCTCCGCTAGCGAGGCTGAAGAACATGTCGGACCACATCATCGGCTCGAAGCCGTGCTTTTTGGCGATCTCATATACTTTCTTGAGGTGGCGCACGAAGATGCCCGTGGCTTCCTCCAATCCGTGCTTGTCCTTGAACTTGCCTAGCCCCAGCATATGGGCCTCGTCCATGCCGATGTGGACCTTCCGCGAGAGGAAGCTCCTCTCCAAGGAATCGAACATCCTCTCGATGAGCTCGTAGGTCCCCTCCTCATCGACGAGGAGGATGTCGTTGACGTCGTTTAAGGGGGCGTAGCGCTCGTGCTTGAAGATGCAGTTGAGATGGGCGAGGGTCTGGATGCAGGGGACGATCTCCACGTGGTGCTCCTTGGCGAAGGCGCACAGCCCGCGCAGCTCCTCCTCGCTGTATCTGCCCCTGAGGTAGCCGAAATAGGGCTCGCCTTCGATCTGGTAGGTGTCTTCGGTATAGAGCATCAAGGTGTCGTAGCCCATCCTCTCGAGCAAGAGGATCATCTTATGCAGCGAGGGGATGTCCATCACCGCGTTGCGCGAGCAGTCGAGCATCAAAGCGAACATGTCGTAGTTTTCCATTTCTTCCCTAATCCTTAATATATAAGGCCCTTCCTTCAGATGGGGATGGGCTAAGAAGCCCTTCCCGATCTCGAATCGCCTAATTCTAAAGCATGCGCCTTCGTTTTCAGCCTAATTTTTGATGATGGCGCCATTATTTATGAAGTTAGTCGAAGCATAAGCGAAAAGGCTTCCGGGATGCCGGAAGCCCTTGCCTTGTTCGGTCTCAGTAATTCGTCTTGCCCTGGATGGAGTTGTACTCCTCGAAGAGCTTCAGGCACTCATCGCGGTCTAGCTCCTCGTAGTTCTCGGGGCGGTGATCCATCTTGAAGATGTGGGCGAACTTCTCGTCGCGGAAGCCGATCCGGGCGTTGTCTTCGATCGTGCAGCCGTAATGGACTTTGGAGAGGTTGCTCCACATGATCGCGCAGGCGCACATCGGGCAGGGCTCGCCGGTGGTGTAGATCTCGCATCCGGAGAGGTCGAAGGTCTTCAGCTTCCGGCACGCCTTCCTGATCGCGTCGACCTCGCCGTGGCTGGTCGGGTCGTTGTTCTTCACCACGTGGTTATGGCCTTTGGCCACCACTTGCCCGTCTTTGACGATCACCGAGCCGAAGGGGCCCCCATGCCCGAGGCGGATGCCTCGCCTAGCCTCCTCTATCGCTAGTTTCATGTATCCGTCCATGCCTTGACCTCCTTGGGTAGCCATTTATCTTAGCTTAGAGCGAAGGAAAGAGAAAGGGGCGGAAAACCGCCCCTCTGGAATCGCTTTTGGAGATCAGAGCTCGTATTTGGCCAGGTGCCAGATGTCTTTGTTGTAGTCCTCGATCGTGCGGTCGCTGGTGAAGAAGCCGGAAGAGGCGATGTTGGCGATGCAGGCGCTCGCCCACCTCTGCTTGTCCGCATACATCTCCTCGGCCCTTTGGCAGGCGCGGGCGTACTCGCGGAAATCGGCGAGGACGAAGAACTGGTCGTTGCGGTTCATGATCTCATCGAAGATCATGCGGAACTTGTTCTGATCGCCTTGGCACCAAGGGCCGGTGAAGAGGGAATCGATGACCTCCTTCACCTTGGGGTCCTCGTTATAGACGTCCCAGGGGGAGTAGCTCCCCTCTTCGACGAGTTTCTCGACCTCGTCTGCCTTGAGCCCGAATATGACCTCGTTCTCCATCCCGGCGCGCTCGGCGATCTCGATGTTGGCCCCGTCTAGGGTGCCCAGGGTGATCGCCCCGTTCATCATCAGCTTCATGTTGGAGGTGCCGCTGGCCTCTTTGCCGGCGGTGCTGATCTGCTCGCTGATGTCGGCGGCGGGGATGATCCTCTCGGCCAGGCTCACCCCGTAGTTCTCCACGAAGACGATCTTCATGTATTTGGAGACGAGGGGGTCGTTGTTGACCACGTCTGCCACCGCGAGGATCAGCTCGATGATCTTTTTGGCGAAGGCGTAGCTGGGCGCGGCTTTGGCGCCGAAGATGTAGGTATGGGGCACCATCTTGAAGGAGGGGTCCTTCTGGAACTTCTGGTAGAGCGAGATGATGTGGAAGATGTTGAGCAGCTGCCTCTTGTAGGCGTGGAGCCTCTTGATCTGGACGTCGTAGATCGAATCGGGGTCGATCTCGATGCCGTAGGCTTTGAGGCAGAAGGAGGCGAAGTCCTTCTTGTTCTCCGCTTTGACCGCCATGAGCTTCTTCTGGAAGGAGGCGTCGTTTTGATAGGCTGAAAGCTTGCCGATGCTATGCTCGTAGTCCTTCTTCCACCCCTCCCCTATCGTCTCATCGAGCAAAGCGGCGAGGCGCGGGTTGTCGTACATCACCCAGCGGCGGTGGGTGACTCCGTTGGTCTTGTTGTTGAACTTGGAGGGGAAGAGCCTATAGAAGGCGGCGAAGGTGTAGTCCTTGAGGATGCCCGTGTGGATCTGGGCGACCCCGTTGACGGAGGTCGAGGCGTAGATCGCCATGTTGGTCATGTGGATCTGGCCGTCTTTGATGATGGACATCTCGTAGCGGTCGCTGGCGGAGACGTTCTCCGCGCTGAGGTAGAGGTTGAACCTCCGATTGATCTCCTCGATGATCATGTAGACGCGCGGGGCGAGGGTCCTGACGTATTGGACGGGCCATTTCTCGAGGGCCTCGGGCATGACGGTGTGGTTGGTGTAGGCGAAGATCTTGGTGACGATCCCCCAGGCCTCATCCCAGCCATAGCCATATTCGTCCATGAGCAGCCTCATCGCCTCGGGGATCGCAAGGATCGGGTGGGTGTCGTTGAGCTGGAAGACGTAATAATCGGAGAGGTTGTCGAAGGTCTTGAACTTCCCGAAGTGCGAGCGGAAGGCGCTTTGGAGACCGGCGCTGACGAGGAAATACTGCTGGCGGAGTCTGAGCATCCTGCCGTGCTCGGTCGAATCATCGGGATAGAGGCCGTGGCAAAGCTCTTTGAGGGTGTTGAGGTAATCCTCGAAGGAGCGGTCGCTGGGGAGGTTGTTCTCGCTAGGCTCGGCGGACCATAGGCGCAACGTGTTGGCGACCCCGTTTTTGTAGCCGGGGATGGAGACGTCGTAAGGGACGGCCCTGACGCAGGTGGCGTTCACCGTGCGGAGGGCGTATTCGCCGTTGGGCTTGAGGTAGGTCTCGGCGTTCCCGTAGAACTTCACCTCGACGGAGTGCTTGGGCTTCCTGACCTCGAAGACGAAGCCGTTGGAGAGCCATTGATCGGGGAGCTCCACCTGCTCGCCGTTGACGAATTTCTGGCGGAAGAAGCCGTATTCGTAGCGGATGGTGTTGCCGTGCCCCGGGTAGCCAAGCGAGGCGATGGAGTCCAAAAAGCAGGCGGCGAGGCGGCCTAGCCCCCCATTGCCCAGCCCCGCGTCGGACTCCAAATCCTCCAGCTCGCCGATGTCGATTCCTAGATCGGCGAGCCCGTCCCTAGCGACCTCATAGATCCCCAGGTTCTCCATGTTGTTGAGGAGCAGCCTCCCCATGAGGAACTCCATCGAGAAGTAGATGAGCTGCTTGTGGCTCTTCTTGAGGACGTCGTCGCGGCAGGCGCGCCAGTCGTGCCCGGCGTAGTCGCGGACCATCTCGCCGAGGATGTCGTACCTCTCGGTGATGTGGCTGTCCTCGACGCTGCGCCCGTATTTCTCCTCCAGGCGACGCGCGAAAGTGAATTGGAAATCCTGTTTCGAATCAAACATAACGTTGCTCCTATTTCTTATTGTTCTTTTTCCTCGCCGGGATGGCGGGTCTCTCTTTTTTGGGCTCGGGCTTTCTCTCCTGCTTCCTCAGGAAGAAGCAGGCGCAGTAGGAGCCGAGCTTGATGCTCATCCGGCACGGCCTTCCTTCTGGGCCGGGCTCGTTTCTAGCGATGAGCTCGCCCCCATTATACTGGTTATTGCCCCCGTAGACATCCTTGTCGGAGTTGAAGATCTCCTCATACTCTCCTTCGTGGAGGGCGCCGATGTCGTAGGATTCGTAGTAATTCGGGGTCATGTTGAAGACGAAGATCATGCTCTCCCCTTCCGCTTCCCTCTCGAAGGCGAAGACGCTTTGGTCGCAGTTATCGACCATCAGCCAATGGAAATGGGCGGGGTTGTACTCCTCGAACTTCATCGCCGGGTGCGCCTGATAGATGAGGTTGAGGTCCCTGACCATCCTCCTAAGCGAATCGTGCTTAGGGAAGGAGAGCAGCTCCCAAGGAAGCGACCTCTGCTCGTTCCACTCATCGAAGCTCCCGAGCTCATTCCCCATGAAGTTGAGCTTCTTGCCGGGGTGGGCGAACTGGTAGGAATAGAGGTTGCGGAGGAGGGCGAACTTCGTGTCGTAATCCCCCCACATCTTGTTGATGATCGTCCCCTTGCCGTGGACGACCTCGTCGTGGGAGAGGGGCAAGAGGAAGTTCTCCGAGAAGAAATAGGCCATCGAGAAGGTGAGCTTGTTGTGCTCGTACTTCTTGTAGATCGGGTCCTTAGAGTAGTACTTCAAGGTGTCGTTCATCCAGCCGAGGTCCCATTTGTAGTCGAAGCCGAGCCCCCCGTATTCGACGGGGTGGGTGACCTTGGTGAAGTCGGTGGAGTCCTCGGCGATCATCATCACCGATGGATGCCTTTCGTGGATCTTGGAGTTGAGCCTGCGGATGAATTCGGTGGCGCCGGTGTTCTCGCCGTTGGCTTTGTTGCCGTCCCAATAGACGATGTTGCTCACCGCGTCGCAGCGGATGCCGTCGAAATGGAAGTACTCCAGGAAGAAATTCATCGCCCCCATCAGGAAGCTCCTGACCGGATCCTTCCCGAGGTCGAACTGCGCGCTCCCCCAAGGGGAGATGGTGTGCCTGGGATCGCTGTATTCGTAGAGGCAGGTGCCGTCGAACTCGCGGAGGGCGTAACTATCGGTGGCGAAATGGACGGGGGCGAAGTCGAGGATCACCCCGAAGCCGGCCTGGTGGAGGCAATTGACGAAGGACATGAGCTGCTTGGGGTTGCCATAGCGCGAATCCACGGAATAGAAGCCCGTGGCCTGATACCCCCAGGACCCGTCGAAGGGGTATTGGGTGATCGGCATGATCTCGACGTGGGTGAAGCCGTTTTCCTTTAGATAGGGAATGAGGTACTCGGCGGCCTCCTCATATGAGGGGTAGCGCCCGTCGATCTTGCCTTTCCATGAGCCGAGGTGGACCTCATAGATCGAAAGCGGCTCGTCGAAGTTGCGGCTCCTCTTCCTCATCCACGCCTCATCCTCCCAAGGGAAGCCTTCGATGTCATAGAGGCGGGAGCAGGTCGCGGGGCGGAATTCGCTGTAGAAGGCGAAGGGGTCGGCCTTGTCCACGTATTCCCCGCGCGCGTTCCTGAAATGGTATTTGTAGCATTGGTAGTCGTGGAGCCCCGGGACGAAGGTCTCCCACACGCCGGATTCGTCGACGCGGTTCATCTTGTTGGCCCTGACGTCCCAGTTGTTGAACTCGCCTATGACGGAGACGTCGCTGGCCATCGGGGCGTAGAGGCGGAACCAAACCCCGTCCAATACGTCCCCCAAAGCGACGGTCTTGGGCTCGCCTTTTGGATCCTTAGGGGGGATCTTCACATAGCGGCGCAGGTCGCATTTGCCGAAATGCGCGCCGAAATAAGAAAAGCCGTCGATCGACTGGCCCATCAAATAGTCATACAAAATTCCATATGCCATAAGAAAGAACTCCTGGGCGAATTATAGGATTCTCTTCCTTGTTAAGGAAGAAGAAAGAAATGGGCTGAAAAAGAACGGCGAAGCCAAAAAGCAACGACATCATCATTCTTTTCCGCTTTTTTTGGAAGCCAGAGGCAAAACGCTTTTCGCAGCGCTAATTTGCCAAAAGTTACTTTTTTGGGCCACTTTTGGCAAATTATAATCGCACAAAGCCCAAGGATGAGGCCGGCTTTAAAAGCAAAGAATCGGCGCTATCCCTAGCGCGCGAATGCGCTGATGAATCACGGCTTTCACCTTCTCATATTGCGCCCCAAAAGCTCGCCCTTGGTGCTATGATTCTTCTTGCAATCGCCCCAGTGGGCCAAGGAGAACAAAGATATGTATAAGGTAATGGCGGTCAACGCCGGCAGCTCCAGCTTGAAGTACAAGCTCTACGAAATGCCAGAGGAGAAGGTCCTCTGCTCAGGGAACGTCGAGAGGATCGGCCACGAAGACGGCATCTTCGGCATGAAGTACAACGGCGAGAAGATCAAGGACATCCTCCCCGTCAAAGACCATTCCGTCGCCGTCGACCTCGTGCTCAAGGCCCTCACCAAATTCGGCATCGTCAAGAGCTTAGACGAGATCGCCTGCGTCGGCCACCGCGTCGTCCAAGGCGGCAAATACTTCAGCAAGTCCGTCGATTTCGACGAGGACGCCGAGGCGAAGATCACCAAGCTCATCCCCCTCGACCCGATGCACGCCAAAGCCCACCTCGTCGGCTACCACGCCTTCAAAGACGCCCTCCCCAAAGCCTATCAGATCGCGGTCTTCGACACCGCCTTCCACCAGACCATGGAGCCTGAGGACTACCTCTTCGCCATCCCTTACGAATACACCGAGAAATACGACTGCCGCCGCTATGGCGCCCACGGCACCTCGCACAACTACCTCGCCCTCAAAGGCAACGAGGACTTCCTCGAAGGCAAGCAAGGCACCCGCATCCTCTCCTGCCACATCGGCTCCGGCGCCTCTTTGTGCGCGATAAAAGACGGCAAATGCGTCGCCACCTCGATGGGCCTCACCCCGCTAGGCGGAGTGATGATGGGCACCCGCTCCGGAGATCTAGACCCCTCCGTCGTCTATTACCTCTGCTCCTGCACGGGCAAATCCGTCGAAGAGGTCTATGACATCCTCAACAAGAATTCCGGCATCTTGGGCGTCAGCGGGGTCAGCAACGACACCCGCGACGTCGAGGCTGCGTGGCTAAAAGGAGACGAGCGCTCCAAGCTCGCCATCGACCTCTACGCCAGGCGCGCCGCCGACTTCATCGGACAGTACTTCGTCCGCCTCGGCGGGCTCGACCTCATCATCTTCTCCGCCGGCGTGGGCGAGAACGCCCCGCTTTACCGCAAGGAGATCCTCAAGAGGGTCGAGGAGGCTCTCGGCCTGGAGATCGACTACGCGAAGAACGAGGAGCTCCGCGGGGTCGAAGGCTTGATCTCCAAGCCTGGCAGCAAGATCAAAGTCGCCGTCATCCCGACGGACGAGGAGGTCATGATCGCCCGCGACTGCATGAAGAGGATCAACAATGAGCTCTGATCTGAACCCCGCAATCATTAGCTTCGCCAAAGCGCACAAAAGGCAATACGGTGCCATTCTGCGCGCCATCAAGCGCTACCAGAAGATCGTCGTCTTCCGCCACATCAGGCCGGATTTCGACGCGATGGGCTCCCAGATGGGCTTGGTCACCTGGCTTAAGGACAACTTCCCCGAGAAGGAGATCCATTACGTCGGCGACAACCACCCCACCTTCACCGGGCGCATCTTCCCGAAGACCGAGTCGCTGAATAACGACTGGTTCTCTTCGCGCGACTTCCTATCGATCATCGTCGACGTGGGCGACAAGGAAAGGATCGCCGATCCCCGCTACGCCAAAGCCAAATACAAGGTCAAGATCGACCACCACCCCTGCAAGAAGGAGATCGCCCCCCATGCGACCGTCTGCGAGCTAGAGAGCGCGAGCGCCGCCGAGCTCGTCGCCGATTTCTGCCTCAGCTGCAAGGGCTATAGCCTCAGCAAAGAGGCCGCGAGATACTTCTACATCGGCATCGTCGGGGACTCGGGCAGGTTCATGTTCTCCACCACCTCCGTCCACACCTTCGCCGTCGCCGAGGAGCTCCTCAAAAAGGGCATCTCCATCAGGGAGATATACCTCGAGATGTATGAGAAGGACATCCAATCCTTAAGGAACCAGGCCTATGTGCTGAGCCACTTCAACGTGTCCCCCCACGGGGTCGCCTATTACCTGCTCCCCATCGAGGTGCAGCAGGAGATGGGCATCACCACCGAGCAGGGCAAGGAGCACGTCAACCTCTTCTCCAACATCGAAGGCATCAACTGCTGGTGCTCCATCACCCAGGACGTCGACAAGAAAGAGCCTTGCTGGAGAATCTCCATCCGCAGCAAGAAAGAGGACATCTCAGGCGTGGCCAACCGCTGGGGAGGCGGAGGCCATAAGCAGGCCAGTGGGGCCAAGATAAAAGACCTCGGCGAGCTTGACGCCTTCATCAAGGACCTCGACGACCTCTTCGCCTGATCCTATTCTTCCAAGAAATCCAAAGCCTCGCCCAGCAGCTTCGCATCTAGCTCGTTGGCGGAGGCTTTTTCTTCTTCGCCCAAGGAGGATCGGTAAGCGTCGAGCCCCAAGGAAGAGGCCCTTTCGCGCAGGGCTTCCGTCTTCTCCTTCGCTTCCTCGCTCACCCACGGGCGGTCGTGGGAAAAGCCCTCGCGGAGGATCTTCTTCACCGTTCCGCCTTCCTCCAATTTCCCATAGATGGAACCATCGAGGGGGACCGTCTTATCTTCCTCGCCATGGATCAAGCAGGCTTTGGCCCCGGAAGAGAGGATGCCTTCAGACGCGCTTAGATGCCTCTCTTCCCCGCATCGCGTGGCCAATCCCCAATCGAAGGTGAGGGAGTTGAAGTCGGCGAAGAAGCCGGCGTAATTCCTCGCTAAGGAAAGCATCTCCTCCTCGGGATTGTCGAACCCGGAGAGGCAAAGGACGCCTTTGACGCTCGATTGATAGGCGAAATTCAGACTCGCGGCGACCGAATAGGCGCCCCAGGAGTATCCGGCGAGGTAGAGATTGGAAAGGGGCGCGTAGAAATCGCTCTGGAGGAAAAGGTATTCGAGGGCCGCCTTCACGTCGTATGCCCCCTGCGCCAAAGAGGAGATGCCCTCGCCCTCGCTCCTCCCTGAGGCGGTGAGGTCGAAGGCGAAGACCGAATAGCCTTCCCTTAGAAGATAGCCTTGGAGGGGCGCGCAATAATCGTCCGCGTAGCCGTGGATGCCATGCGCGAATAGGAAAGTGCCTTTGGCTTCCTTCGCCTGGTAGAAATATCCTTTGAGCTCATTCCCTCCCGAGGGGAAGCTCACTTCTTGGCGGCTAGACAAATCGGGGCAATCGTCGCGGCCATAATAGGTGAGCGTGGAAAAGCTCTCCTCCTCTGGGAGGCTTGAAAGCCTTTTTCCGAATAGCGCCTCTTGGACGATGAGCGAGGCGGCGTATCCGCCGCCGAAATACAGAAGGCAGAGCGAGCCCACGATGATGCAGGGCAGAACGATCGCCAGGCGCTTCTTCTTGCTCATCCTATTCCCCTAGGCAAGGAAGCGGAACGTAATAGACCCCGCTTTTGGCGCGGTAGGCCGCCTCTCCGTTGGTGACCACCATCATGAAGGAAGGCAGTCCCACCATGTGGGCGGGCTCTTTCGAATCGTGGACGAGGATCTTCTTCCTCAGCTCAAGCAGCTGCCTTTCGCCTAGCTTAGCTTCTTTTTCCCCGAGCCGAGCTTGGATAAGCGCGTATTTGCCGTTATTCAGGAATAAGACGAGGTCGCTGCGAAGGCCAAAACGGTCCTCATAGCATTTGACCTTGCCCCCACAGGAGGAGCTGTAGACCTTAAGATCCCTAGAGACCGCCCCTTCGAAGGCGCGCGAGAGCAATGAAGGGTCCTTCAGAAGATCCGCTTCGCTCTTTTTGAGGCAAGCAAGGGCCAAAGAAGGGTCGATGAACTCCTTTTTGGGGAGCCTCCTGATCGTCGGGGCGGCTTTTATCGGCGGGTACCAGGCCTCGATCTCGTCGAGGATCAATAGGCGCTTGAGGGCGTTTAGCACGTCGTAGAGCGTGCTTTCGGCCAAGGATGGATCCACCCCGCGGAGGTCGCGGAGGAGATCGGTGTTCTTTTCGTTGCTGCCGATGGAAGAAGCATAGCGCTTCAAAACGGCGAATAGCCTCTTCGGTGTCTGCTCCGTCTTGCTCTCTTTGGCTAACGCCCCATTGATGAGAGCGTCGATGACTTTCTTCGGGTAACCCGAGGTTTTTTTGCCTAGCGAGGCGGGGTAGCCTCCCCTAAGGAGGGCGTTGCAAAGCTCTTCCAGCGAGAAGGAAGAAGAGGAGGAGATCCCCTCTTCGTAGGCCCCGGAGAAGAGGCCGAGGAGAGAGATCGCCCCATTGGAGATGCCTTGCTCATAGAAAGAGAGGGGATAGAGGGTGAGATGATCCTTCCCGGTGGACCTGGAGGATGAATAGACCGCTTTTCCTTTTTGGAAGCCCTCGAGGTAATAATCGAGGTCTATCCCGTCTACGCCGTGGATCCCTTTCCCTTTGAAGGCGATGGCGGGATTGATGTCTAGCATCAGCTCATCCTCGGGGTTGGATAGGGCCTTCTTCACGTCGTAGGTGCGGTCGCAGAGCTTCCGCAGCAAGGCGCTTTTCCCGACCCCCATGCTCCCTTCGACGTAAACCGCGTCGCTTTCCTTAAGCTTCGCGGCGATTTGCTTTTCGATGATTCTAGTGTGGTATGGCATAAATTCATTTTAGCGATTTGCTTTTCTATCCGCTAGTCTTTTTAAATTTTATTATAGGGTTATTTATTAGCCTCAAACAATCGCCATTTCCTTGGATGAGGCGTTTCCTTTAAGGTATATAATTACCTTAATGCCCTACCTCCCCCTTCACATCTACTCCGGGAATTCCTTCCTCCGCAGCGCCCTCACCCTGCGCAGGATCGGGGGATTGGCAAGCAAATCGAAGCTGCCTTATCTCCCGATCTGCGATTACGCGACCTGCTCTGGCTTCCCCGAGATCAGCAGGATGGCCAAGCAAATCGAGGCCAAGCCGGTCTTCGGGATGGACGTGGAGATAAGCGGGAACCTGCTTTCCTTGTTCGTCCAAAGCGAGGAAGGCTACCGCAACCTGCTGCTCATTGACCGCCTTTTCTCCGAGGGCAAGCTAGACCTCCCTTTTTTGAAGGGGCATTGCCAGGGGCTAGCGATCGTGCTTTGCAGCGAGCGTAGCTTCCTTCACGAAGAATACCGCGTGGGCGCGGACAGCTTCCCCGCCCGTTTGGCTGAGCTTTCCTCCGCCTTCCCCTCCTTCCGCCTCGGCATCCCCTATCTAAGCGAGGAAAGGAGCTTCGTCTCCTTCTTGAGGAGCTTCGCGGAGAAATACCCCTATAAGACCATCGCCTTCCCCCATATCCTCTACGAGAAGAGGCAGGACGCGATTTCCCTTTCGATCCTGCGCGCCATAGCTGAGAGCAAGACGCTGGACGCCAAAGAGGAAGATGGGGACAACTATTTCCTAAGCCAAGAGGAGGCCGAGACATTCTTCTTGGAGGAAGAGAGGCTAGAGACCTTCGCCCTCGCAAAAGAATGCGAGGGATTCACCTTCATCGCCAAACGCGGCGGCTTGCTCGTTTTCCCCAATCCTCTTGGCCTCAGCAGCGAGGAATACCTCAGGAAGCTCGCCTACGAGGGGCTGGCGAAGAAGAAGCCCGACTGCGGCGAAGATTACAAGCAGAGGCTCGAATACGAGCTGGGCGTCATCTCCAAGATGGGCTACGCGGACTATTTCCTCCTCGTCCAGGATTACGTCAACCACGCTAGGGATGTTGGCATCTCCGTCGGCCCAGGCAGGGGCTCGGGCGCCGGCTCTTTGGTCTCCTACGCCTTGGACATCGTCTCCCCCGACCCCATGCAGAACGGCCTCCTCTTCGAGCGCTTCCTCAACCCCGAAAGGCAGTCGATGCCCGACATCGACGTCGATTTCGCCGACGTGCGCAGGGACGAGGTCGCCCTCTACCTCCAACAGAAATACGGGGTCAGCAAAGTCGCCCACATCATCACCGAGCAGACGATGAAAGGAAGGGCGGCGATAAGGGACATCGGCAGGGTCTATGGCTATGAGCCGCGTCAGATCGACCTCCTCGCCAAATCCATCGACAACGACATGAGCCTGCGCGAGAACTATCGGAGGAACGCGCGCTTCCGCAAAATCGTCGACTCCGACCGCTACTACCTCCAGATCGTCTCTCTTGCCGCCAAAATCGAAGGTCTCCCCCGCCAAAGCGGCCTCCACGCCGCCGGGGTCATCATCAATGACAAGCCCCTGGAGGAATGCCTCCCGATCACCGACGACCCTAACGTCGGCTACGTGAGCCAATTCGAGATGAGCTACCTCGAAGAGCAAGGCTTCCTGAAGATGGACCTGCTCGGATTAAGGAACCTCACGATCGTCGACCGGGCGATCGAGAATATCCGCAAAACCCGCCTCATTTCTTTGAATTACAGGGAAATCCCCTATGATGACAAAGGGGCCATCGCCCTCATCGCCTCCTGCAAGACGATGGGCCTTTTCCAGCTTGAGTCGCCCGGCATGAATAGGGCCATCAGGGAGCTGCATCCGGAAAGCTTCGACGACGTGGTTGCTCTCCTCGCCTTGTTCCGCCCCGGCCCGATGGAAGGGATCCCAAGCTACGCGAGGAGGAAAGCCGGCAAGGAAAAGATCACTTACCTCGACCCCTGCTTGGAGAGCATCCTCGCGCCGACCTACGGCATCATCGTCTACCAGGAGCAGATCATGCAGATGGTCCAGGCTCTAGCGGGTTTCTCCTTCGCGCAGGCCGACCTCTTCCGCAGGGCGATCTCGAAGAAGGACAGCGCCAAGCTAGAAGGCCTCAAGGCAAGCTTCCTAGAAGGCTGCAGGAAGATGGGGAGGAGTCAGAAGGTGGCCCAAGAAGCCTACGCCCTCATCTACAAATTCGCCGATTACGGCTTCAACAAATCCCATTCCGTCTGCTACGCGATGCTCGCCTGCCAGATGGCTTACCTCAAGCGGTATTACCCCGAGGAGTTCTACTGCGCCGTCCTAGACGACAGCGGGCTGGGCAACGCCTCGCTCCTAAGCGAGATCAAGCAGAGCTCGATCAGGCTTTGCCTCCCTTCCATAAACGAGGCGGGCGGGCGCTTCGAGCCGAAAGGAGGCAAGATCCTCCTGCCCTTCTCCTGCATCAAGGGGCTGCAGAGCAACTTCGTCTCCGCCCTTTTAGACGAGAGAATGGAGAAAGGGCCCTTCGAGGACTATTTCTCCTTCGTCTCAAGAATGTATAAGAAGGGGTTGAGCGAGGCGACGCTGCTGAAGCTCATCGACGCGGGCTGCTTCGATTCGCTAAACCCGCATAGAGGCGCCCTCCGCCTCGCGAGCAAAAACGCCCTCAAATACGCCGAGGTCACCTCCTCTTTCGAAGATCAGCCCTCCCTTTTCCCCATCGAATTCGAGAAGCCCGAGATCATCGAGATAGCCGAAAACCGCCTCATCGACCTCGCTCAGGAAAGGGAAACCTTGGGCATGATGGTCTCCGGGTCGCCTTTGGAGAGCAAAAAGGAACGCATCAAGGAAATGGGCCTCTTGCCCTTATCCTGCCTTCAGGAGGATAGGCGAAGCGGCAAGCTCGCCGCGATCGTCAGCGCGGTCAAGGTAATCGTGACCAAGAAAGGCACGAAGATGGCCTTCCTCAAGGTATACGACGACACCAGCGAAGCCGAGTTCACCCTCTTTGAGGAGGCCTATAACTCCTCTTACCCTTCCCTAAACGAGGGGAACCTCGTCTCAGTGGCCTTCAAAGAGGACGAGCGCAACCCCGGCAAATACCTCGCTAGCCTCGTGGAGACATTGCCCTAAGGAGAAAACGATATGGAAAACGCGAAACACCTTTACGTCATCGATGGGAACTCATTGCTTTTCCGCGCCTATTACGCGACCAGCTACGGCGGCAGCGAGACCATCATGCGCACGAGCTCAGGCGTCCCGACCAACGCCATCTTCGCCTTCTCGAACATGATCACCAAGATCCTCGCCTCCTTTGGGGGAGGGGAGTCGATATTCGTGGGCTTCGACAGCGATTCGCACACCTTCCGCAAGGAGGAGTTCGAGGAATACAAAGCGAACAGGAAGCCCACCCCTGAGGACCTGGTGAAGCAATTCCCGATCTCGCGCGAATTGCTCGACGTCTTGGGCGTCACCCATTACGAGGAGCACGGCGTCGAGGCCGACGACCTCTGCGGGACGGTGGCGCTATTGGCCGCGAAAGAGGGCTACTCCGTCGACGTCTACACTTCCGACAAGGACTACCTCCAGCTCGTCGGCGACAAAATAACCGTCAACCTCCTGAAGACGGGGCTTAGCAACATGAACCCCATCACCCCCGAGGAGATGCAGAAGCAATTCGGCTTCTCGCCGAAGCAGATCATCGACTTCAAAGGCCTGCGCGGGGATAGCAGCGACAACCTCCCCGGCATCAAAGGCATCGGGGACAAAGGCGCAACCGACCTCATCAAGGCCTACGGCAGCTTCGACGCGATCGTAGAGGCGGCGAAAGCGGGCCTCATCAAAGGCAAGCTCAAAGACAAGATCGTCGAGGGCGAGGCGATGGGCAGGAAATGCTATGAGCTGGCCACCATCAAGACCGACTGCGCCCTCCCCTTCTCGCTGAGCGATCTGCTCTATCGCGGCTATGAAAGCAAAAAAGCCGAGGCTTTTGCATCCAAATACGAGCTGAAGTCCTTCCTTTCGCGCCTCCCTTCCTCCTACAAGAAAGGGGAGACCGCCATCAGATTCCCCGCGGTGAAGAAGGTGAATTCCCTTGTCGGCATCCCCTTTGGAGGCAAGATAGGGCTCGCTTTGGACATGGGGGGAAGCTCCTACCACGAAGACCCCTGCTACGGCTTCGCCCTTTCCGATGGGAAGGAATCCTATTACCTGGACTACGAAGACGCGAAGAAGGACCCCTCCTTCAAGGCGCTGCTGCTAGAGAAGGCGATTGAGAAGAACGTCTACGACGGCAAGGAAGCGAGGGTGGTCCTCTCTAAAATGGGCCTATCCATCGAGAACGTATCCTTCGATCTCCTCCTGGCCTGCTACCTCATCGATTCCTCTTCCTGCGCCTCCCCGGAGCAATGCGCCTCTCTTTTGGGGGCGAAGCTCCCCGAAGCCTCGATCAGCCTCTTCTCCAGCGGCAATGAGGAAAGAACCGGCGCGCTCGCCTATTTGCTCCTCGCCCTAGAAAACAAGGCGAAGAAGAGTTTGGAGTCGCTAGACGCCTCCGCCCTTTACGAGCAGATCGAATTCCCCCTCTCGAAGATCCTGGCCGAGATGGAGATCGAAGGCTTCCCCGTCCACAAAGAGGTGCTCATCGAGATCGGAAGCGAGTTCAAGGAGAAGATGAAGCATGAGGAAAGCGAGGTCATCCGCCTCGCCGGGCACCCTTTCAACGTCGCCTCCCCGAAGCAAGTCGGCGAGGTGCTCTACGCCGAGATGGATCTCCCCCACGACAAATCCATGTCCACCTCCGCCGAGAAGCTCCAGGAGCTCTCCGCATGCTCTCCCATCTGCTCGCACATTCTGGGGTATCGCAAATACGCGAAGCTTTTAGGCACCTACGTCGACGGCTTGCTCCCCCATATTCAAAGCGACGGCAAGATACACACCTGCTTCAACCAGGCCCAGACCTCGACCGGGCGCCTATCCTCGAGCAACCCCAACCTCCAGAACATCAGCGCCAGGGACGAAGAAGGGAAGAAGATCCGCAAGGCCTTCTATTACGATGAGGCGAATTTCCTGCTCTCCCTGGATTACCACCAGATCGAGCTCCGCATCCTCGCCGAGCTCTCCTCCTGCTCCCTCTACCAAGAGGTCTTCAAGGAGAACCGCGACGTCCATGAGGAGACCGCGAGGAGGCTATTCAAAGTGCCTGCTGGCGAGAAGGTGAGCAGCGAGCTCCGCCGCAGGGCCAAAGCCATCAACTTCGCGATCATCTACGGCACCACCCCCTTCGGTCTGTCCGAGCAGATCGGCTGCTCGGCGAAGGAAGCGAGCCAAGTCATCGAATCCTTCTACGCGACCTACCCCGAGATCAAAGACTACCTCGAGAAGACCATCGAGCACGCCCAAAAGAAAGGCTACGTGGAGACTATTTTAGGCAGAAGGAGATACCTCAAAGACCTCACCGACCCCAGCTACATGAAGAGGGAGGCCGCGAAAAGGGCGGCCCTCAACGCCCCCGTCCAGGGCTCGGCGGCCGACCTCATCAAGACGGCGATGCTGGAGATTTCCTCTTTCCTGAAGAAAGGCGGATACCAGACCAAGATGGTCCTCCAGATCCACGACGAGCTCATCTTCGCCGGTCCCAAAGAGGAGCTGGAGGAGCTGCGCCCCGCCCTCTCCGAGCTCATGACCAAAGCCCTCACCCTCTCGGTGCCTTTGACCGTGGATGGCAAGATCGCCAAGAGCTGGTACGACTTGAAGGAGTGATATGCCAGAGCTGCCGGAAGTTGAAACAGTCGCGCGTCTGCTTAGCCCTGAAATCGCCGGGGCGAAGATCGTTTCGCTCACCTGCTTCCGCCCCAAAAACATCGAAAACCCCCTATCCGAATTCGAAGAAGGGGTGAGGGGGAAAACTTTCGTTGCCGTCCATAGAAGGGCGAAATTCCTTATCTTCGAGCTCTCCCCAAGTGGGTACATCCTCTCCCACCTCAGGATGGAGGGACGTTATTTCTATGAGGAGGAAGACTCAGCTTCCCGCAAGCACGACATCCTCTATTACCATCTTTCGAACCAGCATCGCCTCGCCTATTGCGACACCCGCAAGTTCGGCAGGATCGCCTATTTCGAGGATAAGGCCTCGTTGGAGAAAGCCCTGGAGAAGCTGGGGCCGGAGCCTCTTTCCCTCTCCGCGGAAGAGTTCCATATGAGGCTTTCGCGCATCCATAAACCCATCAAAGAGGCCATCATGGACCAAAGCGTGATCGCCGGAATAGGCAACATCTACGCGGACGAATCGCTGTTCTCGGCGAAGATCCACCCCCTCACGAAAGCATCTTCCCTAAGCGAGGCGGAATGCGCCTCCCTCCTCTCCTGCGTCCAGCGCATCCTCCAGGAGGCGATATCGCTAGGAGGCAGCACGGTGAAGAGCTACCATCCCAAAGAAGGGATCTCGGGGAGGATGCAAAACGAGCTGCTCGCCTATGGGAAAAGCGACTCTCCTTGCCCGCGCTGCGGAGTTAAGCTCAAGCGCATCGTTTTAAACAACAGGGGCACGACCTACTGCCCGCTTTGCCAGAAAGAGAAAGGCAAGCCTTACGTCATCGGGGTGCTGGGCCCAATCCATTCGGGGAAAAGCACCGTCTCCTCTTTCCTCCTCAGCAAATCCTGCCTCCTCTTCGACGCGGACAAGGAGGCGAAGAAGCTCTACTCTTTGAAATCCGTCAAGGAGAAAGCCGCCAATCTCTTCCCCGGCTGCCTCAACGAAGACGGAAGCGTTGACTTCAAACTCATCCGCGATTCCCTCGCAGTAGACCCTGCGAAGAAACGCTCACTCAATAAGATCATCTTCCCGCTCATCAAGCGGAAAGCCCGCAATTTCATTCTGAAATCCCCGCAAAACTCAACTATCGTCCTCGATGTCCCCCTTCTTTTCGAGGCGGACATGGACTGCCTTTGCGATCTTACCGTGCTGGTGACCTCCTCCCCTTCCCTCCAAAGGAAGCGCCTGGAAGAAGAGGGCAGGGACGCCGACGCCCTTCTTTCCTTGAATGCGGATTACCCTCTTGCGCAGGCGAAGAAAAAAGCCTCCCTCATCATCGAGAACGAGGGAAGCTTGGAAGAGCTCAAAGAAAAGATAGGCAAGCTGTTTCAATAGAGGTCCGCCCCGCTGACGTCGATCTCCTTGAGACAGTAATCCTTCAGCAGCTGGTAGAGCTGCTTCGCGCGGATCTTCCCCACCTTTTCCCCGTAAAGCGAGCAGACTTCCTGGAGGCTCAGCGATGAGGCGAAGCAAGTCAAAAGCGAGTGCTGGCTGCGGTAGGTGAGCAAAGGGAAGAGGAAGGTGCTGAAATTGTATTCGCTGACGAACTCGTTGCCGAGCCCATCGAGGACGAGCAAAGGGCAATTCGCGTAGGCTTCGAAGCGCTTCGCGTAGCCTTCCTTGTCGTCGAAGGAAAGGTTTTTCAGTTCATCGAGCAAGGAGGCGCTAGAAAGGAAGGCGACGGGAGAGGCGAGTCTTTCGGCGAACATGTTGGAGAAAGAGGCGAGCATCATCGACTTCCCGCTCTTCTTCCCTCCGACTAGATAGAGCCATCTGCTGCTTTTCTTCATCAGGATCTTCGACATCTCGACCAAGGCGTCGTTCCTCTTCTTGCTTCGGTCGATGTCCTTGAGATCGTATCCCTTCCACTCGTCTGGGAATTCGTGCTTGATGTACCTCCGCTCGAACTCGGCCTCCTCCTCCGCCAGATGGCAGGGATCGTAATGGCGGTCGAGGTAGCCATCTTCCATCTCCAAACGCACATTGAAATGCGGATTGGCCTTCTTGCAGTTAGCTAGCCCGGGGCAAGAGGCGCAGTAAGCCAGATCTTCCTGCAAATCGAGAAGCGGCCCGATGAATTCCTTGACCTGCCCTTTGCTGAGGCCTAACCGCTGGATGGTCTCGTAGACCTTGGGGTCGTCTTTGAATCCCTCGATCGTCTTCTTCCTGGCCTCTTCTAACTCCGCGCTCCCCCGCAGGGATTTCGGCAGAACCATCTTGTTCATTTGCTTTCTCCTCCGAAAAGCTCGGCGAGGGCCTCGTCGACCTCCGCGTCGCTGACTTGCCCCTTGCTTCCTTCTTCCGCCTTCTTGTCCTCGAAGGAAGGGGCTTGTTTGGAATTAGAGAAAGAAGGCGCCGGCGCCTGCTTCCTCTCCTTCTTTTTGCTGTAGAGATATTCCCAGGCGTCGCGGCTGGTGCGGCAATCCTCCCTGACTAGGGAGGCCCCCACTTTGTCGCAATAGCCATAAGGGAGCTCGTTGTCGTTTTGGAGCAAGGTGAACCAAAGCAAGGCGTTGATGGCGGGGCTCGATAGACCGAGGTCGTTGGCCAGGTGGCCTATGACCTTGAGGTCGCTCGCCCCGGGCTTATGCCCTTTCTGGAGGTAGCCAAGGAATACCGTCGGCTCGAGGTTGTCCATGAAACGCAGCAAATCCGCGGTCGCCGAATCGGAAGATATGCGGCTTTTGCGGCCTTTTTGCTGATGGAGGTAAGGAAGGGACAACGAATCGCGGCAGGCTTTCTCCAAGGAGGCGAAGTCGATCCTCTTCCCTTTCTCAGAATAGCCCCGATAGGATTCGAAGGCGAGCTGGGCGATCGTCCTCGAGTCGAGGCAATAAAGCGCGGAGAGGCGGTCGATCCTCTCCATCTCGCCTTGGGTCAAGGCCTCCATCCTGCCTCCTAATCCCTCGAATCCCTCCTGGAACTCGCGGTAATCGAAGAGGGTCTTCGCCGCAGGGCCTTTCCTCCCCTTCTTCCTGCTTTCCTTGAAAAGGGGGTTGCTGAGGTTCGGGGCGAAATAGGAAGGGAAGGATTCGCTCACCTCCTTGAAGCCCTCCGTCAAAGGCTTCTCTTTGCCAAGGCCATACCTCTCTTCGAGCGAGGCGACGCTCTTCTCTCCGATGTAGGTCGCCAAAACGCCTTTGAAGAGGACGTCGCTTAAGAAAGCCTGGGGCTCCAAGGGGGCGGAGAGCTCGTAGATGAAGTAATGGATTTCCTTTTCGCCGTTGTAATAGGTCTTCACCAGCCCCACCGCCTCTAATGGCAGCATGGCTTTGTAGAACTCTCCGGGGCTGAGCTGCAGCCTCTGCAGCAGATGCTCATGGCTCTGCACGCCCTCTCTCTCCCCCAGCAAAGCGAAATAGGCGGCGAAAGCGTCGGTCCCTAGCAAGGGGAGATAGAGATCGCCCATGGCAAGGAGGGAAGAGGAGGAGAAGCTTCCTTCCTTCCTCACTTCGAAAAAGTCGCTCGCGCCCAAATTTTCCATGGCGATACTCTATCACCCTTTTCTGAAATTGAAAGTCGAAAATATCGACCCCAACGGACGTTTTTCAAGTTATCCACAATAGAAAGGCCGATATGGGCAAGCGAATTTTGACTTTTCCACAATCTCTTTTGCGCGAACGCGTGCAACAAGTGCATACACCCGCGCAAGGAAAGTTCTATAATGGGCGGGCAATTTGCGAGGAAGAGACATGATTCACAAAATTGGTATCCTGACCTCCGGGGGCGACGCCCCGGGCATGAACTGCGCGATCCGCTCCGTCGTTAGGTCCGCTTTGCATTACGGGCTGGAGGTCTACGGCATCATGGACGGCTACCGCGGACTGGTCGAAGGAGGGGACAACATCTTCAAGATGGACCGCTCCTCCGTCAGCGACATCGTCAATAGGGGCGGCACGATCCTAGGCACCGCGAGGCTGCGCGAGTTCAAAGAGGAATCCGTCCGCCAGATCGCCGTAGACAACCTCAAGAAACTAGGCATCGACGCGCTCGTCGTCGTCGGAGGCGACGGCTCCTACATGGGCGCGAAGAGGCTCACCGAGATGGGCATCGACTGCGTCGGGCTCCCCGGCACCATCGACAATGACATCGCCTCCACCGACTACACCATCGGCTTCGACACCTGCCTGAACACCATCATGTACTGCGTCGACCACATCAGGGACACCACCGAATCCCATCAGCGCTGCGCCGTGATCGAGGTCATGGGCAACCACTGCGGCGATTTGGCCCTCTTCTCCGGCATCGCCGAAGGCGCCGAGATGATCATCACCCCCGACCACCCGATCCCGGAGGATGAGATCATCGCCACTTTGAAGGCCATGTACCAGGCTAAGCGCAAACGGGCCATCGTCCTCGTCTCCGAGAAGATCTACCCCGACATCAACGCCTTCGCCGCCAAAATCCAGGAGGAGACCGGCTTCGAGACCAAAGCGGAGGTCCTCGGCAGGGTCCAGCGGGGAGGCGTCCCAAGCGCCTTCGACCGCATCCTCGCCGCGAGGATGGGCTCATACGCGGTCGATTGCCTCCTCGCAGGGAAAGCGGGCATCTGCATCGGCATGGTCAACAACAAGATCGTCGATTACGACATCTACGAGGCCCTGAAGCTCCCCCGCGACAAGCACATCTCGATGCTGCGCCTGGTCGACGTGCTCAACTGATCAAGGGCCGTTTGGCCCTTTTCCCTTACTCTTAGAAGGAGTCCGCTATGCTGCTTAACATCAATAAGAAAACAAAAATCGTCTGCACGATCGGCCCGGCCTCGGAAACCCCCGAGATGATCATGAAGCTCTACCAAGCCGGGATGAACGTGATGAGGGTCAATTTCTCCCACGGCACCCACGAGGAGCAGCTCAACAAAATCAAGATCGTCAGAGGGATGGAGAAGCAAGGCATCTACATCCCCGTGGCTTTGGACACCAAAGGCCCCGAGATCCGCACCGGCTACATGCAGAAAGGCGGCGTCCCCGTCGCCGCCTCCCAGAAGATGAGGATCCTCATGGAGGAGGTCGTCGGCGACTCCGAGCGCTTCTCCGTCACCTACAAAGGGCTATACGACGACGTGAAGATCGGCGACCACATCCTCATCGACGACGGCGAGCTCGATTTCGAGGTCAAAGGCAAGGACTCCAATGAGCGCTCCCTCATCGTCGAGGCCAAAAACGCCCACCTCCTGAAGGATCAGAAAGGGGTCAACTGCCCCTTTTCCCGCCTTTCGATGCCCTTCATCTCCGAGCAGGATGAGAAGGATCTTAGATTCGGCTGCGAGCAGCACGTCGACGCGATCTTCGCCTCCTTCACCAGGCGTCCGGAGGACGTCCTCGACATCAAGAGGATCCTCGCCAAATACGGCGATCCCGACATCCCGGTATTCGCCAAGATCGAGAATCCAGAAGGCGTCAGCAAGATCGACCAGATCATCGACGCCGCAGACGGAGTCATGGTCGCTAGGGGCGATCTAGGCGTGGAGGTGCCCGCGGAAGAGGTGCCCGTCATCCAGCGCCACATCATCGAGAGGTGCCGCCAGAAGGGGAAGCCCGTCATCACGGCCACCCAGATGCTCGACTCCATGCAGCAAAACCCCCGCCCGACGAGGGCCGAGGTCTCCGACGTCGCCACCTCGATCGAAGAAAGCAGCGACTGCGTGATGCTCTCGGGCGAAAGCGCCTCGGGCAAATACCCCGTCGAGGCCGTGGAGATGCAGGCGAAAATCAGCGCCACGATGGAGAAATACCTCAATTACGAGAACCTCGCCAAGGAGGCCTACGACTCCAGCGAGCATTCCAATAACGATGCCATCTCCAATGCCGTCGCCAACACCGCCCTCCTCATCGGGGCGAAGCTCATCGTGAACTTCACCGAGACCGGCAACTCCACCGGGCGCATCTCCAAAGCGCGCCCCTGCTGCCCCATCGTCTCGATCACCAATAGGCGCAGCACCGCCCTCCGCTCCGGCTGGGCCTGGGGCGTCTACTCCGTGTTGCTAAAGACCTCGATGCCCGACTTCATCGAGGAGATGGAGGTCCTCGCCCTCAAGATCGCGCGCGACCTAGGCATCGCCCCGGGCTCCCCGATCATTTTGGTCGGAGGCACCCCCACAGGCGCGGGCAAGACCAACTTCATGCGCATCCTCGAAGCCAACGAGATCAAAGAGCTCGAATAAGCCCAAACGAAAACAAGCCGTCCCGCTCGGGACGGCTTTTCCTTCTGCCTTCGTCTTATCAGCGCATCGAGCCGAATCGGCCAGAGGATACCTGGAAATAGATCTCCAGAAGAAGCGCGTTATGGTAGTCGCGGATGTCGAGCCCCGTCTTCTCGATGAAGGCGTTCAGCCTGTAATTGAAGGTGTTACGATGGATGAAGAGCTCCTTGGCGGAGAGCGAGGCGTCAAGCCCGCAGCGGAGATACGTCCCCGCGGTGAGCAAGAGCTCGTGGTCAAGATGAGCAAAAGAGGCGGAAAGCAGAGGGATGGAGGTGTAATTGGCGAAGCTCATCTCCTTCATGAGGACGTCGGTGGGGAAAACGGCTTGGTTGGGGAAATAGGCCAACGCGTCTTTTAGGAGCTTTTTGCTGAGCTCCCCTCCGTCATGGCTGCAGAGGAAGCTCAGCGATCCGCCGAGGTCCTCCCTTAGGATGGGCATGACCGAGGTGAAGCTGGAATACTCCTCTTTCGGGAGGATGAGCTCCCCTTCATAAGGGGAGAAATAAGCCAAAGAGCCGAGGTCCAATCCGCAGCCTTGGAGGGCCGTCTCGAAGGGCTTCTTCGAGATGGGCATATTAGAGAGGAAGAGGAAATGCTTGTTCATCTTATACCTTCACCACGATGCATTCGTAAGGGCGCAAAGAGAAGACGTGGTCGTGGAGGACGACGTCCTGGTAATTATGCAGCACCACGTCGATGATGTTGTAATAAAAGGAGAAATAGCATTGGTAGGAGCGCATGTTCGCGATGACGATGAGCCTTTCGGGCCCGTCGTGGTAATAGGCGAAGACGTCGGGGTGGTTGCGGTCGAGCAGATGCAGCTCGCCATGCAAAACCTGGTCGTTTATCTGGGCGTTCTTGCGGAGGGAGATCGCGTAGCGAGCGTAAGACAAGATGGAGGAAGGGTCATTCTCCTCCGAGGCGACGCTGACCCCCTCCTTGAAGTTCTCGTTGGCTTTGTAACGGCCTTGGACGGTCGAAAAGCCCGCAAAAGGCCCATCGTTCCACTGGAAGGGGCTCCTCGCGTTCACCCTGGAAGTGCGGTTGAGATAATCCAATATCTCCTGCTCGCCATATCCTTGTTTCCTATAGGCGAGGATCTCGTTGAGGCTGCTGACGTCTGGTTCGAAATCCTTCAAGGAAGGGTAATCCACATTGCTCATCCCTATCTCATCGCCCATGTAGATGAAGGGGGTGCCGTAAAGGAAAAGCAAGACGGTGAGCAGGCACTCGGCGCTTTCCTTGCGGAAATTCACGTCCCCGTATTGGCTGAGGAGGCGGGGGTGATCGTGGTTGCACCAGTATAGAGGCATATCGCTGCTGGAATGGCAGATCGAGTACCAGCGCATGAAATTGTCTTTCAGGGAGATGACGTTGGTGGAAATCTCCTCCTTCTTCTTGCCGATGGAGAGGTAAGAGCCGTTCTCCCAGACCGTGTCGAAGTTGAAAGCCATGTCGATGGGGCCGCTTCTTCTGTCGGTTAGGCGGAGCGACTCCTCGGGCGATATGCAGCCGCCCATCTCCCCGACGATCAGGCAGTCGTGATGGGAGAAGACCTTCTCCTTGAGCTCATTGAGGTAATCGTATAGCTCGGGCCGGTTGGAGAATTGGGCGGTGTCGAAAGCCCTGCCCTCCGCGTTTAGGGGGAGGCTCGAATCCGGGAAATCCTGGTTTTTGGCGAGGTGAGCCAAGGCGTCGAGGCGGAAGCCATCCACGCCGAGATTCAGGTAGAACTCCGCAATCTCGGCGTATTTCTCCCTCACTTTGGGGTTCGCCCAGTTGACGTCGGGCATGTTCTTCGAGAAGAGATGGAAATAGAAATCGTCGGTGCCGGGGACGTTTTCCCATACCGAGGTGTCGAAGAAGCCCTCCCAGTTGTTCGGGGGGAGGAGCTTCCCATCAACCCATTTCCCTTTCCTGAAATAATAGAAGGAGCGCTCCTCGCTAGTGGGGTCCGCTAAGGCTTTCTGAAACCACGGGTGAGAGGCGCTCGTGTGATTGAGGGGGAAATCGATGATGACGCGCATCCCTTTTCCATGCGCCTCATCGAGGAGGGATCTCAGATCATCGATGGTGCCTAGCTTCGGATTGATCGAATAATAATCGGAGACGTCGTATCCACCATCCTCCATCGGGGAGAGGAAAAGAGGGCAGATCCAAAGGAGGTTCACCCCCAGAGAGGAAAGGTAATCGAGCCTGCTTCTGATCCCATTGATGTCGCCATAGCCATCTCCATTGCTGTCTTGGAAAGACTCCGGGTAGATGATGTAGCCGATGGAATTCTCCCACCACGCGCGCGCCATGCTCTCTTACCCCCTCCGCTTCTCTTTGATGAGCAGAAACAGCCCGACGAGGTCAAGGCAAAGGAAAATCGAGGCGAGGGCGATGTAGATCACGCTCCCCGCCCCAAGCCCGCAATCCATGCCCTCGGGGACGAAAATCGGCAAGACGAAGGAGCAAAGGGCAAGGCCCAAAAGCAGGAGCATCGCGTGGATGCTCGTCAGCCCAAGGCACATCGGGACGTTCGACCTCTCGTGGGTCAAGCTCGCGGCGAAGATCCATAGCCCGATGATCCCCGAGGCGATCGTCAAAGAGAAGAGGGCGATGCCGGCGGGAGTCGGCTCATACCTCCTGATGAGGTCGAGCTTGTCGGAGGAGAAATTCCTCTCCTGGCCCCCGAAGATCAGATCGTACCAAGAAGGGGACGCCCCCTCATTGCCATAGGCCTTCCCAAGGAAGCAAAAGAAAAGGAAGGCTGAGCCTAGCGCGGCGAGGCAAACGATGATTTTCCTTGCGAGGACCTTCCTATCCATATAGGCAAAAGGATAAACCAATAGGCAAGGGGATTCAATCGAAGGAAAGGAGGGAGGCGACGTAGGCCTGGCCGAGCCTTTTGAAGCGCTCGTCCGCGGTGAAGAAGGCGATGTTTTTCCCCTTCTCCTCCATCCGCGATGAGGCGCTTTTTAGAATGGCCTCCCCGCCTTTCCCGCTCATCACCCTGCCTAGGAGGAAGACGTTAGAGAAATCAAGGAAGGCCGAGAAATAGATCACGCCATCGGCCAAGCGCCTACCGAACTCCTCATAAGCCCGCAAAACCCCAATATCTTTCGAATCTGCAAGCTTTTGCAGGGATGAAAGCCGCTCAGGCAAGCTGCCTTCCAGCTCGATCCCCATGCTTTCCGCAAGGCAAAGCAGGCCCTTTTGCGATAGGTACTCGGAGGCGCTTCCCTTGATGAGGTATTTGTAATGGGGTCTAGCCATTGGGGAGAGGTTCACGCTGACTTTGCTCAGCTCATTCAGATAGGGATAGAGGCGCCCCTCCTTCACGTAGCCCGCGGCTAAGGAGGTCCCAAGCGAAAGCCCCAGAAGCGAATCCCTGCGGTAAAGAATCGCCCCTCCTAACGCCGAGGCGTCCCCATCGTTGATGAGTTGGAACGGGGCCCCTGGAAGCAAAGAAGGGATGAGCCTATTGAAGAGGGTGCGCACCCTACCCTTCTTGTCCTCCTCCGAGCAAGAGGCGAACAAAGAGGGAAAGAGGATCTCGCCTCTTTCGACGATTCCCGAGGTCGACACCCCCACAAAGTCCACCTTAGGCAAATAAGAGGAGGCTTCCTTGAGGCAAGAGGCGATCGCGTCCTCGTGGTAAGAGGGATCCTTCTCGTTCCTAGGATCCCAGAGCTTCTCCGCGGAGTAGACGACCTCCCCGTCTTTGAGGGCGACCGCCTTGATGTCGCTGCCGCCTAAATCCAGCCCAATGCGGCAGCCAGAAGAGGAAAAAGAGCATCTCCTCCCCTCGGTTTTCCGCCTAGGAAGCTCATCGACGCGCGAAAAAGCGACCTTCCCCCCGTAGATTTCTTCCATCGCCTCGAAAGAGCTCGTCAGCTCCGCGTCTACGCTAATCCGCTTTAGCAAGCGCGCATAGAGCTCCTTCGGGCAAGAGAGCGCGATCTTTTTCCCGCCCACCATCCAAAGCAGGCTCAGCAAAGACCTCTTCAGAAGCGAATAGGTCTCCTCGAAGTTCTCGCTTAAAGGGGAAGCAAAAGGGAAACAAAGCCCGTCTTTCCGCGAAAGGGCGATCCCTATGCTCCCTTTTCCGGAGCAAAAGGGCGATTCAAGAGGCGAGAGAAAAGGGTCTTCCTTGCACATATGGGAGGATTCTACCCCAAAAAGGGGCGCCGTCCTCGAAGAATGAGGAATTTGCCAAACGGACCGGGGCGGTTTATCATCTTCCCACTATGCGCGGTCCACCGCGCTTAAGGAGAGAATCCATGAAAGCATTCACCAAAACATCCTATTTCCTTTTCCTCGGGCTGGGGCTCATCTTGCTTCTTGGCTTCATCCTCTCGGGGACCTACGACCTACCGCTCAGCCAGGCCCTCTACAGCAAAAGCAGCGTCTTCGGCATGATATGCGCCTCTTTCGGGGAGCTCTTCGGCTGGGCGATGACGGCCGTATTCGGAGTCATGGCCTTCCGCCTCGCGCAGCAAGTCGAGAAGAAGCTGTTCAAGATCCTGCTCGTCGTCTTCGGCGTCTGCGTGATCGGCGTGAGCGCCTACCTCGTCTTCGCCGATATGAA
The DNA here is from genome assembly GCA_963588055.1 of Erysipelotrichaceae bacterium. Classification (GTDB taxonomy): domain Bacteria; phylum Bacillota_I; class Bacilli_A; order RFN20; family CAG-826; genus Alloenteromonas. The sequence continues at coordinate 91,445 of CAVAGB010000001.1, read as the reverse complement.
CAGCTCCCACAACGGCTTCAAGGAAGTGAGCCACATCGCTTTGCGGATCGGTTTGACCGCCCTCTTCGAGGCGCTCATCGTCTTCTTCTCCTACAAGATCATCGACACGAAAGACACGCGAAAGCTCCTCTGCGCCTGGGTCATCCTGATGGTCGCCTTCTATCTTGGGTTGGCGATCAACTTCATCACCAAGGCCATCGTCATGCGCCCAAGGTTCCGTCTGATCGCGAACGGATACGGGGATTATGGCGTCAATGAGCTCTTCGAGCCGTGGTACCTCGCCGGAGGCAAAGGCCTTGCCGAGAGCGTCTATCCCTCCGAGGTCGTGGGGAGCGACGATTTCAAGTCCTTCCCCTCGGGCCATAGTTTCGTGAGCATGAGCAGCATCCTCTTCTTCTACATCCCCTTGCTCAACGAGAAGGCCAAGGACAAGCCTTGGGTCAGATACCTCGTCTTCGCCGTATTCGCCATCTACGGGCTCACGATCGAGTTCGCCCGCATCCGCTACGGCGCCCATTACCTCAGCGACACCACATTCGGCGGCCTTTTGGCCCTCCTCTGCGCCTTCCTCGTCCCCTTCTTCGGCTTCAAGCTCGCCGAGAAGAAGGGATGGCTCCCCCAAAGCGCGTGATGCATATGCGTTTTTATCTTAGATAAAAGCGCTTTTCCGTTGCCTAATAAATTAACCGCCTTAGAATAACCAGGCTCTTTTATGAAGAAGCTACTACTTTCCTTAGCAAGAAACACGCGCAACTGCCGCCTGCTATACGCCATGAACTTCGTCTCGCAGTTCTTCATGGTCTTCTTTTCGGTGTTCACCACCTTCCTGACGAAGGTGCTCGTCGATTCGCTAGAAGGCACGTTGGGAGGGGCCGAGCTCATCGAGAAATGGGTCGTCGACCTCATCAGCTTCGGCAGAGGGGCCGATTACCTCACCGGCAGGCCCTACATCCTCATCATCGCCGTCGCCCTCTCAGGCGTCTTGACCGCCCTCTCCTCGATCGTCAGGATGCTCATCCGCGCCTACGCCTTGGAGCAGATCAGGAAGAACATCCAATACGACCTATTCACCCACCTCGAGAGGCTGCCCTACCCCTATTTCAAATCCCACAAGGAAGGCGACCTCATCCAGACCTGCACCAGGGACGCCGACGTCATCCGCAATTTCTTCATCAACGACGCCAACCAGACAACCTACGTCCTCTTCGTGGGCGTCCTCTGCGTCAGCATCCTCGCCTCCATCTCTTGGAAGCTCACCCTCGTCGCCCTCTGCCTCATGCCCATCATGTTCGTCTATTCCTTCTTCATGATCAAAGGGGTCAGGAAGAGGTATGCGACAACCGACGAAAGCGAGGCGCGCCTGACCGAGAAAATCAGCGAGAACCTCTACGCGACCCGCATCGTCAAGGCCTTCAACCAGGAGCGTTACGAGATCGCCCGGTTCGAGATCTCCCTAGACGATTACAAGCACAAGTTCGTCGCCTGGAAGAAGCTCTCCTCCTTCTTCTACGCAAGCTCCGACGTCTTCATCTTCGCTTCGCGCGTCATCGCTCTCCTCTACTCCATCTACCTCGCCACCAAAACCCCCGCCGAGATCACCGCAGGGACCGTCGTCCTCTCCTACACCTTCGTCAACATGATCGTCTGGCCGATGCGCTCCTTGGCGACCTCTCTTTCCAACCTCGGGCAGGCGATCGCCAGCAACGACAGGATCGAGGCCGTCATGAACGAGGCGGAGGAAGACACCAATAGCGGCCTCACCCCGAAGATCCAGGGATCCATCGAGTTCAACGACGTCAAATTCGCCTATTTCGACGCGCCGGAAGACAACGTCCTAAGCGGGGTCACCTTCTCCGTCAAGCCCGGCCAAAGCGTCGCGATCATGGGGAAGACGGGCTCAGGAAAGTCCACCCTCTCCCTTTTGCTCACGCGCCTATACGACGTGACCGGAGGCCAAATCAAAATCGACGGGGTCGACATCAAAGACGTCCAGAAGCATTACCTCCGCACGCAGATCGTCCCCGTGCTGCAGGACCCCTTCCTCTTCTCGAAATCGATCGCCGACAACATCGCCGCCAGCCGCCGCACCGCGACCAGGGAGGAGATCAAGCGCGCCGCCTACATCGCCACCGTCGACGAGGCCATCTCGCGCTTCCAAGACGGCTACGACACCCCGGTCGGGGAGAAAGGAGTCACCCTCTCGGGCGGCCAGAAGCAGAGGGTCGCGATCGCGCGCACCGTCCTAAGCGGCGCCCCGGTCCTCATCTTCGACGACTCGCTTTCCGCCGTGGACATGGCCACCGACCTCTCCATCCGCACCCGTTTGAAGAATCTGGATTCCTCCCAGACCGTCATCCTCATCACCCACCGCGTCGCCACCGCCAAAGACGCCGATTTGATCTTGGTCCTCGACCAAGGCAAGATCGTCGAGGCGGGCAAGCATAAGGACCTCGTGAAGCAAGGCGGCATCTACGCGCGCATCAACGAGATCCAGACTTCGCTCCAAGGGAAGGAGGCCTCTTTATGAGCAGCGGATTCCAAGAAGAGAAACTGCCCGACAAGCTGAACTTCTCGGTTTGGCTGAAGATCGGCAAATACGCTTTCAGGAGATGGCAGCTCGTCATCGCCCTCCTTTTCCTCACCCTCATCGTCACCTTCTACGACTCGAGCTTCGTCCCCACGATGAACGCCGCGGCCATCCAAGCGGCCAGAGACAACTACGGCATGATCGTCGACTTCAACGATCTGATGCTCGAGGCGACGCTCATCTTCGGCATCCACATCAAGCTGAACTACTGGGGATTCCTCTTCCTGCAGCTAGGGATGATCATCGTGCGCAGCGTCGGCATCTTTCTCAGCTTCTACCTCATCAACATCCTCTCTTTGGACATCGTCACCTGCCTAAGGAGGGACACCTTCAGGAAGGTCCAGGAGCTCCCCTTCTCCTATTTCGACACCACCTCCTCCGGCTGGCTGATCGCCAGGATGCAGAACGACACCTCCTCGATTGGCGACATCCTCTCCTGGAACCTCACCAACATCCTCTGGAGCGTCTTCGACATGCTCTTCGCCTTCATCACGATGTACTCGATCAACTGGAAGCTCTCGATCCTGGTCTCGATCTCCGTGCCCATCATGGCGATCGTCATCCCCCTCATCGAGAAGAAGCTCCTCGTCGCCCATCGCGACGCCAGGCACTCCTACAGCGCCTTCGTCGGGTGGCTTAGCGAAGGGATCTCCGGGGCCAAGACCATCAAGACCCTCGCCATGGAGGACCAGGTCCAGGAAGAGGCTGGGGAGATTCTAGACACCATCAAGGCCAAGCGGATCAAGGCGGGGAAGATCAACGCCTTCTTCGAGCCCGTGGTCTCGATGTGTTCCTCCCTCATGATCGCCCTTTTGCTCGTCGCCGGGTTCTATTTCTCCGACTTCATCGGCTTAGAGGAAGCTACCCTCTCGGCCACGATCGTCCTCTTCATCGGCTTCACCCAGGACATCTACTCGCCTCTGCAGGGCCTTTCGGAGACCTTCTCCGAGTTCATGGCGACCCAAGCCGGCGCCGAGAAGATCATGCAGCTGCTCGAGACCGAAAGCGACATCGTCGACTCCAAGGAAGCGATTGAGAAATACGGCGAGCTGCTTTCCCCCAAGGAAGAGGCCTATGAGCCCATCAAGGGGGACATCGTCTACAAGGACATCCATTTCTCCTATAAGACCGGCCCGGAGGTGATCCACGGGCTGAACCTCACCGTAAAGGAGGGGAAATCCCTCGCGATCGTGGGCGAAACCGGCAGCGGGAAGAGCACCCTCGTGAACCTGCTTTGCCGCTTCTACGAGCCGACTTCCGGCTCCATCCTCGTAAACGGCAAGGACTACCGCGAGTTCACGATGGGCTACCTCCGTTCGAAGATCGGCTACGTCCAGCAGACCCCCTTCGTCTTCAGCGCCTCCTTCAAAGACAACATCGCCTACGGCTCGCCCAACGCCACCATGGAGCAGATCGAGCAGGCCGCGAAGATCGTCGGCATCGATTCCTTCATCCGCTCCCAGAAGCAAGGCTACGACACCATCCTCAACGAAGGCGGGGATATGCTCAGCCAAGGCCAGAAGCAGCTCATCAGCTTCGCGCGCGCTTTGGTCAGGGACCCTGAGATCCTCATCCTCGACGAAGCCACCTCCTCCATCGACACCGAGACCGAGAAAGAGGTCCAAAGCGCCCTGCTCCGCTTGCTGAAGGGCCGCACCTCCATCCTCATCGCTCACCGCCTCTCCACCATCGTCGACTGCGACTCGATCATCGTCCTCGACAAGGGGATGATCAAAGAGCAAGGGAGCCATAAGGAGCTCATGGAGAAGAAGGGGGCTTACTATTCCTTGTACATGGATCAGTTCAAAGACCTCTCCCTCGACGGCCAGATCGACACCTACGAAAGCCAAATCGAGGCCAAGGGCATCAAAATCTGACTTAACCGCCGAAGAATTCGCCCTTTTAAATTGAAAAGAAAGGGCTAAGGAACCATAATATCCTCGCTCACAACAGGAGGAAAGTTTCAACATGTTAGTGAATGCGACAAGGATGCTGAAGGAAGCCCATGAAGGCCATTACGCCGTCGGGCATTTCAACATCAACAACCTCGAATGGACCAAAGCCATTCTTCTCACCGCGCAGGAGAACAACTCGCCCGTCATCCTGGGCGTCAGCGAAGGCGCGGGCAAATACATGGGCGGCTTCAAAGTGGTCGTCGCCATGGTGAGGGCGCTCGATGAGAGCCTCGGGATCACCGTCCCCGTCGCCCTGCATCTAGACCACGGGACCGAGGCGGGCGTAAGGGCCTGCATCGAGGCGGGGTTCACCTCCGTCATGTTCGACGGCAGCTCCCTCCCCTTCGAGGAGAACCTCAAGAAGACGACCGAGCTCGTCAAATTGGCCCACGACAAAGGCCTCAGCTTCGAAGCCGAGATCGGCTCGATCGGCGGGACCGAAGACGGAGTGACCGGGCAAGGCGAGGTCGCCGACCCCGCGCAAGCCAGCGCGATGATCAAGACCGGCATCGATTTCCTCGCCGCCGGCATCGGGAACATCCACGGCATCTACCCCAGCAACTGGACGGGCCTCCACTTCGACGCCCTCGCCAAGATCGATGAGGTCACTGGAGAGGTGCCCCTCGTCCTCCACGGCGGCACGGGCATCCCCAAGGACATGATCAAGAAAGCCATCGCCGGAGGCATGAGCAAGATCAACGTCAACACCGAGTGCCAGCTAGCCTTCGCCGAGGCCACCATCGCCTACTGCAAAGCCGGCAAGGCCGACCCCACCGCGGAAAACACCGCCAAGGGCTATGACCCCCGCAAGCTTCTGAAGCCCGGCTTCGAAGCCATCAAAGCCACGGTCAAAGAGAAGATGGAGCTCTTCGGCTCCATCGGCAAAGCCTGCTAAGCTAAGCAATCCAATCAGCCCCCAGGGAGCTTCCTTGGGGGCTTTTTTTGCTAGGGAGCTCGCTTGACGATTCTCCCTATTCCTCGCACGTGGTCGGATGAATTAGTTTTCCCTACACAATCAAACGACCTTGCTTTAATATGGTTGCCATGAAACAAGAGACCCCTCGTTACGTCCACCCCGCAAGCTATGGGAAGACCACCCTAGCCTTCCTTTTGGATTCCGCCTTCACCGTCGCGATGATCTTCATCCTCTACTTCGCCTTCGGGAAGACGGTCGTCTTGCCCGCGCAGGGCTACGATGCCGCCTATGAGGAATACACCTCCTTCATCAAGGATTGCTCCCTCACCCAGGGCGACGAATCGGGGACCTTGCTCACTTACGATGAGACCATCGTCGATGGGATCCCAGGCTGGCAGAGGTACCGCGACGCGGTGATAAATTACTACACCGTCTTCATCCCGGGGGATAACGGCGCCGAATTCTATGAGGAGGATGGCGTCGAGAAAGGAAGCGATGGGAAATACCTAAAGAGCAGCATCGAGAAGTTCGTCCTTGGGAATGTTTATAAGCTGAACCTAGACGGGAGCCAGATCAATGAGGGCAGCGACCCCTACTTCGTCTTGGACGATTCCACCGAGGATCCTTATGACGTCACCTTAGCCGAGGGCTATAAAGACCTCAAAGCGAGCGACAATCTGAAGCTGGGGAGCCTCAAGACCTATTTCGCGAGCAGCGACGACCAAACCGGCCCCTATTACGAGGCGGTGAAGCACCTTTCCTCGCAGCCCCGCTTCCTGGAACTCCAAAGCGAGGTCGGGCTGAAGCGTTACATTTCCTTCTTGCCTAGCTTCATCCTCTCCCCGCTCATCTTCTTCTTGATCATCCCCCTCTGCGTTCCTGACGGCAGGAGCTTAGGGAAGCTGATAGTCAAGACCGCCATCATCGGGGAAAACGGCTACAAGGCGAAGAAGCTGAATATCGCCCTCCACTGCGCGATCCTCGCCCTGATTTGGGAATGCCTTCTGATCCCCAGCACCATGGTGGGCATCATGATCATGGCCTTGGTCTTCCTCATCGATTACCTCTCCTTGATCCTCGCTAAGAGCCATCAGTCCCTCCACGAGAGGATCGCCAGGACGTTGGTCGTGAACGCGAAGGAAAGCACTTGGTTCAAGAACGAGGAGGAAGAGGCGGATTACATCTCCTCTCACCCAGATTCCGACGTCGCGGGCTTTTACCGAGAGGAGAACGGGCGTCTGCCCAATGAAGAAGCCACCTACGTCCAAACCACCCCAAGCGGCCTCAGCGAAGACACGATCCTCGACTTCTCCACGATAGGGAAAGCCAGGAGAGAGGCCGCGACCATCGTCTCCTTCGACGAATTCGAATCGCGCGGAAACCCCGCAGAACCCCCCTCTTCCGACCCAAAAGAAAGCGAAAACCCCGCAGAAAGCCAAGATAATACGGATTCGGATAAGTGAGAAAGAAGAAAGCCAACCATCGCGGTTGGCTTTTTCCTTATATATAAGAAGGAGCTTATTCCGTCTTGAAGCCCTTGTTCCCGTCGGAGAAAGGCATGTTCTTCTCTAGGGAATTGTATTTGGTGTTGTAGGTGGCCGGGGTGGGGAAGCCTACTTCGCCGATCGCTTTCGTTTCCACGTAGGTCCTCGAATGGAGGAAGTAATTCGGAAGGGGGGCGCTTGAGACCTCGCTCTTCGCGCTGGCCTCTTTCTTGCTCTGACAGAGATCGGTGACTTCGTGCAGCAGCATCGCGCCCCTGGTCAAAGAGGTCGTGACTTTGCTGACCGCCCCGCTTTTCAGGTTGTCCCTTATCGCCATCAAGGTCCCCATGGCCAGGATGAAGCCAGGGATGTAGTCGAGGGGGACGCCATTGAGGTTGACTGGGTTCTCCTTGCTGCCGTTTCGAATCGAAAGCCCGGTGATGTCCTCGGCTAGCGGCGCCCAGCCCGGGCGCTCCTTCCAAACGGTGTCGGAGAAGCACATGAGGTTGACGTAGATGAGGCGCGGGTTGATCGCGGCTATCTCTTCCTCGGAGAGGCCGAACTTATCGAAGCAGCCATTCTGATAGGAATAGGTGATGACGTCGGCTTCCTTGATGAGCTCTTTGATCCTGGCTAGGTCCTCAGGCTTATTGAGGTCAAGCTGGATGGAATCCTTCCCCGCCCAGCCATCTAGCTCCAGCATCGCCTGCTCCTGTTCTTTGAAGGAGCCTCTTCTCACGAGCAAGACGTCGGCGCCGTATTCGGCGAGGATCCTCGAGCAGGCGGGGCCTGCGATGATGTGGGTGAGGTCGAGCACCTTGATGCCGGTCAAAGGGCCTTTCTCCAAGGAAGGGGGCAGCTCCATCTTGCCTTCCCCCCTCTTCTCGAAGCGGAGCAAAGGCATCTCTTTGACCGCCTTCCCCACCTCGCTATTCTCCCACTCCTCCCTGGAGCGGAGCACGCAGGCGCAGGCGCCGCAATCGAAGGAAAGCTCCTCAAGTTCTTTGCTTTCCCACTTGGCGACCTCTTTGGCGAGGTATTTCCTGTCCTTCCCCATCGAGGTGAGGGTGAATTTGTCGTAGGGCTTATTGAGCTTCATCGCCTCAACGAGCTTCTTCTGCTGGGATTGGTAATAGACGTGGAAGGAGATGTATCTCCCGTCCTTGGTCCTGTATTTGTAGAAAGAGCCGTTGAGGGCGTTGTCGACCCTGATGGCCGAGGCAAGGCGGCTCTTCTTGAATTCGGGGTCGTAATAATTGGCCATGTATAGGCGGATCGCCTGCAAGCCGGCGTAAGAGAGGTCGCAGTAGATCCTGTTGCCTTCGATCTCATCCCCTCTCAGACTCCCGATTTCGGAGGCGAGGTTGCTGCAAAGGGAGAGCACGGCGGCGATGACGCTCGTCTGCAGGACCCTTTCCTCAAGGAAGAGGCGGTCCACCGCTTTCTTCCTCAGCTTCGCCAAGACGAAGGCGATGACGTGTGGAAAGGGATTCTCCTTGAGATAGTTCTTCTTGAACTCCTTCTCCGCCTTCTCCGAGGCGATGAAGGTGACCGGCAGAGGGCTGTCGATCTTCAAAAGATCGGATAGGTAATCGTAAACGATCTGGGCCTGCTTGGCCTTTTCTAGCAGCACTTCTTTGGTGTCCATGTTCTTTCTCCTTGGATGGTTTCAGCTATTTTAACAGGAGATGGCGCGCGGACGAAACGACGATGGACGTTTTGACATGCTTTTTAAATTGATTGTGCCATTTTGGCATATGTTTCAATTTGCAATGTGCCATTTTGGCATATATACTAAAGACATGAATGCCATTTCTTCATCTTTGAAAGCTTTGAGAATTTCCTATGGTTTGACGGCGAAAGAAGCCTCGGAAGCCGTTTCGATGCCTTTGCGTACCTACCTAAGATACGAGAAGGATGAAGGCTACGGCAACGCTTTGAAAAGGGCGTCCATCAAGAGTTCTTTAGAACGGAATTTTCGCATTGACGAGACCAAAGGCATTTTGAGTTTGGAATCCATCAAATCCCTTGTGGGCGAAACCATGGAACCCTACGGAAACTCAATCGACTTCTGCTATCTTTTTGGCAGCTACGCGAAAGGATATCAAAGCGAGGGGAGCGACGTGGACCTCTGCATCTCCACCACCCTTACCGGCCTCGAGTACGTGAAGCTGCTGGAGGAATTGAAAGACGCCTTGCATAAGCGAGTCGACTTGCTCCGCCTCTCCGAGGTCAAAGAAGACGAGGAGCTCTTGGTAGAAATCATGAAAGACGGGGTGAAAATCTATGGATAATCAGAAAGACGACGCCTATTACATAGGCAAAGCCGTAGAGGACTCGACTCCATTCTCCGCTACATGAAAGGCAAATCGCGGCAGGATTTCATGCGCGATGGACTTTTGAATGACGCGATCATGCTCCGTCTCATTCAGCTCGCCGAAGACGTCTCCCATCTCACAGAGGAATTCAAGCTCCGCCATCAAGAAGTTCCTTGGGGTCTCATCGCGGGATTTCGGAACGGAATCGTCCATGATTAGGGCAAGACAGATCACGCGATCGTTTATGAAATCGTCACGCGCGATTTGAAGGGTCTAAGGGATTCCCTTGCGAATTCCGATGGCTTGGAAAAGCCCGCAAAACCCAAATGATTAGAGATTCTGCAGACTTTTTTGAAACATAGGCGATGCATCAAAGACGCTCGAAAGCGATGCGCGGAGTCCCATCCCTCACGTAGACGATCCCGCATTCGCTGAAGCCATGCTTCAAGGCGAGATGGCGCATCGCCTTGTTGTTCTTATGGGTGTCCATCCTGATGTGGGGGCAAAGCGCGATGCAATAGGACAAAACGTGGGCGAAGACGCCTTTCGATGAACCATCGCTTGCGAGGCGGTGGATCGTCCCGTATGGGGAAGGGGAAAGCCATCCCCTGCCCTCGATTTTGAGGTAAGTAGGATCCTCGCCCATGACGAAAGCGAAAACCGCGCATGGGCGCTTGTTGTGGGTCACAAGATAAAGGTCGCCTTCCTCTATGTCTTTCTCGATGAGCCCCGTCGGAGGATAGGAATCGCCCCACTGGGTGGGATTGCCTTCTTTTTTCATCCTTTCCCTCGCCGAGGCGTAGATCCGAACGATCTCGGGCATATCCGAAAGGGAGGCTTTTCTGATCAAGGGCCCATCCATATTCGGCCGCCTTCATTCTTTTTCGGCTTTCGGGAAGCTTATCTCCCCGGAAAGCATCTTCTCGTATTCTTCTTCGGGCACGGGCTTAGAGAAATAATAGCCCTGCATCTTCTCGCAGCCGAAGCCTAGGAGCATTTCGGCCTGCTCTTTGGTCTCCACCCCTTCGGCGATGAGGTCCATCCCTAGTTTCTTGACCATCTCGATGACGGAGGCGAGGATGATTCTGCCCCTCTCCCCGTCGTTCCCGCCGCTTAGGAACTTCATGTCGAGCTTCACCACGTCGACGTGGAGGCTCTTGAGGGAATTGAGGGAGGAATAGGCCGAGCCGAAATCGTCCATCTCCACCGTGAACCCTTTGGCGTGGAGCGATTTGACGACGTTCTCGATGGCGCTAGAATCCTTCGCGTAGGCGCTTTCGGTGATCTCGAAATGGATCGCCCCGCTAGGCAAATCGGAGCCAGATACCGCATCGTCGATAAAAGAAGGCAAGGTGGGACTAAGCAAATAGGACCTAGAGAGGTTGCAGGAGAAAGAGATCGGGGCGGAAGGATATTTTTCCTGCCAGGCCTTCGCGCGGCGGCAGACCTTCCTGATCGTCTCTTGATCCAAGGAGGCGATTTTGCTCGTCCTCTCGAACAGGGGCAAGAAGCGTCCTGGGGGAAGCAGCCCCTTCACGGGGTGGCGCCACCTGATGAGGGCCTCCGCGCCGAGGAGCTTGCCGCTACGGTAATCGACCTGAGGCTGATACCATACCTCGAACTGCCCTTTCTTGATGGCCTCATCGGCTTCGCTGAGGAACTCCTGCTCCTCCACTTCCTCCTTCATCATGCCTTTCTTGTAATAGGCGAGCGAATGGAGGTGATCCCCTTTGATGGTCTGGAGGGCGAGGAGGGCTTTATAGGCCATGACGAAGCTGTCGTTGTCTTCCTCGCAGAGGTCGTATACCCCGACGTGGACGTTGATCGGCACGCTCAGATGATAGTTGGCGAAAGCAAGGGGGATGAGCCTAGCGTATTCCTCGGGGCTCATCGTCTCTTCCTCGGGGCAGAAGCGGATGAAATGGTCGGCGTTGAGATGCGCGGAGAATGATTCGGGGGAGTCGAATCGCTTCATGTAGGCGCCGAAGTCCTTGAGCAATTGGTCGCCTGCCTCATGGCCGTAGATGCCGTTGATGTCGCGGAAATGGTCGATGTTGTAGCGCTGGATGCGGTACCTTTTCCCGGGATGGTCGGCAATCCAAGCGGAGACGTGCTCATGGAAGCCGGAGGTGTCCAATAGGTCCGTCAAAGGATCGATGTCGCCCTCCTTCTCGAGGGTGACGTCCTCGCAGGAGGCGACGATGTAGTTCCCGCCCTCGCGATAAGGGAAGAAGCGAAGCCTCTTGAAAAGAGGGGCTTTGTCCCCGTCTTGGTATTTGAAGTCGACGGAATAGGAAGGGAAGCTCTTCAGTTTCGATGCGAGATTGTCTAACTCCAAACGGCTTCTGAGGAACTTCTCCTCGCCCGCGTCCACCGCTTTCTCGAGCACGAAGGAGAGCGTGCGGGCATAGGAGAGCCCAGGGAAATCGATCCAGCTCTTCAGCTTGCACGTGATCTCGTCGCTGATCGGGATGAGCTTGCCTTTCTTCACGTCGATCAGCAAAGCCCCATCAATGTGCTCGTGGAGCAATTGAATGCCGACGTTCCTCTCTAGGTTATTCAGGTCGGGCTCGGGGATGAAGGCATTAGAAAAAGGGATCTCGCTCATCTTCTTCGCCCAGCGAAAAGCACTATGGAGGCATCCTCGCCCAAAAGGCTTTTCTTTCGACTCACGTCTGACATCGTCATCTAGTTTGCGGCAGGAAGTGATTTTTCGCAACAAGGACTTAGTCCTTTTTTTGGCCATTTCAAGAATAGGAAGCAAAAGGGGGCAACGAATTCGTCTCTTGAAAGCAAATTTTGGCAAAACAAGATGGACTTTAGCCGAAATGTAAATCAAACATTACATGCTTTATCGTTTTATGAATTGACAAAAACAATCCGAAATGCCCATACTTTCCTCATGCCAAATCGCTAAGCAACCATGAGTTGCGAGGAGTCAATATGACAATAGGTGAAAAGATAATCCATCTCAGAATCGCTAACGGAGTATCCCAAGAGAAGCTCGCGAGCATGCTGAACGTGACCCGCCAATCCGTCTCCAAGTGGGAAAGCGACGAGTCCCTGCCCCAGATCGACAACGTGATAGAACTGTGCAAGATCTTCAAGATCACCACCGACGAGCTGCTCAACCGCAACATCATCCTCCACAAGAACAAGAGGATCGTAGTGCCCATCAAAGACGACGAGCGCCTCAAATACTTCGGCACCGACGGCTTCAGGGGGGAGACCAACAAAGACCTCACCGCCGACCACGCCTACAAGATCGGGCGCTTCCTCGGCTGGTTCTTCTCCAACCCCAAATTCACCAAGCAGAAATTAGGCTACAAGCCCTGCGTGGTCATCGGCAAGGACACCAGGCTATCCTCCTATATGTTCGAGTACTGCGTCGCCGCAGGGCTAACCGCCTCAGGGGCCGACGTCAAGATGCTCCACGTCACCACCACCCCCAGCGTCTCTTACGTCATCCGCCAGGACTGCTTCGACTGCGGGGTGATGATCACCGCCAGCCACAATCCCTTCTACGACAACGGCATCAAGATCATCAACAGCGACGGCGAGAAGATAGACGACGGCATCGCCAAGATGATCGAATACTATTTGGATGGTCAGTTAGACAAGCTCGGCGTCAAAGAGGCCGACCTGCCCTTCGCAGAAGGGGAGGCGGTAGGCTCCATAGAGGATTATTCCAGCGGCAGGAACCGCTACATCGCCTACCTCATCTCTTTGGCCAAGCACTCCTTCAAGAACTACCGCATCGGGCTAGATTGCAGCAACGGCTCCTCCTGGATGATCGCGCGCTCCGTCTTCACCGCCCTAGGCGCCAGGGTCAGCCTCATCAACGACGCCCCCAACGGCACCAACATCAACAAGAACGCCGGCTCCACCCACATCGAAGGGCTGCAGAAGCTGGTGAAAGAGAACAAGCTCGACATGGGCTTCGCCTTCGACGGAGACGCCGATAGGTGCCTCGCCGTGGATGAGAATGGGGAGGTAGTCGACGGGGACAAGATCATCTACATCCTCGCGAAGAAGATGAAAGGCGAAGGGGCGCTGAAAAACGACACGGTCGTCACGACCATCATGTCCAATAGCGGCCTAGACAAGGCCTTGTCCTCTATCCACATCAAGAACATCCGCACCTCGGTGGGCGACCGCTTCGTCTACGAGAAGATGATCGAGGGCAATTACGTCCTCGGCGGGGAGCAAAGCGGGCACATCATCATCAGGAAATACGCGACCACAGGAGACGGCATCCTCACCGCGATCATGCTCACCGAGCAGGTGATCGAGAGCAAAATGAGCCTCGCCGAACTCGCCAAAGACGTCGTTTTGCTCCCTCAGGTGACGAAGAGCTTCCGGGTGACCGACAAAGCATTGGTGGCCAAAGACGAGGCGGTCCTATCCAAGTTCAAGGAAGTCAACGACGAGATAGGCGGGAACGGGAGGGCATTGCTGCGCCAAAGCGGGACGGAGCCGGTCATCCGCATCATGATAGAAAGCGAGAGCGCAGCGATGTGCAATGAATATATCGAGCGCATCAAGAACGTCATAAAGAAGAGAGGGTATATCTGTGAGTGAATACGCGCTTAAGGTCGCTGACCTTTTTGAGGAGATCCCCGAGGAGCTCTATCCCTATTTCGATGGGGATGCCTACGCTTGGGAGATCCTTCCAAAGATCAAGGACATCATCGCCGCTTTGTTGAAGGATCCTAGCGGCAAATACTCCGTCTTGAAGGAGGGGGTGCTCATCGGGAAGAACGTCTCGATCGCCGAGACCGCCACCATCATCGCCCCCGCCATCATCGGGGACGACGTCGAGATCCGCCCAGGAGCCTACATCAGAGGCAACGCCTACATCGCCGATGAATGCGTCGTGGGCAATTCGACGGAGCTGAAGAACTGCATCTTGCTCCGCCACGCGCAGGTCCCCCACTACAACTACGTCGGGGACTCCATTCTGGGGTGCTATGCCCATATGGGCGCGGGCTCGATCTGCTCGAATCTCCGCAGCGATGGCAAGAACGTGATCGTCCACGCGGAGAAAGACTACGAGACGGGCTTAAGGAAATTCGGCGCGATCCTAGGCGACCACGCCGACATCGGCTGCGGCAGCGTCCTCAATCCGGGCACCGTGATCGGGAAAAACACCCAGGTCTATCCCCTCACGATGACTCGCGGCGCCTATCCTAGCTCCTCGATTGTCAAATCGACAAGGACGGTCGTCGCGAAGGAGTAAATTTCCTTTATGGAAGCTGCCAAAGAGCAAACCAACCGTTCCGAAATTTCAAAGAAGCCCAGCGTCGAATATATGGATAGGAGCGAATTGAGCGAGCTCTACGCCAAGTCGATCAAGAAACACGCGAAAGCATATAAGAAGTTGGGGGAATAGCTTTCTGCTCCTCAGAAGATGGCATCGTTTTCCTTCTCTCAAAACCCATGGAGGATTTCGGTGGAACAGAGGGAATTCGGGATGATGGGAAGCTGAATCCGTCATCGACTCCTGCTGTTCCTGCCCGTAGAGGCGCGTGAGCGGGTTCTCCGGGTTGAGGGCGGAACGCCCCTCCGAGACCATCCCTCCTGGCTTGCCCATTCGCCCCACGAAAAGCCGACCCTCAAGCGAGGGGGTTGCGAGGGCGTTCTCATGAGGCGGCTCGCTAGCTCGAAAAGAAAAAACTAGCCAAAAAAGTGAGATGAGAAATCAAAGAAGCCGAATGGCCGTGATGGTTCCTGAGGCAATCATCATTTTGTTAGGCGGCCATTTACACTGCCGTTAATCCACGAAGCCCGGTTCATGCTCAATACTCGGGATTTTCCTTGTCAAAGAGTTCCTTTGCCTCGGTGAACGTGAGCTCTTGGTGCAGATTTCTGAATTCTCTTAAAGCCGTCTTTTCCTCAGATCGCCCCAGCTTTCGGAGGCAAAAGTCCACGATCTCTTGGTAGATGCCGTTTGGAAAGGCGCGGCAGCGTTCTTCCAAGAGCATCGCAAGGAGGATGAGCTTCTGCTTGAAAAGGCACATCCAATGGTTATTGCCGGAATTGGCATCGAATTCAACGGCGCATTCCCCTCCGCAGTGATAAACGAACGGGCAAGAGGCGCAGTTTTTCCTTTCCGTTTGCCGCAAGTACAGCTTTCGGCTTTCCTCCGTATTGAACCCTTCCGCAAGGCTTCCAATCCAATGACTGCCGCCTATCATGGCGGGGCATGGGAAATATTCCCCGTCGATGGATAGGCAATTCTTCCGACCCCCGCATCGCAACGCGACAATGCTTTCAGGTTGAGAAAGCTTCTCAAGACGAACTTCCCGAAATAGTCGTCCCCATTCAGCAGGCAGAACAAGGTAGACGCGTCGCCCTTCGAGAGCTCTTCTTCGAGTTTGGCTTCCAATTTCTCATATTCTTCTGCCCAAGAGGCGAGAGAATTCTCGTCGATTCCGAATTCCTTTGAACGCGCCGGCTTGACGGAAATGGTTTTGAAGGTCTTCTTCAGATTGCGAATCGTCTCAAAAAGAGGGAAAGCATCCCGGGCGATCGTAACCGCGCATCCGACATGTTCCCTATGCTTTATGGTCTGGACGTTTTTCAAGATGAGATCGAAAGTGCCGCTCCCGCGTTCGTCAACGCGATAACGATCGTGATTGATTTTGTTCCCGTCGAGGCTAACCCCGAAAAGCACACCTTTCCTTTGCAAATGCTTGGATATCGGTTCGCTCAAGAGGGTGCCGTTGGTGACTAAACTGACAGTCACCTCGCGATCGATCTCATTGCTTTTTCGTTTTGCGTAATCCGCTACGACATCAATCAGCTCCAAATTCAGCAGCGGCTCCCCATCCCCTGAAACGTCAATGGAATATTTCTCGGCGTTGGGGAATTCAAGAAAGAGTCTCTCCAAGCATCCAATCGCCGTCTTTTCATCCATGCGGCGGCCGCTTTTGTCAGCGTTGAAGCAATATGAGCATCGGAGATTGCAGGCATCCGATATTTCCAAGCAAAAAGCGACGGATTTATATAGATCATGGCTATAGTCTAGGCTTGCCTCTATATCAAAGGCAGGACCATCCAAAACCTCTTCTTCGTATATGGAGAAGTTGCCATTTCGCTCATCGATATAGATCCTGCTCCCGCGGACGTCAAACGACTTCATCGATCCCTCATTGCTCCAATGCATGCGATTCAAAATCAGGTAGGATTATGCCAAGTCTTGGAAATCACATGGAGAAGCAAATGCTCAGCATCCCTCCGCCACATTTTTCCGGCAGATGGGAAATCCGCACAGTCAGCTTTCTCTTGGAATAATCCTCTGGTTCAACGGCTGAGATCAGGCATTCGACGCACACCGTTCCGTTGTAAAGGAAGTCGCTCCAGTCAGAGTCGGCGTCCCCGGTTCCCATCACGGCCACGTTGTCGCCGGTTTTATAATGAAAGGACATATCGAGGGATGAGAGGGCGTCGAATGGGGTGTTCGACCACACCATGGCGCAATTGTGGTTCAGCTTCGCGTAATCGAAAGACCCATCATCGCTCAATGGATAGTAAGGCATCCGCCAACGCCCCGCTTCCAATTTGGAACCATAATCACAGTCGGAGTCTTCGCCCAATATTTTGAACTCGAAAAAGGAAGTTGCATCGAACGACCATCCTTCCGGCATGACGCCTTCAGAGGATTCGTAATAATAAGTCCCAGGCACCAATCCGCAAAGAAGGACGTTTGCGGACTTTTTCGCGCATCCGGCGGCCAAGCCGACAGACAGAAGCGCAAGAACGATAGTACGGAAACTCCTCAGCACGTCATCAGCCTCCCACAACCGCAGTAGCGTTTCCCGGTGCTTTTGTCCACGAAGTATTTGTTGTGTCGATGGGTGGACTGATTGTAGATTGAGATAAATCCACCGGTGTGGAACATTCCTAGTTGCGACATGACCACCTGGGAGTAGCCGTTCCATCCGAAATGGCAAAGGAGTTTCCCATCGTTGTAATAGCCGTAGACGACGGTAACGTGGTTGAAATTATCTCCTCCATTAGGATCTTCATAGTTGCCGAAGCAGGCCACGGGGTGCCCGTTGTTGATGGGCTCCTGCGGCGACCCGAATTCCCAATAGCGGTGATAAAGGCTATAAGAAACTGATTTTTTAGAGAGAAAACCCTTGATGGCGCTATCGATTTCAGAAGGGGTGCTTCCCCCAATATCCGAACCCCAGGCACCATAAGGGAAGGCGTTGGACAGCTTCGGCACTCCATCCCAAGTTGCTTCGCCATCGACCGTAGACCTAGTGCCGTTATACGGCGTGATGTAGGTCGCCGCTTCAGAGGACGAAAAGTACCCCGTGCATTCGAATATTTCGGAATAGGCCAAAAGCATCGATGCGGCGACGTATCCGCAGTCGTCCCCATCGTTGCTGGGGAATGAGTTGAAGTTGCGCTTGAAATACCAAGCGTAGGGGATTTCCTTATCTGCATATAGCAGCCCCGCACTCAAAGAATGGTTTACGGGTGCTGATTTCTTTACAATCCTAGAACCGTTAGCCACCGAAAGGCCATCCGATTCTCTCTCTTCGGCTTCATTGGCATCGCTGATGGATCGCGTGAGGAATTCAGCCGATTCATCAGCCAAGACTTCGCGTTCAGCTTCGCTGATCAGCAATCCGGTTTTCAAGTCTCTGAAGTTTTCGCCTTCTTTTTGGAAAAACCCCACCCACGGCACATAACGGTCGTCGGTTTCTGCATTTACATCAATCGGGTATGGAGCAAAGGGGGCGAGCTCAACGACGTCGTCGTTGCTGACATTCAAAACCCCATAGCCTCGCCCAGAAAAACTTACGAACAGATATTCATTGTTCGCAAAATCACGGATGATCTTTGACCCTAAAATCTCAGATGAGCTTATTCCGATCAAAGCATTCAACTCTTCCTCGACGGAATTGATGCCTTTCCGGATCTGCGCTTCCGTTTTTAGAGTAGGCTTCTCCTCAGCTTGTGAACTAGCAGTTGTCGAATCGGCTTGATACAGATGGGTACCGTTCAGCAGATGCCCTGATCCCAAAGACAAGGCCGATCCTAGCAACGAAACGAAACTAAGAGCTTTGGGCATCGCGGTTCCTCCTTTGTTTCACATCCTTGCCTTCCTTCAAAACACAGCCAATAAAACGTCGGCGATTCGTAGAGAAAAGTAACGAAGCACTCTTATACTACCTTAAATCGAAAGCTTAAAAAAGCCTTCTGTCACGTTCGACGTTCACCATCGGCTTAGCGATTCGGAATGCGCCAAGCGGCTTGATTCCTAACCGGACCATATTGCACATGGCGTGCGCACGCATCCTGCAATGCTTTTGTCCGAAAAGCTTAGGAATGCTGTGAAGAATCAACCGCGGCTATCTGGTGGATTTCTTCATCGATTCCTTATGTTTTTGTGATCTATGCCTATCCAACCCCATAGTGATGTGAATACGGGATTCGGACGCTAACGAACTGGCGGAGGAATGGGGATTCGAACCCCAGCTGGAGCGGAGCCCCACTATCGGTTTTCAAGACCGACCCCTTCAACCACTTGGGTATTCCTCCGTGGTGGTCCATATTGGATTTGAACCAATGACCACACGATTATAAGTCGTGAGCTCTAACCGCTGCGCTAATGGACCGCGCGAGAAGGATTATACCTTCCCTTTCCCCCGAGGGAAAGAAGCACATTGCCCTAGAAAAGGGCGGCAAACGGCCCGGACCGCCCCTCTCCTTTCCTTATATATAAGGAGGCCCTAGAAAAGAAAAAGAAGAATATTTCATCGCTCATTGGGTAAAAAGCCGAATTCGCTTTTATTGATAAGGTGAGGGGCAATCCCCTTAGAAAGAAGAGGTCGATCCACCAATGAAGCAAAAGAAGACGAAAACCATCCTCATCACATCGCTCGCCATGGCTCTCAGCGCATCCCTCATCGCCGGAGGCATCCTAAAAAAAGGAGGAGGCGAGGCGAGAGAAAACGCCTCGCAGAGCTTAGACGATGAGACGGACGTCACTAGCCACGGCATCAGCGTGAGCCACATCGGCACCGTCCAGAATGCCAAGAAGTCGATCAAGACGTTCAGCTACACCATCACCCCCGCCAACGCCTCTAAGGAGGTGAACCTATCCTTATATTGGAAGGATGCCACTTACGAAGCCGACGTCGCCGATTATGTGACTTTCGCCATCGATTCCGAGAAGCAAACCATCACCCTCACCTGCTCCGCCCCCT
Organism: Erysipelotrichaceae bacterium; assembly: GCA_963588055.1. Lineage (GTDB taxonomy): Bacteria > Bacillota_I > Bacilli_A > RFN20 > CAG-826 > Alloenteromonas. Next base: position 71,959 of record CAVAGB010000001.1, on the reverse strand, counting down.
TCGATCACGTGATGGAGGCGAAGGTCACCTCGGCGATCGACGAAAGCCTCTACGCGACCCTCGAGCTCAACTACGTCCAGCGCTTCATCTCCTTCGTGGAGAATTGCCAAGACAGGGTAAAAGGGGAAACCGTGCTGGGGGAGGATCTGCTGACGGTCACCTCCCTTTCAGACCAAGAAGCCTTCCTGACCTCCCAGAAGACCCAGTCCACCGCCCGCTATTACCCGAAATTCTCGGTCACCTACACCAAGCCCTACCCCAGCGGATATAACGCCACCTACACCGTCAATTACGCGGGCACCGTCCCCTGGGTTCAAAGCGAATTCCTTAACGACAACGCCCTGCAGGCGCGCATCCAGAAGGCGATAGATGAAGTCGAAAGCGCAAGCGAGGAATCGGTCTGGCTGAGCGATGCCCCCTCCGTCGTCTTGGAAGGGGTCGCCAAAGTTTACGAGAAGCTCTCCTACTCCGATCAAAGGAGGCTGAACAAGGAAGGCGTCATAGGCGTAGCGAGGTCCTACGATTGCCTCATCTACCTCGACGAGGGAAACAGAATGACTTATACGGTCCGTTGGGCCTTAAAGGCAGACGTCACGAAGCTGAGGAGCTATCTCGCCGACGTGACCGTAGGCTTAGAGACGACTTCCATCGATTTCTGATTTCCTTTCTAAGAGAAGGGCCGCAAAAAGCCCTTCTTTTTATTGGATAGAAGGGTTTTGCGGGCTTTTCAGAGCGTGACGGCGGTGGTTAAGGTGTCTCTATTATGGTTGTGCCTATTCAAAGAGGAAGCGTAGTCGGAGGATCTGACGGTGCCTTTGCTTTTGATGTAGTCGGCGGCGATGTCGCGGTAGACGCGCTTCCCTCCGCCGTCAGCAGTGACTTTGCCAACGAGTGTGAAGCCAGGGAAATAATCATAGACGCGGCTGAGGTCCTGATGGACGGCGAGGTAATCGATGACGGCCACCCGGTAAGTCGAGGTGGGGGTGCTCTCGAAGGCCTCTTCCCTGCCCCTGGCGATGTAATTGTAGCTAGCCTCTTTGATGAGGACGCTGCCGCTGACCTCAAGGATATAAATCTCATTGTCGAAGGGGATCGCGGAGAAAAGAGAGCTGTATGTCAGCGAGCCGGAATAGAGGGTGGCCCTTCCGTTGTTCACCATCGCGAGGTCGATGTCAGAGAAGGATTCGCTCGCTTCCTCAAGCATCGCCTGGGCCACGAGGTTGGGCAATTGCTCGCTTGAATAGAAACTGCCGCTTAAGTTTCCAAGGACCTGGCTACCGACAGCATCGGTCTCTTGCCCATAGCTCGCAACAAGATCAGAGATTGCCTGGTCGTAGCCATTTTGCTGCACTTCCGCCTTCATGTCGGAGACGGTGACGGTCTCCAATTCGCCGCTCACCTCGCCGCTTTCGCTGACGGTCAAGGTGACATGTGAGGCGTTTTCCCCCTTGTCGTCGTTCTGAGTGAAGATGATCCCATTCTCGGTCGTGCTTTCGAATTTATGCGTATGGGCGCATAAAACGAGATCGACGTAGGGCTTTCCGCTTACGGAGGAAGTTGAGGTAATCCCCTGGCCAAGCATTGAGCTTTGCCCGGCGTGGAAAGAGAGGATGACGACATCGCAATTCTCCTCCGTCCGCAGCTTGTCGGAGATGTTTTTGATGATCGGCGCCGGGTCTTTGAAGCAGACGTCCTGCATGTAGGTTGATGTAATCGAGGTCAGCTGCTGTCTCCCAATCGCCCCGATTATCCCGACGCGGAGCCCGTTCTCTTGCACTTTGATTGCGTATTCTCCGCCGTAGTCGCTTTGCTGGGCGTTGCCTTCTCCAGAAGAGGAAGAATAATCGTAGAGGTTCGCGCAGAGATAGGGGGTTTGGTAGCCGCTGGAGGAGACGCGGTCCTTGTTCGATTTAAGCGCTTCTAAGCCCCAATCGAAATCATGGTTGCCTAGGGAGAAGGCGTCGAATTCGCATTCGTTCATCACATCGGCCAATAAGTGGCCGCTGTTGTAGTTGCTTTCCAAACTCCCTTGGAACATGTCTCCAGAGGAGACAAGAACGGTGTTCTCGTCGTCCCCTTTATCCGCGAAATAGCTGCCAAGGGTTTTGATTCCTGGGAAGGAGCCCTCCTCCTTTATCGCCCCGTGGAAGTCGTTGATCGCGTAAACCTCCAACGTCCTCGGTCCAGAGACAATGGAAGAGCTGCTCTGAGACGAGGGCGATGAAGACGAGGCACTCGACGAGGAACTTGATGAGGAAGAAGAAACTAACGACGAGGAGGAGGAAACGTCCGAGCTTTCGCTCTTATTGTCTCCGATTGGGCCGAAACTTATGGCGCAGGATGCGAGGAGAGGGAAAATCAGTAGCAGCGCATGGCTTTTCATAGCCATATTGTACAAACGCGTCTTTTTAATTGATAGAAAAAAGAGAAATGGCTATGTGTTCATCCTCTTAAGGATATAATACCGTTCATGCCGAAGAAAAAAGTCATCATCATCGGAGCCGGGATCAGCGGTCTCACCGCCGGGATCTACTGTTTGGACAACGGCTTCGACGTAGAGATATACGAGAAATGCCCCGTCGCCGGAGGAGTGTGCGCCGGCTGGTGGAGGAAAGGGGTCTACATCGAAGGATGCGCCCACTGGATCGTGGGCATCTACCCCCCTTCCGAGCTCTACCCCCTTTGGTCGCACATCGGGGCGATCGGCCCCGAGGTGAAGACCTTCCCCTCGCGCATTCTGACCTCCTTTGAGATGAGCGATGGACGCTTCTTCCATTTCTACGGCGACCTCAAAGCCCTGCAAAAGGAGATGGTCTCCTTCTTCCCCGAAGACAAGCGCCTCATCCGCTCCTTCATCTTCAATTGCCGCGCCTACCGCTCCGTGAGCATCCCCACGAAGAAGCCCGTCGAGAACATGAACCTCTTCGAGAAGATCGGCTACGCCTTCAAGATGATCCCGATGGCCCTAAGCTATCTCCGCTACACCCACATCTCCGTAGGCGAGTTCGCCTCCAAAGCCAAATCGAAGGAGCTGGGCTCGATTTTCACCCGCTACCTGAAGCCGGAGTTCAACATGCACTCCTTCTACTACATCGCAAGTTCCTTCTCCAAAGGCGAATGTGGCCTTTTGGAAGGCGGTTCGATCCCGATGATCCGCCGCATCGAGGAGAAGTTCAAGAAAGAGGGCGGCTTGCTGCGCCTTTCCTCCCCCGTCAGCAAAATCAACCTCGAGGACGGGGTCGCCAAAGGCATCACTTTGGAGGACGGCAGTAAAGTCGATGCCGACTACGTGATCAGCACCGCCGACGCTCATTTCACCTTTGAGAAGCTCTTGGAGGGGAAAGTCAAAGACCCCTACTTCGATAAGCGCTTCGCGCGCAAAGGGGATTTCCCCCTCATCAGCGGCTTCCAGTTCTCCTTCGCGACGAAGAAAGACATCTCTAGCGTCCCCACCACCGCCGATTACCTCTGCTCCTTGCCTTTCTTAGGGAGGGAGATCACCTCGCTTTCGGTCCGCTCCTTCTCCTTCGATCCCTCCCTTTGCCTTAGGGGCAACACCCCCCTCACCGTCCTCCTCCTATCCGAGGAAGGCGACTACGCCAAGATGAAGGCGATGAGCAAAGAGGAGTATCTTTCCTTCAAGGAAGAAAAAGGCCGTCAGATCGCCGCCGTCTTGGAGAAGAAGATGGGGCTCAATGAGGGCGATTTGGAGCTTCTCGACGTCGTCACCCCCTTGACCTACGAACGCTACACCAACGCCTACGAAGGCTCCTATATGTCCTTCCTCTCCACGAAGAGGTCCAAAGAGCTTTGGCGGAAAGGCGATTTCCCCGCGGCGGAGAATTTCTTCTACGCCGGGCAATGGACGATGTCCCCCGGAGGGCTGCCCATCGCCCTTTTCACCGGCAAGCACGCCGCCTACAAGGTCTGCAAGAAGGACAAGAGGAAGTTCGTGAACAAAGAAAAGGAGGACCTGCCTCCTTTCCTGACGACCCCGACGAAGGCTTGATCACCTTCCCACGATCGTCGATTTGCCCGATTTCTTCCCTTCGTAAAGAAGCGCGTCGCAGCTTGAGACGGCGCTGAGGAAGCTCGCGTCGCTATTGAAGATGACCTCGCGATAGCCCCCGGTGAAGGAGACTTTCTCGAACCCCTGCGAGAGTTCGTGCTTCACGCTGTTCTGGAAGGAGCCGATCTTATCCTCGAACCCCGTGCGGTCGATGCCCGCGAGGACGACGAACTCGTCCCCGCCGTAGCGGTAGACGTTCTCCTTGCCGAAGATGGTCTGCAGAAGCGAGCTGAATTCGACCAGAAGCTGGTCGCCTTTATCGTGCCCGTAGGTATCATTCCAATGCTTGAAGTCGTCGATGTCCATGACCATGAGGAAGCATGGGCGGCCGTAGTATTTCTTCTTATCCAAGCTCAAAGCGAAGCGGTTCCTGAGCTCCGTGAGCGGATCCACCGTGGAGAGGCGGAGCTGGCGGAGGTTGAGCTTGTAGAGGACGCTGCTGAGGAAGGCGGAGACCACGATGAGGCCCCCGTTCACTAGGAAATATAGCGGGCTCAGTTCGGTGTAGAGCGCCCCATAAGAAGAGGGCAGGCAAGGCACGAAGGCGCAGAAAAGGGAAAGGATGAGGAAGCCGGAGAAAAGATACACGAGGATCTTCCACGGGCGGAGCCTGTAGCAGGAGAAAAGATAGAGGACGGAAAGGGCATAGAGGAAATCGAAGACCCCCAGCTGATAATCCTGCCAGCTGAAGAAGAAGCCCGCAGCCATCGTCAAGGCGAGATAGACCCCCAGGACGGCCTCGGTGAGCAGATGGGAGAAGAGCTGCCTCCTCTTCCTATAGACGATCGCGAACCCGCAGGCGGCGAGGGAAAGGAGCGAATAAACCCCCAGAACGATGTAGCGAGGGAAGGCGTATTCGGGGATTCGGGTGAGCGAAAGCTCGGGGAAGGTCGCCGAGCTAAGCTGCATCCCCGCGAAGATGAGGGCCACTAGGAGCAAGGCATAGAAAGGGGCGCCGTAGCTGAGGAAGTTCATGTTGAAGGTATCCATGCAGTTCTTCTCGGCGAAAGAGGAGCCTTCTACCTTGGTTTCCTTCATCCTCGCGCCTTCATGCTTCAGATCGATCTCCTCGGGGTTCTCTTTCTTGCCCGAGGAGAGGAAGGTGGTGAGTAGATTCGCCCCCTCTAGGAGGCAAACCGTGGTCTCGTTTTGCTTATCAAGCCCATAGTCGAAGCAGACCAGATAGCCGAGGATCTCCCCCGCTTTCTTGATGGGGGCGGCCATCGCCCTGCTGCAGGAGGAAAGCCCGTTCCTCTCCGGGGCGAGGGCGGAATCGTAATGCCCGTACTTGCCTATCTGCTCATCGAAGCTAGGCAAGCGCGAAGCGGAGAAATAGAAAGACGGGGTCTTCTCGATCTGGGGGGCGTAGGTCACTAAGCGGGAGATCCCCTTCCTGGTGCGGTAAAGCCCGAAGCGGCAGCCCAGTCCCCTCGAAAGCTCTTCCAAGAAGAGGTTGATCGTGTTGATGGAATGCCCTTCGGCGAGGGTCTTCGAGGCCCTGAAAAGCAAGGTGTCCGCCCCGACGTCGTGGCGGTCCTGCATGTTGAGCAGCTCGTCGGAGTCGATCTCGTAGAAGCGGAAGAGGAAGACGTCCTTCTCCCAAAGCGGGGAGACGGAGTAGAAGATGTTGCGGCTGAGCTCCTTGGCGTAGAACTGGCCCGTTTGCTCTTTTTTGCTGTCCCTCGCCTCCACGCAGAGTTCGATCCAAAAGGGGGAGGGATTGGGGAAGGTGTCGTTGAGGGTCATCGAAAGGAGCTTCTTCTTGGGGATGCCGCTATAGGCCTCCTGCTTCTTGTTGCAGTCTTGATAAGCGAGGTTGTTCGGTTTCCCTTTGCCGTCGTAAAGCAATTTGACGGTGAGAGTCGGGAAGAGCGATTCCTCGACGAGGTACTCCTCGCTAGAAGGCTCAAGGACGACGAGGACGGCGTAGCAAGGGACGCTCACCCCTTTGCGGGCGATCTCCCTGACGGTGATCTGAAACGCGGGCAGGCCTTTCTCAAGGAAAGGCGCGGTGACGGGGTTCCCGGAAGAGATGGCGCGCTCGATCGCGTCGACGAAGGCCGGGGTGGGCTGGCGGGCGAAGGGGAGGCGAGTCTTCGTGAAGGAGGAGAAATTGACCATCCCGCCCTTCTCCAGGAACTCGCGGTAGGCCGCGGTGCCGCGGAGGAAGTAGCATTTCCCGTCTTGGTATTCCAAGATGCCCGAGCGCACGCCGAGGCTGGAATCCATGCCAAGAGGATGCTCCAAGCAGGCTTCGCCGACTTCGTCGTAATAAGGAGTGTCGAGGACGTTCTCCCTCGCCCATTTCGAGGTGCGATCCAGCACCTTTGAAAGGGGGATCGGCTTCTCGTAGTAGAAGCCCTGGATCCTGTCGCAACCGTTGTTTTGAAGGAAGATCAGCTGCTCCAGCGTCTCCACGCCTTCGCAGAGGGTGTCCACGCCTAGGGACTGGGCCATCTGCAGGATGCTGGAGAGAAGGGGCTGGACCTTGTCGTTGGTCATGAAGTTGCGCATGAACTTCATGTCGATCTTCACGAGGTCGAACTCGAGGTCGCTTAAGACGTTTAGCGAGGAATACCCCGCGCCGAAATCGTCCATCCACACCTTGAAGCCGGCTTCGTGGAAGCGCTTGATCTGGGCGGAGATGAATTCCTGGTCGTGCCCGGCGACGGCTTCGGTGATCTCGATGGTGAGCAAAGAGGCCGGATAGCCCGCTTTGTCCATCGCTTTCTTGACCTCCTCCACCATGTCGGCCTGCTCGAAGTCGAAGCGCGAGAGGTTGAGCGAGACGGGGACGAGGGGGATGTTGGCTTTCCTCTTCGCGTCGAATCCCTCGATGATGAGCTCGATCATGCGGATGTCCACTTTGTAAAGCAAGTGGGCTTCTTCCAAATAGGGGATGAAGTCCTTGGGGCTCACGATTCCCAAGACGGGGTCCTCCCACCTCGCGAGGGCCTCCTCATCGCAGACTAAGCCGCTCACCGAGCGGAAGATCGGCTGGTAATAGGCTTTGATCCAATTCTTCTCTAGTGCCTCGTCAAGATGGGAGAGGACGTAGTCCCTCATCTCGATGTTGGCCTCCATCTCGTCGGTGAAGAAGATGTAATGGGAGGCGTAGGTGAAGCGGTCGGAGTCGCAGGCGAACTTGGCCTTGTCGAAGGCGGTGACGGCGTCGCCTTTGTCTTTGTCGGTGCAGCGGTAGATGCCCACCTTCACCGGGAGGCTGTTGCCTTTATTGAGCTTTTTGGCCTCGTCGAAGAAGCACGATACCACGGCTTCGATCCCCGCGGTGAGGGCGAAGGCGTAGAAATGGTCCTCGCCGAAGCGGGCGCAGCAAAGGGGGGAGAAAGTGTCGGAGAGGAGTTTGCCGAAATCCTTCAGCAAAGCGTCCCCTTCCGCGGTGCCGTATTTGAGGTTGTAGGACTTCATGCCGATGAAGTCGAAGGAGAGGACGCAGAAAGGCTCTTTCCTGGCTAGCATCGAAGCCCTGCCGACTTTGGCTAGGTCGATGAAGTGGGCCATGTTGGGGAGCCCGGTCAGCCCGTCGAAGAGGTCCCTGCGGATCTGCTCATCGGTGTTGTGCAAAGCGAGGGTGTTGCTCCGCTCGTTCTTGTGATGGAGGAGATAAGGGCTCAGATCGGTGAAGAGGAAATAGGCGTAGCGCGCCCCATTGAAATCCAGCATCTTCGCCGAGACGCGGACCTTATGGAAGGTCGTGTGGGTGCCGTATTTGGTGATGATTTCCTCATCGAACCCGCTTTGCTCCTTGAGGAAGGAAAGCAAGGTCTTCCTGATCCCAGGCTTGGTGTCTTCCCTAAGCAAGAAGAGAGGATCCTCCTCGAAGGCTTGCATGGCCTCGCTTTCGCTCATGGATAAGCTAAGGAGCAAGCCGGAGGAGACCAACACCGGCGTGGCGTGCTTTGATTCTATCCGAAACAGGGCGAGGGGAATGCTTGAAGAAGCGATCTCTTCCGAGTACTTCTTGGGGAAGGGTGAAAAGTTCATAACCCATATTCTATATGGGTAGGTGGCAAAAAGAAAGAAAACTCTTGATGCCACGCCTCTTTCCTCTTGAAGGGGAAATCGAATCGAAAACCCTGCAAAAACCCGTTTTTTTCTTTTTTTGCAGCGTATTTGGATTGGCCTCGTTTTCCAAAGGCCTCTCTTTGGTTGAGCCCCCTCTAAGGCACACGCGTAGAGGCCGCCCAATCAGACAACGATTCTCTTGTTTGCCTCAGCGCGCGGAAAGAAAAAGGCCTGACGCAGAATCAGACCTTCATTGACAAGTGGTGGCTGAGGGGGGATTTGAACCCTCGACATACCGGGTATGAGCCGGTTGCTCTAACCAGCTGGGCTACTCAGCCATCGTGGTGGAACCTACCGGGATCGAACCGGCGACCTCATGCTTGCAAAGCACGCGCTCTCCCAGCTGAGCTAAGGTCCCGCTAGATTACCTGCCGCCTCAAAGCGGCTCGCCCATTATATGCGCGCCCCCTTGCTTAAGCAAACATTTTTTGGCTTGCGTCGAAGAAAGCCTAGCCCAAGGCCTTCCTAGCGAGCGAATCGGCGGTTGAGACGATCTTCCCGAAGAGCCCTTGATCGAGGAAAGAGGCCATGCGCTTATCGAAGCAGGCGCGATAAGCGGAAAGGTCCTCCTCGCCAATCTTAGCAGGGCTCTTCTTGTATTTTTGATAGATGGCGGAGCAGCTTTCCTTGGCTTTGGAGAGGTAAAGGACGCTGTCTAGGGACATCATCACATCGCCATGCGCCCTCCCCTTCATCTGCAGCTTCTCGATCCCGTTGCGCGCGTAGTCCGCGCTAAATAAGGCGGAATCGGGCACCACCACTTTGTCCTTGTCGCCATGGATGAGCATCGCATAAACGTTCTTCGCCTCTTCCAGGGCGTCTTTGGCGGAGAGGAAGGCGTGCTTCGGGTCCCTTTCCTCCATCGCCCTCCTCAAGGAAGGCTCGGTGAAGGAGAGATCGAAGCCGACGTAAGAAGAGGGCAGAGCGGTCATGATGGAAACGGGGTCGCGGAAGCCCGCGAGCTCGAAGACGGCCAAAGGGGTCTTGTCGAAATGCAAGGAGGCGGAGACCCCATAAGCCCCCCAGGAATGCCCAAGGAGGAACAAAGGCAGCTTCCCTAGGCTCGATTGGTGGATGAAACTCATCGCCGAGGCGACGTCGAGGGCGCTTTGCGAAAGCCCCTTCACCCCCACTCCCTCACTTCTTCCTGAGGCGGTGAGGTCGAGCGCGGCCACGTCGTATCCGCTTCTAAAGAGATAATCGTGGATGCAGGAAGAGGAATCCTCGCTCAGCCCCCCGATGCCATGCACGCAGAGGAAGAGCCCTTTTGGGCAAGGCTGCTCATAAAGATGGAGGCAGAGCCTGTTGCCGTTAGAATAGACCGGCACCATCTTCTTCTTCTGCAGCGAAGGGAAATCCTCGAATGAGCAGCGCTCGAGGTAATCCCAGGAAGAGCGGAAGCCGTCGACGGTGGAGAACCTTCTCTCAAAGACCATCTTCAGCGCCGTCTCAGGGGTCAGGGCCTCTTTGGGGTTGGAGACCGCGTCCAAGACGTTGGAGACCGTTTTCAAAGTGCTTTTTATCTTCCAGATGTCCATGAGGCGATTTTAGCACGAGCACGCCTCTTTTCCTTCCATTTTCCCTTGTTTTGGACTAGCCTAGTCGCCATGAAGCAAACCCGCGTTTTGACGATTCAAGATTATTCCTGTCTAGGGAGATGCTCCCTCACCGTCGCCCTGCCTACCCTCTCAGCCGCCGGCATCGAGGCGGTCGGCCTCCCCACCTCCGTCCTTTCCAACCACACCGTCTTCCCCTCCTGGACTTGGATCGACACCCTCCCCTCCTTGATGGAAGCCCCTAGAAAATGGGAAGGATACGACGTCTCCTTCAAGGCGATCTACACGGGATACCTAGCCACCGCCCAGGTGGAGATGGCCCTCTCGCTCATCCATAGTTTCCGGGGCAAAGACACGTTGCTTTTCGTCGACCCCGCCTTTGGAGACCACGGCGAGCTCTACGCAGGCTTCTCCATGAGCCACATCGAAGCCATGCATGCTCTAATGAAGGAAGCCGATTTGGCTAAGCCCAACATCACCGAAGCCTGCTTCTTGACCAACACCCCTTATCCCCAGTGCGCCCCCAGCGACGGCTTTTTGGAAGAGCTCATAAGCAAAGTCTCTTCCTTAGGCCCGAAGAAAGTCGTCCTCTCTGGGATCGAAAGGGAAGGGAAGATCGGCTGCTTGGTGCTCGACGACGGGAAGTTTTCTTCTTTCTATGAGGAAGCGAAGCAAAGCGCGCACGGGACGGGCGACCTTTTCTCAAGCGCCCTCCTTTCCGCCTATCTGCTTGGGAATTCTTTGCCAGAGAGCGCCCACCTCGCCGCCCTTTACGTCGCCAAGGCCCTCTCCTTCAACGAGGAGGATGGGCTGGACGGGAAGATATACGGCCCTGAGTTCGAGAGGGCCATCCCCTATTTCCTCAAAAGCCTTGGCCTTTGCTGATCCATAAGCTAGTTTGAAGACGTTTTGCCACGGCTATCGCTAACCAAGGTTTTTGAAAGCCGATTAGGATCCTTCTACGGCAATATTCTTCAATTGCATAACAATTTATGGTTTTGTATTGCTGACGCACCTATTAGCCATAGAGCCAATATTGAAGGAGACAATATTATGGAAACAGTGATTCTCAGCATCAGGACGGACAAAGCGACGAAGCAGGAGGCGGAGAAAAGCTCTTCGATGAGCTTGGCATCGACATGACCACCGCGGTGAACGCCTTCCTGAAATGCGCGGTCAGGGAGCAAGCCATTCCTTTCGACCTCAAATTGGACATCCCAAACAAAGCCACGAGGCTTGCGATAGAAGAAGGTAAGGAGATCCTTTCCGACCCAGCCGGGAAAACCTACTCCAGCATGGAAGATCTGAAGGAAGCCTTGGACATATAAAGCATCAATCGCTTTCGCTAAGCCGTTCGCGAAATGGAAATAAGCCAAATCGCCTTCTCTCTTGGAAGGAATTGGTTTGCATTAAAGTTACTAAAAGCCTGCAAAAAGGAGGTTTTCCCCGCAAAACCGCCTTATTTTATTGTCTTACTCGCTTCTAAGCGCGGTCACCGGATCTTTTCTGGCCGCCGACATCGCCGGGACGATGCCGGAGATCGAGGTCAAAACGATGGAGACGCCGATCATCAAGAGAGCCAGATACCAAGGCAAGGAGGCGATCGTGTAGACGCCGGTGAAATTGCCCACGATGAGATTGACCACCAACGAGAGCAGGTAGGTCAGTCCGATTCCGACGACACCGGAGAAGAGCCCCACCATGATGGTCTCCGCCACGAAGAGGTTGGCCACGTCCCTCTTTCTGCCGCCGAGGCTCCTGATGACTCCGATTTCCTTGATGCGCTCGATGACCGAAACGTAGGTGATGATGGCGATCATGACCGTGCTAACGAGCAAGGAGAGCGCGGTGAAGGCGATGAGGGAATAGGTGACGATGTCGAGGATCGTGTTGATCATCGAGATGACCAGCTGCAGGTTGTCCGTGTATTTGACCGAGCTGTCTTTCCTATCGATGTAAGAGATGTAATAGGTCATCCCGTCTGAATCGATCCCCTTCACGTCCCCTTCCGCGTTCCAGGTATCAAGGTAATCGGTGACGAGGTACTTTGAGTTGAAATCAAGGGGGTAGATGCTGATGTAGGTGGGCGTTTTCGAGCCTCCGGCCTGCGCGAGGCTTAGCGATCCCGTCCTGCCCGAAGTCCCGCTTAGCCCCATCGCCGAGGCGAAGGTGCTGAGCAAAGCCGAGGTCGAGGAGCTTCTGCCCACGATCCCGTAATCGCTCACCGCGTGGTCGTGCTCATGCCACTTGAGGTAATAGTCGAATTCGTAATAGATGCCGGTCCCGCTGACTTCCCCGGTCGTCGGGTTGGTGGTGATGGTCGTCGTGATCGAGTCCGCGCCCGCCAAGGAGGAATAGAGGTTGAGCAGCCCCGCGAGGTAACTGTTCGCGTTGTCCTCGCGGTATTTCTCGGTGAAGGCGGGCGTGTAATAAAGCCCGCTGCTCAAGCAGCCGTAGCTGACGCTTTCCTTCGGGGCCAAGATGCCGACGATCTTCATCTTCATGCCCTCGCCCCAGTCTTTCTCCTGGCGTCTAGATTCGTAGTCGAAGGGGCGGGTGATGTCCTCCTTGGAAGGGACCTCGCCATCGTCTAAGTAAGCTTTGATGCCTTCTTTCGGGGTGTAGATCGTGTCGTTCGGATAGTAATAGAAATCCTTGCTCTTGAGCTCCTCGAAGCTGAATTTATCCTTGTAGATCGAGGGGTCGTAGCTGTACTCGTAGGTCTCGTCGTTCTCCTTCGAGAACTTGTCGATGATGTTCAGGAACTCGTCCTGGGAATAGAAGCCTAGCTCGGTGAGGAGGAAGTCGGTTACCTGGTCGTTCTTATTGAGGACCAAGACCATCTCGTCCTCTTTTTTTGCGAACCTTCCCCCATCGACGAATTCGTATTGGGAGAGGACGTAGCTCTCGTTGGCAAGCCCTTGGGAGAGGGGCGAGCCGTAGGTGGAGACGAGGTCGGCGTAGGAGGAATAGTCGGTTTGGCGCACGATGGAGGTCGCGAATTGCTCCATGAAGGAGAGGGAGCGGGTCTGCGTTTCCTGCGTGTCGGAGGCGACGTCGATGGTGACGTCGGTGTAGATGTTGTGCTCGGGGGCGATGCCGTAAGAGAAGGAAAGGGCGTTGTAGTATTCCTTCGGCATGGCGTTGAGGAAATCCACGTAGCTTTGGGAGATCGTGTTGGAGACCAAAGAGGAGGAGGTCGTCTTCGAGGTCTTCACGAGCTGCTCGATGATGAAATTGACGTCCACCTTCCCGTCTTTGATGGAGCTAGAGACGATAGAGGCTTGGGTTGAGGAAGAGGAGCTGGAAAGCAAAGATTCGATGTCGAGGGTGCTTTTAGAGATGCTCACGGGGTTCCCGGAGAGCATGTCGTCCTGCATCGAGGAAAGGTAGCCTTGGACGCCGCTGGAGATGGCCAAAACCAAAGAAACGCCCACGATGCCGATGCTGCCGGCGAAGGAGACCATCGCCGTGCGTTTGGACTTGGAGCCTAGATTCTGCAAAGAGAGGCGGAAAGCCTGCCAAAGGGAGAGCTTCGCCTTCTTGCTCGCGGGGGGCTCTTTCCTCTCCTCCTTGAAGGAATAGGGATTGCTGTCCTCCTCGATTTTGCCATCGCGCAGCTTCACGATGCGCGAGGAGTACCTCTCAGCGAGCTCGGGGTTGTGGGTGACCATGATGACCAGGCGATCCTTGGCCACCTCTTTGAGGAGGTCCATGATCTGGACGCTGGTCTTGGTGTCCAAAGCCCCGGTGGGCTCATCGGCGAGGAGGATGGAGGGGTCGTTGACGAGGGCGCGCGCAATCGCGACCCTCTGGCATTGGCCGCCGGAAAGCTGGTTGGGGCGCTTATGGAGCATCTCCCCCAGCCCCACTTTCTCCAAAGCCTCGATGGATCTTCTTTCCCTTTCCTCTTTGCCAACGCCTGAGATCGTAAGGGCGAGCTCGACGTTCTGGAGGACGTTCTGATGGGGGATGAGGTTGTAGGATTGGAAGATGAAGCCGACCTTGTGGTTGCGGTAATTGTCCCAATCGCGGTCGGAGAAATCCTTCGTTGAGACCCCGTCGATGAAAAGGTCGCCCGAGGTGTAGTGGTCAAGGCCCCCGATGATGTTCAGGAGCGTGGTCTTGCCCGAGCCGCTAGGGCCGAGGATCGAGACGAATTCGTTGTCGCGGAAGGTCAGGCTCACCCCTTCCAAGGCGCGGAAGGACTTGCCTGCGACGAGATAGTCTTTAACGATGTCGATGAGTTTCAGCACGGCATTCCCTCCTTGGATTCAGACAGCCTCATAATAGACGGCATTTTCTTTTTATCAAAAAGAAATTTCCCTCTTTTCCGTCTTCTTTTCTCTTGAAAGCGGTAACAGGCGGCGATCAGCGGGCATTAAGACAGCTCATACAGAGCCAAATCAAAGGGGCAAAAAAAGGGTTTGCAACCAACTGTTAACTAGACCTGCAACCAAGTGTTAACCAAGTGTTAACTAAAAAACTTTCGATGTCACCGCGCTTTCTTTATTTTTCGGTTTTGAAAATCGAGTTCCGTGCAACTAAATCACGCCCAATACGGCACATAAGAGCGGTTCTTATCGGAGGCGCCAACATTCACGACTTTAAGCATTCCGCGTTCTACGGCCACGCGGATGATTCGCGAGACGGTGCTTTTCTCTTTCGCATTCAATCCAAAGCGTTCCCTGAGCGTCTCGTTCGTCATCGCCTTTCCCGCGGAATAATAGAAAAGGCAAGCATGGTAATAGGCGGCGCTTAGCTTCTCGTCCAAGGTCCATTGCGAAAAAGGCTTGAGCGCGTGGACATAGACGCTAACGCTGCCGGAAAGTTCGTGAACAGACGGGGAGAGCATCTTCGCTTCCTCAAGAGCGTTCTCGATTTTGTCGAAACCCGTCCTGCGGGCGTCTCCGATGCCGGCCCGGCGGAGGAAGGAAGACAATTTTTCATTCTCGGCAATCGGCTCGGCGTCGATGATGTGATCAGGGCTGATCTTAAGCGCCCCAGGATTGACGAATTCAATGAACGAGCTCGTGATATTGACCATTGGGCCCGCCCCTCTTTCAAGCAAGTCCTGGTGGATAATGGCGTTTGTGAGGCCTTCGCGCAGAACGATGTCGGGGTAGAAATAAGAGGAGACGGTGTACCCATTTCCATTGACGTAGGTCCTTTGAAGAGTGAAGGATTTCAGGTAGGAAACAGCTTCTTCGAAAGAAAGCAGATAGCCGGCTTTGAATTCCTTGCTTTCGCGATTCTGGATTTTGCTCTCGCCTTCAAAAAGCGTGATAGTGATTTGTTTCCTCCCCAGCGAAGGGAAAGCGGCCAAATCGTTGGCCAATAGCAACGCGCCCATCAGGGTGATGGAATAAAGCCCGTCTTCTTGCTTCTTCACCATGTCATCGTTCGTCAGCCTGCGAAGCATCTCCTCCAAAGTCGATGGGACGGGGGTCCCCAGCACCTTGAAATACGTGCCGAAAGAAAGAAGGGAGGCAACCTCGTTTTCAGAGAGGTCGAAGGCGACGAGGCGCTCTTCTGCGACGGCATCGTTCAGCTTGGCCCATAGCTTCTTTTCGATAAGCGGGAAATCCTTCAAGGGCTTTGTGTAGCTCCCTACGCGGCAATAGGGAACTTTCTTGAACGATGTGACAAAGCCGCGTGACTTCTCGACTTCCAAAACAACGTATTTTTTATCCCCGTCCGTGACCTCATGGAAATCGATGAAAAGCCGGGGCTGAAGCTGAGTGGAAAGCCAATTGCCCAGATCCTCGTTGCCAACCTTAGTCTTATTGGGGGAGAAATCCGTTCCGACAAGATCAAAGCTCGAATCGGCGACGCCCCAAACCATGTAGGCTTTCTCTTCACCCATAAGGGCGGCCATGTTCGCGAGGGCGGCGATGTCTTGTCCGATCATGCTGGCGTCGGGATTGTTGTGCTTGAATTCGACGGTCTCGCTTTCTTTCTTTTGATTGGCAAGGCGTTTAATAAGCAGCATCCAATTCCATTCTTTCGTCATAAATCCAACTCCTCTATCGCTAAAATAATAAAGCAAAATATAGTCATTTGCAACCAAGTGTTAACTAAATCTGCAACTAAGTGTTAACTAAGTGTTAACTAAAAAACTTTCGGTGCCATCGCATTTTCTTTATTATTCAGCTTTGAAAATCGCGTTTCGTGCAACTAAAAAGCCCATTCCGAAGGCTTCCAGAATGGGGTTTAGGTTCGGCTCATTTGAGCCCGAAATAAGCGATCGCGTTGTTGTAGGAGATGTCCTCCACCACTTTGCCGACGAGCTCAAGATCGGAGGTCATCTCCCCTCTCTCGATGAGGCTTCCTAGGTAATCGCAGAGGATGCGCCTGAAATAATGGTGGCGCGGATAAGAGAGGAAACTGCGCGAATCCGTGAGCATCCCCACGAACGAGGCGAGGTGGCCGTTTGAGGCGAGGTCGCTTAGGTGCTTCTCCATATTGGGCTTGTTGTCGAGGAACCACCAAGCCGGCCCGTATTGGATCTTGCCTTTGAGCGAAGAGTCTTGGAAGCAGCCCATCAACCCGATCAGCTCGAGGTTCATTTTGGGGTTCAGGTTGAAGAGGATCATCGGAGGCAGATGGCCCTCGCTATTGAGTCTGTCCATCAAGCGGGAGAGGTTCTTCGTGCTGTCGCTTTCCCCGATCGTGTCGAAGCCAGTATCAGGCCCGAGCTTAGCGAACATCAGGGAGTTGTTGTTCCTCATCGCCCCTAGATGTAGCTCGCTGCGGATGCCCCTTTCCCCGTATAGGCCAAGCAGGAAATAAGTGAGGTAGCCCTTGAAGCATTCAATATCGCTTTCTTCCAAAGTTTCCCCCTTTTTCCTTTTGGCGAAGACCTTTGCTGCACTTTCTTTGCTTGCGATGGGATAGACACGCTCAAGGGAGATGTCGGAAGCAACGCAGCCCGCTTCTATGAAAGCGTCCAAGCGGCCCTCAATCGCCTTCTCAAGGTCGTCCAAAGTGAGAATCGAGCCGAGTTTTGCAAGGAAATCGAGGTATTTGGGCGCCTCGATGTTCATGATCTTATCCGCTCGGAAAGCGGGCGCGACAAGGAAGGGGTAACCTTTCTTCTTGATCAGAGAGAACACCTCAAGGTCATCGAAGATCTCATTGGTCGTGAAGATGGCTTTGACGTTGGATTGGCTGATGAGCGAGACCGGGGAGAGATGATGCGCCTTGATGTAGGCGTTGCACTGCTCGTATATCGCCTCGGCGTTCTTGTCGTTGATCTCAAGCTCGCAATGAAAGAATTCCTTCAGTTCCACCTGCGACCAATGGTAAAGCGGATTCCCAAACGCGGTCCCCAGGGCTTTGCAATATGCCTTGAACTTCTCTTTCTTCGGCTTGTCCCCGGTGATGAGGCTCTCATCGACGCCGCAGTTCCTCATGAGCCTCCATTTGTAATGGTCTCCGCCCAGCCAAACGTCATAGACGTCCTCGAATTCCTTGTCCTCGAGGATCTCTTTCTCGGAGAGGTGGCAATGGTAGTCGAAGATGGGCATCTTCGCGGCGTAGCCGAAATAAAGCTTCTTCGCCGTCTCGCTTCCAAGCAGGAAATCGTCCTTCAAATAGCTCATGGGTATCCTCCTTCGCTAGATGATGCGCGATTAAGATAGCACCATCGCGCCTTCTTTGCCTTCCGTTTCAAAAGAAAAGCGAAAATCCATCGGAACGTTCTCTATTTGCATAGGCCGCCTCTTCAAGCGCTTTGGCTGGAGGAAGGGGCGAGGACGGTGAGCTCAAGCTCGGAGCTGACCTCCCCATAAGAGGCTTTTATGGTGGTTGTGCCTTCCTTAAGGGCGGTCACCTGGCAGTTGACGAGAATAACCGAACCGCCGGAGGTGTTCACGTGGTCGACCTCGATTTTGGCGACGCTGGGGTCGCTGAAGGAATATTTGACATAGGCGTCCCAGATGCAGACGAGGGATACGTAGGCCGTCTTCTCTTCGCCCACGCTCATCGTGGCGGTCGCTTTCTCTCCGGAAGAGGACTCACCGGGGTCTTGGCCAGCCATGTAGAGGCTGATGGAGCCAACGCTATCTTTGCAGACGCATTCGCGCCAATCCGAGCAAGAGGAGGAAGAGGATGAGGAAGAGTCGCAGCCGAACAAAAGCAAGGCGCAGGTGAGCGGTAGGATGATCTTCGCTTTCTTCATGCCCTTTCCTTCTTTCTGGCTATAGCATCCCCTCAAAAGGGAGGAAAAGCAAGACGGGCGCTTAGGAATGGACGACTTCGTAGCTCAGCAAAACGCCTTCGCTTGGGAGGGTTTTGGCTTCCTTCAATCGAAGCTGGGCCAAAGGGAAATCGTCCTGCAGGCCGTCGAAGACGCTGACTTGGCTTTTCCTTCCGTCTATCCCCGCCCCGACGATCATGACGATCTCATCGAGCAGGCCCTCTTTGAGGAAGGCTCCGTTGATGGTCCCTCCGCCTAAGACCGCGGCTTTGCCGACGTCGAATTCCCTTTTGAGGACCTCCATCGCCATGGCGAGGTCGATCCTCCCCTTCCCGCAGGCGATCCAGGAGATGCCAAGGGAATCCAGATATTGAAGATACTCAACGGAGGCATCCTCTGAGGTGATGATGAGCAAAGGCTCCTCGGGCTTATCCCAAAGCAAGGTCCCTTTGGTGTCGCAGATGACGTCGTAGCTAGGCGCTTCCACGTTCTTCTTGAAGGAGGGCTTGCCTATAGCAGCACTGCTTTCCGGGGCGAATTTGCCTTTCTTTGCCATCTCTAGCTCCGCCGTCACCCTTCCCGATATCCGCGCGTCCGCCTTAAGCGATTCCAGGACCGGGTAATAGTCATCGCTCCCCTTAAGATGCTCCGTCATCGGGCAATCGATCCTCCCGTCCAAAGACATGATCATGAAGCAGACGATGTAAGGTTTATCCATGGTTTTCCCTCCGTATGGGCAAACATTAGCGCTTGAAGCCCACTTCAAGTCAAGCGAAAAGGCCGGGAAAACCCGGCCGAGGCATCTTGTGGCGCCCTGGGAGGGACTCGGACCCGCAACCGATGGCTTCGAAGGCCATTGCTCTATCCAGTTGAGCTACCAGGACGCGCGGCTATTGTATAACAAGAAAACCCCTCCTGGCTAAGAAGGGGTCCTCCTGGTTTTTGGAGATTTATGAAACGGCGGCTGGCCGATTCAATCTAAGTTGGGATCACTCCGCGTTCTTCGCACCTTTCCTCTGCATCCGCTCTTCTTTGCGCTTGGCCTTGTGGTATTCCTCGACAAGGCGCGGCCCTTTGGCGTCGTAGCAGGCGTTCACCGCCTCGTGATGGACCCTCTTGTAGATATAGAGGGCGAGCATGGAGAGGAGGTAGGTGGCGGTGAGGGCGATCACGACGATCTCTATCCAACTCATGGAGATCAGGCCTGAGGGGCCTCCTCCTGAATCGGCTTCTTCTTGTCGTAGAAGTAGATGCCCACGAAGAGCAAGGCGAGGACGGGGAGGGTGATTGCGAGGGTCCAGCACCAGCGGACGGTCACGTAGGTGAGGCAGCCGACGATGTAGGAGGCGACGAGCCAGAAGAGAACGGTCCCGACGTAGTTCTTGCCTTTGCCTAGCTCCGCTTTGGCGGTCGCCACGGAGGCGAAGCAAGGGATGGTGGTCATGTTGAAGGCGGCGAAGGCGCTCAGCGCGGCCGCGGTCTCAAGCTCGCTCTTGTTGGCGAAGACCACCGCGACCACATCCTCAAAGGAGCTCGCCCCGGGGATGACGCTAGCCATCGTCTCCATGGAGGAGGTGACGGCTTCCTTGGCGACGATGCCCTGGATCGAGGCGACGGAGAACATCCAACTGTATTGGATTTGGCTGCCGAAGCCCATCGGGGTGAAGATCGGGGCGATCAGCATGCCGAGGTTCGCGAGGATGGAATTCTCGACGGTGAGTCCAAGCGATTCATCCGCGGTCGGGATGAATTTCCAGTCCCAGGTGAAGTTCGTGAAGAACCAGACGAGGATCGTTGAGACGAGGATGATCGTGAAAGCCTTCTTGATGAAGTGCTTGCCTTTGTCCCAGACGTGGATCAGAAGCGATTTGATCTGAGGGGCGTGGTAAGCGGGGAGCTCCATGATGAAGGGAGGCACTTTCTCCCTCTGGGTCGTGTGGTTCATGATGATGACCGAGACGAAGGCCACGACGATGCCTAATAGATAGATGAGGAAGGTGAAGACTCCCTTGTCGAAATGGGCTGCGCTGGCGACGCAGGCGGCGATGAGGACGAGGAACTCGGCTTTAGCCCCGCAGGTGAAGAAGGGGATGACCCTGATGGTCTTGACCCTTTCCTTGTCGGTGGAGAGGGTGCGGGTGTTGATCATCGCGGGGACGCCGCAGCCGAAGCCCATGATCATCGGGAGCATGGCGCGCCCGGAGATCCCGAAGCGGCGGAAGATGCGGTCGAGCACGAAGGCGATGCGCGCCATGTAACCCGAATCCTCGAGGATCGAGAAGAAGGCGAAGAGGAGGAGGATCTGAGGCACGAAGCCGAGGACGGCGCTGATGCCTCCGTATACCCCTTCGTAGATGAATCCGATGACCCATTCAGGGGCGTTCCAGACGATGAGCAGCTGCTTGATGCCAAGGCCAATGCAGCCGAGGATGCCGGTCTCGGAATCGCCGGCGAGGCAATGGAGGAACTCGCCGATCGAGTTGATGCCCCCATCCGTCCAGAAGAGCCCGGCGAATGGCTTGAATTCCTCCCCGTCCACAGTGAGGGTGATGAAGCCGGGGTAGCCTTCCCCGAAGTTCACGCCCATCGCGCTGAGGTAGAAGAGGTCGCTTGCGAAGGTGAAGTGGAAGATGAGGAATAGAACCGCGATCATGATGGGGATGGCGGCCCAGCGGTTGGTCAGGACCTTGTCGATCTTGTCAGAGAGGGAGAGCTTCTCCTTCTCTTGCCTGGCGGCGCCGCTGACGAGCTTATGGCAGATCGGGGTGAGGTATTGGTAGCGCTCATCGGCGATCTCGGCCTCGTAGTCTTTCTCACTGCTTACGGTAAGAGAGGCGATCTTCTTGTATTCCTCGGGGTGCTCTTTCGCTTCGATCTCGTCCTTCTCAAGGGCTTTGGTAGCGTGGAAGAGAGGCGAGGAGACGCCTGCTTCCTCATAAATCGAGACGGCTTTTGCGGAGATTTCGTCCCCTTTGAGGCAGGAAGTGCCTTTTCGGGGGGATTTTGCGGCTTTTTCAGCCTCCTTCATGAGATCTTCAAGGCCTTTCTCGCGAAGGGCGGAGATGCCTACGACCGGGATGCCAAGGGCTTTGGAGAGCCCATCGACGTCGATGACCTGGCCAGCGTCTTTGACCGCGTCCATCATGTTGACGGCGACGATCACGGGGACGTCCATCTCCATGATCTGGGTGGTCATGTAGAGGTTGCGCTCAAGGTTAGTGCCGTCTAGGACGTTGATGACGACGTCGGGCTTCTCGTTCAGGATGTAGTTCCTGGAGATCACTTCTTCAGGGGTGTATGGGGAAAGGCTGTAGATGCCGGGGAGGTCGATGACCTCGATCCCATCCTCCTTCTTTTTCTTCCCTTTGAAATAGAAGGTGCCGCTGCGCTTCTCGACGGTGACGCCGGGCCAGTTGCCGACGTAGGCCGTGGAGCCGGTGAGGGAGTTGAAAAGGGTGGTCTTCCCGCAGTTGGGGTTGCCTGCTAACGCTACGCGGATCATTTGGCATCTCCTTCCTCTTCGACTTCGACGAAGCTCGCTTCGCTTTGACGCAGGGTGAGCTCATAGCCGCGCAAAGTCACCTCCAGCGGGTCGCCTAGCGGGGCCTTTTTGCGGAGGTAGATCTCGGCGCCAGGGGTGATGCCCATGTCGAAGATGCGCCTGCGGATCTTGCCTTCCCCGGTGATCTTCTTGACGAGGCAAGAGGAGCCGACGGGCAATTCATTGAGAGTCATATCGCTTATCCTTTCCTTAGGCCACCGCCACCATGATCGACATCGAGACTTTGTGGTCGAGCCCCAGACGGGAGCCCTTCACGGAGACGATGGCGGCGCCGTTGGCATCGTCCAAAAGCCTGATTGTGCCCCCTTCCACTATCCCCAAAGAGGCGAGGTGCTTATTCACCTTCGCCTCCCCGTGGACGGAGAGGATCCTCAGGTCTTGATCTTTTGGAGCGAACAGCAATGGCATGGCAATGGTCCTTGGTTATTAACCGGGCTTAAGTTTAGTTAGATTAACAAGCGTGTCAATAGAGAAGTTAATACTTTTTAACAAATTTCCTAAAAAGCCTCATTTCCACGCTTTTAATAAGGAATCCGGACCTTTCTGCGTGGCCATTGGCTCTCAAAAACTGGCCCATTTCTAAAAACTTGACGAATCGAAAAACATCGGCCACCCAATTCTTATGAACGCAAAAACCGCGCGCCACACCGATAAATTTCTAATTTATGGGCATCATTTTTGTGCAAAAAGAATGGCGAAATCTTGCAAAAAGGTACCAATTATGGAGAGGCTACCACCGCAAAAAGGTACCAATTATGGAGACGCTACCCCCGCAAAAAGGTACCAATTATGAGAGGCCAATCCTTGCGAAAAGGTACCAATTATGATAAATTATGGCTGAAGATAACGCGACGAATGAGGAGACATCCCATGGAAAGAAAGCAACTAGAAGACCTCGTGAAATGGAACGAAGACGAAGATCGCAAGCCGTTGCTCGTCTTAGGCGCAAGGCAGGTAGGCAAAAGCTATTTGATCGAAGAGCTTTTCGCGAAGAAGTATTATAAGAACTCCTATTTGAGAATCGACTGCTCAGACGAACCCGATTTCGTCAATTTCGCCTTCGAGAACCCCAATTTGGCGAAGGTGCTCGATTACATCAAAATCCATTATGATTTCATCCCCGACGCCCACCACCTTCTGATTTTCGACGAGGCGCAGGAATGCCTGCCTATCGTCCAAATGATGAAGCACTTCTGCGAGAAGAGAAGGGATATCCCTCTCATCGTCTCCGGGTCGCTGGTGCGTATAAAAATCAAGCGCAGCGCACGTAAAAGAGGGGCGTTTGCCGAAAAAGAGTTCCTCTTCCCGGTCGGAAAAATAAATCAGCTGATCGTCTACCCCATGACCTTCGATGAGTTCCTGATGAACTACAAGAAGCCGGCTTATGACTATTTGGTCGAGGCGCTCGAAAAGCGGAAAGAGATCCCTTATGAGATCCACAAGGATTTCATGGAGATCTTCAGCGATTACCTTTTCGTCGGAGGCATGCCGGAAGCGGTGAAGACTTTCATCAAGCACAAAAACGATATGTCGACCGCTTACGAGAAGGTATCCGCCAACATTAAGGACATATACACGGACTATTTGGCGGACATGGAGCTTTACCAAGCAAGCCCAGAGTCCATCATGAAAAGCAGACTCATCTACCGTGACATTTACTCCCAGCTCAACAAGGAGAACAAGAATTTCAAATGCTCGCAGATCAACAAGAACTACAAGACGAATGACGTGGTCACCCCCATCGAGTGGCTGGTGACGGCCAACGTCGTCAACAAGTCCTATCTTTCGAAGGAGCGCGTGACCTCGCCGCTAGTGGAAAGCGAGGGATCCTTGTATCGCCTATATCTATCCGATATGGGCCTATTCACCTTCCAAAGCGGCATCGACGCGAAGACTTTCGTGACTAACAAGAAAAACGCCTTGTCCGGCATCTTCTACGAGAATTACATCTCCATCGAGCTGGCGGCTCATGGCCATGGCCTTTTCTATTGGAAAGGAAAGCGCGACAGCGAGCTTGAGTTCCTGCTCGATCTGAAAGGACGTATCGTCCCGATTGACGCGAAAAAAACGAAAGGCTCCTTGAATTCGATTGAGGAATACAGAACCCACAATCCCAAAGACGTCGTCATCAAAGTGTCCGCGAACCAATTCGGGTACGATGAAGCGCAAAAGATCCTGACGGTCCCCTACTATTGCTTTTCGTTGCTTTTAGACGGAGGCTTTTCTTTGGATGCATTAACGAGCCTGTGAACCGGTCCGAATTTAAATCACTCGTCCAAAGAAATTTGCTACCATTTGCCCATGGAAAAGAACCTGCAATTAGCATACGAAGACCAAAACAGGGACATCGCCCTCAAAATCGGGAGGATCCTCGGCGAGAACGGCTTTGAGGTCGAGCTCGTCCAAAAGGACATCGATCCGAAGAGGCTCACCCTTATCCTTATTAATATATATAGCAAGGAAGAGACTCTCTTCTCCTCCTTGCCTTGGTTGAAGGACCAGTTCGGCTATTCCTCTTTGAAAGGGTTCAGGCTCTTTCCTATTCTTGCCTATTCCCCTTCAAAAGAAGATCCAGAAGTCCTGTTCGAAGGGGAACTCGGTGAGCTTTACGAGAACGTTTTCTCCGGCGAGTTCAAGCCTTTCGGGTGGAATGAGGAAAGCGATGCCTTGGATCCTGAGTTCAAGCGGATTTTGGAAGAATCGTATTCGGAATAGACGTATTTATCCGTCAGTTGTGAATAAAAAAATAAATAAATGCATAAATAAATCAAAGTCGGTATAAATAGTTTTGTTTTTGGATAAATACATGGTATAAGTATGGATGCCATGGAAAATTCGTACATTCATCTAAAAGAATCGCAAACAATTGAACTCAAGACCGCTGAAAAGGGGCTGCCAGCAAGCATTTACGAGACATACAGCAGTTTTGCCAACACCAAAGGAGGGACCATCGTCCTCGGGGTCAAGGAAAGCGCGGGCGAGAACATCCTCGTCGGGGTAGAAAACCCGTCCGTCAGGAAAAAGGATTTCTTCAACACGATTTCCAACAAATCGAAAGTCTCCCTTTCCCTATGTGGCGACGCGGATTGGCGCGAATACGAAGTCGAAGGTAAAGCAATCATTGAGATCAACGTGCCAGAAGCCGAAGCCAAATCGAAGCCCGTGTATTTGGATGGGAACCCAAGCCACTGCTATGTGCGAAGGCACGACCGGGATTATCGCGCCACCGAGCAAGAAAGACTCGCGATGGAGCTTGACTCCTCGGATGTCAAGATGGACATGCAACCAAACAAGATCGGCTTGGAATTCGGCGATTTGAACACTGACACCCTGCAAAAATACCGTGCCTCGTTCAATCAAGAAAACAAGGACAACATTTTTCAAAAGCTGGACGATGAATCCTTTTTCAAAGCCATTGGGGCTTTGGGCAAAAAGGAAGGGAAATACATCCCGACGAACGCCGCGGTATTGCTTTTTGGAAACTACATCCAAATCAAGCAGATCTTCCCCGAGTTCAACCTGGACTACCGTGAGAAATTCGCAGGGACGGAGCGCTGGGACTATCGCCTCGATGCTTCTTCCCTTTCCTGGAGCGGGAACGTCTATGACTTCATCACCATGGCTTTGAACCACATCAAGCCCCTGCTCCCCAATCCATTTCATTTGTCAGATGATGGGATCCACGAAAATGGCGGCGCTTTGATTTACGAATGCGTCCGCGAAGGCTTCGTGAACGCGATCAACAACTGCGATTTCTATCTTTCCTGGGGCGTCACCGTCATTTTTGAGGGAACGCGCATCACCTTTAGGAACGGCGGCAGGATGGCCGTGCCTCTTGAGCAGGCGCTTCTTGGAGGGTACAGCCACCCCCGCAACGAAGGCGTCATGAACTTGCTTCATTTGGTGAAACTAGGCGAAAGAGCCGGCACGGGCATTCCGAACATCTTGCTGAAGATGAAGGCATTAAGCTACCCTAAGCCTCTTTGGGTCGAGGAGGCTTTTCCGAGTTCGACCACCTTGACCCTCCTTCTCCCCTCGGTCAAATTAGACACGAATAAGGCATCTATTGAAGGAAAGATCATGAACCAACTTCTCAAAGACGGTCCATCCGGCTCCTCTCGGATCGCGAAAGCCCTGGGCATCAGCCAAGCCGCTGCAAGCCGCGCGCTGAATTCTCTCAAAGAGAAAGGCATTATCAAAGACAACGGCAAAGCGACGAAAGGGAAGCTTTTCTTCCTCGCCTAAGATCAGAACCCGTATCTTTCTTTCTGCCGCTCAATGATCTTCGTTGAGCGGATTTTCCTCACGAGCATCCCGATGAGGACCCCCGTGACCAAAGAGATGGGCATCAAGAAGCAATAGTAATAGAAGACGTTCCCCGTCCCTAGGAAGATGGCCCCCACCGCCACTTGGGCGAAGCTATGGAGGAGGCTGCCGACGGTCGAGACCCCGGCTTCGGTGAAGACATGGAACTTATAAAGCGCGGCCATGGCTAAGAAAGAGACGATCGCCCCGCCTAGGGACATATAGAAACCCATCTGAAGGAAGCTCCCGCGGAGGAGATTCACCAGCAGCACCTTCGCCAGGTCGAGGAACAAAGCCTCGAAGAAGCCCAGCTCATATAGGCAAAGCAGAATGATGAGGTTCGCTAATCCGAGCCTTATCCCTCCAACCGGCCCAAGAGGGGGCAGGAAGCTCTCCGCCACCCCCACCGCCACGGCGAGGGCGAGCAGCACGGCGAGCAAAGTCATCTTATGGACGCTGAAACGTTTCTTCTTCATAGGATGAAATCCGCTTCCGCGCTCCCCAATATCGAGATGGTGATGTGATTGTAGGCGCACACAAGCGGCCTCCCCGCCTCGCTTATCCATCCTTGATGGACGCAGTATTGCGAGGGGCAGGAGCTGGAAAGGACGCAAATCGCGTCTTTTTTCACCCCGATCCTCATCTGGCTTTTGAGCCCCTCTACCACGATCTCCGTGGTCTCTTCGCCATAATTGGAAAGATCGAGGAGCCCATTGTTCTCCAGCCTTTTCCCGTCCAAGGCGATCTCCGCCTGATGGGAGGTGTCCCCCTTCGGAAGGGCAGCGAAAACGGCGAGGCCAGTCGCCAGGCAGGCGCAGACGCCGATCAATATGGCATCCCCTAGGTGGGTCTTCCAAAATCCTTCCTTCATGCATCCAAAAGCCCTATCCCATCGCGTAGGACTTCCCCGTCTTTGTAATAGACCGTCTGAATGCCGTATTCCTTTTCCAAAGCCAAACGATCTTCCTCATCCATCCACATCAAAGCCGTCGAGAAAGCATCGAGCATCGCAGGGTCTTCCCCCGTTAAAGTGACCCCGGTTATCGAAGGAGAGGCCTCGCCGGTGAAAGGGTTTATGAGATGGGAATACATCTTGCCTCCGACCTCCACTCCCTGCACGGTCACCGAGCTCGTGGAGAGGCAGGCGTTCTTGATTTTCATTTTCTTTCCGGGCAGATCGTCTTTCCAGGTGACGGAGTAATACCCGTCGTTCTGCTCGGCCTCGCCTAAAACCATCGTGGAGTTTCCTCCGTTGATGTAATAGTTCTTCCAGGAATAGGATTCGGCCTTCTTTTTGGCTTTCTTTGCCGCATAGCCTTTCGCGATGCCGCCAAGATCGAGAGAAGCCCTGCCGATCGAGACGTCTTCCGCCTCCAGATAAGCCGTGTAGACGTCCCCGCTCTTTGCGAGTTTCAAAGTCGTGTTCGCGATCTTCGCGACCTCTTTTTGGACGTCTTCGTCGGAAGGGAGGGAGGCGGAAACGCCTTCCTCGCTAGGATGGAGGCTGCCCTTCCATAGGTCGTCGAGGCCTAAGCAAAGGGGATTGAAATACCCTTTCGTCGCTTCTTCCATTTCCAGGGAGAAACTGAGCAATTCGTAGAGTTCCTCGCTTATCTCGATGGGCGAGGTTGCCTTGTTGATGTCGTATACCCCGACGACCTGATAATGATGGTAGGTCGCGTCGGCGTAGGCTTCGATTTCCTCGAAGGCGGATAGGACGTCTTCGAGCTCGTCCTCATTTGAGGTCTTCGCCTTGCAGGAGATGCTCGTGTCCATCGCGAAGACGGTTTTCTGATAGCTGCTCTGCCTGGAGCAAGACATCAAAAAACAAGGAAGTGAGCAGAGAAGAATCGCTTTTCCGAGGGAAGCCTTTTTCATCGTGGCTATTATCGCACCGGGATTAAGCGAGGTCTAAGGAAAGATGAAGGGTCGAAAAGCCCGCAAAAGCCAATCATGATTTCAAGAAAACCCGCAAAAGCCCCTTATTCGGAGGAAATGAAAAGAAGCCCCGAAGGGCTTCGCTTCATAATGTGGGGACGTGCTTGGTGCCATCCGCGTCGGGATGGGCTTCCATGTACTCGATGATCGGCTTGAAGTTCTTGTCGGCTTTGCCCGCTTTGCATAGGCTAACCTTCTTCGCCGCGCCGGTGACGAGGGCTTCGGCCATATCGTGGCAGCCCGCGTAGCCGCAGGCACCGCAGTTGGCGTTGGGAAGCATCTTCTCGACGTCGGCGATGCGGTTGTCTTCCTCGACGTGGAGGAACTTCTCCGCCAAGGCGAGGGCCACCCCGAACACGAGGCCGAGCCCCCCGAGGATCAATATCCCCCAGAGGATGGTCAAGGGATTCACGTCAGTCAGGATTGTGTTCATTTTCGTTCTCCTTTTCTTCTAGTTCGTTCTTCAGATCGCCTTTGGGCTCATAGAGCTGGAACTCGCAGCGCGAATTCGGGCAGGATGAGCAGAGATCGCTTGGCTTCTTCTCGCAGCCTTTCGGGGCCGGGGTCCTCACGTAGAGCAAGAAGCTCAAGACGAAGACGGCGACCAAGGCGAGCAGCACCGCGATGGCGATGATGATCCAAGCGTATTGCGGCATCAGACCATCCCGCCTAGCCCAGAGAAGGCCATCGCGAGCAGCGCCGCGGTGATGAGGGCGATAGGCAGGCCTTTGAAGGCTTTGGGCACGTCGTGGTCCTCGATGCGAAGGCGGATCGCGGAGAAGAGGACGATGACGAAGAGGAAGCCTAGGCTCGTCCCGATGGCGTTGGCCATAGACATCCCGAAATCCAAGCCCTGCGAAGCGTTTTCTTCGACGACGCCCAGAACGGCGCAGTTGGTGGTGATGAGAGGCAGATAGATGCCAAGCGCCTTATATAGGGCCGGGCTGTACTTCTTGATGAAGAAGCCGATCAGCTGCACCAAGGAGGCGATGACGAGGATGAAGACGATGGTCCTCAGGAAGGTAAGCCCCGCTGCTTCTAGAAGCATGTAAAGCGGATAGCAGATCAGGGCGCTGATCACGATGACGAAGGTGACGGCGAGCCCCATCGAGAAGGCGTTCTTGATTTTGTTGGAAACGCCGACGAAGGAGCAGATGCCGTAGAAGCGGGATAGGACGACGTTCTCGATGAGCATCGAGGAGACGATCGCCAATAGGAAGGAAACTAGATATTGCATGTTCACTTGACCTCCTTAGCGGCGGCAGCTTGCTTGGCGGCGAGAAGCTCCTGTTTCTTCCTTTCCTTCTCCTTCGCGGCCTTCGCGAGCTTAGAAGCCTGGATGATGGCCATGATGACGCCGAAGACGATGAAGGCGCCGGCGGGCTGGGAGAAGAGGGAGATCGAGAAGTTCGGCCCTCCGAAATCGGAGAAGTCGAGGATGTGCAGGGTGCATTTGGGGAGGAAGGTCAAGGTCGAGCCGAAGGTGATGCAGCCGGTGCCGAGCACTTCGCGGATGAATCCGATCATGCAGATTGCGAGGGTGTAGCCGATGCCGTTGCCGATGCCGTCTAGAAGCGAATCCAGGACGGTGTTCTTGTTCGCGAAGGCCTCGGCTCTGCCCAAAACGATGCAGTTGACGACCAGAAGCGAGATGAAGACGCCTAGGCTTGAGTAAAGCTCAGGCAGGAAGGCCTCGGAGAACATCTCCACCAAGCAGACGAAGGTCGCGATGATGACGATGTAGGCGGGGGTCTCGACCTCCTCGGGGATGAACTTCTTCAGGGCGCTGACCAAGACGTTGCTGCCCACCAAGACGAAGGTGAATAGCAGCCCCATGCCAAAGGCGGCCTCTAGGCTCGTGGTGACCCCCAGCGCCGGGCAGGTGCCCAGGATCAACACGAAGAGCGGGTTCGCCCTCCAAATCGGGGCGATGAAGGACTCGTAATGGGTCCCGTGCTGTTTTTTGGCCATGCTCATTTGCCTCCTTTCGTAGAAGCGTAAAGCTGTCTTTCCAGGTTCGCGACGCCGAAGAGGCTATGGGAGGAGATGGTCGCCCCCGTGCTGCCTGAATCGATTTTGGCGTCGGCCTCGCATTTCTCCTTGAACGCGGCCCAGGAATGGTCGGAGCCCTCATTGAAGGCGTCGACGACTTTTTTCTTGAGGTCGCTCGCCTTGGAGAAGCTGTTCTCGAGGACGGAGATATTGGTCAAAGCGGGGTTATCGTAATCCACCCCGCTGAAGCCGAGGAGGAAATAGAGCCCGCCATGGGCCTCGGTCTCATCCGCGCCTTTCTCGTCTTTGACGATGTGGTATTCGGCTTCGTAGACGATGCCGAGCTCGTTGCCGTCCTTGTCGAAGACGGTATAGCTATTGGCGATGATCTGGCGCTTGCTCTCGGTTGGCCAAGGGCGCTCGTTATCGTCGGTGCTGAGATTACTGATGCCAGTGATGGCTTGGCCGATAGTTGTTTTCTTCGCGCTCGCGCCATTCGCGTAGAGGCTGATCGCCTGATACTCGATGGTCTTAAAAGGCGAAGAGGAAGCAAGGGAGGAGGCCTTGGCGCTTAAGGCAGTCAGGGCTTTGCCCGTGTCTCCGCTAGGCAAGGAGGAGGCGCTGTAATAAGGAGCGCTCTTGTAATCGACGTCGGTGTAGCTCGAGGAGAGGACGTAACCCCCTTCGAAGCCTTTGGCGCTGAGGGCGATGGCGGCGGCGAAGTCGCCGCTTTTCCCGATGTACCATCTCCCGATCTCGTTATGGCCGAGTTCGTCGTCGAAATAGGAATAGTACTTGGAGAAATCGGAATTCGTTAGGGCGGTAGAGGAAGAGGAAACCTTGTAGCTTTTCCCCGCGAAAGCCGCCGTGTTCCAGGCGGAGGGGTCTTCTACGATGCCTCCTGAGAGGGCGGAGAAAAGCTTGTTGGCCTCGCCGACGATCTTGCTCACCGCGGTGGCGGTGACGGTCGCGCCGATGTTTTTGAGGTCGTCGTAGCTCTTGCTGCCGCTATTCACGGGATCGAGGTAGTTCTTCTCGAAGGTGGCCTTGAAGGAGTCGCTGCAGGTGAGCATCGAGATCTTCTTGAGGGCGGGGGTGCCGTTATCGTCGACGAAGCCGACGAGCAGCTCGAGGTCGGCGTCCCTTCCCGCGGTAGAGCCGTGGAAGATCTTGCCGATCTCCTTCGTTTTGGCCTCATCGCTATAGGCGGTGACGTAATAATCGACGGTCGATGGGGTGAGCCCGGCCTCAGAGAGGGCTTTCTTCTCTTCCTCCGTGGAGAAATCCATCTTGGAGGAGAAGGAGGCTCCTTCGAAGACCTCGAGGTAGCCCGCGTTGGCCTTCTTGACGGCTTCGTCTGCGATGATCGGGGCGGTGATTAGGTTCACGCCCGCCAAAAGCCCCGCGCTGACGACGCCAAGGGCGAGCAAGACTCCGCCGCAGAGGAAATATTTCTTAGTTTGGTCTTTCATCAGAAGCCTCCTTTCAAAACGATGGAAGCTTTCGCCGCTTCGGCTAGTTCATTCGCTTTCGCGGGAGTGGCGAGGCAGACGATCAGGATCGCGGCCGCGGCGATGATACCGTAGGTCATGAAATCCTTCCAGGAGTAGCGCGAATGGGCCCACTTGTAATGGTCGAGGAAGGCGCTGACGCCGTTGGCGATCAAGATGCCGTAAGCCACGCCTTCCGGATTGGAGGCGAATAAGCGCATGAAGACCGCTAAGATCGCGGCGACCATGCCATAGGTCACCCTGGCTGGGGCGTCGATAGGCATGGTGACGGGGTCGGTGATCATGAAGGCAAGCCCGAAGAGCATGCCTCCGGAGAGGATCTGGTAGAGGGCGAAGGCGAAGGCGTTCTCCCCGCTCTTCTGGAAGATGCCCGCGAAGAGCATCAGCACGGCGAAGCTCACGCCATAGGAGAGGACCACCCTCCAATCAGCCGCGCGGCGGATCAGGAGATAGAGCAGCCCGATGAGGATTGCAACCTTGCAGACCTCGCCCATCGCGCCCGGCGTATTGCCGAGGAAGAGGTCGAGGAAAGACCAGGAGGAGGAATTGGCGAGGGGGTTGCTGCTGAGATAGCTCGCCCCGGTGGAAAGGGAGGCGTCCAAACCGAACAGGCTGACCCAGTCGTTGGTCGCATAGGCGCCGTTCCAAGATGAGCCGAAGCAGATTTTGGTGAAGACGAAGCCCGCGGCGGCGGGGTTGAAGATGTTCTGGCCGAATCCCCCGAAGAGGAGCTTCGCGACGATGATGCCGAAGGCGCTGCCCGCGACGAGGTAGAAATACTCCATGCCGGATATCGAGGCGCTTCTAGGCTCCATCATGAGCCCGAAGATGAGCGCGCTTACCGCGGCGCCCATGGCGTTGCTAGGACGGTAATCCTTGAGCGAGCCCTTGCCTTTGATCAAGACGAAGATGAGCTCGGCCGCTTCCATGACAATGAGGGGGATCAAGAGGTTCTTGATTCCAGCCCAGCCATAGCCGCAGCTCCAGATAATGACGGGGAGCAAGGCGATGAGGACGTCGCCAAGCATCGTGACGACGCTGGCTTTTCTCCTAATGTGCGGAGAGGTCTCAACTGTGAAATTCATGTTCCTTTTCTCCTTTCATCAGGGCAGCTTGGCCACCACTTTCGCTCTCCTCATGTAGTCGGTGAGGGGGATCTTCGAGGTGCAGGAATAGCTGCAGAGGCCGCATTCCATGCAGGAGAGGACGTTGAGCGATTTGATCTTCTCCTTGTTGACCGGCATGCTCTTCATCGCCTTCATGACGAGGACGGGATGGAGGTGGGCCGGGCAAGAGAGGACGCAGGAGCCGCAGCGGATGCAGGGCTCCTCGAGGTAATGCTTCTTCTCGTTGATGACCAACGAAGTGACGGTGCGGGTGACGAAGCAGTCGTCGTCAGGGATGGAAGCGCCCATCATGGCGCCTCCGACGATGAGGGTCTTCTCCTTCTCCTCGTCTTTGTATCCCCCCGCCGCGGCGATGAGCTCGCTGAAGGGGGTACCTATCCTAGCCAGGACCGTGCAGGGGTCGTTGACCTGGTCGCCATTGACGTTGATGGCCCTTTCCATCACCGGGCGCCCATCCTCGAGGATGGACATCATCTGGATCATCGTGTTGACGTTGAAGTTGAGGATGCCGTATTTGGCGGGAAGGGTCCCTGATTTGACCTCGATCCCGGTGGCGCGGCGGATCATCTCGATCTCCCAGCCCTGGGGGTAATAGGAGCCGAGCAGCTGCATGGTGACCCCGCTGTTCGGATAGTCTTTGATGACTGAATCGAATATGGGGACGAGCTCCGCGTGCTTCTTCTTGATGCAGATGCGCGCGTCGTGGCAGTCGAAGATCCTCTCAAGCAGGATCATCCCCTCGATCACGCGGCGGAGGCTCTCCTCATCGGAGAGGGCCTGATGGTCCGCGGTCACGTAAGGCTCGCATTCGACTCCGTCGATGAGGATCGTGCTGATCTTCTCCTTCGTCTGCATCTTGACGTAGGAAGGGAAGCTAGATCCGCCTAAGCCGACGGCCGCGTAATGCTTCAGCTCGTTGACGAGGTCGTCCTGGGTGAGGGAGTTAAGCTCTTCCTTGGTCCTGGTCTTGACGCTAGGGTCGAGGGTGTCTTTCCCGTCGTTTTCGAATTTGAGGTATTCGACGACCTTGCCGTTGCGGTAACCATGCTTCTCCAGCCCCACGTAAGTCCCCGAGCAGGGGGCGAAGATGGGCTGGTCGAAGAAAGGCCCGTGGCGGACGCCGATCTCTTGGCAGAAATTGACTTTGGCCCCCACTTCGATGCAGATGTCCGCTTTCGCGCAGCGGAAATTGGTCTTCGGGATCCAAAGGAATTTCTGAGTCGGCAGGACGCGGAAGGGAAGCTCGACGGAATAGCCCTTCGGCGTCTGCAGATGATTCGACTTTGCAATCATAAAAATGGTGACTCCATTCCTTTTCCGAGATTATAAGTTCGCCCGCGCGCAATTAGAAGCGATAAAACGTTACCGATTTACCAATTTTTGAAGCGAACAAAAAAGGAGGGTTTTCGGCCCTCCTTGATAGGCTTTCGGCTGAGTCTTATTTAATGTTCCACTTGGCCTTGTAGAGGACGTCGTCGGTCGTCGGCTGCTCAGCGGCGACGAGGGCGGTGATCGCAAGGGGCACGGCGACGACGGTCGAGGCGATGGTGGCGGCGTCGGTGACCTCGTCGAAGGTGCACTTGGCGTTTTCGGCGGTGCCGTAGTCCATCGTCCACTCATTGCCGGCATAGTTGCTGGCCTTGGCGTTGTACCAATGGGTGAGGAGGTTGTTGTTGAACTCGAACTTCAGCGGCTCATGGAGCTTAGCGGGAGTTTCGGGGTTGGGGTAGAGGGCGTCGAAATCGAGGGTGAGGTTGCCTTCGCCGGTGGAGGTGTACTTCTCGTCTTTGAGGACGATGTGCGAGCCTTTCTCGGTCGCGCCGGCCTGGATGGTCTCCCCGTCGACGACGACGTCTTCCTTGTTCTGGTCGAGGGTGTCTTGCCTCTTGAGGTAGGCGGAGAGTCCGCCTGCGCCGTTATGCCAATGCTCGCGGCCGCACTTGATGAAGGAATCGATCTGGTTCTGGGCGAGGTCCTTCATAAGAGCGGAGGCGAGGGCGTAGGAGGTGATGCTCGTGTTGGGGACGGTCACCTTGACGGCCTTGGTGGTGCCGGTGGACTCGTCTTTGCTCTTGTAGCCGAAGACGTAGGAGGTGCCATCGGCGTAGGCGAAGAGCTCATCGCCGGAGCCGAGGTTCAGCTCCTCTTCGTCGTCGCCGCTGGTGTAGGTGACGGTCTTGGACGAGTTGATGGTGACGTGGGAATAGTTGGTCTCGGCATCGAAGACGTAGGAGGCGACGTCGCCGGCTTTGGTGGTGACTCCGGCGGAGTTGGTGACGTCCTTCATGGTCTTGTTGACGGAGGTCAGCTTGGTCTGCTTCGCGGGGGTCGCGGCGACGATCTCATCCAATTTTGTGTAGGCTTCCTTGCGGCTGATCCCATTGGATCCGCAGGAAGTCAGTCCGAGGACGAGGACGGACAGAGAGACGGATAGTTTTTTGGCATTCATGATGAATTGCTCCTTTACGGGCAAGAATTTAATGTGGTTTGCGCGCGAGCGCAAGGGTTATGCGCGAAAAATGTCATTCAAAAAGCGCTTTCCCGCGTATTTCCCTTGCCATAAGAGAAATCTTTTCTCTTTCCGAAGGAACTGCTTTATCCTTTGGGGCATGGACGAAGAGGAAACTAGACTCGCCTTGGCGCGCCTTAACGACCTTTCCAGGGAATGTGAGGGGAATAGCTATTTGACCTGCAGCCCTTTCTACGGCTTCTCCGAGCAAAGCGCCTTGCTAGAAGCCCTGCGGAAGCAAAACAAGCAGGAGGAGATCAACGGGGTCCCCTACTTCCTTTTCGGGGGAGAGGAAGAGAGCGAGAGGAAGTGCTTCGTCTTCCTTCCTCCTTACCTAGCCAAAGAGGGCTTCCTTCAAAGCGAGAGGGAATCCCCTGATGTCCTTTGCTGCCTGCACATATTTCCGAAATCCGAGAAGTTCGCCTCCCCCTTGAGCCATCGCGACTATCTGGGCGCCTTGCTTTCTTTGGGGGTGGAGAGGAACCGCATCGGGGACATCCTCTGCGGGGAGAAAGACGCCTACGTCTACGTCTTGAATGAACTTGCGGATTATCTCAAAGAGAATCTGATAAGCGTTGGCAGAAACCCCGTTAAGTGCGCAAAACTCCCCTCTTTCTCCTGCCCTTACGCCCCCAAATTCGAAGAAAGGCGCATCAGCGTCGCCTCCTTGAGGCTTGACGCTTTGCTCGCGGGGGCCTTCCGCATCTCGCGCGAGGAGGCCAAGCGTCAGATCGACGCGGGCAATGTCTATCTGACCTCCTCTTCCCCTAAGCCGGACGCAGTCTTGAAAGAGGGGGAGCACGTCTCGCTTAGAGGCAAGGGCAAGTTCGTCTATCTAGGCGAAGGGGGCACCTCGAAAAAAGGGAAGCTGGTCGCTTCGATCAAACTCCCCAAATAAGCCGTTCAATCCTTAGGCAAGAAGGAATCCAGGAAGCGTTTTCGGAATTCTTTCGGCACGAGCTCGATGGGGGTCTCCTTCACTTGGTCTACCGAGCCTATCTCCTTCGCCCTTTGATAGAACCACACCTTGTATTCGAGGACCTTCTTGGTCTGGTTGAGCTCCTCTATCTGCCTTTCGAGCTCCGCCTTCCTGTTCTCGAAGAGCGAGAGTCTCTCTTGGATGGTCGCGTCCCCTTCTTTCATCAAGGAGAGGTATTTCTTGATCTCGAGGATGGACATCCCCGCCTTCTTCATGCACTCGATGAGGGAGAGCCAGCGGAAATCCGCCTCGGAGAAGGAGCGGACGCCCCCGCTCGTCCTCTTCGCCTCGGGGAGCAATCCTTCCTTGTCGTAATAGCGGAGGGTCGAGGGGGCGACCCCGATCCTCTTCGCCGCTTCGCCGATGCTGCATTCCATAAGCTTCACCCGAGCAGCTTGCCAATGAAGGATAGATGCTCCTCAAGGCCCTTGTTGAAGAGACCCTCCTTGAATTCGACGCCCATCCCAAGGCCATTCAGATCCTTCAAGGTATTCTTCATGTAGGAGGGGTCGTTCGTGTAGCTGTTCGCGAAGAGGTAGACCTCCCCTTCGTAATCCTTAAGATAGGTCTTCGCGAAGCTTTCGACGACCATCGGGTGGGTGTACCACCAGATGGGGTAGAAAAGTAAGACTTTGCCGAAGGAAGATCCATCGAGGTCGATTCTCTTTATCTTCGGGCAAAGCCTCCCCTCCCACTCCTCTTTCGCCTCTTTGTAGGCGCAGGTGTCGTAGTCCGGGGAATAAGGGGTTTCCCTTTCGATCTCAACGATGGGGAGATGGAATTTATCTTCGATTCCTTTGACGAGTTTCCTGGTGTTCCCGGAATAGCTGAAGTAGACGATCAACGCGTTCATTTTTTTGCCTCCGGGGATAACATAAAACTTAAAGCTGGCTTTAAGTCAAGTTTAAAGACCGGTTTGCAACACGCGCCATTTTTGAATAGGGGCATTCTCCATTTGAACTTTTGCAAAAGCATCTCCTCTACGTAAATCGGCCAGACAGTTACGTTCGGAATTTCATTTTGCAGCACTCTGGGCCCCATCTATTGAACGATTCGCGCGTTCACGCCAAACGACGCGACCATTAAGGCCAAAGTCAGCCTAACAAGCGTGTTATAATCTCTTGGAAAGAGAGGTTGGACGCCGTTGGGAGTTGATGATTTAAACAATTTCAAAAAGCATAGAAACGGCATCAGCGAATCTCTGACGACCACGCTTGTCGGAAGGGATAAGGAAGTTAGCGAGCTGTGCAACGAAATTCGCCAATGCGACCTTCTTGTAATCACCGGTCCATCCGGAGTTGGAAAAAGCAGGCTCGCAGTCGCGGCCATTGAACACTATTGTCTTTCAGCCGCAGGCACAATCGTCCTGTGCACAAAAAGTTTCAGCGATTACATTGCAGATTTAGAAGCCTCAATCAACGAACAAAACCAATATGTTATTTTCGTCGATGACGCCAATAAATACTCCAAGCTAACTGAGCTGGTGGATTTCTTGAAATACAAGAACGCAGAAAACATCAAAGTCGTATTCACAGTAAGGGATTATTTGAAAGAATGCTTTAATGAAGGGGACCACCTCGCAATCAGATTTTACGAGGTGAAGCCGCTAGAGAACAAATCCGTGAAGGAGGCGATATCGGCAAACACCCCGATACAAAACGAAAAATGGTTGGACCAAATTGCCGAAATTGCGAAGGGAAACATAAGGGTCGCTTTCCTAGCCGCCGATGGTGCTCTTAAAGATAGAAACGGGTTCTCCTCGCTTTTTGATCAGAAAGACGTTCTTAACCGTTTTTACAAAAACGAAATTTCAAAGATAGAAAAGTCAGATGATTTAACCGCCACGGCTGGGTTGATAGCCTTTTTCAGATGCGTCTATCTGGATCAGCTTTTTTACATCGCCCCAGTACTTCAAAAACTGGGGATGAGCAAGCAAAGGTTCATCGAAAACGCCAATCTCCTGGTCAACGCGGAAATCGCCGATGATTACAAAGGCGTCATACGAATTTCGGATCAATGTTTTGCGGACTATATGCTAAATTACACGCTGATAGAAAAAAGGCTCGCGAAAATAAGCGACCTTCTCGCGATCGGATTCAAATACTACAGGAAGCAAATCGTCGAATCCGCCAAGACGATTCTTCACGTCTATTTCAGCGCGGATACGCTCTCCTACATAAGGGATCAGGTTATCGCGGCGTGCGATGCTTTAAGTGGGGATTTGGAGACGAAGCATGAGATTGAAGCAGCATTTGCGCAAGTAGCTCCCGCTTACGTTGCCTCCGATTTCAACGACGGGGTCGAAAACTACGCTGAGATCAAAGACGCACAATGGCTGCTGAGGATATTCGCGAACTTAGCTCTTACCGACTATTCCCAGATCGCGATGAAAGGCGCAATAAAGCTGCTAGAAAAAGCTAAGAGCAAATCCGAAGAGGTGCTCAAGGCAATAAGCGGCGCGTATACCCTTGACGAATGGCACGTAAATGCGAAGTTCAGATACGTCATGGACTTCATCGCTTGTGTCAGAGAAAGAAAAGCCTCTCGCGAGAGGTTCGTCGGTTTAGTTTCCTCCTATCTGAAATTTCGGATAGATTTTTCGGAATGGAGCGGCCGGAATGAATTGAAATACGGGTCTATCGTCATAAATGATGAAATCCCGAATATTTTGCCCTTCCGGACCGCGTGCTGGGATTTTTTGTTCGACGTCGACTGCACAGGAGCGATTGACGCCGTCATCGATTTTGCAAAGCATTCGCAAGTCAAAGGCTGTGAGGAAATCATAAAAAACGATATGGCCGCAATAGGCCGCCATTTGGGCGAATCAGAGAAAGAACAAATGGTCAAAGCGGTTCTTATCACAAAATTTGGTCGCGAAGCCAACGAACTCGGTTTCGAAAACGAGCAAAAGTATTTGGGCTTTTTCCACATTCTTTTGGAAGCGGGCATGCCCAATGGAAACTATGACGAAGCTGAGAAGAAGTACAGCGAGGCCGTTTCCGCATATTTCCAAGCAAACGAAAACTCGCTTTTGGTGCTTCTCCAAGGATGTAAAGTTTTCCTAGACCTATATTTTCTAAACGAAGAAAGAAAATTCCTCTCCGCTTTGGTGCCAAATATAAAGGAGAGCTGCCCCGATTGGTTTTCTTTCTTTTCGAGCACCAGCATAAACCCCGGCTACGTAGTCGACCGGTTTGCTGATCTATGCGGAAAAGCCAAACTCTATACGCTGATTAACGAAATAGAGAAAAAAGATGTTAGGGATCAATATTCCTATTTCTTCTACGAAAATCTCAGCAAAACGGACTGTCCCGATACTTTTGGTTTCGCCAATTGGGTCAAATCCAAAGTGGACAAGAGCACCACGACATCATGGACAAGGAGCGTATTGAACTTAAGGAAAATCTCAGAAAAATCCGGAATCAGTTACATCGAATTGGTGGAAATCCTTTTCAGAAAACGCAAATACAACTCCAAAATAGCCGCTAATTACCTTTCCCCTTTCTTCTTCAAAAACGGAGCGTTTAAGGAACTGCTCGAGTTAAATCAGAATTTGGCGGCGGAAGTATATGGTTTTCTGATTGACAGCGGCGAAACTGATTATGGAAGCCAGAGGCTCAAAGAATTGCTTTCAGCAAAGCCAAACTACATCAAAACCGTCGCCAAGAATTTCGTGGAAGGGAAAGTTGACTATGAAAGCGCGGAAAATTTCATACTGAGCGAGTCTTGTTGCTCCGCTTTCATGGATGCATGCATGAAGACATGTTTAGACAAGCAATCGGACTATTTCCACTCCGTCAAATTGCAGATTCTGATGGCCGACAACATCGATAAGGAAACGTTGTCTAATTGGATTAGCTCATATATCGAACGGGGATACAAGGACGACAAGAAAATGCTGACGTTGTTCAGCTATTTGGGGCAAGTCGGCAATCCGTATAAGAACCAAATCATCATTGAATACTACCAAAAAGGGAAATGCAAAGAGGTGTTGGAAAGAGCTCTCAAAAGCAAAGTTTGCTGGTACGACGACTCCAAAAAACACTACGCGTCGGAAATCAACGGTTTGGAGTCGCTCAAAAGGGCCTTCTTGCATCGAGGATCCATCGCGCAAGCCGAATTCATTGATGAGCGCATAGAAAACGCCAAGAGGAACGCCAAAGCCGAAGAAATCGAAAGATTGATGGATTATCCGGACCAGAGGCTGCTTAGGGAATTGAAAGAGCAAGACAGCAAAACGGAAGTCTCGCTGAAAGACGCTTTCGAGCTTTATAAGAACGACGAGTCTTTCCGCAAAATGATCTCATCTGGTTTCGTCTCTTACTCAGATGGATCCTTTGCAACGAAAGATGGCAAACCATTGAAATTTGAAGACGCATTCAAGGAGAGACGCATCATCGGAATCGCCGTGACTCCCTTTAACGATGACGAGAATCTCGAATACGAAAGCTACCTTTCCAAGATGAAGATCATCCAAAGCGAATTCCAAAACGGCAGCCCTCCTTCTCTCGATGAATGTCTGACCAAGTTGTTCAAAGAGAGAGGATGGGATTACAGCCAGTTTAATGCCGAAACCCTCCTGAGCAGAGACCTCTTCAGCAAAATCAAGAACGGCCAAAGGCCCCACATGGCGAAGAAAACCATGGTCCAATTGTTGATTGGGCTCAAGCTCCCGGGCCCAGAAAGGAATTATCTGCTGGCTCTAAACGGCACGGCTTTGTCCAAATACGTTGAGGAGGATGTGCTTTATGCCTTCCTTTTGGAATCGAAGGTCGAAGCACAGGTAGCCAACGAATTGCTTAGAGCTTTGGGAAAAGAGGTGTTTAACAAAGAAAGCAAAATGAAATTTATTTTATGAAAATACATAAGCCGCTCTTAAACGACTAATCACGCCGAAAAAAGCCCAATTGTTCGCCATCGTCGATGTATTTCGGCAAAATACGAGCGTTTTGAACCCTCCTATAAAATGGGGCGCGAACGTAATCAACGCGTTCCGATTCTTCAGGAGGTTAAAATGAGAAAAACAATCGTTGATGATGGTTTTGCGCCTTACCTTGTCAAAGGCGCTACGTTCGTCGGGAAATATCAGTTTCCCATGCTTGAAAGGCACGACGAGCTCCTCGTCCCAAAGGACATGATTCCCTTTGACAAAAGGAACGTGGTTAAAGACAGATGCCTTGCGGTCGACTTCTACATGCATGACCTAAGGTTCAGGCAGGTCTTGACGGCAACGAGCAGGTATCTGCCCGAACTCTCGCAATTTCAATGCGTGATATCGCCCGACTGCTCACTTTATAGGGACATGCCGCTGTGCCTGCAAATAGCAAATACCTACATGAACAGGGCAATCGCTTACTATCTGCAGGAAAACGGACTATACGTCATCCCAAACGTCAGATGGGGTGACGAAAGAAGCTTTGAATTTTGCTTCGACGCCTTGCCTTCACATGACATCGTCTGCATAAGCACCCATGGTTGCATAAGGGGCGAAGAGAATAAGTATTACTTCAGGCTGGGCCTTGAGACAATGCTCAAAACGCTTCGACCTCAAATTGTTCTCGTTCACGGATCCATGCCTGATGAAGTGTTCGCCGATTTGGCTTCCGAAACAAGATTCGTTCATTACGAAGCCTACATCACCAAAATGAAAGGGGGTAGGTGAAATGGGAAGCGGAAGTTCGAGCAGCTACAGCGGCACCAAAGAAGAGTCGCAACCTTACGCCAAAGATTATGGCGTGACCCCGGAAATGAAAGAGTATGACATCAAAAGAGGTGTTTACAACGGAACTTACGATAAAAACCCTACAGCAGGAACCATTGATAGCTTCATACGTGGAGAATATTTATTCTCCAAAGACAAAAGCAAAAGTTATACCTATGTTGTTGACCTTCAAGGAAACATCATCATCGGGGAGCGAAACGGCAATGGCTGGAATGGGAAAGCCACGCCGCATCCAACATTAATAGGCGGAGAAAACCCTCGCGTGCAGATGGCCGGAATCCTTCGTGTTGAGAAAGGAAAGATTGCGGGATACGACCACATGAGCGGGCACTTCAAACCCAACATCAAGTCAATTAAAGTTGCACGAGAAGCTTTTGGAAGATTACCCGATTATTTGTTTAAAGGAGGAAAGAAAAAATGATTAAAATCAACGATGAAATTTGCAAGAGACTATTTCCAGAGAACTTTTTGTCCTTGGATGACAAAAGCAAAGAGGAGACGGACGGACTCGCGGAAGAAATTCTAAGGGACAACGATTGGAACGATGTGTTCTACTTTTTCGATCGTTTTCTAAAAAACGAGTGCAAAACGGAAGACTCCGTCATCAATTTCGTCTACCTCTTCATTAGGCACGTTGGCCTTTCCTTTACCATCCCATCTGGCTACGACGCTTACGACCTGCTAGGCTATATCCTTTCGAAGGTCGATCTTGAAAAGCGTTGGGACGAATGCGGAGGAGAGTTTGACGATTTTGCAAACGAAGCCTTGAAAATAGACCTGGTGAAAGACCCTTATTATCAGTTTTGGCGAGATCCCAAAGTTATAGAAGCATCAAAAAAATATCTCGGTAAAAGCCGCTAACCCAATTTAAAGCGGAAGCGAGGAAAGCCAACCGAAAGGAAACGACCGTAAAAACTTCTCATCGTTTTAGTGAGCGTTTAAGCGTCGGCATTCTCCGAAGGCTCGCGTCTCAA
This sequence comes from Erysipelotrichaceae bacterium, assembly GCA_963588055.1. Taxonomy (GTDB): domain Bacteria; phylum Bacillota_I; class Bacilli_A; order RFN20; family CAG-826; genus Alloenteromonas. The sequence goes on along the minus strand of CAVAGB010000001.1, from coordinate 29,429 downwards.
AGCGTTCTGGCATCACGCGAGCCGAGCGGAGAATCGCAAGTTCATCCGCTGCTTCTTTGCAATAAAAACCCAGCCAAGGGAGGCTGGGATCGTTCCAAATGGTCGGGACGACCGGATTCGAACCGGTGGTCTTCTGCTCCCAAAGCAGACGCGATAACCAAGCTACGCTACGTCCCGAGCGCGTCCTATTTTGCTCGCGCGTGGGACAAGTTGCAAGAATCGGTTTCCTCTTGGTTGGACGAATCAATCAAAAAGAACGCAAAAGCCGCCTATTTCGATTCCTTAAGCGGCTTCTTGCTCTTCAGAATGTCGATCACCACCCCATAGACGTAGCCGATCTGCAGGATGAAGGTCGCGATGGCGGAGAAGGTGAAATGCCAGGTCTGGTACTGGATGGAGCCGACGATCGTGACGATGAGCTGGATGATGTTGAAGGCGGCCAGCACGAAGACGAAGTTCTTCAAAGGGCCTCTTCCAAGGTAGCGAGAGAGCCCTCCGATGCCGCCCAATATGTCCAAAGTGAGGACGATGAGGACGCCGATGAGCATCATCCAGAACTCCCAGTCGCTCGCGGAATAGCCCCCCAAGGAGAAAAGGGTCGTGAAGAAAGAGGCGAAGCCCATCGCGAGGAACGCGGACGAAGATAAGAGCAACGAAAGCTTGCCGCTTTTCTCCAGCTTGCCTTCCTCCTCCCATTTGGCGACGATCGCCGCGCCGTTTTCCTCGGCGAGGATCTCGCTTTCGCCTTTCTTGTAGAGGCGGATGCCGCTCGTCCTGGAGAGGATCTTCACGCCCAAGACGCCATAGGCGCTAGGCTGCAGGAAGCACACGGTCACGGCTTCCCAAATGAAGACCCATCCGGCGATGTCCAAGATCTCGGTGAGGATGGAGGATTTCTCGCTTCCTTCCGATCCAAACCAATGCTGGGAGACCCCGATGCCCATAAGGGCCAGGATGGCCACGCCGGCGAGAACGAGCAAAGAAGCGCGGAGCCACCTCCTCTTCTTGTCCCTTTGGCTTTGGTAGTTGTTGAGCTCAAGCGCCTCGTTGAAGCGGGTAAGGATCACCTTGGGATCGTATCCCTCGTAATCCCCCACGTAAAGTTCAATCTCCGCGCGGTATTCCACCGGTATGTTGCCGTAAATTTGGGCCATACTCTCTAGAACGGAGTTCTTGAACATCCCGCATCCTTCTTCGCCGAAGCTGTCCTCAAGCATGTCGGAGGCTTTCTCGTAGCGAAGTTTGACGTATACCAAACGCTTCTCCTGGTCGATTTGGAAGTAATGGCCGAGCAGTTCGATCCTGCGTTCGGAAGTGAGATTCAAGGCTTTGCTTTTTTTCATGTTCGCGGGGATTTTAGACCTTAACGCGTTCCATAGAAACAAAAAGAGGAATCCAAGTTCGCCCGTGAGCTCGGCCATCGCGCAATCTTATCTTCAAACAGCCAAACATACACAAACATACACAAAATTATTGAATATGCACAAACATGCACAAAGAAGCCCAACTAAAAACCCTGCAGAAGCTAAGGATATCGGCTTTTTGCAGGGTTATCTTTAGTTTAGAGAGGAGGTCCTCATCTCAGTTGAACTGCTTCGCATAGCTCCCAAGCAAATCCAAACTAGGCTTTTTGGTCCGCTTGAAGTTGTCTTTCCTATCCACGGAGACGAGGCCGAATTGCATCGAGAACCCCTTCTGCCATTCGAAGTTGTCGCAGAATGACCAATGGAGATAACCTAAGACCTCAGCGCCTTTGCCTTGGGCCTCTTCGAGCCCGGAAAGAGCCTTCTTAATGAACTCGCACCTCTCCTCGTCATTGGCGGTCGCGATGCCGTTCTCGGTGACGAGAATCGGCTTATGCAGTTCGTCGTAGACCCTGGTTATGACGTGGCCTAGTGCCTCCGGGTAATTCTCATAGCCCATTTGAGTGAGCTTCGCCCCCGCGGGGTTGGGCAATAGTCCCTCTTCCCCGAAGAGCGAGCGCGAGTAGTTCTGCAGCCCGAAGAAATCGTCGCCCTCGATGAAAGGGATGTAGTGTTCGAGCTCATCGTCCCATTCCTTCTTCGCGTTCGCCTCACCTCCTGAAACGGATTGGATGTCGTGCAGGGAGAGGGTGATTCCGACTTTGATGTTCGGATAGAGCTTCTTGATGGCTTCTCTGGCGGCCAAATGGGCTTTGCAGACGAGGAGATCCCCCTCGGTGGTGCGGGCGGAGACGAAGGTCTCTGGCTTCGGCGTGCCGAATATCTGGGCGCTTTCCATTGCCTTCTTCTGCATGTTGGCCATGATCTTGTCGAAGTTCATGCCGATCTGGACGCTGCCCTCTTGGCTCTTGCTGCTCTTGGCGGCCATGAACTGCTTTTTGTAGCGTTCCTCAAGCCTAGAGACTTGAACGCCCATGTTGGCCTCGTTGATCGTGCAGACGTAGCTCATGTATTTCCCTAGCGCGGAGACGACTTTCTTTACGTAGCGCTTGAAGTAGAAAACCACTTGGGGATTCTCCCAGCCGCCCTCGTCGATGAGCCATTTGGGGCTGGTGAAATGCATGAGGGTCACCACGGGCTCTATCCCGTTCTTCAAGCATTCCTCCAGGACGTCTTTGTAATGGGCGATCTCCTTCTCGTCGAATTCGCCTTTTTTGGGCTCGATGCGCGCCCATTCGATGCCGAAGCGGTAGGCGTTAAGCCCTGCCTCTTTCATCATCTTGATGTCCTCTTTGTAAAGAGCGTAATGGTTCACGGCGTCCAGCGATTTCTCGCAGAAATCCGTGTAGGTCATGTTCTCCAGCGCCCAATAATCGCTATGGACGTTGTTGCCCTCGACCTGATGGGGGGCGGTCGAGCTGCCGATCAGAAATTTACTCATGTTTGGTCTCTCCTTTATTGATTCCTCTCTCGTTGAACGAGTCCACTCGGAAATAGTATTCCTTTCCCTTCAGCAAGGCGCCGATGCGCGCCTTGTTCCCGAAGGCCATATAAGAATGGTATAGCTTCTCGGGTTTCGTCCCGAAAAGGACGTTGAAGCCAGTCGTGTTCTCTTGAGGCTCGATTTCGACTTCGACGTCGATGTCGGATAGCCTCTTCACGCTGAACCTTGGGATTTTCGGCAAGGCGATCGAGCCGTCTTTGCCGAAGACCCTTAGCCCAGAGATCGCGGGGTTCTGCCCATAGGGCACCTCGACGATTTTGAGTTTGACGTAACGCGCTTTGACGCCCTCTTCCCTCACGATGAGGTCGTGGGTGAGGTCGGTTTGCGCTTCGCTTTTGTCTTCGATGAGGAAGTAGGTTTCCCCATCCAGCGAACCTTCGAGGATATAACGGGTATAGAGATCGCGTTCCTCGATGTACCTCGCCTGGGTGGTGCCTCTTATCTTGCCCGGGGGATCCATCTCGATGAGGCCGTCCCCGAAGTTGACTTGGATGGCCCTGACGTCCAGCTCCTTGCCTAGGTCCACCTCGATCCATTCGCCTTGGTTCCCCTTGGCCTGCCAGATGGTCTTAATGTTCTCATCGAAGGCGTTCTCCGGGACGCGGTTCCCATCGAACGAGCTGGCTTTGGCTTTCTTCTTGTAGGAGAGGAGACTCCATTTCGGGAGGCTCCAGGGGTCCTTCCTCAGATCGTCGACCTCATAAGGATAATCGGCGAAGTTCTGGTTGCAGAATAGCTGACCATCCTCGTCCAATCCCGCCTTGAAGAGGCCGATGCGCCTCTCGAAGTCGTGGATCACGGAGATCGACATCGAGGAGACGTGCCACAAAGACCCTTCTAGATCGGTCAGGTTCGACCCGTGCCCCGCCCCGTTTATGAAGCCGCCTGGCTTGTAGGAGAAGGGATTGCACTCCTGAAGGGTGAACTCTCCCAAAGGGGAATCGCTCACGTAGACCGCGTCGCAGTAGGTGTTGTACTGCGTCCCCGGGGTCGCGTATTGGAGATAGTATCTCCCGTTGAATTTGTCCATCCAGGCGCCTTCGATATAAGGGGTGTCCTTGAACATCCCCCTGATGAGGACGCGATACTTCTTGGGGATGAGGAAAGCGGGCACCTTGCTCTTTTTCGTGAAGGCTTTGTACTTGGCTTCGATCGTCTCTTCCGAGGCTGGGTAGACCGAATTGTCCTGGCCCAACCTCTCGAATCCCTTCGCGTAAGGATCGCCGTAGATGAGGCCTTTCCTCTCTCCTTTCGCCTCGAAGGTAGCCGAATCCAGCTCCACCCCCCATATGGGGTCGACGTTGGTGCAGCCGCAGTAGAAATAGGTCTTTCCGTCGTCGTCGAAGAAGAGGTTCGGATCCCAGTAGCGCGATTTGCCTTCGATCCTTTCGTAAGGGCCGTTGACGATGTCTTTGGTCTTGAAACGGTAGCAATCGTGGTCCCTGCTAGAGGCGCAGAAATAGGCGTAGTCGCCCCTGACCCTGACGTCTGGGGCGTAGTCGTAAAGGGGCAAATTGAGCGGCAGTTTCTTGTATTCCCAATTCGCGAGGTCATCTGAGACGTAGACGCCTAATGACATGCTCGCGAAGATGTAGTATTTCCCCTTGAAGAGGACGATGGTCGGGTCGGCCGCCTCGCGGCAGATGGCCATCTTGCTTCTCCTGGGGTCCTTGTTGAACTGGTATTTGTAAGGGACGTTCAGCGGGTTGCAGAAGTATTTTCCCATGTTTCCTCCTCAGATCGAGTATTCGTAGGTCCCCGCCTCCACCTCGTGCCTCTCCCCGTTAGGGAGGAGGATGAGCGAAGGAGAAGGGACCTCAATCCTGAAATTCGTTTTACTTCCAATGTAAGAATAGGCGACTTTGATGAGACCGGCGGAAGAGAGGTAACTCCCCTTCACCTCGCCTAAGCGAGCGTCCGGATAAGGGGCGATCTTGATCCTCTTGTAGCCAGGCTCAAGGGGCTTGATGCCGAGGATGTACTGATAATAGAACTCCCCCACCGCTCCGAAGGAATAATGGTTGAAGGAGACCATGTTGTCCCCGTTGTTCTTGCTTTCGTTGACCTCGCCGTTCTCTTGGAGGGAATCCCATCTCTCCCAAATGCTGGTGGCGCCTTTCTTGATCTGGTACATCCAGCCAGGGCAGGTCTCGTTGAGCAAGACGTCGTAGGCTAGCTTAGGCTCGCCCGCTTCGATTAGCATCGGAAGAAGGTGCTCGGTGGCGAAGAAGCCGGTGTCCAAACCGTTCTTCCTCACGTTCTCGACGAATCTCCTTTGGACGAGCCTCCTCAAAGGGGTGTCCTCGGTGAGGACGTGCTTGAGGATGAGGACGTAATTGCCTTGGTAGTCCTTTTTGACTTTGCCCGTTCTTTGATTCACGAAGGCTTTGATGTAGGCCTCCTTGACCTCTTCGAGGATGGCCTCATAAGACTTCTGCTCCTCCTTTTTCCCAAGCAGCCCCAGCAGTTCGACGAAGATGCGAAGGTCGTTGACGAAGAAGGAATTGGAGGCGGGCTGGTTGTTCATGGCCTGCCAGGCGATGCCTTTCCTGGGGGAGAGCCAATCGCCGAGGGAGATGGCTTTCCAAAGCCTCTTCTTCCCGGCCTTCTCTATCTCTAGGTCGACGTATTTTTTGATCGGCTCGTATTGCTCCTTGAAGAAATCCAGCGCTCCGTATTGGAGGTAAAGCTCCTCGGGGATGATGCTCACCGCGCTTCCCCAGCCTTGCATGGCGATGAAGCCGACGGGGCGGGGATTAGGGTGGGGGAGGTAAGGCGAGACGTTGCCGTCTGGGTTGTCCAGCTGCTGGAGATAGAGATCCCGGAAGAAGTTCCTCCAGAAATCCAAGGTGTCGTAGTTGTAGGAACCGGTGAGGGCGAAGACGTGGCCATCCCCCGTGTAGCCCATCCTCTCATCGCGCTGGGGGCAGTCGGTGGGGACTTCGACGTAGTTGCTCCTTTGGCTCCAGTTGAGGTTCGAATAGAGCTGATTGACGAGGGGGTTATCGCAATGGAACTCGCCTAGGCGCTTCATCTCGGTGTGGATGGCATGCGCCTTGAGGAGATCGGGGGAGTACTCGATCCCGCTCAGCTCGACGTAACGGAAGCCCATGTAGGTGAAGCGAGGGGTGTACCACCCCTTCTCCTCGCCTTTCTTATAGGTGAGGGTCGCCTTGGCCTTCCTGAGGTTGGCCGTATATAAGGAGCCGTCTTTGCTTAAGATCTCGCCGTGCCTGATGAGGATCTGCTGGCCTTTCTGAAGCAAATCGGAGTTGATCGAAATCACCCCGGCGAAATTCTGCCCGAAGTCGACGATCGTCTTATCCCCGAGTTTGGTTACGGATTTCGCGCCCATCTCTTCCTGGAGTCTCACCTCGGTCAAAGTCTTCTCGATTTCGACGCCTTCCGGGAACTCGATCCGCTTCATTTCCCCGCAGAAAGCCCCTAAATCGGGCTTCGAGAAGTCGATGGACTCGCCATCGTAGAAGCCCGCGTAGTCGTATTCGCTGACGGAGGCCATCTGCCCTTCATGGGAGAAGAAGCTCTCCTTGCTCCCATCCTCGTATTCGACCTCGAGGCAATATGAAAGGCTAGGGAGCTTGCCGAAGTTCTGGGTGGTGTTCTCGCAGAAGAACCGGCCGCAGTGCCAGCCTTGCCCCACATAGACCTCCAGGAGGTTCTCTTCGCTCAGCAAAGAGGTCACGTCATATTCTTGGAAAAGGACCCTTCTGTTGTAGTCGGTGAAGCCAGGCTTGAAGAGCTGCTCCCCCACTTTTTCTGAATTCAGAAGGACGTCATAAAGCCCGAAGCCGGTGATGAAAAGCCTCGCCGTTTTGGCTTTGCCGCGGAGGAGGATGCTCTCCTTGAGCTTATAGACCTCGCCTTCGACGTAATCCTTCTTCAGGCATATGAGATGGTTTTTCAGTTCGTTCGCTTCCATTAGGCGTTCTTCCTCAGGTAATCGGCGCTGATCTCTATGGATTTCAGGCGCGACTTGTCGATGAAGTTCTTGTGGGTCTCCAGCACCACGTAGTCGACCCCGTTCTCCTTGTCGCTCTCTAGCAAGGAAGGCAGATCGAGCGCCCCGGTGCCAAGCTCCATCGAATCGCTTTTCATGATGGGGGTCATATAGGGCCCATTGTCCTTGAAGCCGCGGTCATTGATATGATGGAGCCTCATCCTTTTGCCTAGCCTCTCGGAGAGGGAATAGATATTCGCCCCGGCTTCGCTCGCCCAATAGGTGTCTAGCTCGAAGTTGACGTAGCGCTCATCAAGGTGCTCGACGAGATAGTCGTAGACGAGCTCGCCCGTGGGGAGGCGTTTGAACTCGACGTTGTGGTTATGGTAAAGGAGAGCGAGCCCAGAGGAGGCGACTTTCTCCCCGGCCGCATTGAGCCTAGCGACCAGCTTTTCTAGTTCAGCAGGAGAAGAATAGTCAAAACGGTACATGCCCGTGATGACTAGATACTTCGTATGGAAGGACTTCGCTTCCTCGCAGACCAACTCGCATTCCCTCTCCAATGAGCCCAGATCGGTATGGAGGCTAGCGACTTCCAAGCCCGACTCCTCGATGAGCTTATGCCAGTCGAGCTTCCCCGCGTTGCCGCTAGGCATGCCGGCCATCTTCGTCAGCGCCCTCACGAGGAAAGGCGTCTTGTGGATCATGTAGGAATTGAGCTCAATCCCCGCAAAACCCAGCTCTTTCAGCTTTTTGAGCAGGGAAAGGGTGCCCTCATAGCCTTTGCATAGAGGGCCGATCATCATTTGCTGCACCGCTGTTTTCATATCACTTCTTGATCCTCTGCAATGTTTCGTTAAGGGCTTTGATCATCTCAGGTTTAACGAGATGGCCAGCCATCTTGAGGTTGTCTTCCAAAGTCATGTTGTCCATCCTCTCCTGGACTTCCTTCGGGATGGCGACGTTTCTGGCGACGTCGCCCATCCTCTTCATGGCTTCCTGCATCATCTTGCCATAAAGCGGCCCGGCGACGGGATGGGCTTTGATGTCTTTGACCTTGTCTTTGATGGAGAAGCAGGTCTCGTCGAGCCCGGAGGAGGCATCGAACCAATTGACGGCCTCGGCCTTGCTTTCGGCCATGTAATCCTTATTCTCCTCCGCGACTTTCCTGATGACCATATCATCGGAGAAATCCCCCGAGACGGCCTTGATGTGGAGATCGTCTTTCAAAGGCACCTCGAAGGAGAAGACGGCCTTCCCTTTCCTCGCCTCGAAGAGCGTCCCGTTGACGTAAAGGGATACCTCATCGAGGTTCGAATAGACTTTGACGAGGGTGGATTCCCCACTTCTTTCGGCGTAGCGTTTCCCGCAGAGATGGACGAACTTGTCTTTGCTAAGGTAGGCCTTATAGACGTAGAAGGCGTCTTTCTTAATCTTCCTGTCGAAGGTCACCAGCCCTTTTTGGTTCAGGCCTTTCTTGCCTCCCTCGTCGCGGCTGTCCGCGCCGAAGTCGAACATGTTCCAGACGTGCATCGCCCAAATATAGGGACGCTCCATCCTCATCGCGAGCATATGCTCATGGTAAAGGGCCTGGTAGGTCTCCGAATAATCCCCTTTCTCGGGGTTCTTCGACTGGTATTTTGGGTTCGCGTCCGCGCCGAACTCGCTTAGTCCAATAGCCAGGTCAGGGTATTCCTTATGGAACTTGTCGAACCATTTATCGTTGTCTTCCTTTTCCCCGGTGTACCAGCCGAAATAGAGATTGTAGCTCCTTACGTCGGTGAGTTTCACCAGAGGAGAGGAAGTATCCAGCATGAAAAGGTGGGCCATCGTGGTGAGCCTGGTCGCGTCCAAGGAATGGGCGAGATCGTTGAGATGCTCATGGGTTTTGAGGATGTCTTCGGTGCAGCCGCTAGTCACGGTGATCTCGTTGCTAAGGCCCCAGAAGAAGATGGAGGGGTGGTTGTAGTTCTGCACGATCAACTCGCGGAGCTGGCTTTCGGCGTTTCCCTTTGCTTCCTCCATATGCTCGCTGATATAGGGGATCTCCGCCCAAAGGACGAAGCCGTAGCAATCCGCGAGCTCATAGATATATTGGTCATGCTGGTAATGGGCGAGCCTGATCGAGGTCGCGCCCATCTCCTTGATGAGGTCCATGTCCTCTTTGTGCATCTCCTTGCTCAAGGCGTAGCCATATCCTTCCCTATCCTGGTGGCGGCTCACCCCGATGAGATCATAGGGCTTGCCATTGAGGAAGAAGCCTTTCTCAGGATCGACTCTGAAGCTGCGGAAGCCGAAGGAATCGCTGATCTCGTCTTCCGGCAATGAGGCGATTGCTCTGTAGAGATAGGCACGGTCCAAACCATCCCAAAGAGCCGGGCTATCAACGTGAAGAGAAAGCGAGGCGTGGCCCCCTTCAATCAAAGCCTTTTTCGAGGCGGCTTCTTTCCCTTCTTCATCAAGGATCTTCACCTCGACCGGGAGTTTGTCCGCGTTGCTTGCGTAGACCTCAACCGCCACATCCCCGTTGACGTTAGGGGTTATTTTCAAGCCGTTAGAGCCAAAGTAATCCAAATCGAAATGGGCATGGCTCACCTCGATGAGGTTCACATCGCGGTAGATGCCGCCATAGAAAGTGAAGTCGGCGCGCTGAGGATAGACTTCCCTTGAGAAAGAGTTGTCCACGTAGCAGACAAGGACATTGTCCCCATCCTCCTTTATATAGGGAGTTAGATTGAAGCGGAATCTCGAATATCCGCCTTCGTGATGGCCGAGCAGATGGTTGTTGAGGAAAGCCATCAGGCGCATATTCGCCCCGTTGAACTCGAGGTAGATCTCTTTGCCTTCGGCGTCTAGCTTCCCTAGGTTCTTGTAGTAGAGGCATTCGCCGCGGTAATAGTCCCCTCCCCCATCTGCGCCGTCAATCGCGTTCCAGGTATGGGGGATGGAAATCGCTTCCATATCCTCAGGATTCGCTTTTTGGGGGAAAGCGATTTTCTTGGAGAAGTACCAGCCTTGATTGATATTGATTGTTTTTCTCATAGTCACCTCCGAAAAGGGAGGGCCTTGCAGGCCCTCCTTTCCTTAGTCTTCTTTCTTCGGTTCCGTCTTTTCTTCAATTGGGGCGGGCTCTGGTGAGGGATTCACTAGCTCCGTCTCCTCCTCTTGCAAGGCGTCGACGGGATCCCCGTTTTCGACGGCGGGGGCAACAGCCATGCCGGATTCAGCGGCGATGGCGGCTTTCTTCTCGTCGGCGATCTTCTCTTGGATCTCCTCCATCCTCTCTTTGGTGAGGGAGAACTTGCGCATGGCGAGGATGTTGAGCAGCCAGCCGATGATGGGTAAAGCGCAGAAGAGGACGACGATGATGATGCGGATGCCAACGGTGAGCTCATCGCCAGCCTGCGGGATCTTGTCCCCGGTGTATCCGACGAAGCCGATCAGCAAGGTAGCGAGCATCGGAGCGAGCGCGCTGATGAGCTTGTCGATGAAGGAATAGGCGGCGGAGACAGTCGCGGGGAGATAGCGCCCGGACCTTTCCAGCTCATAGTCGACGACGTCCATCCTCATGGCTCCGGTGGCGGAGCTGACGACCATTTTGACGGCGTTGTTGCCTAGCATCAAAATGAAGAAGAGGATGAGCGAGAAGCCGAAGGAGCTCGCGCTCTTCTCGGGGACGAACATGATGAAGAGGGAGAAGAGGACGTTCCAGGCGATGCAGATCCACGACCAGATGATCATGACCTTGCGGTTGCCTTGCTTGCCGGCGAGCTTCGCGCCGAGGAAGGCGAAGACGATGCTTGGGAGCATCGCGACGACGGAGACGATCGAGGACCCGACCATGCTGCCGAGGAGGACGCTATAGAGCAAAGTGGAGATGACCGACTGGGAGGAGACGGTCTGGGCGAGCTTGTCGCTGCTGGCGGCGACGATGTATCTGCGGAACTCCTTGTTTTCTTTGACCAGGAGCCACATGTCCTTGAAGGAGGCCTTGTTCTTCTTGATGCCGACGAAGTTCTCGGGCTTGTCGTAAGGGGTGAGGCCGATGCAGGTGAGGATTAGGGCGATGAAGGAAACGCCGACGACCAGGAAGTTCGCGTAGAAGAAGACCTGATTGGTCCATTGGAAATCGGTGCCATCGGCCGTCGGGCTGCCGAACTTCGGGAGAAGGGCGGTGATGATGACCATGCTGACGATCATCGGGGAGAGATAGGAGTAGATGGTCTGCCAAACGCCGAGCATCGGGCGCTGCTTGGGGTCGTTGGTGAGGATGTTCCCGATCATGTTGCCAGTGCAGCTGGCGAAGGTGTAGCCGATGATGTAGAGAGCGTAGATCAAGATGAAGACGGTGACGCCTAAGGGGCTGGAGAGCGTCCTGGCTTCGTCCGCGAAGGTGAACTTCCCGGCGAAGACGTTGCAGAGCAAGGTGGTCGCGATGGCCATGAGGGCCCAGCCGATGATGAGGAAGAAGCGCATCTTGCCAAACTTCGAGTTGAACTTCTCGATGATCATGGCGATTAGCGGGTCGGTGACGCTGTCGAAGACGCGCGAGAGGGTGATGAGCACGCCGACGATCGCGGTCGTGATTGCGTAGCCGAGGTTGCCGATGTAGGCCGCGTAGCCTAAAAGGACATAGAAGGCCATCTGGATCACGCCGGTCATGCTGCCGAGCGCGACGTGCCAGGTCTTGGCTCTTCTATAAGGCGTTTGTGAAACATCTTCTTTCATAAGATTCTCCTTAAAGAATATTTCGTTGGATTGAGATTACAACAAGGAAAGCCCTTTCAATTAGAACGCTTTTGCTCTTGAATAGCATTATCTTGCTATAATTCGTCTATGGTCGCGCTTTTAGCAAGGCTCATCAGGAGCGTCATCGACACGGAAGTCCGCATCATAGACGGGAATTTGGATAAGTTCGAGAAGGAGAAGAACCCCCACCGCTTCTCCTTGGAATTCAGCGAGGAATTTCTTTCCTCTTTCATTAAAGATATTGAAGAGAACGCCTATTACGAACTCATCGACAACCTCAATGAAAGGCTCTTCATCTTCAAGTTCGAAGGGGCCGTCTTCTTCGTGGGCCCCTACCTCAAGAGGTTCCTAAGCGAGACAGAGATCACCAAGATCGGCGCCCAGAACCTCATCCCCTTCTCTTTGCTCGAATCTTTGAAGATGCAGTATTTCGATTTGCCCGTGCGCGATTCCTATCATATAGAGCAGACTCTCAACTCCCTAATCAACGCCATCGACGCGAAGAACGAGCACGCCTACGTCTACCAGAAAGTGAATCACTTCAAGGACAACAAGGAGAGGATCACGAAGAGGCAGTTCCAGGAAGGCGACCTAGCAGAGAAAGCGATCTACGAGAAATACGAGATCGAGAACAACTTGCTTTACCAGGTGGAGCATGGGCGCGTGGAGGAGATAAAGCTCGCTTTGGAAAATATCTCCTCCGTCTTTCAGGAGGATTACCTCACGAAGTTCTACACCTCCAACCCCCAAGCCGCCATGGCCTCTTACCGCACCTTGCTAAGGAAATCGGCGGAGAAAAGCGGCCTTCCCGTCCCCATCATCGACCGCATAATCTCCAAGCACACCCAGATTATGCTCGCCTCTTCGCCCAACGAGCAATTCAAATGCCTTAGCGCGCTCGCCGTGGAACTCACGGGCGAGGTGCGCGATTACCTCGTTAACACCAAATGCGAAAGCCCCTTGGTCAAGGACGCATGCGAATACCTCTTCGTCCATTACAACCAGCCGACCACTTTGGAAGAGCTCTCGAAGCGGTTCAGCGTGAACAAATTCTACCTTTCGCACCTCTTCAAGAAGGAAACTGGGAAGGCGATAGGCGACTATATGGAGGACATAAGGATGCTGCGCGCGGAGGAATTGCTTCACGACAACGCCTTCGCAATCTCCGAGGTCGCTAGCCTCGTTGGCTACCCTGACAACAACTACTTCAGCAAGGTCTTCAAGAAGAAGACGGGCCTCACCCCCAGCAAATACCGCCTCACCGCCTCCAAATGAAAAGAGGCCCAAGGCCTCCATTCACTTCTTCTCTTCTTCGTCGTCTTGGCTGAACACCACATCCCCTTTTTCCGTGCCTTCGAACTTGATTTCAGGGGACTTCTGCAGGCATTTGTCCAGCAAGCCTCCCACGATCGCGTACAAAGGGATGGATAGGAAAACCACCCAGCCAGGATGCCATAGCCCAGCGGCGTAGCCCATGGCGAAATAAGCGATGCAGGAAAGGAAGACGACCTCGCCCAAGAAAGAGGCGAAGGTCCTGCTGCGGATGGTCTCGAAGATCGAGGCTGCCAGAGGAACCGCGAAGAAAGCGACCCAGCCCCAGCCCCATACGCCGGGAATCAAGCAGCCGCAGATGACGTAGGCGGCGGTGATGAGGAAAAGCAAGGAGCCGGTCACGATGCCTTCGACGAGGCGGATCTTGCTTTTATCCTCCCAGCGCCAGGAATAGCCTGATCCTGAGCCGAGGTTGACTTCCGAGCCATCGCTATCATGGACGTAGATCCCATGGGGCCCGATGTGGACCTCCTCATCCCCGTCTTTGATGTGGATCCCTTTGGATCCTATATAGAAGGATTCTTTCGAGGAGGGATTGCTTTTGTCTTCTTCCTCATCGTTTTTCTCTTCTTCATCTTCCTCGTCCTCCTCTTGGGGGTCGGTTTCGGGGGCTTCTTTCTTCGTCTGCTCCTTGACGATGGTTTCCACATCGTCATCGGTCTTGAGCAGTTCATCCAAAGAGACGCCATAGAGTTTGGCGAGGCAAATGAGGTTATCGGTATCGGGCGAGGCTTCCGCCCTCTCCCATTTGGACACGGCCTGGCGCGAAAGCCCGAGTTTGGCAGCCAACTCCTCCTGCGAGAGCCCGTTCTTCTTCCTCAGGTTAACCAGTCTATTTGCGATTTCGATGTTCATATTCGTTTCTCCTTTTTGAACGTCTTTAGATTGTAGCTGCGTCCAGTCCCGGACAAGAAACTCTGCTTTTCAACGCCGCAACTATCGGTTGCAAACGAAAAGAATCAAGTGGTTAAAGCCAAAAAGGCCCCATTTTTGACTTCGATTCCCTTGCCGCAAGGGTTCTCTTCATCTCTTTGCAGGGTTCTTCCGCGCGCCGACCATAATGACTCTTTTCTACATACGGCTATTTCGTTCATCCGCTATGGGAGCTTCATCCTTCGCGCCTTCCTCAAAATCAGCGAAAGAAATGCTTTTGTCAAAGAAAGCGAACGCAAAAAGCGTCAACTGAAATCCCCGCAAAACCCGCTTATCTACGCAAAAGGGCCGGCATTCCGCCAGCCCTTTGATGTCGATGGTGCGCCCGGGGGGACTCGAACCCACAACCCCCAGATTCGTAGTCTGATACTCTATCCAGTTGAGCTACGGGCGCATTGGCTGCCGATGACAGCCTGCATACTATAGTCCACTTGCCAAAGGCAAGCAACTAACATTTTTGGAGCATCCGGCCGGAATTGAACCGACGATCAGTGAGTTGCAGTCACTTGCCTTACCGCTTGGCTACGGATGCAGCAAGCGGATTATATCACCCTCAAAAAGAGGGGGGAAGGACTACTTTCAAAATGGGTGTTGGAGAAAGGGAGCGGGCTTTTCCCCTCTTCCTTCTGAAGGCTCACTCGTTCTGCTCTTCGACTTCTTTCGCGATCTCTTTCCTGCGCGCGATTTTGATTTTCCGATACTGCATCTTGACCACGAGCCCGGAGATCACCACCGCCACCAGCACGGCGAGGAGGATCGAGAAGACGACGACGCCCCAAATGGGCAGGTTGTTGCCTTTGACGTTCTCCCACATTGAGAGGACGTACTTGTTGTTGTAGCCGTAATCCTTCATCACGGAGAGCTTCGGGATGAGGTTCTTGTCGGGGTATTGGGCGTAGAACTGCCTCCCCGCCTCGATTGTCCCGCCATCCCCATAAGGGGATTCGATGGACTCGATCTCGTCGCTGTAGAAAAGATAAGGGTTCGTCCCGGGGGTGTCGCCGAGGGAAGAAGGCGCCTCCTCCAAAGTCCCTTCGAACATGTAGGTCAGATCGCGGACGGTCCAGGAAAGCTGCTCGTCCTCAGAAAGGCTCTTATTCGCCATCTCGAGGTAATCTTCCCAAGCCATGGCCTTGCCGTCCACGACGGCCTCTTCGTAAGTCGAGCCGACCATGTCATAAGGCCCATGGTCGTCTCCGCTTTCCTCGTCTATCCCCGTTCCATCCTTAAGGAGGATGCCGGTATCCGTATCGTAGGAATTTCCGCCGTAGGAATAGTAGGAGCCATGGTCTTCATAGCCTTCTTCCGCCTCAGGGTCTTCGGATTCATCGTAGACGAAATCGCTGTCCTCCCAGGATTCGGCGTCGTGGTAAACGTACATCTGGTAGGTCCTTGGGTCGTACCACTGCCTGATGAGGCTCAGAATCGTATCCCCCGCCACGAAGGAGGTGTAGCCGATCGTGTCCATGCCCAAAGCGGCGATGTCGGGAAGGCTCAGGAAATCGACGAACTCCTGCGCCTCCTCCTTATGCAAAGAAGAGGATTTGGGCATCACCCAGCCGTCGAACCAGATGTTGCCGCCGGTCTTGGGGATGCTGTAATAGATGGAGATGCCGTTGCCGTTGTCTCCTTCGTTATCGCCCCTATCCATCGAATAGACCGCGTCCCCGCTCCAGGCGAGGTTCATGCCGACGAGGCCTTTGACGATGTCGTCTTTGCCGGAGTCGACCTCGAAGCCGAAGACGTTGGCTTTAAGCGCCATGAGGAATTTCTCGACCTCAGCTACCTCGTCTTTGTCGCAGCGGTTGAAGATCTCCGAGAGCTTATGGGAATAGGCGTTGGGATTGTCCCCGGCGGTGTCCAAAGCCTCGTCGTATTTCCCTTCGAGCAGCTGCAGGCTATCCATGTCGAAGCAGCCGGACTCCTTCATCGCTTCGAGGATGTCGTCCTCGTAGGTCTTCATGATGCCGACGGAATAGGTGTCCCTCATCGAGTCCTTCACCGACATCTCGAGGTTGTATTTGCTCTCCCATAAAGAGCCCCAGGAGGCCATGTCGTATTTGACCTCGTCTTCGTCTAGCCCTTTGTCTGAAGCCACTTTGGAGGGGTTGTAGAGCACGCCCAAAGTGCCCCACATGTAGCCGCGCGAGTAATCGGCGATCGGCTTTTGGGTTCCGCTGCCGTCGTCGGAGGTTATCTTCTCTAGTTGCGAGATCAGATAGGGCGAGACGTATTTGAAGTAGTTCGGCGTCTTGCCCTCGTCGAAGGGCTCAAGCATCCCGGAGGACATCATCTTCTGGATGGTGTAGTCGCTTGGGCAGATGAGGTCGTAGGTGGATTTCCCGGTCTTGAGGGATGAGAGCATGGTCTCATTCGTGTCGAAGGTGTCGTAGATGACCTTGACGTTCTTGTGGTTGGTCTCCCTTTCCCAGGTCTCGAAAGCCTCTAATACGCCGTCTCCGATGTAGTCCTCGCAGTTGAGGACGCGGAGGTTGATGGCGTCATCGCCACTCGCGCCCGAGCAAGAAGCGAGGCAAAGAAGGGAGAGGCCAAGGAAAAGCGAGGTTTTGCGGAGTTTCTGGCGTTTCATTTCTCTTTCCTCCATTTCATGTGCTTGTTCGTGCGCTTTTTGGACACGTTCTGATAGACGGTGACGGCGATGACGACTAGAAGGACGAAGAGGAAGATGATCGTGGTCAAAGCCCTCATCTCAGGGGGGATCGGGCCTTTCTTGATCTTGGCTTGGACCAAGGTGGAGAGGGTGTCGATCGTCTTCTCCCCGGAAAGGAGCCCTGCGCCCCTAGTGAAGGCGGTGACGATGAAATCGTCCAAAGAGAGGGTGATGGAGAGGAGAAAGCCGGAGAGGATGCCAGGGAGGATCTCAGGCATCGTCACCTTCCAAAGGGCCTGGCGCTGGGTGCAGCCTAGATCGAGAGCCGCCTCATAAAGGGCGGGGTCCATCTGCTGGAGCTTCGGCTTGACGGAGAGGTAGACGAAAGGGAGCGAGAGGATGATGTGCCCGATGAGCAGGGTCCAGAAGGAGAAGATGTTGGTTCCGTTGAAGATGTAGGTCCCGGCGAAGACGAAGAGGACGGTCAAAGACATCGCGATGACGATCTCGGCGTTGGCGACCGGGATCTCGGTCACCGACTCGGTGAAGGAGCGCATCTTCTTGCCCGAGTAGAAGGCCCCTATCGCCCCGCAGGTGCCAAGCACGACGGAGCAAAGCGAGCTGGTGAGGGCGATGATGATGGTGTTCCCCAAAGCCGTCATGATCTCTTCGCTTTGGAAAAGATCGCGGTATAGCCCGAAGCTGAAGCCCATCCAGGTGCCGATGTTCGTGCTCTCGGTGAAGGAATAGGCGATCAAAGTGAGGATGGGGACGTAAAGGAGGATGAGGACGGCCCAGATCACGAACTGGGCGACGATCTTGAGGGCCTTCGCCTTATGGGCCAGGCGGCGTTCGGTCTGCCCGGCTGCGTCCATGGTTCTTTGCTTTACCATAGCTGACCTCCTCTGGGATTTGCGTTCTCCTTGCCGAATTTGCGGCTGAGGAACATCGAGGCGAAGACGAGGATCAGCATGACCAAAGCCATGAAGGAGCCCTCGTTCCATTGGGACTGGGAGAAATGCAGGTAGATGATGTTGCCGAAGAGGGTGATCTTGCCTTCCGAGAGGGTGTCGGAGATGACGTAAGAGGAGATCGTCGGCATGAAGACCATCTCGCAAGCGCTGACGATGCCCGGGACGCTCTGCGGGAGGATCGCGTGGATGAAGGTCTGGAAGGGGTTGGCCCCCAAGTCGCGCGCCGCCTCGATCTGCGAGCGGTCGAGCTTGATCATCGTCGTATACAAAGGAAGGATCGTGAAAGGCAGGTAGTTATACACCATGCCGATCATCGTCGCTAGATAAGGATGGTTGCCCCCGTTGATGCCAAGGAAAGAGAGGACGTCGCGCGTCGCCCCGGTGCGGAGGACGAAGTTGATCCACATCGGCATGATGAAGAGCATCACGAGCATGAAGTTCTTGTTGATTTTGGGATTAGCCAACAGATAGGCGATCGGGTAGCCAATCAACAGGCAGATGAGGGTGTTGAGAATCCCGATGAACAAGGACACGACGAGGATGTTGATCTTCGTCGGCGTCGTGAAGAAGCTCACAAGCGCGTCGAAGGAGAAATAGAGGTTCCCGTTCGCGTCGGTCCCCGTGAAGGCATACACCACGATGATGAGGATCGGCAGTATGACGAAAAGGGAGAGGAAGACGAGGTAAGGGAAATTGAGGTACTTCCGCTTGAATCGGAAGAAGCGTCTGACTTTCGCGCCGCTCATTTCATTCCACCACGTAGGAATCAAGGCTCCCCTTCAAACGGAGCCTGATGTCCTTTTTGTCGATCGAGACGGAGACCATGTCCCCCTCGTTCCAGGTATAGGGGGAGTTGACGACGTAATCCTCGTCGTCGTCGGTGCGGACGATGTACTGATAATGGTCGCCGATCCAGACGGAGGCGACGATCTGCCCCTGGGCGACGCCGGTAGAGAGATCGTCGGAGAGCTCGATTTTGTCGAGGTCGACCTCGGCGACGACGTCGGCGTCTTTGAAGGAATAGTTCTTTTGGGTCTTGGGATCGTAGACGGTGCCGTCCTCGTTTAGCTTCGAGCCGGGGATGAGGCGAGAGAGGATGCAGTCGTAAGCGTCCTCCCCGATGACCACCTTGCCATCGCCGTCGATGTAGGCGTCGGTGTATTCGTTCTCGGTGAGCTCCTTGTGCATGATCTGGAGGTTCTCCTTCTCGACGCGGATGGAGATAACCGCCCCCACTTCGTGGTCATGGGTGTCGCGGCAGAGGACCTCGTTCTTGCCCACGCGCACGATGAATTCGTAATGGACGCCCTTGAAGTTCTTGGAGGTAATGGTCCCGTCGACTATCCCTTGGCCGGGTTCGCCGATCAAGACGTCCTCTGGGCGGATGACGATGTCGACCTTCTCGTTTAAGGGGAAGTCGTCGACGCAGTCCCAGCTCGCCCCGATGAAGCGGACCTTTTTCTTGCCGACCATCGTCCCGTTATAGATGTTGCTTTCGCCGATGAAGTCCGCGACGAAGGCGTTCACGGGCTCGTTGTAGATCTCCTCGGGGGTGCCCACCTGCTGGATGACGCCCCTCTTCATGACGACGATGCGGTCAGACATCGAAAGGGCCTCCTCCTGGTCGTGGGTGACGTAGAGGAAGGTGATGCCCAATTTCTTATGCATCTCCTTGAGCTCTACCTGCATGTCCTTTCTCATCTTGTGGTCGAGGGCGGAAAGCGGCTCGTCTAGGAGCAGGACCTTCGGCTCGTTGACGATGGCCCTGGCGATGGCGACCCTCTGCTGCTGACCGCCGGAGAGGGTGGAGACGTCGCGGTCCTCCATCTCGTCGAGGTCGACGATGCGGAGGGCTTTGGAGACCTTCTCGTCGATCTCCTTCGCAGGGATCCTCTTCTTCTTGAATTTGGGCTGGCCTTTGCGGTCAAGCGCCTGTTTGCCTTCCTTAGTGAGGACGGGCACGTACCTGCGCTTCATCTTGAGCCCGAAGGCGACGTTGTCGTAGACGTCTAGATGGGGGAAGAGGGCGTAGTGCTGGAAAACCGTGTTGACGGGGCGCTTGTAAGGGGGGAGGGGGGCGATGTTGACCTCGTTGAGGAGGATCTCTCCGCTGGAGGGGATCTCAAAGCCCGCGATCATCCTCAAAGAGGTGGTCTTGCCGCAACCGGAGGGGCCGAGTATCGTGATGAACTCCCCTTTCTTGACCTCGAGATTGAAGTCATCAACGACCTTCGTCCCATCGAATTCCTTGCAGACGTGGCGCAAGGAGATGATCGTATCGTTTCCGTCCATAACATTACCTCCCAGGAAAAGGGCTCTGCCCCCATGGCGAAAGACAACATACAGATGGTGAACACCGGCTCAAGAGGAGTCCGTTTCTTCCAACGCGGAAATAATGGGAGTGAGGGGGGTAAAATGCAACAAAAATTTTCAACTTTTTTCGCCGCGGTTTCCTGCGTGCGTTTTTCATCGAAGGAAAAAGCGGACTTCCTTCGACCGGGCGTGAGGTTTCCTTAAACTTTGTTTAACCGTTTTTTGCGCGGTTTTCCGCTCGATTTCCTTTGGCGGAAACCTCTGCGTTTTCCATCGCGGTTTTTTTGCAAAAAATAGATGGGCTTCTATAATGCTCGGCATGAAGAAGAACCTGCCCCTCATTCTGTTTGGCTTCTGCCTCCTGCCCCTCTCTTCCTGCAACCCCACCCTCGAGAGCGTCGAGAAGGTGGTTCTCGACTATGGGACAATCCGGTTCGATGGCGACAAGATCAACGCCATGAACAAATCCCAAATGGAGCAGATCGACATCGGGGAGCTCAACGACCTCATCAGCAAGAAGGCGAATTTCGTGCTGATGCTGGGGAACGCCTTCGACTGCTCCTGCTGGACCTCCTTCCATAACGACGTCCTGGCCCCCTATCTCTTGGAGAAGCACATTTACCTCCCTTGGATCAGCTACGACGAGGGCAGTAAGACGCTCTCTGAGCTCGGCGCGGAGGTGAGCAAGAGCCACGAGACGCTCATGATCTTCAAAGAAGGCAAGATCGCCTATCAGCACACCACAAGCGACGTCAATTCCTCCTGGGTGAAGGAGCTCAGCGCCTTCCGCACGTGGATGAACGCGCGCATCGAGGAGCCTCGCCTTCTCACTCTCAGCAAAGACCAGCTGGACGCGAAGTACGCGGGTTCTGCGGGCTTTTCGATCGTCTTCAGCCGCTCCACCTGCCCCGATTGCTCCTTCTTGGTCGATAACGACATCAAATCCTATTTCGCCTCGCACATCAAAGAGACGAAGATCCCCGAGAACTACCTCTACCTCCTCGACTGCGACGTGGAGGGCATCCGCTACGTCAAAGGGGACGACGGGAAGACCTATTCCCCCTCCTCCAGCGAAGACGCCGGCGATTACCAGAAGCAAGCCTACGCGCAATGGACGAATTTCAAAGAGGAATACGGCCTCTCCTATAGCGAGGATAACCCCGCCGGATGGGAGAGCGGCTTCGTCCCGACCGTCTATCACATCACCCCAAACGGCTCTTCGAAGACCGGGGACGTCATCGATTATTCGGGCGTCTTCTACAATGAGACCGCGGACAAGGAGAGCGGGATCATCGCAAGCAGCTACTTCTCCAAAAAGAGGCAAAGCGAAGCCTGCGCGAGCCTTGAATACCTCTATTCCTCCGACTGCGAATACAAATGCCTTGAAGGGCTCTCTTACGACAAGACCAAATCCTGGCACGAGGCGCTGCAGGCATATGAGCAGCCCATCCTGAACCTGCTTTTGGACGCGATACTCTGATTCTTTTATTCGACCGACTTCAGGCTCTCGACCATTTTCACGCGGCCCGTGAGGGAGGAGAGATAGACGTTGATGAGCAAAGAAGTCACGAAGGTGATGAGGAAGGCGTAGAGATAAGAGACGGGGAAGATCGTGTACATGAACTTCACCAATGGGACGCGGTTCACGAAAAGGACCGCGTACATGAATGGCCACCCGGCGAAGAAGCCGAGGAATATCCCCAAAGAGGTGAGCGAGAGGGTCTCCATGATGAGGCTCATGGCGATCTCGATTTTGGAGAAGCCGAGGACTTTGAGGGTCGCGATGTCCCTGCTCCTCTCGCGGAAATTGAGCAGGGCGAGGTTATAAAGGACGACGAGGGCCAGAAGGATCGCGAACACCTTGACCGCGTTGGTCATGATGCGGATGCCGTTCATGACCGAGTTGATCTGATCGGTCGTGTCCTTCTGCGTTCTCACCGAGGAGACGTAATTGCATTCCTTTAGCAGGACCGCCTTCACCTCTTCTGGGGCCACCCCTTCCTTCACCTGCACCCAAGCGCCGTTATAGGTCGGGGAGGAAACGCCGAAAAGAGGGTCGCTCAAATAGCCGTACACCCCATTGACCGCGAAGGCCTCGATGACCTTGCCCACGGTCACCTCGATCTCCTTGCTTTGGAATTCGAAGGAAATCTTATCTCCTTGCTTCACCCCGATCTCCTCGGTGAGCTTCTTGGAGATCGTCACCGTGCCCTTCTCGGCGAGCTCGGTCTTGAAATAAGGGTGCTCGTCATGGAAAAGGCGGAGGGTGGTCGACATCGATTTCCCCGCAAAAGTCGCGTTAATGGAGTCGCTATGGTACTCATCGACGTCGCTGACTTCGCCGTTAGAGAAATAGGAGGCGAGGTCGCTGGCCCCTTTCCTGGGCGAGGCGTAGGTGAGACTAAGGCTGGAGCTATAGAAGAGATTCAGGTCGTTGTCGATGCCATGGTCCAAGGTGTTCTCTATGCCGAAGCCGCATAGCAAGAGGGCCGTGCAGCCGAACACCCCCACCACGACCATCGCCGACTTGAGCTTGTTGATGCGGATGTTGCGGAAGGCCATCCTGACGCTGAGGGAGAGGGGCGTGCGCTTCTTGGGGGTGGCTTTGGCTTTGCTTTTGAAGGAGACCACCTCCTGCCTCATGGATTGGGCTGGGGTGAGGGAGATCTCCTTATGGATCGCCAAGACGGCGGCGAGCAAGGAAACGAGAGCGAAGGCGAGGAAAGCGGTTAGCGCCTGCCACCAAGGGAAGACGAAGAGGCTCCTGGCGGGGAGGGTGTAGAGGATGTTGTACTTCATCGCCATGATGGAGGGGATGATGAGGGGGCCGGCGACGAAGCCGATGAGGCTGCCGATGAGGACGAGGGCGAAAGTGAGGGAGAGGTAATGGAAATAGATCTGCCCCTTGCTTAGGCCCAAAGCCTTCATCGTCCCTATCTGCGTCCGTTCCTTGAGGATGATCTGCGAAAGAGTCGTCAAGATGACGAGCACGGCGACCAAGAAGAAGACGATCGGGAAGACGAAGGTGAGCTGGGTCGCCTCCATGACCTCCGTCTCCACGGTGGCGGACCACGGATTCAAGGAGCGGTCGAGCAGGGAGGAGAGGTTGTCCTTCCCGAAGACGGCGTGGTCGTCGAAGTAGTTCTCTATGGCCTCTTTCTTCTTGTCCAAGGTGCTGCTGTCTGCGAGGGCGATCAGGTATTCGTTGTCTTGCGGGAAGCTCTCCGAGGTGGCTTTCTCGTCTAGATTCAGCCCGAGGTAGCTTTCCGCCGCTTCCCTGCCTTCCTCGGTGAAATACTCCGCTAAGCCATCGTGGATGGAGGAAGAGAAGACCGCCTTGCTCATGAGGTAGGTCGAGGAATAGTACTTGGAGGATTGGACGTTCTCGGGGTAGGTCATGATGCCGGTGACTTTGGCCTTGGTCGCGAGCTCGCCCTCCTTGAATTCCTCCTTCTTCTCCGCGGAGACGAAGTACTCCGGGTTGGAGGAATAAAGCGAATCGACGAGGGTGGCGAAGTTATCGACGTAGGAAGAGAAGGCGTAAGTGACCGCGCATTCCTTCCCCACCTCTATCGCCTCGCCGCTTTTTTTGGCGTCCTCGGCGAGGCTTTGATCGACATAGAAGAAGCGGTCCCCCTCGCTTTGCTCCCCGCTTACTTCAATCGGATGGGACAAAGTGGGCATCCCGGCGGTGATGGCCCCATAGACGATGTGGGAATTCAATCTGGCGTTGATCTGGAAGCGGCTATCGACGCGGTCCTCTTCATCCAGCACCCCCGCGCTTTTCAAAGAGGAGCCTAGATCGGTCTCGTGTTCCTTGGTGATGACCCATAAGGAAGGGAGATCCCCAGCCTCGTAGAAGGAATTCACCCTCTCCGAGAGCGATTCGGCGTTGGAAAGCAACCCCACGAAAAGGGTCATCGCGATGCCGCCCATGGCGATGATGGAGATGAATTGCTTCCAGCCGGAGAGGGTCTGGCGGAGGAGTTTTCTAGCGAGGATCGCCTCGGTTGAGCCCTTGAATTTTCGCACGGGACGATTCTAGCAAAGCTAGAGGCAAACTTCGTTAAAAAGTTCGCCTTTCTTCACTCTTCCCTTGCGGGTGGTAAAATGCCTCGCGAAAAGAGGAAAGACAATATGGATAAAGCACTCGAACGTTTCCTGAAATACGTCAAAATCGATACCCAAAGCAACGAGGAGAGCGAAACCAGCCCAAGCGAGGCGAAGGAGCTCGACCTCTCCCGCGAGATCCTCAAGGACCTCGAGGAGCTTGGCATCAAAGGCGAGATCGACGAATACGGCAGGCTTTACGCCCATCTTCCAGGCGAAGAGGGGCTTGACCCCATCGGGCTCAACGCCCACGTCGACACCGCTTCGGAGATAACCGGGGCCAACGTCAAGCCGCGCATCGTAGAGAATTACGACGGAGGGATCATCAAGCTGAACGACCAATATTCGATGTCCCCGAAGCAATTCCCTAGCCTATCCATGCATATCGGCGACGACCTCGTGGTCACCGACGGCACCACGTTGCTGGGCGGGGACGACAAAGCCGGGGACGCGATTATCCTCGCCGCGATGGATTACCTCGTCCATCACCCCGAGATCAAGCACCACCCCGTCTGTCTCCTCTTCACCCCCGATGAGGAGATCGGCAGAGGCAGCGAACACGTCGACATCAAGAAATGGGGCGCCAAATACGCCTACACCGTCGACGGGTCCTACTATGGCGACATCGAGATAGAGACCTTCAACGCCGCCCATGCCGAAGTCACCATTGAGGGCGTCTCCGTCCATCCGGGGGACGCGAAGGGAAAGATGGTAAACGCCGCCTCCGTGGCCTGCGAATTCGATATGGCGCTGCCCGAAAAAGTCCGCCCGCAATACACCGAAGGCCACGAAGGCTTCAATCACCTCGTCTCGATGAGCGGAAACGTCGATCGCGCTTCGCTAAGCTACATCCTGCGCAACCATGACGCGAAGAAACTCGAAGAGCAGAAAAAGGATTTCCGCGAAATCGCCGCAAAACTCAAAGAAAAATACCCTTCTGCGAAGATTTCGCTAGAAATCGGCGACGATTATCGCAACATGAAGGAAGTCCTCGACAAGCATCCGGAAGCCTATGAAAGGGCGGTCAAAGCCTATAAGAGGCTAGGCGTCGAGCCCACCACCCATCCGATAAGAGGAGGGACCGACGGGGCGACCTTCTCCTTCCTCGGCGTCCCCTGTCCGAACATCGGCACCGGGGCCTACAACTACCACGGCCGCTACGAATACCTCTCCATCAACGAGTTCCACAAGATGATCGAGCTCGTCGTGGAGATCCTCAAAGCCTGATCCTTTGGCGCCTTCTAAGGCGCCTTTCTTTTGCAAAAGAAAACCGCCCGAAGGCGGAGAATCGCAACTTGGCTGGGGTGGCTGGGATCGGACCAGCGCATCTAGGTTTCAGAGACCTATGCCTTACCACTTGGCTACACCCCAAGGCGCAAGCCATATTTTACACACCTCTTTTTGAGGCGCAAGCCTTTTATGAAACTCGATTCGGACCTACGATATTGCCATGCAAATCATCGATGCGCACGCCCATATCTATTCCAAGCCGACCCTAAGGCAAAGCGAGGAGGAGATCCTCCTCTCCATGAAAAGATACGGCATCGCCTTCTCCCTCATCTCCAACTGCGACGCCGCCGAATACGCTAGCGGGGTCTCCCCCAAAGCCAAGAACACCACCACCCTCAAGTGCCTGAATCAGGTACTCGCCTTCGTGAAAAGGAACCCAAGCAAGCTCGGGGCCGCCATTTGGATTAGGCCAGTGAAGGAAAGCGGGCCTTCGGAAGAGCTGAAGGAATGCGTGAGGAAGAACCGCCGGTTCATCTACGCCCTCAAGTTCCACCCCTACTGCGAGCAGACGCCCATCAGCTCCCCTTTATTGGAGCCTTGGTTAAGATGGGCCGAGGAAGAGGGCTTCCCAATCATCGTCCACACAGCGGAAGACGAATGGAGCGACATCTCCCATCTCGTCGAAGCCGCCAAAAAGCACCCCAATCTCCGCTTCGTGGCCGCCCATCTGCAGCTTTGCAGCGACAACAGCAAAGGGATCGCCGCCCTTTCTAGCGCCCCCAATATCTACGGCGACACCGCCTGGGTCCCCATGAAGGTCGCCGCGAAGGTGCTTAGAAAAATAGGAAGCGACCGCGTGATGTTCGGGACCGACAACCCGATCGACGGGGCGGATACCCTAGCCAACCCCATGTATCAGGATTATTTCGCGAACCGCTCGAGGCTGAATAAGGCCCTTTACGAGAACTTGATGGAAAACAACGCGATTTCCTTTTTTCGCCTAAGGTTAACGCCAAGCGATTCAAACATTAAAATAAGCGCAGGCGCGAAGCTTGAGCCAAGCCCAAGGAGGTAACTGCATATGAAAACCCTGCTCGTCGGATTCAGAAAATACGCCGGACACGACTCCAACCCTTCCGAAAGGATTCTTTCCCTTTTTAAAGGAAAGGAAGACGTTGAGACGCTCCTACTCGAGGCGAGCTATGCGAAGACGAATTCGGATTTATGCAAAGCCATCGAAGAGATTAAGCCCTCCTTCGTCCTCATCACGAACCTCTCCCCCTTCCATCGCTCCCCCGTTTTGGAGCAATACGCCTACAACGAGATGAGCGCGCCTTGCGAAGATGGGGATGGCAGCTTCAAATCGGGCGAAGCGATTCTCCCCGATGGGCCCAAATCCCTCGCCTGCCCCTTCGACCTTTCGCGTTTCAGCCAGTTCCTGATGGCGGAGGAAATCGAGAACTCCGTCTCCGTCGACGGCGGGCGCTTCTTCTGCAACGAGGCCTATTACCTGGCCTTGAGCGCAGGCATCCCCTCCATGCTGATCCATCTGCCTTTAGAAAGCGACTGCTCGCTTGAAGAGGATGAAAAGCTCATTGAAGGCGTCCTTAGCGTCGTGAACAAGAACATCTAGGCAAAAGAAAAGGCGGGGATCCCGCCTCAGGCCCCGTCGATGTGGTCTTTGTATCGATAGGAGCCAAATCCGCCGGATTCGGGATCGGTGTAGCGCTCATTGAGCATGTCGATGTCCTCGCCCGTGCGGTTTTTCTTTCGATAGCTCCCGCTTGACTGCGGTTTTTCCTTCTTCTTTTCCTCGCCCATGGGTTCCCCTTTCGACCCTATAATGATATATGGAGGCAAACGAAAATGAAGAAAGGTTTGTTGCTATTAGCGGACGGCTTCGAGGAGACCGAGGCAATCGCCACCCACGATATCCTCAGCAGAACGCACGAGATAGACTGCGTTTTGGCGTCCATCTCCTCAAGCAAGGAGGTCGCCACCTCGATGGGGCTCGTCGTGAAGGCGAACTGCCTGCTTAGCGAAGTCGATGAGGGGGATTTCGACTTCCTGATCCTCCCAGGAGGAAAAGTCGGCGTGAATAATCTCAAAGCCTGTTCAAAGGTCAAAGAGCTCGTCCTCTCCTTCCATAGGAAAGGCAAAGGAGTCTACGCGATCTGCGCCGCCCCCTCTATCCTAGGCGAGCTCGGGCTATTGGATGATAAGAGTTACACCTGCTTCCCCGGCTTTGAGACGGGGAAAGGCAAGTATCTACAGGATGAAGGGGCCGTGAGGGATGGAGATCTCATCACCGGCCATTCGATGGCTTTCACCATCCCCTTCGCCGAGGAGATCGTCAAAAAGGAATGCGGCGAGGAAACGTTAAGAAGGATCGCCCCCGGGACCAGGGGAGGCATCGCTTGATTCAATACATCGGCAAAGCGTAAAGGAAGATATACCCGAAGCCCAAGGCGGCCCCTAAGCAGATGGCGAAGGTGAGCAAGGCCGGCTTCAGGTTTTCTTTTTTGCGGAAGAGGACGAACATCCCGATGCCCGCGTTGACCAATAGCCCCGCAAGAAGCGCCCCAAAAGGCAATACGCCTTTGAGGAAGAGCTCGCTGAGCAAGACCGAGGAGACGCAGTTAGGAATCAGACCGACGAGCACCGCGGCGAGGGGAGAAAGCGCGCGGTTGTTCGTAAGGAAGCTAGCGATGTTGTCTTCTCCAACGAAATGCACGAGCGTCCCGAAGGCGAAGGAGACAGCGAAGCAATAAGCGAAGATCTTGAGGGAATGGATTATCGGGTGGAGGATGTGCTCCTTCCAAGCGGGCTCCCTCTCCCCTTCTATCTCGTGCCCGCAGCAGCCGTAATGGCTCTCTTCCTCGCCTTTTTCCTTCCCCTCATCAGCATGCTCGAAGCGGTACTTAACGAAGATGAGGTCGACTAGCAACCCGACGGAGGCGGCGATGAGTATTTTCAATCCGATCAATAGGAAAGTGAGCCACCAAGAGGAAGTGAAGTTGCCAAAGAGGATAGGGAGCGCTTCGTCTGAGCAAGCAAGGAACACCGCAACGAGCGTCCCCAAAGTGAGCTCGCGCTTGCCGAAGAGATCAGCCGCGACGATGGAGACCCCGCACTGGGGGATGACCCCGAACAAAGACCCGAGGGCCGGTGCGAAGCGCCTGCTCCTTTGAAGGGCTCTGGCGATCTTGCCCTCGAAGAAGGAGAGGAGGATCTCGAAAGCGAAGACGATCCCCAGGATCTTCAGCGAATCAAGCAAGGCGTCTACGAAGACATCCAACATACGGGGGAATGATACTCCCCTTGTCAAGCGTCCTCGACGCAACGAGGGGCGAGGAAGGATATAATACCTCCCGAAAAACAAGGAGCTTATCTATGAGCGAGCAAATGAGCAAAGAAGACTTCCGCGTGGAGCTGAACAAAAACAGCCACGTCAAGAAAGTGATCGCCGTCGTTTCGGGCAAAGGGGGCGTGGGCAAATCTCTCACGACCTCTCTTCTAGCGATCAACGCGCAGCGCGATGGCAAGAAGGTCGCCATCATGGACGCCGACGTCACCGGGCCGAGCATTCCGACGATCTTCGGGCTGCATGAGCCCGCCAGCGGCAGCGAGACCGAGATCTACCCCGCGATCACCAAAACCGGGATCAAGGCAATCTCCTTGAACCTTCTGACCGACGACCCCGCTTCCCCAGTCGTTTGGAGGGGGCCGGTCATCAGCGGCCTAGTGAAGCAATTCTGGAGCGATGTCGCCTATGGAGAGATCGACGAGCTCTATATCGACATGCCCCCGGGAACCGGGGACGTCCCTTTGACCGTCTTCCAATCCCTGCCGATTGACGCCATCGTCATCGTCACCTCGCCCCAGGAGCTCGTCTCCTTGATCGTCGAGAAGGCCTACCGCATGGCGGCGATGATGGATATCCCCGTCCTCGGCTTGGTGGAGAACCTCTCCTATTTGAATTGCCCCCACTGCAACGAGAAGATCTACCCCTTCGGGAAGAAGGGCGAGGAGGAAGTCAAGAAATTCGGCATCCCCTACTTCGATTCCCTGCCGATCGACCCCGCTTTGGCAAGACTTTGCGACGAAGGGAAATTAGAGGACTACGAAGGCAGATACCTCGATAAGATAAGCAAAGCGATCCACGAGATGAAATCCAAATAAGCCCGCAAAAAGGGCTTATTTTTCGAAAATGATCTCGAATTCGCTTCCTCTTCCTAGCGCGGAATTCAGGCGGATCCTGAATCCGTAAAGCTCGCAGAGATGCTTGATG